>NZ_CP092284.1:680408-1360816 GCF_023311895.1 Marinobacter sp. M3C
GAGCAACCCGGCTCGTACATGGTCACACCCATCAATTGATCAGCCTGCTCCATGGCGATTTTATTATGCGTAATGTAAATAAACTGTACCTGCTTTGACATCTCTTTCACCAAATTCGCGTAACGGCCAACATTGGCATCATCAAGCGGAGCGTCCACTTCGTCCAGCATGCAAAAAGGCGCCGGATTAAGCTGAAATATTGCGAACACCAGAGCAATGGCAGTCAACGCTTTTTCACCCCCGGATAACAGGTGAATGGTGCTATTTTTCTTACCCGGTGGCCTCGCCATGATGGTAACGCCGGTTTCCAGCAAATCCTCACCTGTCAGTTCCAGGCTGGCGTGGCCTCCGCCAAAAACTTTGGGAAACAAACCCTGCAGACCTTCATTAACCCGATCAAAGGTCTCTTTAAAACGCTGACGGGTTTCACGGTCAATCTTGCGAATGGCGCCATCCAGGATTTCCAGCGCTTCGGTCAGGTCTTCGTGCTGGCTGTCCAGATAGGTTTTACGCTCGCTCTGCACCTGAAACTCGTCAATAGCCGCCAGGTTAATGGCGCCCAAACGTTGTATTCGACTGGCAATCTTTTCCAGTTCCTCAGACCATTCCTGCTCACTGGCAGAATCGTCCAGCTGTTCAAGCACAGCGTGCAAAGTGATGTTCAACCCGCTCAGCTGCTCCAAATGGTTACCAGCGCGAATCTCCAGCGCCTGACATTCCATTTTTTGCGTTTCCAACGTGGCGCGCACCTGCTGGATCTGTTGCTCGGCTCCGCTGCGACCCTGATCTGCCTCGCGCACCCGACGGTCGAGGTCTTCTAGCCCCTCGCGGGCCTCAGACAGTTTGTCTTCTTCGGCAAGCCTGCGCTCCAGCAAGCCTTCCAGCTCCAGCTGAAGGTCTTCTAAAGGCTCTTCCGCCTGCTCGCGGGACTGCCGCAACAGCTCCAGGCGCTCTTCCAGCCTTTGCTGTTGCAGGCGTGCGCGGCTGATGGTCTGGCGCAAGCCGTCGCTCTGGCTGTTCAGGCTCTGCAGCGTAAGTTGCAGCTGGTGGCCCAAGTCGCGTTCGTGGCGAGCCTGCTGGCGCAGCTGATCGAGGTTCTCTCGCAGTCCGTCACGTTGCCCCAGCAACTGTTCTTTGTGCTCGTCGTGTTCCTCTGTTGCCTCAAGTCCCTGCTGCCATTCTTCCCGTGCGCACTCCAGCTCCTGATGTTGGTGCTCACGCTCGAACTCTAACTCCGCGGCGTCAGCGTCAATCTGAGTCAAACGCTGGGTAATCTGCTCGCTACGGGCTTGCAGGGCGCCAAGCTGAGCGGCAATGGTGCCCAGGTGCTGATCTGCCTCGGTCAGTTCGCGACGGGCTTGCTCACGCTTCTGTTCTGTCCGTTCCAATGCCTGACTTGCATCTGCGCTCGTCGTTTCGGCCAACTCAAGCTTCCGCTGCGCCTGTGCCAATTGTGCGTTCAAACTCCGTACGGTTTTTTGACGCTCGATCACCCCAGTCTGGCTGGCATCGGCTGCGGGCATCAATACCCAGTGGCGCCCCATCCATACCCCTTGCGGCGTTATCACACTCTGTCCGTGTTGCAGCTGCCGCTGCTGTTGCTGCGCTTGCTTAAGGCTGTTTGCCACCAAAATATTCGCCAATACATCAGTAATGGCCGCATTACCGCGTACTCTGGCAGCCAGGCTGGTGGCCTCTGGTAATTCTGCTGGCGCATCGGCATTAGCATCCGCAGACACCAGCGCAGCGCCAGCGGGGGCATCGTCAAGCAGCGTCAGTTGCGCTGCAAGCTGCGGTAATACCAAGCCGTGGGAAAGGCGACCAAGCACCTGTTCCGTTGCAAATTCCCAGCCATCATCAATATCCAGAGCGGCTGCAAGGCGTGGTGCTTGTGCCAACTGATGCAGGTTCAGCCAGTCTTGCAGCGCACCGTTGGTATTGCCCAGCTGCTCTCCCAGCAGTTGCTGTTGTGACTCAAGAATGGCGTCAAGGCGCTGAACTTGCTGGCGTTGCTGATTTTGATGCTGTTCGGCTTGCTGCTGCTGCAAACGCTGCTGTTGCAACTGCTGCTGGCTATCTTCAATGATTTGCTGTGCGCCTTCGCGCTTCAGGCCAACAATAACCTGCAGTTCGCGCTGTTCATCAAGGGTTTCGTGATCCAGCTGCTGCTGCAGAGTATGGTGCTCCTGCTGCAGCCGTTGATCCCGCAGCCGCAGCTGCTCGATAGCGTTTTCGAAAGCGCAAATGCTCGATTGTGCCAAATCGGCCTGGCGACGCGCGTCTGCTGAACGAACGCTGAAATCGTCCCAGCGTTGCTGCCAGTCGGCCATGGCGTGTTCGGCGTTATGGAGCTGCTCACCAGCGGTTTCTACCCGCAAGCTTAACTCTTCCTGCTTTGGCTCAAGTATTGCCAGTTCTTCTTCAAACGCTACAAGTTTGTCGTTGTCTTGCTCCAGCTCACTGGCCAGCTCGCGTTCGCTGGCCAGTGCCTGATCAGCTTCCAGGCCGGCCTGACGGCTGCGTTCGCGGTTGTTCTGCAAACTTTGTTCAAGCCGAGCGATATCTGCCCCGGCTTCGTAGTAGCGCGCCTGGGTACGGTTAAACTGCTCATTGCGCTGCTGATGTTCTGCACGCATATTTTCGAGCTCGGTATCCAGTCGAATACGTCCGGTCAGGTGCTTTTCCAGTTGCAATTCGGTATCACGAATTTGCCCATGCCAAGATTGCAGCTCGGTGTTTAGATGCTGCCAGCGCAACACGGCAAGTTCGGCTTGTTTACGACGCTCGTCTTGCTTGAAGGTTTTGTACTTTTCAGCGGCAACCGCTTGCCGCTCCAGGTGCTGAAGTTGCCGGCCGAGCTCGGCGCGCACATCGCTCAGGCGCTCAAGATTTTCTTGGGTGCGGCGAATGCGGTTTTCGGTTTCACGGCGACGCTCCTTGTACTTCGAGATGCCAGCAGCTTCCTCTATATAAACCCTGAGCTCCTCGGGCCTGGCTTCAATCAACCGGGAAATCATGCCCTGCTCAATGATGGCATAGCTGCGCGGCCCAAGGCCTGTACCAAGAAACAGATCGGTAATATCGCGGCGGCGGCACTTGGTGCCATTGAGGAAGTAATCAGATTGGCCTTGGCGGGACACCCGGCGGCGCACAGAAATTTCGCTGTATTGGGCGAATTCACCCGGGGCCGAACCATTGTGATTGTCGAACACCAGCTCAATCGCGGCCTGGCCCACCGGTTTGCGCGCGCTCGAGCCGTTAAATATCACATCGGTCATGGATTCACCGCGCAGATACTTGGCTGAGCTTTCACCCAAGACCCATCTCACAGCATCTATGATGTTCGATTTGCCACAGCCGTTTGGCCCTACTACCGCTGTCATGTTTGACGGGAACGCTACCGTGGTCGCATCCACAAACGACTTGAACCCTGACAACTTTATGGATTTCAACCGCATAGACTATGAAACTCGACTCATGATGGCATCGGTGACGAAAGGCTGAGTTTAACACACAGGGACCCAGCGAGGTGCGCCTGCCGATTTTTTGGCAAAAATCCAATAACAGCCTCAAAACTGAAAGAAAACTCCAAAAATTATTCTCAAGGTACTGATTTATTAATTTTTTATAAAATAGGCACAATATATGCTTTAAATTTGCCAGCTACCCAGTGTGCAAACTGCCACGCAATGACAGAGTGAGTTGAGCCACCGTGAAACACATTTCGCCTTTCCCGCTTACAGCGTCACAGCCACAAAAACTGGCAGAGTTGCGCCAGAATTTTGAGGAATGGAACAGCGAACCCGGTATTCTCAACCGCTTGGTACGCCGACTTTCAACCACCCTGAAGCTGGAAGCACAGCTGACCATACTGGCAGAAGAAATGGTACAGGTTGTTCCTTTTGATGCCTTTCAGTACCGCCACCAATTTGCGCGTCAAGAGTTTATGTTTACCACTGGCATGGGTGGCCCTCACCGCTGCGAGTTCCGCCTGAACCTGGAGGGCGAGAATTATGGCACCTTGTCACTGCATCGGCGTAAACGCTTCAGTAGCGATGAGTTGCAAGCCCTTGAAATACTGATTGGTGCGGCAATATGCCCGCTGCGCAACGCCTGTCAGTTCAGCGCCATGGAGCTGGCGTCGTTGACCGACTCACTGACCGGGATTGGCAATAAACGCGCCATGGACGAAGCCTTGCAAAAAGCTCAGCTGCTAGCCGGCCGTCACAACGAGACTTACTCATTGATACTGTGCGACCTCGATCACTTCAAGGCAGTAAACGATAACTGCGGCCATGTGGTAGGCAACATTGTACTTAAGCGCGCGGCAGAAGCGCTGGAATCCGCAGTGCGCAGCTCCGACAGCGTATACCGGTTCGGCGGCGAAGAATTTGCGGCGCTATTGCCTCATACCGATCAGCTTGATGCAGTCGATGTGGCCGAGCGTATTCGCTCAGCCATTGAAGCCTTACAAATTGATTGCGGAGAACATTCAGTGACGGTGACCACCAGCTGCGGCGTTGCGCTTCACCGCACTGGTGAAGGCACAGGGCAGTGGCTAGCGCGCGCAGACGAAGCTCTGTATCGAGCTAAAGACCAAGGCCGCAACTGCACGCGCGTGTTTGCGACCATTAGCTGATGGCATTCTGTTGTTTAACGCCAGCTTTAACCTCGGGCACTTAACCGCGGGACTTATCTGTGCGCGCTTTGCCGCCGCTACGCTGGGGTTTAGAGTCTGCAACCGCCCATTTGCGAGCGCCTTGTCCCGCTTTTGAACCAGGGGAGCCTGCCGCACGATTGCTGCGATTGGTTACCGGAGCTGCCTTTCTTTGCTGGCGCGCCTGCGCCGCCGCTTCATCCGGTGTCTGTTGCGGAACCGCCATTTTAGCCAAGCCAACCGTGCGGCTCAGCAAATCCACGGCTTTCTGATCCAACTCTTCCCATTTACCCACGGTTAACCTGCTGGGCAAAAATATTGAGCCGTAACGAACCCGTTTCAAGCGGCTGACGCGCACGCCTTGGGATTCCCAAAGGCGCCTCACTTCTCGGTTGCGCCCTTCCAACAAAGTCACGTGGAACCACCGGTTCATACCGGTGCCGCCGGCGGCAGAAATGTCGCTAAATTTAGCCTCGCCGTCTTCCAGAGTGACGCCGGTACGCAGGCGCTCAATCATGGCGTCGTCTACTTCACCAAAAATACGCACCGCGTATTCCCGATCAATCTGGCTAGAAGGGTGCATAAGCCGGTTAGCCAGCTCGCCATCGGTGGTGAACATCACCAGACCAGTGGTGTTCAAATCCAGCCGGCCAATAGAAATCCAACGGTGTTCACGCAATCGCGGCAGCCGGTCGAAAACGGTTGGGCGCCCTTCCGGGTCTTTGCGAGTGGTTACTTCGCCTTCTGGCTTGTTGTAAATCAGCACCCGGCGCAAAACCTCAGCAGCGGCGGCAACTTCCAAGCGCTTGCCGTCGAGTTCAAAAACATCGCTCACCGTGGCTTTCTGGCCTGGAGTAACGGGTTTGCCATTGACCAACAGGCGACCCGCGTCCATCCAGCCTTCAATTTCGCGCCGCGACCCAACACCGGCACGTGCCAGCAGTTTCTGAATTCGCTCAGGACCGCCTACTGGCACAGTCGCCAGCGCCTCTGGCGCAGGTTTGCCTGGCTTCGCCGCTTTTGCCGATGATTTGGTTGGGTTACGGCGATTAGCGTTCGGCTTGTTCGCATTCGATGCTGATTTGGCTGCCGGCTTGCCGGTAGTCCAGGGGCGTTCTGACGCCATGGGTTAATCCTTAAATAACGGACCGATGCAGGGCCTGCATCAGTGAAATGGTGTTTGTTCGATTTTCTGCTCAATTTCGCGCCCGATCGCGTCCAGATCCCGACTATCAGACAAGGGCGGCAACTGGTCCAGGCTTGTTAGGTTAAAGTAGTCAAGAAATTGCCGAGTGGTGGCATACATAGCTGGCCGGCCCGGTACTTCCCGATGACCTACAATTCGTACCCACTCTCGCTCAACCAACGTACGAATGATATTGCTGCTTACCGCAACGCCGCGAATATCTTCAATTTCACCGCGGGTAATAGGCTGGCGGTAACCGATCAATGCGAGTGTTTCCAATAGTGCCCGCGAATAACGCGGTGGTTTTTCTTCAAGCAGCCGAGCCACCCAGGGAGCGAAAGATTCACGCACCTGAAGGCGGTAACCGCTGGCAACTTTTTTCAGCTCAATACCACGACCACAGCAAAGTTGTTCTAATTCCACCAATGCCTGCTCCACTGCCTTATGAGTTGGCCGCTCGGTTTCGTCAAACACTTCTCTGAGCTGCTGCACCGTTAACGGCTTACCCGCTGTCAGCAGAACCGCTTCGATAATCCCTGTAACAGGTAAGGCAGCATCACTCATCATAATTCGTTGCACCAGTAATCAGGGCTTTGAGACCGCAACCCGCGCCCGTAAATGAATGGGGCCAAACGGGTCAGCCTGAACCAGCTCAATCAGCTGCTCTTTTACCAGCTCTAACATTGCCAAAAAACTGACAACAACCCCCAGACGCCCTTCGTCTGGTAGAAACAGGCTTTCGAAACGAATAAAACCGCCTTGTTGCAGCCGAGCCAAAATCGCCGACATGCGCTCACGGGTCGACAGTTTCTCTCGCTCAACGTGGTGACTGCTAAACATGTCTGCACGTTTGAGCACGGTTTGCAGTGCCAGTAAAATCTCCGCCATAGCCACCTCAGGATGGCTGCGTACCGAGGGAAGTTTTGGCATCCCGGCATCGGCAACAAAAATATCCCGCTCCTGGCGCGGCATCTGATCTATGTCTTCTGCCGCTTTTTTAAAACGTTCGTACTGCTGCAAACGGCGAATCAGTTCTGCCCGTGGATCGTCTTCTTCGTCTTCTTCAATCTGCTGCCGCGGCAGCAGCATCCGGGATTTGATTTCGGCCAGCGTGGCCGCCATCACCAGATACTCCGCCGCCAGCTCAAATCGCATGGACTCTACAACGGCAATGTATTCCATGTACTGGCGGGTAATGGCACTGACGTCGATTTCCAGAATGTTCATATTCTGGCGCCGAATCAGGTACAACAACAAATCCAGAGGGCCTTCAAACGCATCCAAAAACACCGCCAGAGCGTCTGGCGGGATATAAAGATCAAGCGGCAACTGCGCCAGCGGTTTGCCCGCTATCAGCACCAAGGGCCGCGAACTCACTCCCTGTGGCTTTGCCGCCGGACCGGCTGGGGCTGCTGGGCCCGCCAGCACTTCAACGATAGCTCAGGCCCATGGCAGAGCGCACTTCGCCCAGGGTGTCACGGGCTGCGTCGCGAGCGCGTTCGCGCCCTTCCTCTAGAATGGAACGAATCAGATCCGGATTGCCCTCGTACTCGGCCGCACGTTCGTGCAAGGGCCGCTGTTCTTCCACAATGGAGTCAATCAGTGGTTTTTTGCAGTCCAGGCAGCCGATGCCGGCGCTGCGACAGCCGATTTCCACCCAGCTGCGGGTGTCCGCATCGGAATAAACCTTGTGCATGGCATACACCGGGCATTTTTCCGGCTCGCCCGGGTCGGTTCGACGCACCCGCGCCGGGTCGGTCTGCATGGTGCGTACTTTCAACGCTACGCTCTCCGGCGCTTCCCGCAGGCCAATGTAATTGTTGTAGGACTTGGACATTTTTTGCCCGTCCAATCCTGGCATTTTTGAGTCAGGGGTCAACAACGCTTGAGGCTCCGGCAAAATCACTTTGCCACCACCCTCAATGTAGCCGTACAGGCGCTCGCGATCCCCCAAGGAAATATTTTGCTGCTCTTTCAAAAGAGCACGGGCCGTTTCTAACGAATTCAGATCACCTTCTTCCTGATAACGTTTCTTCAGGTTGCGATAAAGTTTCGCGTTTTTCTTACCCATTTTCACGATGGCCGCCTCGGCCTGGTCTTCAAACCCCGGCTCACGCCCATAAAGGTGATTAAAGCGACGTGCGATTTCACGCGTAAATTCGACGTGCGAAACCTGATCGGCACCCACTGGTACGCGCCCTGCCCGGTACATAAGAATGTCAGCGGACTGGAGCAGCGGATACCCCAAGAACCCGTAGGTGGCGAGATCTTTTTCGCGCAGCTTTTCCTGCTGGTCTTTGTAGGTCGGAATGCGCTCAAGCCAACCCAAGGGTGTAATCATCGACAGCAGCAGGTGCAACTCGGCGTGTTCAGGCACTTGTGACTGAATAAACAGAGTGGACGAACCCGGGTTAACCCCTGCGGCAAGCCAGTCGATAACCATGTCCGACACACTTTGTTCAATACTAGATGGATCGTCGTACTGCGTGGTCAATGCATGCCAATCGGCGACAAAGAAGAAGCACTCGAACTCATGCTGGAGTTTCACCCAGTTTTTAAGCACACCGTGGTAGTGGCCAAGATGAAGCTTGCCTGTCGGACGCATGCCCGACAATATCCGTTGCTGGGAATCTACAGAACTCAAAGCAAGAACTCCTTCTGATGGAACATAAGAGGCGACATATTACGCCAGGCGACCAGACATTATAAGCAAAAAACCCCCGCTCTGCAGAACAGAAACGGGGGTTTTTAAAAATGACTGCGGGTTTTACCAGCCAGTCACTTCTTTTAGAGCCTTGCCAATGTCGGCCAGGCTGCGCACGGTTTTCACACCGGCGTCGTTCAGAGCAGCAAACTTCTCGTCTGCGGTACCCTTACCACCGGAAATGATCGCACCGGCGTGGCCCATACGCTTGCCAGGAGGCGCTGTTACACCGGCAATGTAAGAAACCACCGGCTTGGTGACGTGCTCTTTGATGTACGCTGCGGCTTCTTCTTCCGCAGTGCCGCCAATTTCGCCGATCATCACAATCGCTTCAGTCTGCGGGTCTTCTTGCAGCAGCTTGAGGATGTCGATGAAGTTAGACCCAGGAATCGGATCGCCGCCGATGCCGACGCAGGTAGACTGGCCGTAGCCAAAATCTGTCGTCTGCTTGACGGCTTCGTAGGTCAAAGTACCAGAGCGCGACACAATACCGACTTTGCCCGGCTTGTGAATGTGGCCCGGCATGATGCCGATTTTACACTCACCCGGTGTGATAACGCCCGGGCAGTTGGGCCCGATCATGCGCACGCCTTTGCGGTCAACGTACTCTTTGGCGTACAGCATATCGATGGTAGGAATACCTTCGGTGATGCACACAATCAGCTCGAGTCCGGCATCTGCCGCTTCAATGATGGCGTCTTTACAAAACGGAGCCGGAACGTAGATCACGGTCGCGTGTGCACCGGTCTTTTCTACAGCCTCACGTACGGTGTTGAACACCGGCAAACCCAAGTGCTCGGTGCCGCCTTTGCCGGGGCTTACGCCACCGACCATGTTGGTGCCGTATTCAATAGCCTGCTGGGAGTGGAATGTGCCTTGTGAACCGGTAAAGCCCTGGCAGATTACCTTGGTGTCTTTATTGATCAGAATGCTCATTATTTGCCCCCCGCGACTTTAACGACTTGCTCTGCGGCATCGGCCAGGCTGCTAGCGGCGATGATGTTCAAACCGCTTTCTGCCAAAACTTTAGAACCCAGTTCAGCGTTGTTGCCCTCAAGGCGAACAACCACAGGCACTTTCACGCCTACTTCTTTAACCGCGCCAATGATGCCTTCAGCAATCATGTCGCAACGTACAATGCCACCGAAGATATTGACCAGTACGGCTTGCACGGCATCGTCAGACAGGATGATTTTGAACGCTTCGGTTACGCGCTCTTTGGTAGCACCGCCGCCAACGTCCAGGAAGTTAGCCGGGCGTCCGCCAGCCAGCTTGATGATGTCCATGGTACCCATGGCCAAACCAGCACCGTTAACCATGCAGCCGATGTTGCCATCCAGCGCTACGTAGTTCAGTTCCCAGGCTGCAGCTTCGGCTTCACGGGAATCTTCCTGTGACGGATCGCGCATGGCCTGAAGTTTCTTCTGACGGTAAAGAGCGTTGCCATCAACGCCGATTTTCGCATCCAGGCAGTGAAGATCACCAGCCGGGGTGATAACCAGCGGGTTAATTTCCAACAGCGCCAGGTCGTAATCTTCAAACAGCTTCGCCAGACCCATGAAGATCTTGGTAAATTGGCCGATCTGTTTGCCTTCCAGGCCCAGTTTGAACGCCAGCTCGCGTCCTTGGTAAGGCTGTGCGCCTACCAGCGGATCGATTTCGGCCTTAAGAATTTTTTCCGGGGTTTCTTCCGCAACCGTTTCAATTTCAACGCCACCTTCGGTGGAGGCCATGAATACAATACGGCGGGTACCACGGTCTACAACCGCGCCCAAATAAAGCTCTTGGTCGATGTCCGTCAGGGATTCAACCAAAATTTTGCTAACCGGCTGGCCGTGCTCGTCAGTCTGGAAAGTCACCAGCTTCTTGCCCAGCCACTGCTCGGCAAAGGCACGGATGTCGTCGATATTTTTAACCAGCTTTACACCGCCGGCTTTACCACGGCCACCGGCGTGAACCTGGGCTTTAACAACCCAGCTATCGCCACCAATCTTTTCTGCAGCTGCTACTGCCTCATCCGGGGTATCACAGGCAATGCCCTGTGATACAGGCAAGCCATATTCAGCGAAAAGCTGCTTGCCCTGATATTCGTGCAAATTCATAGTTTATGTCCTGCTTTTTGATGAAGGATAAACACCTGTGGGATAAACCCGCTAGCGGAAAATCCATCTTGATGGACCCTGATGACACCGGCCCAACGATTGCGTATAGAGAAACCAGAGTCGTTAAAACAAGAGTCTCTAAAAGTCATGGGGCGCCCTAAGGCGCCCCATGACTTTCTGGCTTACTATTTCTTCTTGCGACGATTAGCAATGTGAATTGCACCACCGTTAACTGCAAGCGCTGCCTCGTGCACTGACTCAGACAGAGTCGGGTGGGCAAAACAGGTCAACGCAAGATCTTCTGCGCTGGAACCGAACTCCATGGCGATAACGCCCTGAGCCACAATTTCAGACGCCGCGGGGCCCAACACGTGAAAGCCCAGAATGCGGTCGGTTTTCTCGTCCGCAATAATCTTCACCATGCCCACCGCCGAATTGGCGGCCATGGCGCGCCCGTTTGCCGCAAACGGGAAGGTTCCGACTTTATAGGCTGCACCGTCAGCCTTTAGCTGCTCTTCAGTCTTCCCAACCCACGCAACTTCCGGCGCGGTGTAAATGACATTGGGAATGCAGTCATAGTTTACCTGTGGTTTATGGCCGGCAATGCGTTCGGCAACCATAACGCCTTCTTCAGAAGCCTTGTGGGCCAGCATCGGGCCACGCACCAGGTCACCAATCGCCCAAACGCCTGGGGCGTCGGTTTTACAGTGGTCGTCCACGGATACGAACCCGCGCTCGTCCATGTTGACACCGGAGTCTGCTGCCAGAAGGTTGTCCGCATAGGGGCGACGACCAACAGCCACAATCAGCTTATCGACCATCAGCTCCTGCTTGCCCTTGCTGTCTTCGTAACTGACGTAGACCAACTTGCGCTTGACCTCGGCACCCGTTACACGGCCGCCCATGACAATATTCAGGCCCTGCTTCTGGAACTCTTTCAAAGTGGCCTTGGCAATCTGCTGGTCCACCCCTGGCAAGAACGTATCCTGGGCTTCCAGCAAGGTCACTTCAGAACCCAGTCGGGCCCAAACGCTGCCCAGCTCCAAACCAATAATGCCGGCACCAATCACACCCAATCGCTTGGGCACTTCGGTAAATTCCAGAGCGCCTTCAGAATCGGTGATATAACCTTCGGTTTTTGGCGCTGGTGGAATTTCAATCGGACGAGAGCCTGTCGCCAAAATAACGTTATCGGCTTCATAGGTCTTAGTCTTGCCGTCGTTATCCGTCACTTCCACCTGCCGGCTTGCCAGCAGCTTGCCGTGACCATAAATCGCGGTAACGCCGTTTGACTTGAACAACCCCGCAATGCCGCCGGTCAGTTGCTTCACAATGCCGCTCTTACGCTCCATCATTTTAGCAACGTCAATGGAGACGTCATTGGCAATAATGCCCTGCTCGGCAAAGCCGTGTTGAGCTTCCTCGTACTTGTGAGAAATCTCCAGCAGCGCCTTGGACGGGATACAACCCACGTTCAGGCAGGTTCCACCCAACACCTGCTTGCCTTCGTCAGAAGACCAGCTTTCTACGCAGGCGACGTTCAGGCCCAGTTGTGCGGCTTTAATTGCGGCCACATAACCACCGGGGCCGGCGCCAATTACGATTACATCAAACTTGTCAGCCATAGTTAATCCTGTATTCCGATTCGATAAGTGGAGTGCCTATACGTCCAGCAGGATACGCGCAGGATCTTCCAGCATATCCTTAATGGCAACCAGGAACTGCACTGCTTCCTTGCCGTCAATCATGCGATGGTCATAAGACAGCGCCAAATACATCATGGGCTGTATTACCACCTGACCATTCACTGCCATCGGGCGTGGCTGGATCTTATGCATACCCAGAATCGCCGTTTGTGGCGGGTTCAGAATAGGCGTCGACAACAGGGAACCAAAGGTGCCTCCGTTGGTAATGGTGAAGGTACCACCGGTCATTTCATCAATGCCCAGCTTGCCCGTTTTGGCCTTGGTACCGTACTCGACAATTTTCTTCTCGATGTCAGCAAGGCTCAGTGCGTCAGCGTCACGTATTACCGGAACCACCAAACCGCGTTCGGTGGATACCGCCACACCGATGTCCTGGTAGCCATGGTAAACCATGTCGTTGCCGTCGATGGACGCATTCACCGCAGGGAAGCGCTTCAGGGCTTCGGTAGCCGCTTTGGTAAAGAAAGACATAAAGCCCAACTTAATACCGTGGCGCTTTTCGAAGCTTTCTTTGTATTGCTTGCGCAGTTCCATGATCGGCCCCATGTTCACCTCGTTAAAGGTGGTCAACATGGCAGCGCTCTGTTGTGCATTGACCAGGCGCTTCGCAATGCTGGCGCGCAGGCGAGTCATGGGAACGCGTTTTTCAATCCGCTCACCGGCACTGATCTCGGCTACGGGCGCAGCGGCAGGCTTGGCAGCAGACGAGTCAGTGGAAGACTTGGCGTTATCAATGTGGCTCTGAACGTCTTCTTTAGAAATCCGGCCGTCTTTCCCAGTACCTTTCAATGTACTTGGCTCAACGTTGTTCTCGACAGCCAGCTTACGCGCAGCCGGGCTCAGAATCGTGTCTGAAGAGGGCGACACGTCGGCGCTTTGGTCTTTACTTTCGGCTTTGTCTTTGCTTTCAGCAGCGTCTTTACTGTCGGAGCCCTTAGACTCACCAGCAGCGCCTGCTTTGAATCTTCCGATCACTTCACCGCTCTCTACGGTGTCGCCTTCGTTTTTCAAGATTTCTTCGATGACACCGTCAGCCAGTGCAACAACTTCCAGCACCACTTTGTCGGTTTCAATATCAACGATCAGCTCATCGCGCGCGCAGGCTTCACCCGGCTGCTTGTGCCAGGTCGCGACAGTACCTTCTGCGACCGACTCCGGGAATACGGGGGCTTTAATCTCTGTAGACATTACGGTTCCTTTGTTCGATAGCTCGGAAGTTCGATAGCTCGGTAGCTCGTCAAACTTCAAATGCGTCGTTAACCAGTTTTTTCTGCTGTTCGATGTGCACAGACATGTGGCCGGCCGCGGGTGCAGCCGAGGCATCACGACCCGCATATTCGAGGTGCAGTTTAGGGTTCAGCCGTTGCAGCGCGTTGCGCATATGGTGCTGGCTGCTATACCAGGCGCCCTGGTTCATCGGTTCTTCCTGGCACCAGACAGCGTGCTTAAGCTTGCTGAATCCCGCCAGTAATTCGTCCAGATCTTCACCCGGGAACGGATACAGCTGCTCTATACGGATAATGGCCGTGTCGTTACGCTCGTCGGTCTTCTTCTTCTCCAGCAATTCATAGTAGACCTTACCGCTGCAAAGAATAACCCGAGTGATTTTTTTCGCATCAGACGGTTCTTTTTCCGGCAGAACGGTCTGGAATGTACCTGAAGTCAGGTCGTCCAGGCTGGAAATAGCTTCTTTATGGCGCAACAGGCTCTTTGGCGTAATTGCAATCAATGGTTTACGAACCGGGCGCTTCACCTGTCGGCGCAGCATGTGGAATACCTGCGACGGCGTTGTGGGTACGCACACCTGGATGTTCTGTTCCGCACTCAACTGCAGGAAGCGCTCAATGCGCGCCGAGCTATGCTCTGGGCCCTGACCTTCATAACCATGGGGCAACAACATGGTAAGGCCGCACAGACGGCCCCACTTGTGCTCACCGCTGGTCAGGAACTGATCGATTACCACCTGGGCACCATTGGCAAAGTCGCCAAACTGCGCTTCCCAGACAACCAGCGCGCTAGGTGATGTGGTCGCATAGCCGTATTCGAAGGCCAGTGCAGCCTCTTCGGATAGCAGAGAATCGTAAAGCTCGAACTTGGGCTGATCGTCAGACAAATGAGTCAGCGCAATGTGCGTAGAGCCATCTTTCTGGTTATGCAGTACGGCGTGACGGTGTGAGAAAGTACCACGACCAACGTCCTGCCCTGTTATACGAATCGGGTAACCTTCGTTTAACAATGTTGCATAGGCCATGATCTCGCCGTAACCCCAGTTAAGAGGCAAGGCGCCGGCCGTCATCTTGTCACGATCCTTAACGATTTTAGACACCTGACGCTGAATACTGAAACCTTCCGGTACTTCGCTCAGTTTTTTACCCAGCTTTTGAATCGTTTTCAGTGGCACGCTAGACTTGCACTTGGCTGTCCACTCATGGCCCAAATACGGCGTCCAGTCAACATGCAACTTGGCGTTTGGCTCTTTAACCAACGCTTTGACTACGTGCTCACCATTATCAAGAGCCGTGCGGTAATCATTTTCCATCTGCTTGGCGAGGTCTTCGCTCACGACACCAGCATCAATCAGACTATCTACGTAGATATTGCGCGTGGTTTTCAGCTTACGAATTTTTTCGTACATCATCGGCTGAGTAGCGGCAGGCTCGTCGGCTTCGTTGTGACCACGGCGGCGGTAGCACACCAGGTCAATAACCACGTCGCCTTTAAATTCGGTGCGATAGTCCATTGCCATTCGGGTTACAAACAACACCGCTTCCGGGTCGTCTGCGTTCACGTGCAGAATCGGAGCCTGTACCATTTTGGCGATGTCTGTACAGTATTCCGTAGAACGAGCGTCTTCTTTTTTGCTGGTGGTAAAGCCAACCTGGTTGTTGATCACAATATGTACAGTGCCGCCAGTACCAAAACCGCGGGTCTGTGACATCTGGAAGGTTTCCATCACCACGCCCTGGCCTGCAAACGAAGCATCGCCGTGCATGATCACCGGCAAAACCTGCCTGCCGTCTTTATCTTCACGGCGGGTTTGGCGAGCGCGAACCGAGCCCACAACCACCGGGGACACAATTTCCAGGTGCGAAGGGTTAAAGGCCAAGGCCAGGTGAACCTCACCACCCGGGGTCATCACGTTGGATGAGAAGCCTTGGTGATACTTAACGTCACCGGAACCCGAGTCCGCCAGTTTTTTGCCTTCGAACTCGTCAAAGATTTCTGTCGGATTTTTACCCAGAATATTAACCAACACATTCAGGCGGCCACGGTGCGCCATTCCCAGAACGATTTCTTTGGTGCCACCGGAACCGGCGCGCTGAATGATTTCGTCAAGGCAGGGAATCAGGCTTTCGCCACCTTCCAGGCCAAAACGCTTAACGCCGGGGTAGCGTGAGCCCAGATATTTTTCCAGGCCCTCGGCGGCGGTCAGGCGTTCGAGCAAATGAATGCGGGTGTCGGCTTCAAAACCGGGGTTGGAGCGGATCGGCTCCATACGTTGTTGGAACCAACGCTTGATGCGAGTGTCAACAATGTGCATGTATTCTGCACCAATGCTCTCGCAATAGGTCTGCTGCAAGCCTTCTATGATGTCGCCCAGCTTCATTGTTTCCGAACCGAAACTCAGCGAGCCAGTCTGAAACTCGATATCGTTATCGGCGCTGTAAAGCTCGTGGAAAGCCGGGTCAAGATCTTCAACCAATTCACGCGGCTTGACATTCAGCGGGTCCAGTTTCGCGTGCTGGTGACCACGAAAGCGGTATGCGTTAATCAATTGCAGTACGCGTGTCTGCTTTTTGTCCGCATCAGGTACGGCACCTTCTGGCGCAGTATTGCTAGCCAGGAAACGCTGATTGCTGGAAATATGCTTAAATTGTTCGCGGATTGCGGAGTGGGCAATATCTTTACCCTGATAGCCATCGACACTGGGAAGCTTGTCAAAGTAACTTCGCCACTCTTCAGGAATGGCGTTAGGGTCTGAAAGATAGGTTTCAAAAATCTGTTCAACGTAGGCAAGATTACCTCCCTGTAAATGGGAAGTTTGCCACAACTGCTCCATGATGCTTTCGTGCATTTTGAATAGCTCACCTTGGGCTGGTACGGGAAGCCGTTATGGTCGGCCAGTGCCTCATGCCAGTCAATACGGGTTTTTACGCTGTCGACTTTGGCCGCCACATCCGGAACGGATGCCTGCTTTCCCCGAAATTTTTTATACTTAGCGACGCAGTGCAAGCCATCTAACGGCTAACAATCACGGCACACGAATTTTGAACCGCTACCAGACTATTGACTATACGCCTTTGGTTGAAGGCCCCGCCAAATTGGCGAGGCCTTCAAGGGTCTTACTCAGCAGACACAGTATAACGTCTGTATTACATTTTGCTGCTCAAGTTGCCCGCTGCAGCAACAGGTTCCGAATATGACCAATAGCCCGGGTCGGATTAAGACCCTTCGGGCACACGCTGACACAGTTCATAATACCGCGGCAACGGAACACGCTGAACGGATCGTCCAAATCAGCCAAACGCTCGGCTTGGGCAGTGTCACGGCTGTCCGCCAGGAAGCGGTAAGCCTGCAACAGGCCTGCGGGGCCAATAAACTTATCCGGGTTCCACCAGAACGACGGGCAAGCCGTGGAACAGCATGCGCATAGTATACACTCGTAAAGACCGTCGAGCTTTTCACGGTCTTCCGGCGTCTGCAAACGCTCTATAGCGGGTGCCGGCTGGTTGTTGACCAAGTACGGCATGACCTTTTCATACTGCTTGTAAAACAGGCTCATATCCACAACCAGATCACGGATAACCGGCAAACCAGGCAACGGGCGCAATACCAGCTTGTCTTTTTTGATCACCTGAGACACCGGCGTGATGCACGCCAGGCCATTTTTGCCGTTCATGTTCATGCCGTCAGAGCCGCACACGCCTTCACGGCATGACCGCCGGTAAGACAGGGTGACGTCTTTTTCTTTCAGCAGATTGAGCACGTCCAGCACCATCAGGTCTTTACCTTTCGGAAGTTCAACCTCGACATCCTGCATGAACGGGGCGTTGTCTGCTTCCGGGTTGTAACGATAAAGGCTTACCAACATAGTCTTCGTCCCCTTAATACGACCGAATCATCGGCTGGAATGTGTCGACAGTCTTCGGCGAGAAGTTAACATCACGCTTGCCAACCCGCTTGTCCAGCGGGAAATAAAGCGAGTGCTTCAACCAGTTCTCGTCGTCACGCTCAGTAAAGTCGTTGCGGGCATGAGCACCGCGACTTTCCTTTCGCTCTACCGCTGATACGGCAGTGGCGTAAGCAACTTCAAACAGGTTATCCAGTTCCAACGCCTCAATACGCGCGGTATTGAACGCGTTGCTGGTGTCGGTCAGGCGGGTGTTACGAACGCGCTCACCGATTTCATTCAACAGTTGCAGACCTTTTTCCATGCTTTCGCCGTCGCGGAACACACCGAAATACAGCTGCATGCAGGTTTGCAGATCTTTACGAACCGCCGCCACGTGTTCACCTTCGCGGGCATTCGCCAACCGATCCAGTCGCGCCATGGCGCGCTTGATGTCAGCGTCACTGGCGCCGTCTACGTCAAAGCCGTTGCGCAACTGCTCTTCAATGTGAAGGCCAGCTGCACGGCCAAACACGACCAGGTCCAGAAGCGAGTTGCCGCCAAGACGGTTGGCACCGTGAACTGAAACACAAGCCGCTTCACCACAGGCAAACAAACCACGGATTGGCTGATCTTTGCCGTCATCGTCTTGGGTCAGCGCCTGGCCGCCGACGTTCGTCGGAATACCGCCCATCATGTAATGACAGGTTGGAACAACAGGAACAGGCTCTTTCACCGGATCTACATGGGCAAAGGTCTTTGATAGCTCACAAATACCCGGCAACCGCAGATTCAGGGTTTCTTCACCCAAGTGGTCGAGCTTCAACAGAACGTGATCTTTTTCAGGACCACAGCCACGGCCTTCAAGAATCTCGATGACCATAGAGCGTGCAACAACGTCACGGCCTGCAAGATCTTTGGAATTGGGCGCGTAGCGCTCCATGAACCGCTCGCCTTCGGAGTTGATCAAGTAACCGCCTTCACCCCGACAGCCTTCGGTCACAAGCGTGCCCGCACCGTAAATGCCGGTGGGGTGGAACTGCCACATTTCCATATCCTGCATCGGGAAACCGGCACGCAGGGCCATGCCGATACCGTCGCCGGTGTTAATCAGGGCATTGGTGGTAGAGGCATAAATACGGCCAGCGCCGCCGGTCGCAAGAACCGTTGCTTTGGCCTTGATGTATGCCACTTCTCCCGTTTCGATTTCGATGGCAACAACACCAACAACTTCATTTTTGGCGTTTTTGACCAGGTCTACCGCATACCATTCATTCAGGAAGGTGGTTCCACCTTTCAGGTTGGCTTGATACAGCGTGTGCAGGAGCGCATGACCTGTACGGTCGGCCGCCGCACAGGTACGAGCTGCCTGGGTAGAATCATTCGGCCCTTTGGACTGACCACCAAACGGGCGCTGGTAAATACGACCCTGCTCGGTGCGTGAGAATGGCAGACCCATGTGTTCAAGTTCGAATACAGCTTGCGGACCTACCGAACACATATATTCAACTGCGTCCTGGTCAGCAATGTAATCGGACCCCTTCACGGTGTCATACATGTGCCAGCGCCAGTCGTCGTTGGGATCCGCGCTGGCGATCGCACAGGTAATGCCACCTTGGGCAGACACAGTGTGCGAACGAGTTGGAAACACCTTGGTAATACACGCGGCTTTAACGCCGGATTCAGTCAACTGTAGCGCTGCGCGCATACCGGCACCGCCGCCGCCAATCACGATGGCGTCAAAGGTCATGGTCTTGATGTTAGACATTAATTAAACCCCCCACAGGATCTGAATACCCCAAACCACATACACGAACATGGTCAGACCGCACGCGGCCTGCACCAGAAAGCGCGGTAAGGCTGATTTCATATAGTCAGTCGTTACTGTCCACAAACCAACCCAAGCGTGCGCGCCAATCGAAAGCAGAGCCATCAGCGTGAAAATGCGCATCCAGGTCTGGCTAAAGAAGCCTGCCCAGGTTTCGTAGCCCAAGCCGGGATTGGCGATAATGAAGACAAAAAGAACCACCGTGTACAATGCGAGAACATAGGCTGAAACCCGCTGCATTAGCCAGTCTGCAACACCGCTACGGCCCAGATTGGTTACACTACTTACATTGCCCATATCCAAACTCCTGCCAGTACAATCAGAATTATGGCAACGGCCAGAGTCACTTTGGCAGCCACCAGGCCACTTTCCAGCTCTTCACCAATACCCATGTCCATCAACAGGTGCTTGGTGCCTGCCACCAGGTGATATAGCAGGGCAGACAAAATGCCCCAGATAATCAGTTTGGCGAAGAAGCCGCTCAGCAATTCACTTACATGGCCGTACCCTTCTTCCCCTGACAGGGAAAGATCCAGACCATAAAGCATGAACGCTACACCGACAAAAATGATGATGCCGCTGACGCGGTGCAATATGGAAGTAATGGCTGGCAATGGAAAATGAAACTTGCCGAGATCGAGATTTACTGGTCGTTTACTATTCACAGCGCTCTCACACTCTCTTTGTTGCCGCGGAACCGGCAAGCCGGACGCAGATGATTGGTTTGTAAGGATCAGTGTGCAAATACGAGGCTGACACACGATTGGCTCAGGGTATGAAGGGATTTTTCCCCGACAACTCGTTGCGCGCTGGCAAGGTTGCGTTGGGGAAAGGCGCCACGGTTGGCTAAACCCCCCAATTCCGGGCTAAAGATTATAAGGAGTAAGCGAATTAATTACAAACCTGCAATTGACGCAAATCACTGCCAGTAAACGAATGTATATGAAGACAAAAGGCTTATTGACAACAAAGCCCTGCAACCGCCATAACGGATACCGGCATTTACTCATTGACGTTATCGAGCATTTTTATCTTTTGCGTAGCCTTTTGTTGACAAAGAAAGCGATCAGCCTATATTTTGCCGCCAGTTTTGCGATAATACGCGCCCTACTCGCGCATTGTTAAACTCTGAAAATCAGAAAATCTGACACGCTTCTAAACAGGAGAGCACCATGACCGACAGGAAAGCCACGCTAACAGTGGGCAACAAGTCCCTTGAGCTGCCGGTTTACTCTGGCACCGTCGGCCCAGACGTTATTGATGTACGGAGCCTGGTCCAGCAAGGCGTGTTCACTTACGATCCCGGCTTTGTATCCACAGCGGCTTGCGAGTCCGCCATCACCTTTATTGATGGCGAAAAGGGTGTGCTCTTGCACCGTGGCTACCCGATCGAGCAGCTGGCAGAACACTCTGACTACCTGGAGCTATGTTGGCTGCTGCTGCACGGAGAACTCCCCACTGCCGAAGAAAACGTAGCATTTCACGAAACCATCAAAAACCACACCATGCTGCATGACCAAATGCGCAATTTCTTTAACGGCTTCCGTCGTGACGCGCACCCAATGGCCATAATGTGCGGCGTTGTGGGCGCTTTATCGGCGTTCTATCACGACCAGATGGACGTAACCGATGAGCACCAGCGCGAAATTACCGGCCACCGCCTGATCGCGAAAATGCCCACCATCGCAGCCTGGTGTTACAAATACAGTATTGGCCAGCCGTTTGTTTACCCGCGTAATGATCTGACCTACGCCGAAAACTTTCTGCAGATGATGTTTGCCACCCCATGTGAGGAATACAAGCCAAATCCGGTCCTGGCCAACGCAATGGACAAAATATTTATCCTGCATGCTGACCACGAACAGAACGCATCCACCTCTACCGTGCGCCTGGCGGGCTCTACCGGCGCCAACCCTTACGCATGTATGGCTTCCGGCATTGCAGCACTCTGGGGGCCTGCTCACGGCGGCGCCAACGAAGCGGTTTTGGCCATGCTGGCCGAAATTGGCGACGAAGCCAACATCGAAGCGTTCATCGAAAGAGCCAAAGACAAAGACGACCCGTTCCGCCTGATGGGTTTTGGTCATCGGGTCTACAAAAACTTTGATCCCCGGGCCAAGGTCATGGCCGAAACCGCTCATGAAGTACTAACCGAACTGGGCCTTGAAAACGATCCGCTGCTGCGCATTGCCAAGCGCCTGGAAAAGATCGCCCTCGAAGACGAATACTTTGTCGAGCGTAAGCTTTACCCGAACGTAGACTTTTACTCTGGCCTGATTCTCAAAGCGATCGGCATTCCAACGTCCATGTTCACCGTTGTGTTTGCCATGGCACGCACCATCGGTTGGTTCTCTCATTGGAACGAAATGGTCAGCGGCGATTATCGCATTGGTCGTCCGCGCCAGCTTTACACGGGTTCGCCCAAGCGCGATTACCCAAAAGATTGATTCAGTGATGCAAACATCCTGATCAAATATCAGAAAAACCGCTAGTTTTAGCGGTTTTTTTGTTTTGTACCAATCCTGAGGAGCAAATCATGACAACCGTGAGCTTTATTGGTCTTGGCGTTATGGGTTATCCCATGGCCGGGCATTTGGCAGCTGCCGGCTACGATGTCCAGGTGTGGAATCGTACCAACAGCAAAAGCCAGCAGTGGGCAAAAGATTATAACGGCAAAGCCTGCGCCAGCATCGCCGAGGCAGTGCAAGGCAGCACCATCGTTCTTACCTGCGTGGGCAACGACGATGATTTACTGGCGGTGTATGAAGGCGACGCCGGCATTCTCGCTAATGCCACCCAGGGCACACTGCTGATTGACCACACTACCGCCTCAGCGATGGCTGCCGAACGCCTGGCCCAACTAGCCGCACAGCGCCAGCTGAGCTTTATGGATGCGCCGGTGTCTGGCGGACAGCAAGGCGCCGAAAAGGGCCAACTGACCATCATGTGCGGTGGTAGCAGCAGCGATTTTACAACAGCAGAACCGGTATTAAGCACTTACGCTAAAGCGTTGAATCTTATGGGGCCAGCTGGCGCGGGTCAAAAGACGAAAATGGTCAACCAGATTGCCATTGCGGGGTTGGTTCAGGGGCTGTCAGAGGCCCTGCACTTTGCCGAACAGGCTGGTCTGGATGCCAGTAAAGTCGTTGAAGTGATCTCTAAGGGGGCAGCCCAGTCCTGGCAAATGGAAAACCGGTCCGCCACCATGATTGCTGGTGAATTCGAACACGGCTTTGCAGTGAACTGGATGCGTAAAGATCTGGCCATCTGCCTGGAAGAGGCGCGCAAAAACGGTGCTCGTCTGCCGGTAGCGGCACTGGTGGATCAGTTCTACGGAGATGTACAACAGATGGGTGGCGAGCGCTGGGATACGTCATCGCTTATCACGCGTTTGCGCCCTAAAAAGTAAAGCGACTAAGTTCAATAGCGAATTTTTTCGTCTTTATAAACGGCGATGGGCGAGTTTTCACCCGCCCATCGCTTCAAGACTCAATCCGCCGCCATCATTTCTGTTTAGACTGCCACTTGCCGCTCACGTACCAAGCCGACCAACCAGTCGCTTTGCCGTCTTTTTCCGACATTACATACTGCTCTTTGGTTTTCCGGCTGTAGCGGATCACCGACGGATTACCCTCAGGATCGCGCTCCGGTGCTTCCATCAAATAGTTGTGTTTGGGATCAATCTCTTCGCGGTGAGGTTTAATTTCCAGTAACAGCGGCGGACGGGTTTCCCGATTCTTGGGAAACTTGCTGGCTGCCAGGAACATGCCGGACGCGCCATCGCGCAACACATAGGTGTCGTCCACTTTCTGGCACTGCAACTCCGGCATCGCCACCGGGTCCATCTTGGGCGGTGCCGGCTCGCCACTTTTCAGCAGCTTACGGGTATTTTTGCACTCATCGTTGGTGCAGCCAAAATACTTACCGAAACGACCGGTTTTCAGCTGCATTTCGCTGCCGCACTTGTCGCAGTCCAACGTCGGGCCATCGTAACCCTTAATACGGAAACTGCCCTGTTCGACTTCATACCCGGAGCAATCCGGGTTATTACCGCACACGTGAAGCTTGCGGGTTTCGTCTACCAGGTAGCTGTCCATGGCCGTGCTGCACTTCGGGCAGCGGCGCTTCATCCGTAACAGGCGGCTTTCGCCCTCACCTTCCACGTCTTCTTCGGCGCTGACCACCTCGTCGCCGGTCACCAGGTTAATGGTGGTTTTACAACGCTCTTTTGGCGGTAACGAGTAACCCGAACAGCCCAGAAAAACGCCGGTGCTGGCCACGCGAATTTGCATATTCCGACTGCACGTAGGACACGGAATGTCTGTTTCGGTAGGCTCGTTAGGGCGCATGCCGCCGTCGTCGTCATCCGCTTCAGCCACTTCCAGTTGCTGTCGGAAACGGCCATAAAAATCATTCAATACTTTTTTCCATTCCACATTGCCTTCGGCAACATGATCCAGATCACCTTCCATCTGCGCAGTAAAACTGTAATCCATCAGGTTACCGAAGGATTCACACAGCCTTTCAGTCACAATTTCGCCCATTTTTTCGGCGTAAAAACGACGGTTTTGCAGGCGCACGTAACCACGGTCTTGAATGGTCGAAATAATTGAGGCGTAGGTAGAAGGCCGGCCAATACCCTGCTTTTCAAGTTCTTTAACCAGACTCGCTTCAGTGAAGCGCGGTGACGGCTTGGTGAAGTGCTGCGTGGGTTCGAGCTTATCCAGGCCCAGGTTCTCACCAACATGGATGTCTGGCAGCACTAAATCTTCGTCTTTTTTTGACGCCTGGGGCGCCACTTTCAAAAAACCTTCAAACTTGCTGATGCGGCCACGGGTGCGCAGCTCGTAATCGCCGTTGGACACGACGATAGACGTGCTGAGAAATTCGGCGTCGGCCATTTGGCAACCAATGAACTGGCGCCAAATAATGTCGTAAAGCTTCTCGGCGTCTTTTTCGATACCGGTAATAGCGACCGCCTTGCGGGTAGCTTCGGTCGGCCGAATAGCCTCGTGAGCTTCCTGAGCGCCTTGCTTGCTGCCATAGATTCGCGGGCTGTCCGGCAGGTATTCTTTGCCAAAGGTCGCCTCTACGTAGTCGCGGCTGCTGTTAACGGCATCCTGGCTCAGGTTGGTGGAATCTGTACGCATATAGGTGATGAACCCGGCCTCGTACAAACGCTGGGCCAACATCATGGTTTTCTTAACACTGAAGCCCAGGCGGTTACTGGCAGCCTGCTGCAACGTCGACGTTATGAAAGGAGCACCCGGGCGCGAACGGGTGGGTTTGTCTTCACGCTTGGTTACCGCAAACTTACCCACTTTTAACCGCGTGACGTGGTCATTGCTCTGGGTTTCGTTAACCGGGCGATAAGGTTTGTCGTTGTAGCGGGTCACTTCAAAACGCACCGGCTGCTTGGCGCTGGTGGTTGCAAGGCCTGCAAACAACTGCCAGTACTCCTCCGGCACAAACTTGCGAATTTCCCGTTCACGTTCAACAATCAGCTTTACCGCAACCGATTGCACACGGCCGGCAGACAAACCGCGGGCCAATTTGGCCCAAAGCAGCGGCGACACCATGTAACCAACTACCCTGTCCAGGAACCGCCTTGCCTGCTGGGCATGCACCATATCGGTGTCTAGCTTGCCTGGATTTTCGAAGGCGCCCTGAATAGCGCGCTTGGTAATTTCGTTGAACACAACGCGCCGGTATTTTTCCGGCTCGCCGCCAATGGTTTGCTGAAGGTGCCAGGCTATGGCCTCACCTTCGCGGTCCAAATCCGTCGCCAGGTAGATGTGGTCGGCCGACTTGGCCAGGCGTTTCAGCTCATTAACGACCTTCTCTTTGCCCGGCAAAATTTCATAGCGCGCGCTCCAATCGTGATCCGGGTCTATCCCCATACGGGCGACCAGCTGTTCACGAGCTTTACGCTTCTTGTGCACCACCTTGTCTTCAGGGCTCAATTTACGCGTGACGGCGGCCTGACGAGCACGCTCTTTGGGGTCGCTGGTGGACCCGCTGCCGCTAACCGGAAGATCACGAATGTGCCCGACGGACGACTTAACAATGAAGTCGTCCCCCAGGTACTTATTGATGGTCTTCGCTTTCGCTGGCGACTCGACAATTACGAGACTTTTACCCATATCGGAGATCTGTATCCTTGGCGATAAATCGGTCAGTTGTGCAGCAAACCGCAAACTCGCTGTAAAATCAGTCGGCTATAAATACAACCTTGCCGCTGACATGTATAGGATCACTGTTTTACAGGGTCAAGAATAGCAAGACAACCCATTCTTTGGTTTCCAACCGGCTTTTTTTCATCCGGATAAACAACTTTTTTCATTTTGATAAACAACAAGGCCCGGCGAATTGCCGGGCCTTGTTGTTAAATGTCAGCTATGTCCCGCAGGGAATCACAGCCGCTCCCACACCGTAGATATACCCTGACCCAAGCCGATACACATGGTGGACACACCATATCTACCGCCGTTGGCCTGCATGATATTCAGCAGCGTGGTTGAAATGCGCGCACCAGAGCAGCCTAACGGATGGCCAAGTGCAATGGCACCGCCGTTAAGGTTTACTTTCTGATCCACGACACCCATCAGTTTGAGATCTTTCAACACCGGCAAGGACTGCCCGGAAAAGGCCTCGTTCAGCTCCCAAAAATCGATATCTTCGATTTTCAGGCCGGCACGCTTGAGCGCTTTTTTGGTCGCAGGTACCGGGCCGTAGCCCATAATAGCAGGGTCAACGCCCGCTACCGCCATGCTCACAATACGCGCCATAGGCTTGAGGCCAAGGGCCTGGGCACGCTCGGCAGACATCAATATCATCGCTGCGGCACCGTCGGTGAGCTGCGATGATGTACCGGCCGTGACCGTACCGTTTTTCGGATCAAACGCCGGGCGCAACTGGCCCAGTGATTCAACGGTGGTTTCCGGACGAATGGTTTCGTCGTGCTCAATCAGCACTTTAAAACCGTTCTCATCATGGCCCTCTATGGGAACGATTTCGTTCTTGAAACGGCCCTCCTCGGTGGCTTCCTGCGCCAGGCGATGGGAACGCGCTCCGAATTCGTCCTGTTGCTGACGCGTAATGCCGTGCATCTTGGCCAGCATTTCTGCTGTCAGGCCCATCATATTGGAAGCTTTCGCAGTGTACTTAGACGCCGCCGGGTTGTGATCAAACCCGTCAGTCATACTAATGTGACCCATGTGCTCGACACCACCCACCACGAACATTTCACCGTTGCCGGTCATGATCGCTTGGGCGGCGGTGTGAATCGCACTCATGGCTGAACCACACAAACGGTTAACTGTCTGCGCACCGGCTTCGTGGGGCACTTTTGTTAGCAGGGAAATATGGCGTGCCACATTAAAGCCCTGCTCGCGGGTCTGGTTCACGCAGCCCCAAATGACATCTTCTACTTCTTTCGGATCGAGCTTGGGGTTGCGCTCGAACAGTGCGTCGATCAGGGTTGCCGACAGTGTTTCTGCACGTACATTGCGGAAACAGCCGTTTTTGGCGCGGCCCATCGGAGTCCGCACGCAATCAATGACGACAACGTCTCTCGGATTAAGGCTCATAGATCTTTCTCCGTTCGGAAATCTCGTTCAGGGTTAAGCAAAGAAGGTCTGGCCATTTTTTGCCATGTCACGCAGCTTGTCGGTGGGCTTATACAGCGGCCCAAGATCTGCGTATTTGTCAGCCAGCTCCACAAACTTGTCCACGCCCATCTGATCGATGTAGCGCAGTGCACCACCGCGGAACGGAGGGAAGCCAATACCGTAGATCAGACCCATATCGGCGTCAGCCGGGCTTTCTACAATGCCGTCTTCCAGGCAACGAACGGTTTCCATACACAGCGGGATCATCATCCGCGCAATGATTTCATCGTCTTCAAACTCTTTATCACCCTGAACAACCGGCTTCAGCAGTTTATAGGATTCTTCGTCGACTACTTTTTGCTGCTTGCCCTTGCGGTCCAGCTCGTAGCGGTAGAAGCCCTTCTCATTTTTTTGGCCGTAACGCTTGTTATCAAACATCACGTCGATGGCGGTGGTGCCTTCGTGCTTCATACGGTCAGGGAAGCCTTCAGCCATCACTTCGCCAGCGTGCTTGCCGGTGTCCATGCCAACCACATCCAGCAGATACGCGGGGCCCATGGGCCAACCAAACTTTTCCATCACCTTATCGACTTTCTGGAAGTCGGCGCCGTCACGTACCAGTCCAATAAAGCCGCCGAAGTACGGAAATAGCACCCGGTTGACCAGAAAGCCCGGGCAGTCGTTAACCACTATGGGCGTTTTACCCATGGCAGTGGCATAAGCCACGGTGGTCGCAATCGCACGATCGCTGGTTTTCTTTCCGCGGATAATCTCAACCAGAGGCATCATGTGCACTGGGTTAAAGAAGTGCATGCCACAGAAGTTTTCCGGGCGCTTGAGATTCTTTGCCAACAGGTCGATAGAGATGGTCGAGGTGTTAGACGTAAGAATGGTGTCTTCGCGAACCTGGCCTTCAACCTCGCGCAGAACCGCATCTTTCACTTTGGGATTCTCAACAACGGCTTCAACAACCAGATCTACGTTCTTGAAATCGCCGTAGTTTAGCGCTGGCGTGATGCTGTTCAGAACGTCCGCCATCTGATCGGGTTTCATGCGTCCCTTGTCAATGCGCTTGAGCAGAAGCTTCTTGGCTTCTTTCAGGCCCAGGGCGATGCCTTCGGGATTGATGTCTTTCATAATGATGGGAGTGCCTTTAAGCGCAGACTGATACGCCACGCCGCCACCCATAATGCCTGCACCCAGAACCGCTGTCAGTTTTACATCGGCAGCGTCTTTGGCCCAGCGTTTCGCCTTGCGCTTGAGTTCTTGGTCATTCAGAAACAGGCCGATCAGATTTGCACAAGCGTCCGTTTTCGCCATTTTTGCGAAGCCCTTGGCTTCTACTTCAATGGCCTTGTCGCGCGTCATACCGGCGTGCTTTTGCATCACCTTGATCGCTTCAACCGGCGCCGGGTAGTTTTTCCCGGCCTTGGCACCTACAAACGCTTTTGAAATTTCGAACGCCATCATGCTTTCCATGACATTCAGTTTTATTTTGCCTTTCTTTTCTTCGCGGCGCGCCAAATTGTCGAGCTTGCCGTTGTTTACCTGGTGAATAATGCTCAGCGCAGCGTCAACCAGCTTATCCGGTTCAACAATCGCATCGACCGCACCCACCTTGAGCGCAACGTCTGCGCGATTTTCGGTCGCACCACTGATCCACTCAACCGCGTTATCTACGCCAATCAGGCGCGACAGGCGTACGGTACCGCCAAAGCCCGGGAAGATTCCCAACTTGGTTTCCGGTAGGCCCACTTTGGCTTTTGGTGCCATAACCCGGTAATCGGTGGCCAGGCACATTTCAAAACCGCCGCCCAGCGCAATACCGTTGATCGCGGTAACCGTGGGGAATGGTAGGTCTTCAATGGCACTAAAAATTTCATTGGCGCTTAAGTTGTTGGCCACCAGCTCGTCTTCCGGGCCGGAAAACAAGTCTTTGAATTCGGTGATGTCTGCGCCAACAATAAAGCTGTCTTTGGAACTGGTAACAACAAGACCCTTCAGATCCGTCCGTGACGTCAGTATGTTTGTCGCATTGCGGAGTTCTTCCAGGGTAAGACGGTTGAATTTATTGACAGACTCGCCATGCAAGTCAAAATTCAACTGAGCGATACCGCCTTCGATCTCTTTAACCGTGATGGCTTTACCTTCGTAAATCATCAACTGATCTCCAGTCTGTGATTGAAACTGTTTTGTGCGCCGGTGTGCTTGCACGTTTAATTGCAAGATCCCGACTGCAGATGCAGCGAACCTTTAACCACTGCGGCCGCTGCCCGATCTTCAATTCAAATTCATACAGCCGTTTGAATATCGAGACCACACGATGAGAAGAAACCGTCCGTTTGTCAATTTCTTTCTTAACACGCCCCATCGCAGGCACCGGCAATTGGTACTGCGCAGGTTTACTCAATAGCGCTGCTAACAACGCCTAAGTCAGCCTAACCCCTTTTCCGCCGGGCTGAACCATACTATCCTGTAATCAGGAGTTCTGACATTCGCAACACACGGAGTAATAGAGCCATGTCTGTTTACAAGAAGTTGCTGGTTGCCATTGATTTAACGGAAGAAGCGCCACAAGTCCTGCACAAAGCAAAAGAAATGGCTATTAGCCAAGGTGCTGAACTGATCCTGGCACACGTAGTAGAGCCTGTAGGTTACGCCTATGGTGGCGATATTCCGATGGATTTGACCGAATTACAGGACCAGCTCGACAAGGCTGCCCGTGAGCAGCTGACCAAGTACGGTGAAGAATACGGCATTCCCAAAGAAAGTCAGGTGGTGACCGTTGGCCGCCCCGAGTCTGAAGTGCATCGCTTGGTCAAAGAACACGCCATTGACCTTGTGGTTGTGGGCAGCCATGGCCGCAAAGGCTTCCAGTTGTTGCTCGGCTCTACTGCAAACGGAGTTCTGCACGGCACCGAGTGCGATGTGCTGGCCGTACGTATTTTTTAACACTGATCGTAATTAGCTGATAGCTTGCCGGCGAAACTCCGGCAAGCTATCGAGCAATTCGGCAATTAAAAGAGCCAGGCTTATTTCCCGGTCATTTCCTCCAGTTCCATCCAACGCTCCATTGCGGTTTCCAACTCTGATCCCACCGCTGTCAGACGAGCCAGGGTTTCATCAACTTTCTTCGCAGAATTAGCGTAGAAGTCCGCTGAACCGATGGCGTCCTGCAGCTGTTGTTGCTCCTGCTCCAGGCGTTCAATGGTTTTCGGCAACTGCTCCAACTCCAGTTTCAACTTATAACTGATTTTTGCCGCCGTGGGCTTAGTGCCGGACTGCGCAGCTGGCTTACTCTTGCTCTTACTTTCCGGCTTTTGCTGCTTGTCGGGCCGGCTGCCGCTTTTTTCGGCTGGAAATTGGCCGCCTTGGCGGCGCCAGTCAGTGTAGCCCCCAACAAACTCGTGCACCTGGCCAGTACCGTCCAAAAACAGAGTTTCGGTGACCACGTTGTCCAGAAATTCCCTATCGTGGCTGATCACAATCACCGTGCCGCGGAATTCCGACAGCTGCTCTTCCAACAGCTCTAGAGTTTCAACATCCAAGTCGTTGGTGGGTTCGTCCAGCACCAGTACGTTGGCGGGCTTACTGAACAGCTTAGCCAGCAGCAAGCGGGCGCGCTCGCCACCGGAGAACACACTGACAGGCGACCGTGCCCGCTCCGGGGTAAACAGGAAGTCCTGTAGATACCCCATAACATGTTTGCTCTGACCATTAATATCAATAAAATCACGGCCTTCCGACAAATTATCAATCGCATTTCGAGTTAAGTCTAGTTCGCCCCGCAGTTGATCGAAATAGGCTACTTCCAAGTTGGTGCCGCGGCGAATACTGCCTTCAGTGGCTTCCAGGTCGCCCAGCAGCAGGCGCACCAACGTGGTTTTGCCGGTGCCGTTTTCACCCACCAGGCCGATTTTGTCACCGCGCAGAATGGTCAGATTCATGTCACGGATAACCGCGGGGTGACCCTGATAAGCAAAACCGGCGCCCAAGGCTTCGGCCACCAGCTTGCCAGATCGAGCAGCGTCTTCCACCGCAAAAGTGGCCGTGCCACCGCGCACTCGGCGCTGGCGATGCTCTTCACGCATCGCTTTAAGTGCCCTTACCCGACCCATATTGCGAGTACGGCGAGCTTTGATGCCCTGGCGAATCCAAGTTTCTTCCTGCTTTAGGCGCTTATCAAACAAGGCTGCGTGACGCTCTTCTTCTTCCAGGGCCTTTTCTTTTAGGTCCAGATAGTGATCGTAACTGGCGGCAAAGCTGACCAGCTGTCCGCGATCCAGCTCCACCACCCGGGTGGCCATTCGGCGAATAAACGCACGGTCGTGGCTCACAAACAGGATGGCACCACGGAACTGGACCAAAGCGTCTTCCAGCCAGGCAATAGCGGGCACATCCAGGTGGTTGGTAGGCTCATCAAGCAGCAGAATATCCGGCTCGGACACCAGCGCCCGCGCCAACAGAACCCGGCGCTGCCAGCCACCCGACAGAGTATTCAGCGTGCGATCGGGGTCTACGCCGTACTGCGCCAGCATACTGGTGACTTTTTGGTCCAGGCGCCAGCCGTCCAAAGCCTCCAGACGCTCCTGCACCTTCATCATCTGGTTCAGGCTTTTTTCGTCTGTCTGCTGGGTCAGGTGGTGGAATTCAATGAGCAGTGCGCCGGTTTCAGGAAAAGCGCCAGCAACCACATCGTAGGCGGTGCGGGTATCGCCAGAGGGCAAATTCTGTGGCAACACCGCCAGCACCGCGCCGTCTTCCAGGCGGACGATGCCGCCGTCTGGCGTTACTTCATCGTTGACGATTTTCAGCAGGGTAGACTTACCCTCGCCGTTACGGCCCAACAGGCACACCCGCTCACCGGCTTCCATCACCAATGAGGCATTGTCCAACAGCGGCTGCATTCCAAACGACAGGGAAACCCCGTCCAGCGTTAACAAAGGCACGTAGTCTATTACTCCGATTGATTCACGATAACGCAGTCACCCACGCTCAGCCGGCAAGGCGAGTCGTGAATGGCGTTCATTCCGAACATGATGCCGCCAGCGGTGCGGCGGTAGGTCGCAAGGGTCCGCAATGGCTGAACCGAGGCGGCTTTTTCCCCGGTATCCGGGTTAACAGTAGTCATTACACAGCGGGAACAGGGCTTAAGCACCCGATAACTGCCCTCGCCTATGGTCACGGCCTGCCAGTTATCTTCCGACCAGGCAGCGGCGCCATCAACCACGATATTGGGGCGAAAATGACGCATATCCACCGTCACCGCCAAGCGTTCATTCAGCTCCGCTAACGACGCGATATTGGTCATCAGCAACGGATAACCGTCGGCAAAGCTCACGCGCCGGCGTTCTGTTGCCAGATTGGTCTGCACCTGGCGAAAGCTGCTATCAGGCATGAATACGAAGCGCAAAGACAGGCCACAAAAGCGACTGATGGCACCATTGGCCACGTCACAACCCGCCTGGCCCTGAACCCAATCGCGCCACACTCGCACAGACAGGTTCTCACCATTGGCTTGCAGCACAATAGGTGGTTGCCCTGGCAGGGTAATAGAAACCTCGCCATCGGCACCCAGCGAAGGCTGAACCAATGCCAGCTGTGGCAGGGTGCGCTGGGTTACAAACTGACACTCGTCGTCAACCAGCATCCAGCGCCGGTCGCCGGCCGGGCCAAATTCGTCCAGCCCAAACGAGTCCACGGCAATACCCGCAAGGGATTTAACCGGATACAGAAACAACGAGTGCACGCGCATGAAGGTCTCCCGGCGGACAGCATGAAAAATGAAGACGGAAGAGTATAACCGAGCCCTAACGCCATTGCCCTTGTGTTTGCCCTTGTGATCGAAACGAACATAAAAAAACCCGGCCTTTTACAAGACCGGGTTTTCAAATTTGGAGCGGGAAACGAGATTCGAACTCGCGACCTCAACCTTGGCAAGGTTGCGCTCTACCAACTGAGCTATTCCCGCTAATGTTGTCGTAAGTTGTTGCCTGACAACGGATGCGCATTATACGGATGTTTTCTCTAGGGTCAACAAACTTACGCGAAAATTTTCAACATAATCATCAGGACACCCGCGTTTGGTCCGTTAAAGCGCTGCCCTGGCCTTTAACGCTTCCAGATTAATAGTCTCTGAGCCCATGTCCTGCCAGCTATCCGGATGGCAGGTAAACAACAGAATTTGATGGCGCTGCGCCGCGTCAAACAGAATTCGCTTCATGCTGTCGAGCCGAATGCTGTCGCTGTGTACCAGCGAGTCATCCAGAATGATCAACGTCGGCTTGCCGGCTTCTTTCAATAAATCAGCGTAAGCCAAACGACTGATAAGGCCCATCTGCTCTCGGGCGCCAAAACTGAGCTCGCTCATCTGACCAGTTTCCCCGTCGCGGGTGAAACGGCCCGGGAGCAATTGACTGTCTACCTCCAGCTGAGCGTCGGGAAACAACACCGTAACGTAATGATTCAGATGTTTCTGTAACGGTGCTTGCAAACGCTGAGTCAACGCCTGGCGCTTTTCCGTTAATAACTGGAGCAGCAACTGCAGCGCTTCTGCCCGGCGCTGCAGTTGCTGGCAACGGCGCTGGTTTTGCTCCAGTTCAGCCTGGCAATGGCCACGCTGCTCCTCCAGGCCTTCGGCACCCCAGATTTCCAATCGTGCCCGCAGTTCCTTCAACTCAAGCTCGCGCCCTCGCTGGGCTTGCTCAAGCTGATCCGCGCTGGCGCCCAAGCGCTGAATGTCCTGCTGCACTAACTCCGGCCGCGCCGCGGCAATGTGCGCCAGCATCTGCTGTAAACGCCCCTGTTGCCCTACCTGCTCTTGCTCGACTGCAATCAAATCGCTGTTTAACTGTGCCACTTCCTGCTGGCGTTGCTCGCTGTTCAGACTGGTGCGCAACGTGTGCCACTCGCGATCGGCGTTCTGGTAACGATGGGATGCGGCCAAAAGCGCCTTTTCGTGCTCGCCGAAGCGTTTCTCTAATGCTGATAACCGATTTTCAGCGTCAGCTCGCAGATCTTGCGCCTGAGCCAGAGCCGGTAAGCTTTTAGCCACTGTCGTTACGGGTGCCAAAGCCTCTTTTTCTGCGCAGTTACGTTCAAGCTCCGCGCTCAAGGCCTGATAGTCGCTGTCCAGACTTGCCAGACCGCCGGGCACCAAAGACTGCAACAGTTCCAGCAATCGATGCACATCCGCTTGCGCACGCTCCTGAGCGACCAGCGTATGTTCTGCCGCCGCCAGGTCTGTAACACCCTGAGCCTGCAACTGCTCACCCAAGGCCAACTGCAATTGTTCCAGCTGGCGCTGACAGCGGGCCAAATCACCGCCACCAGGGGTGATTGTAAATTCGCCAACACCCGCAATGCGCAGGCGCGTGCTGCTTAGCAACAATTGCTCGCCCTGAGGCGGCAACGTATCCTGGCCCAACTCGATCTGTTGGCCAGCTTCCAGTTGCCATTCAATTCGCGTAGCAATCGCCTGCGAACGCAGACGTGCATCATCCAGCTGGCGTTGGGTTGTACGCAACTGATCGACGGCGGCTTTGCTGATGTGATGCCGTGCCGTCAGCTTACGGCTCTCGCCCAGGGCCTGTTGCAACTCTACCGCCCGTGATTGGCGCTCAGACAGCTGCTGCAACTGCGTTTTTGCTCTTTCGCTGCTGTGCTCCAGTCGTTGCCGAGCTTCCAGCAGCCCGGCCTGACGCTCTACCTCCAATGCATCGCGATATTGGCTCTGGCACTGCTCTAAGGCAGCATGCAAACCGGCTGCAGACGCTTGAACGTCATTCAATGCGTGCTGCGCCGTGTTGTGTTCCTCCTCGCGCTGCTGCAACTGTTTGGCATCTGCCTGTACCTGCTGCTTATTGCGCTGCAACAGTGCCGCCCGTTGTTGTACCGAGGTCAAGGCTTGGTTCAACGTTTGCTGCTGACCCTGCAACGATTCAATATGTCGGTAACGCTCCTGGGCTTCGGCAAGAGCCTGACGCACCTTTATCCAGGGTTGCTCACGGTCAATCTTGTAAAATTCCCGCGCAACCTTGGCGAGCCGGTCTACCTGGTTTTGATACTGGTCTATGCGGCTTGCTAACGCGTCAAGCTCTTGCTGTCCGGGCAGTTCGTCAGCCAGCAATTGCTTGTATTCACCCCTTGGTACGCCGCCTGCGGTCAACAGTTCGCCAAGCTGTTGGCGTACGGTGTGAATCAACCCATCACCGCCCTCACTGACAACTTCCGATACCAGGCTGTTCAACGCCGATTGCAAATGATCGCCCGCATGCACAACGGCCTGCTCAATATTCTGCCCACTGCCCTGTTCTACCCAGAGTAGCCCCGGAATACCCCAGTGCTCTTCTTTACTCGCGCCTTTTTTGGGGAACTGATAACCCAACAGCTGAGCCAACTTTTCTTCTGCCTCCTCGCCACTGTAAGTGGTGCCCTGTATCGACAGGTCGCAGCGTTTACGCTGCAGAAAGCTCTTGTTCAACTGCCATTTCTGACCGTTATGGTGGAACACCAATTCGATGGCGGGTGCTGCGGATGAATCACCCCAAGGCCGCAAATCTTCGCCGGACTTGGAGCGATGGCGCTCAAAAAATGCCGCCCGAATTGCCCGCACCAGTGTGCTCTTACCCGCCTCGTTTGGTCCGGAAATGACATTAATACCACCACTCAAACCATTCAATAAAAACGATTTTTTGAACCGCTTAAACTGCTCCACCCGCACACTTTCAAGTTTCATGGTTGCTCCTCCTTGCGGGCTTCAAGTAACAGGCTGGCGAGTATGGCCAGGGCATCGCGGGCAGTCTGCGCTTCTGCACCACTCTGCCGGGTTTGCAGTAGCTCAAGCACATCACCGACGTAGCCGCTAGCCTGCAACCCCGCCAGATCTTCCTCCGTGGGCGCCAGCAACAAACGGGAGCGATCGTAGGTAACGCTGCGATAACGCGCCTCAGCGCGGGACAAAGCATCCGCCAGACGCTGCTCGCCCGCCAGAGTGATGCTACCTTCCAGCTTAAGATCCAAAACAGACGTTTCCGGTAGCTCGTCAAGACGCTTTAACAACTCATCAATATCGGTCTCTACCACCAACTTTTCTTGCCATTGATGCCAGTGATAGCGTGCCGTTTCCAGTGCTTCCACCTGCGGCAGAGCGCCAGGTTCGGACACGGTCACCAACAGTGCAAAACCCGGCTGATTATTACGGAAGCGCTCAGGCTCCGGCGTACCGCTGTACCAGGTTCTCTCATTAATCTCCTTCAGGCCATGCCAATCACCCAGCGCCAGGTAATCCAGCGCGGCGCTTACGCTGCGATCAGCGGCAATCGGATTGGTGGCGTCAATGTCTTCCGCCAACACGCCTTGCACACTGCCGTGGGCCAGGCCCACCCGCAGCCATTGCGGCGGAGTGCTGATTGAATCGAAGGGCGCGGTCAAATCTTCGTAAGTGTGGCGCTGGGTCAAAGGCGCCGCCAATACCGCAATTTTCTGCTGCGGTAACTCTATAACGCCACTTTGTAGCGCAAGGTGCACGTTGTCCGGCACGGCGTTGATACGCTGGGCGCGGGTCCACACGCTTTCGGCCAACGCTGCATCGTGGTTGCCGGGCAGCATTACCCAAGGCCCTTTAAAACCCGAGGTCGCGTTAAAAGTGCGGCGGATGCAGCGATCAGATACGGTTTGCGCATCAAAAACGTCGCCGGCAACCAGCACGGCATCGCAATTGTACTCAACCGCCAGTTGCGCCAGGCGTTCGATAACGCCATAGCGTGCATCGGCAAGTGCACTGCTGTTATCGGTATCAAAGCGATTGAAATAGCGCCCTATTTGCCAGTCGGCGGTATGAAGGAACCTTGGCATGGTAATGGCCTGATTGGTGAAATTAAAGGCGAAACATTAACACCAATATACTGTTTGGTGCAGCCTGCGCCACTAGCACTGTATATATAAACAGTGCTAAGCTGCCTCGCGCACTGATCGGCGCATTTGCCTTGGTCAGGTTCTTTTCATTTTCAAACAGTCGATACCGGCGTAAACACCCGGCAAGGAGACGTACATGGGCGTACAAGCGCTTTACTTCAGCGACCGTGATGGCAAGGAGAAAGCAATGGCTGATCCCAACAATCTGCTGTTCACTTCTAAAAAGGAAGCAGATGAACGCGATAAGATGCTGGAGTTTTCTGACGAAATGCGGGTATTTCTGGAGCGCAGGGTAGAAGGCATCGGCGAGCAGATGGCTGAGCAATGTGCGCTGGTGCTGGCACAAGAACGGGAACTGCTGGCGCGGGCGCTGAAAAAACCCGAGCTGCTAAACCAGACGGCAGCCACCCCCGACCAATAAAACACGTTTAGCGAGTCAGTATTCCAGCCCCAGAGCAAACTGGCCCAACGGCACGGGTCTGGAATACAAAAACCCCTGCAGCAAGTCGCAATCACTGGCCGTCAGGTAGTTTTTCTGCTCAACCGTTTCTATGCCCTCGGCCACTACCAACAGACCAAGATGGTGCGCCATGGTAATCACCCCTTGTACAATCGCGGCACTGCCCCGGTCGGTTGTAACATCAATGATAAAACTGCGGTCCAGCTTTACCTTGGTAATGGGTAGCTGGCGCAAGTAGCTCAAACTGGAAAAGCCGGTACCAAAATCATCAATAGCCACCTGAACTCCCAGATCACGAAGACTCTTAAGCATCAAGATGGCTTTATCGATGCCAGAAAGCAGCACACCCTCAGTCACTTCCAGCTCCAGCAGTTCAGGCGGTAACCCACTGGCTTCAAGCACGGCAAGCACGTCTTCGATGAACTCTGGCCGACGAAACTGTAAGGGCGAAATATTAACCGCAATCGATACCGCCTGGCCCGTCTGGCGCCAACGCTGGGCCATGTCCATACACGCTTGATGCAGCACCCAGCGGCCAATAGCAACAATTTGCCCGGTCTGTTCCGCCAACGAAATAAAGGCCCCGGGTAGCAACAGCCCTCGATCCGGATGATTCCATCGCACCAGTGCTTCCGCGCTGCGCAAACGCCCGGTTTTCGCATCCAAAAGAGGCTGATAATGCACCACAAACTGATGATCTTCGATGGCTTCCATCAATTCACGCCGCATAATCACCTGTTCGGCCCCGGTGGTAGACGCTGCACCATGGTTCCAACAAAAGGTATTGCCGCCCTGGAGTTTGGCCTCGCGCGCAGCCAAAGCAGCATTATCCAAAAGCTCTTTTGGCTGCTGGACGGAACCGTCGTCTGACGCAATGCCAATACTGGCGCTGATACTCAAGCGCTGGCCTTCTATGTCATAGGCTTCCGCAAGGCGAGTCAACATTCGGCTGGCAAGAATCTTCACTTCCGTTTCGGTTTGCAGGGCCGGCCGCATAACAACAAATTCGTCTGCCGCCAAGCGGGTGAGCTCATCATCGTTGGCTAATAATTTACGAAGCCGATCGGCGACCACCGCCAACAGCAAATCCCCCGCCCGACGGCCAAGGCTTTCATTCAGGGATTTGAAATCGTCAAGGTCGACATATAACAGCACCATATCGCTGGGCTTGCCACGCGCGCGGGCAAAGGCTTGGTTCAGGTGCGTTTCAAACAGCTGACGGTTTTGCAATCCGGTAACAGAATCGTGGCGAGCCTGATAGTCAAGAAGCTCATCACTTTTGAGTTGGCGCGTAACGTCTTGCTGGGCTGCAATATAATGAGTGCAATCTCCATGGCCATCATAGACCGGGGTTATTGTGAGTTTTTTCCAGAAGGTGGAACCATTTTTACGGTACGACAGGATCGTAATATCAAGTTCTCTCTGCTGCGCCAACGCTGACTGAATCAAGCGTAACGCTTCCGGCGCAGTGCCTTTGCCAAAGAGCACCAAAAAACCCTTGCCAATAGCCTCCGCGGGCTGATAACCCGACATTTCAGTGAATGCCGGGTTCACATAGACCATCGGATAGTTCGCCACGCTCGCGTCCAGCATTACGACGCCGTTCGGACTTGCCTCAATGCCGCGCTCAAGCAAACGCATACGATCTTCGGCTTTTTTACGCTCGCTGATGTCTCGGGCAATACCGTAGCCGCCGATAATTTCACCATCAACGACGATGGGCAAGTTGACAACGTCTACAAATATGGCTTGGCCCGACGCGTTCAAGCCAGCGATTTCGTAACTATGAGACTCACCTCCAGCCATCAAAATCAACGCGTCACTGGCGACGTCGTAAAACTCGGGTAACAGCACCTTACTGTAATGCTCTCCGACCAATTGGTCGCGACCAATTGGTCGCGACCATAACCGGCGATGACTTCCGCTGCCTGATTACAGTCCACAAAACAGCCATCAAGCCCAATCTCGAAGACGCCATCAGGGTGCTGGCTGAACAGAGACCGGAAACGCTGTTCACTCGACACTCTGCGATTTCTTTCCGCCTGGTGCTCTATCGCAAGGCCGGCCGCTTTGCGGATAAGGGTGATTTCGGACAATTCTGGCGATTTACAGTGTCGGTAATGGGTGGCGAAGGTTCCCAGTAGTTCGCCAGAGGGGGAAATGATCGGTGCTGACCAGCAAGCTGCGATTTTTTCTGACTTCACCAAGTCGATCAAACCTACCCAGCGGCTATCGTTTAAAACGTCTTCACACACCACAATTTCGCGAAGATAGGCCGCAGCTCCGCAAGAACCCACCTCCGGGCCGACGTCTATGTTACGCATTGCTAGCTGGTAGTTCTGACTGAAAGCATCACCGGCGACCAAGCTCAGCGTTCGATTCTGCGCCGAATAGAGCATCACCGACACCATGGCATCGGAAAACTGCTCTTCAACCATCGTACTTATCGCCGACAAAATGACACCGAGCGGGCTTCGCCGCCCGATCAGATCATAAATAAATTGCGCCGTGGTGATTGCTTGGTGCATAGCCGTCCCTATTGAGGAAAGTCCGTTACTTACAGAGCCGGTAATACCAACGTTATGAACTTACTGGCCGAAACGTTTTCCATTGAACAAATAGTCGTTTTCTTCTTTTGTGTTGGTTCGCCCCAATGCTTTATTGCGATGCGGAAAACGACGGAAGCGCGTGATTATTGCCTGGTGCTCAAGGGCTGATTGCAAAAAGCTGCCCATAAACTCCTTTAAAAAGCCGCTGGTAGATGCTGTGAGCTGCTCATAACACTCTATCGCAAGTGACTGATCTTCTTGGCGTTCGGAGTGCTGCAAGGGCATATAAAAAAACCCCCTTTGAATGACCGGTAACGACACGTCAAAACCTTTGTTCATACCCTGCTTACATAACTTCCGAGCCAGAACGTCCTGTTCAAATGCCAAAGCTCCACCGCGAAAAATGTTGCGCGAAAACTGGTCAAGCAACAGAATTTCAGCGAGCACGCCGCCAGCCTCTTTCTGCCAGTGATCAAGGCCCTGCTCCGATGCAAATAATACAAGCGACAAAAAACGCCTGCGGATTTCTTGGTCAAATTTTCGGTTGCTAGCAAACCAGCGGCTGCGGTGAGCCAGGTCAGGCAGCCCATTTTCGTCTAACTCGCCAAACCAGAAATCCAGAATGTCTTTCCAATCGAACATTCACTATTACCCTGTTAAGGTTGCTGCCATATTACTTGTCTCTGCGGCAGTGTACGTGGGAAACAGGGCAACAGACACCCTTCACCATTAAGGGGGTCTTCTACGCAAGGAATGGGAACGCCATGAGCAGACACATATTGCTGACCGGTGGTACCGGTTTTATCGGACGGATTCTATGCCGCGAATTACTGGCAAACGGAGACCAGGTTACGGTTTTAAGCCGCCAGAGTGCAGCTGATGTGAGCGCTGTATGCGGTCGAGTTGAAGCGCTGCCGGATTTGGCCAAACTGCAAGGCCATAAAGGCTTTGACGCCATTATTAATCTGGCAGGAGAAGGCATCGCTGAAAAGCGCTGGAGCGAGACACGAAAACAAGAAATTCGCGACAGCCGTATTGAACTTACGCAGCAGCTGGTAAAGGTGGTGAAAACCTGGCAGCAACCGCCGCAGGTCATGATATCCGGCTCTGCTGTTGGTTTTTACGGAGCCCAGGGTGGCCTTGAAGTAACCGAAGCAACGCTTCCACACAACGAATTCACCCATCGCCTTTGCAGTGACTGGGAACAGGCCGCTATGGAACTCGCTGAGATGGGTGTGCGCGTTTGCCTGTCGCGCACCGGAATCGTGGTCGGCCCCAACGGCGGCTTTTTACAACGCATGATTCTGCCGTTCAAACTCGGTGTGGGTGGCAAGCTTGGCAGTGGTGAGCAGTACATGCCCTGGGTACACCGGCAGGATGTTGTAGGAGCTTTGCTGTGGATGCTGAATACCGAGACCGCATCGGGCGCATACAACGTTGTCAGCCCATCTACTGTGACCAACGCAACATTTACAAAAACCTTGGGTCGTGTACTCCATCGCCCCACGATTCTGCCGGCACCCGCCGTGGCCCTAAAGCTGGCGCTGGGCGAAATGTCCGGGCTGCTGCTGACCGGACAGCGCGCAATTCCCGCCAGGCTTCAGGCTGAGGGTTTCGAATTCCGTTTCACGGATCTGGAGCCTGCACTAAAGGATGCGATCGCAAACTGAATAATAGCTACAGAAAGTGTTGACACGGGCAAGGTCGCCTCATACTATGTGCGCCACCTCAACGAGGCAAGTAGTTGAATATGTTGCGTCCCCTTCGTCTAGCGGCCTAGGACTCCGCCCTTTCACGGCGGCAACAGGGGTTCGAACCCCCTAGGGGACGCCAATTTGTTCTACTTACCAGTACTTCGTTTTGGAATAAAAAAATCTCCGAAAGCTGTTTAAGTTTCCGGAGATTTTTTATGTCACACGCCTTAATTTTCTTTTGTTAGGCCTTGCAGCGCTAATCAGGCAGGCTTGTCGATCTTCTTACCCTCGTCTTTGATAACGTCAGGACCATGAGCTTTTTGATCGCGCATAATAAAGATGCCAAACCCAACGAAGAATGCCACCATCAGCAGCACAGTTACGATTCCAGCGATAACAACAGTGTCCAGATACATGGCAAAGCTCCTAAATTCTCGTGTTTCGATCTGAGCTCAGGTTACGACTTGCCGCATACCCCCGTGTTGATCTACATCAAGCCCTGCAGCAGCTTAAAAAAAAGAAGCCGCTGCATGTTAATCCAACGTACATTTTCTTCATTCTAACCCCGACCAAGACAAGACAACGCGAAACCTTGGCTGCTATAGTCCATTAAAATCTTTCGCTGGATTCTGACCACTTGCGGGCAACCGATCCCTGATATGACAACATTTTTTAAGCACCTGAACCTGCTTCGTCAGCGCTCGCTGCTGTCTTTGCGTTTACTGGCCTGGGTCTTGATATTCAGCCTGGTATTTACATTCATCTCTTCTGCCATTCAACTTTACTCAGACTACCGCAAAGAGCTTACGCAAATCACAGCACGCATGCAGGCCGTTGAAGCCAGCGATGGCTCCGGGCTGGCGCGAAGCCTGTGGGCACTGGATCAGAAGCTTTTGCAAATCCAGCTGGAAGGAATTCTCAGCCTCCCGGATATTGTGCACTTACGGCTTGCGATTGAGCCCGGCTCTGAATTGGTGATTGGTGAAATTCCCCGCGACGTTCCCACCATCGTTCACAGCTTTACGCTAGCTCATGGTGAGGGTGGCGAGTTCAAGCTGGGGCGACTTACCATTACCGCTGACCTTGCGCGGGTAAATCAAGAAATGAACAGACGGGTGGGCATTATTCTCGCCACCCAGTTTTTACAGACGCTGTTTATTTCCATTCTTATTATCTGGATTTTCCGGTTTTTTGTTACCCGACATCTGACCACCATGGCGAATTACGCCAGAGAATTTTCAATTCATAATCTGAACCGTCCGCTGGCGCTGAATCGACCGGACACGCCCGGCCGGCGTCAAGACGAATTGGGCCAGGTAACCGACGCGATTAACCAAATGCGCGAGCGCCTGAATCAGGACATCGCCCGCCAAGAGCAAGATGCCCTTAAAATCCAGAAATTTTCTCAGGCCATTGAACAAAGCCCTTCATCCGTCATCATTTGCGACCGTCAATGGCACATTGAGTTTGTTAATCAAAAATTCAGCCAACTGACCGGTTACAGTGCCCGCGCCATCATCGGCAAACACCCGGGGTCACTGGGCAGCGGTGACTCGGATAATCGGGATGCCGAAAAACTGTGGAAGTCCATTCGCCTGCAGGTGCAGCGAGTGGGTGTCTGGCAGGGCGAAGTGACCAGTGCCCGGCGCAACGGAGAGCGCTTCTGGGAGCAGCTCATCGTAACGCCCATTAAGGATGCAAAAGCAGATACCACCGGATTTCTTATTCTGGGTGAAGACATCAGTATTCGGAAACGCTATGAGCGCCAGCTACTTCGCCAGGCCAATTACGATATCCTGACCGGACTGCCAAATCGTATGCTGGCACTGGACCGCCTGAAGTTGGCGCTGGCGCAAGCTCGGCGCGAAAACACCGAAGTTGGAGTGATGTTTCTTGACCTCGACAACTTCAAGCACATTAACGATACCTTGGGCCACGATGCCGGTGACACCCTGCTGATCGAAGCCGCCAGGCGCATTTCCAGCTGCCTGCGAGGCACCAGCACAGTCGCACGCCTGGGCGGCGATGAATTTCTGGTGATTCTGCCTGGGCTGCAAAACGCCGAGGCGTCGTCTCAAGTAGCCGAACGCATACTCGAAACTTTTTCAATGCCCTACCAGCTAAATAGTCACGAGGTGTACGTCACCACCAGCATCGGTATTGCGGCGTTCCCAGCAGATTCTAACAACAGCGGCGAGCTGATGCAGCACGCCGATGCGGCTATGTACCAGGCCAAACGTAACGGCAAAAGCGATTACGTGCACTTTTCGCCAGAGATGAGCGAAGTATCCCACGAACGCCTTCAGCTTGAATCCCGCCTCCGGCGCGCTCTGCAGCAAGAAGAATTCGAGTTATTTTACCAACCCATTGTAAACACCGCTAACGGCAACCTTCTGGCGGCAGAGGCTTTACTGCGCTGGAACAATCCGGAAATTGGCCAGGTCATGCCCGACCGATTCATTCCTCTGGCGGAGGAGACCGGGCTTATAACGGCCATTGGTGAATGGGTAATTCAACAGGCCTGCAAAACTGCCATGACGTGGAAAAACCAACTGGGTCGCGATGTTGGAATTTCGGTGAACGTTTCACCTCGCCAGTTCCGCGACCCGGGCTTTGTTACCTCCGTGATGGACGCACTGTCTACCACCGGCCTCGCAGCCGAGCTTCTGGAACTCGAAATTACCGAGCGCCTCATTCTGGATAACTCGATTGAAACCGCCCAGATTTTACGGGAGCTTGACCAGCACGGCGTGCGCCTGTCGGTAGACGATTTTGGCACTGGCTATTCGGCCCTTAGTTACTTAAAAAGCTACCCGTTTGATACACTCAAGATTGATAAATCGTTTGTACAAGACGTTCTCAAAAATCCGGATGACGCAGCTCTTGTCAGCGCGATCATCAATATGGCGCACAGCATGGGGCTCAGACTGATCGCAGAAGGCGTTGAAGAGGAAGAACAGGTCCAATTTCTTCAAAAGGCAGGTTGCGATTGCGCCCAAGGCTACCTTTACAGCCGACCATTACCCGCAATTGAATTCAGTCAGTGGCTCGATTCGTACACAGGCCGTTAAAGAATCTGACAAACCGGAAATCTAGAACTATGAAAGACACATTGTTAGTGGTGAACTGCGGTAGCTCATCGCTAAAAATTGCGCTTTTTGACAAAGATCGACAAAAGATTGCCTCGATGCTGGCAGGACGACTGAACACTCCCAATGCCCGCTTTCGTATTGGAAAACAACGCGACGTCACCATGCTGCCTCCCAACACCACGCACCGGGAAGCCCTGGCCGTGCTGGTGGATATAGCGCAGAAAAAGGGCCTGATGCCGAAACAACCGGCGGCTATTGGCCACAGGGTTGTTCATGGTGGTGAAACATTTCGCGAAGCGGTACTGATCGACGACGAAGTAATGGCCACTATAAAGGCCTGTAATTCGTTGGCCCCACTGCACAACCCGGTTAACCTTGAAGGCATTATGGCAACCCGCGAGCTGTTTCCGTTGGTGCCTCAGATTGCGGTGTTTGACACAGCCTTCCACCAGACCCTGCCGGAACAGGCATTCCACTACGCACTGCCACAGCACTACTACCGTGACTGGGGTGTACGCCGCTATGGTTTCCACGGCACGAGCCACGCTTATATGCTGCAACAGGCAGCTCTCCGCCTGGAACAATCCACGGCTGAAACCTCCATCATTTCTGCGCATCTGGGCAACGGCTGCAGCATTACCGCCATACGCGATGGCAAAAGCGTTGACACCAGCATGGGCCTGACACCTCTTGAGGGGCTGGTAATGGGTACCCGAAGTGGGGATGTCGATCCCGGACTGTTTGATTACTTGCAGAGCAAAGGCGTGAGCGCCGAGCAACTGCACAACGAACTCAACCACAGTAGCGGTCTTCTGGGGATCTCGGGGCAAACCAACGACATGCGCACCCTGAGCGACCTGGCGGATCAAGGCGACCAACCAGCGCAACTGGCCATCGATGTATTCTGCTTCCGCCTGGCCAAATATGTCGCGGCCATGATGGCATCGCTGAGCCGGCTCGACGCCCTGGTGTTCACCGGTGGCATTGGTCAAAACAGCGCCCGCGTACGCCAGCAGACCGTCAAACACCTGGCGTTGCTTGGTTTCGCCATTGATGAGCACAATAACGATGATAACGGCCTGAATCGTGATGGCCGAATTGACTGTAAAGAATCGCGCTTCCCAATACTGGTGATTGCTACCGACGAAGAACGGGTCATCGCTGGCGAAGCAGCACGCCTGGCGAAACTCAACTAACCGATTTGTACCACGCTAGCGGCGGAATTTTTAACTATGGCAAAAAGTCTTTTTATTGCACCAACCTCCACAGATTCCGGCCTGACGTCCGTCTGCCTGGGCCTGTTGCGAGCACTTGAGCGGGTGGGTGTCAGCGTTGGTTTTTATAAGCCGTTTTGCCAGGTGGTGCACCAAGCCGATGCAACCCACAATAATGGCAAAGACTCTTCCGTTGAGTTTGTGCGCACACACAGCCATCTTCAGCCGCCGACACCGATTACCCTGAAAGAAGCACAGTACGCGCTCAATCACAACAAATCTGACCTGTTGCTTGAGCGTGTGGTGGGTGAGTACCAGAAAGTGGCGTGCACGGTCGACGTGGTGATTATAGAGGGCCTGGAACCCGGCCAGGATGGCACCTACATTATCCGTCTGAACGCCGAAGTCGCGCGGAACCTGGGCTCTGAGATCATTCTGCTAACGTCACCTAGAGGCTGTGACCCCGTCGAGCTGGACGAACAACTGGGCTTTTCTGCGCGACTGTTTTCGGGGCAGAATGAAGCTGACGTTTTGGGCGTCATTCTTAACAAAATCGGTGCGCCAAAAGAGCGCAACATGCCCGGCATGACGACCCTTACCGCGACACCGTCTGAAGATTACCGCAACAAATGCAAAGTGTTTAGTAGCGGGCAGTATCGATTGTTAGCCGAAATACCTTGGGAACCGAGCCTGCTGGCACCGCGGGTTTCAGACATAGCGCGCGAACTGAAGGTAAAAATACTGCACGAGGGCCATATGCAGGCCCGCCGGGTGCACCGTGTTTCTGTTTGCGCCCGGACCATCAGCAATATGACCGAAATCCTCAAGTCCGGCACTCTTCTGGTGACTCCCGGAGACCGGGAGGATATCCTTGTGGCCGCCGCAGTGGCGGCCCTGAATGGCGTGCCCATGGCCGGCATTCTGCTCACCGGCGGTCTAATACCAGACCAGAGGGTGATCGAATTGTGTCGACGGGCCATGGAAACCGGCATGCCGGTTCTTAGCACCACCACCAACACCTACGAAACCGCACACATGCTGGCCGGCCTGTCGAGGTCTATCCCTATCGACGATCCGGAGCGGATCGACACCGCCATGAACCTGATCGCGCCGCGTATTGACACCGACTGGCTGCAGGAACACCTTAAGGTGCCGCGCCAAACCCGTATGTCACCACCGGCGTTTCGCCACCAGCTTTCTGAGCGTGCCCGTGCTGCCAACAAGCGCATTGTTTTACCAGAAGGCCACGAGCCACGCACAGTACAGGCAGCCATCATCTGCCATCAGCGCCAGCTTGCGCGCTGCGCGCTGATCGGCCACGCCACCGAGATACGTACCGTAGCGGCCTCCCTAGGCCTGGAATTACCACCCGATCTGGAAATTATCGAGCCGGCTGTGGTGCGCAAGCGCTACGTGGCGCCCATGGTAGAATTGCGGAAACACAAAGGCATTTCAGCCGAAGTGGCGGAAAGCATGCTTGAAGACAATGTCGTTTTGGGCACCATGATGGTCGCGCTGGACGAAGCCGACGGCTTGGTGTCCGGCGCCATCCACACCACCGCTAACACCGTGCGCCCTGCCCTGCAGCTGATCAAGACCCACGACAACGCCAAAGTGGTGTCGTCAGTATTTTTTATGCTGTTACCGCAACAGGTTGTGGTTTACGGAGACTGCGCCATAAATCCGGACCCTAACCCGGAGCAGTTAGCAGATATTGCCATCCAGAGCGCCCAATCAGCCGAAGCATTCGGCATCGAGCCACGCGTGGCGATGATCAGCTACAGCACTGGAGAGTCTGGAAGCGGCCGAGATGTGGATAAGGTACGCGAAGCTACCCGGATAGCGCGCGAAAGGCGCCCAGACCTGCTGATTGATGGCCCCCTGCAATACGACGCCGCCGCCATTGAAAGCGTGGGCCTTAGCAAGGCACCTAATAGCCAGGTAGCCGGCCGCGCAACTGTGTTTGTGTTTCCCGACCTGAATACCGGCAACACCACATACAAAGCGGTGCAGCGAAGCGCTAACGTGGTCAGCATTGGGCCTATGCTGCAGGGTCTGCGTAAACCGGTGAATGACCTATCACGGGGAGCGCTGGTGGAGGACATCGTATTCACCATCGCCATAACCGCTGTTCAAGCCAAGCAAGTGGAAGACGCCAGCAAAGCCTGATCGTGTCTGGTTTTACGGTCTTGCATAGCCACCGCCCATAAAAAAACGGCCCGTTATTGTTTATTACGGGCCGGTTTTTTGTTAGCGATTAAGGCTTTCCTACCTATCAGCGCTTCAGGCTATTCTGACTATCAGCGCTTCAGGCTCTTCTGGCGCGCTTTTTTAGGCTTGCCCCCGCCCTTCTTTTCATCATTGTCTTTTTTGACTTTTTGTCGCGGCGTCATCCGGTCCACTTTATGGGCAAACGGGTTTTCACTGGAACGGAACTCGAAGCGGATCGGCGTGCCGGTTACCGCTAACACCTTGCGAAAACTATTCTCCAAGTACCGTTTGTAAGAACTGGGCAAAGAATCTGTTTGATTGCCGTGTACCACAACGGTCGGCGGATTAGAGCCACCCTGGTGAGCGTAACGCAGCTTGATACGACGGCCATGAACCATGGGCGGCTGGTGCTGGGCAATCGCATCTTCCAAAATCGTGGTCAGCCGATTGGTTGGCCATTTTGCCATAGCCGATTCGTAGCAGGCGTTAACCGACTCGTACATCACACCCACGCCAGAACCGTGCAAAGCCGAAATATAATGCTTGTCGGCGTAGTCCAGAAAATCCAGACGCCGGCGAATCTGTTCCTTTACTTTGTCACGGTCTTCGCCGTTCATGCCATCCCATTTATTGATAGCAATCACCAACGAACGGCCAGCACTCAGCACGAAGCCCATAAGATGCATGTCTTGGTCAACCAACCCCTCGCGGGCGTCGATCACCAAAATCACTACGTGGGCGTCGTCTATGGCCTGCAAAGTTTTGATGATCGAGAACTTCTCAACCGTCTCTCGCACATTTTTGCGCCGCCGCACCCCGGCCGTATCAATCAGGGTATATTCCTGGCCCAAACGCTCGTAGGGAATATAAATGCTGTCGCGGGTGGTACCCGGCAGATCGTAAACAACGACGCGCTCTTCACCCAGCATGCGGTTTACAAGGGTCGATTTGCCCACATTGGGGCGGCCAACAATGCCAATGCGAATGCCGGGGTGATTATGCGCTGCGTCTATATCTGCATCTTCCTCCGGCGTCGGCAGCAAAATCTCCAACATAGATCGAACGCCGCGATTGTGGGATGCGGCAATGCGAAATTGGGATTGAAAACCCAGTGCATAAAAGTCGGATGCTACCAGGTTTGGATCCTGGCCATCCGTTTTGTTAATCACCAGGTGCGCGTGCTTGCCCGATCGGCGCAGCTGATCAGCAAGTACCTGATCACCAGGCATCACACCGGCGCGGCCGTCCACAATGAACAGAACGATGTCGGCTTCTTCAACCGCCTGCAAAGACTGCTTGGCCATCGCGGCGTCAAGCCCAAGCTCGTCGCCCATCAAGCCACCAGTATCGATGACAATAAAGCGCTGATTTTCGTAATTGCCTTCACCGTATTTACGGTCGCGGGTCAGTCCCGGAAAATCGGCGACCAGTGCATCCCGCGAACGGGTCATCTGGTTAAACAGTGTGGACTTGCCCACGTTCGGGCGGCCCACCAGGGCAATGACTGGATTCATAGTGTTTCACTACTCAAAAAAAATGTCATTCGCTACTCACAAAAGAAGTCGGCCCGGTTTGGAGGCCGGGCCGCGTGTCGCGTCAGTTTTTCGATTGCAACTTATAAGCGGCGAGTTTACCGCCGTTGCCAAAGATCAGCAGATTACCATTACTCAGGCGCTGGGCCGGTACGCGGATACCGTCACCATCAAATTTCATCTGCCCTACCAGTTCACCACTTTCCTGGGACACCACGTGCAGGTAACCGTCAAAGTCACCTACCACCAGATAATCGTCGAGGGGCACCGGCTGGGTCAGCTGGCGCCAGGCCAGTTTGTCCTGGGTCCACAGGTCACGGCGATCAGAACCGCGCATAGCAACCAGGTCGCCGTTAGCAGATGCCAGAAAAATGTTGCCGTTACTGACCATTGGTGAATACAGGCTGGAGGCTGTCTTGCTCCAGATGTCATTGCCGGTGCGCAAATCAATCAGCGCCAGCTTGCCCTGATAGCCCACCGCCAGAATCGCGTTTTCCAGCACCAAAGGCTGGCTGGTAATGTCGACCAAGCGTTCAAGCTCTGTGCGGCCCTGGGGCGCACCTACTTCGTACTGCCACAGCGGCTGGCCAGATTCTGCGGACAGAGCCAGCAGTTTGCCGTTGGCAAAGCCGCTTATTATAACGTCAGCCCCTACCAGTGGTGCTGCTGAGGCGCGAACCGACAAGGCCGGCACAACACTGTCATATTGCCAACGTTTTTCACCGTCAGCGGCATTGAATGCCAGCACACGGCCGTCGGTGGTTTGCACAACCACCAGACTGCCATTGGACTGCGGCGCCGACAGAACTTCGGTCGGCAATGACGCGCGCCAAAGCTCGCTGCCATCTTCCCGCGACAGCGCCAGCAAATCGGCATCACGGCTCACCAGATACAGTTGCTTGTCATCGCCACCAACACCGGCAAAAATCCGGTCTTTCACCGAATTCTCCCAGATCTGTTTGCCGGTTTCTGCGTTTAGGGCAAGCAACTCTCCGTCAGCCGATGCGGCGTACACAACGTCGCCGGCGTTCAGCGGTGCAAGGTACAAAAACTCGCCGTCATGGCCGTCACCCACCGTAACGTCCCACACCCGTTCAAATGACACCTGCTGATTCACATCAGGCAATTGTGCGGGCTGCTCAAACGTATCGTTGGCGCTGCAACCAATTACAAGGGCGGCTGCTATAAGCACCACAGCACTGGCACGCAGCTGCCGAAAACCTGCGCTTAACGTCACGCATCACCCCCGACACCCAGATCCGCCAGTTTGAGTTGCAGAACGCCACTGCGATTTTCTTCGCCCTGTTCGCGGGCCGCCAGGTAGGCTTCACGGGCCCCTTCTTGATCGCCTTTCGCGAGCAAAATATCACCGCGCAATTCGGCAAACATAGCACCAAAAGCGTCGCTGTCTTTGGCACCGTCAATGGTGGCCAACGCCGCATCATAATCGTCCAGAGCCATTTGGGCTTGAGCCAGACGGCTGCGCACGACCAGAGCCAGAGGCTGAGTCTCCGCCGCTTTATTCAGTGCCCACTGCAAGGATTCAACAGCGCCTTCGGCGTCGCTGTTCTGCATGAGCTGAACCCGAGCCAGCATCAAATTAGCGTAAACCGCGTAAGCGCTGTCGGCATGTTCATCGCGCAGGGTTTTAGCCACAAAAGCGACGGTGTCGGCGCTGGTTTCATCTTCGGTGCCAAAGGCGTTCATCAGAGTAACAAACTGGCTGGCAGCCTCGGTACGCTGCTGGGCCTGTTGGTTTTGCCACGCTTGCCATCCGAACACAATCGCCAGGGCCGCACCAATACCAATCAGCAGCGAACTACCGTTGTTCTTCCACCACTGCTTGATCGCTTCAACCTGCTCTTCATCTGTACGCAACTCGGCCATGATAACTCCTGTTGTAAATTAGAAACGGCGCTTTAAAAGGATTACTGCGACAGCGCCTGCGTTAGAGCCTCGGCAACCTGCTGCCGCGGAAGCTCTTGCTGGGGCTCGTCTGTACGTAAAGGTTTAAGGCCAACACTTTGATTCTGAAGCTCGTTATCACCCAGAATAAGTGCATAACGGGCACCGCTTCGATCGGCTTTTTTCATTTGGCTTTTAAAACTGCCCGCACCGCAATGGCTAATAATGGTGTAGCCAGGAAGTTGGTCCCGCAGTTCTTCAGCAAGAAGCAACGCCGGCGCAACTGCCTGATCGCCCATGGCGGTAACGTAAACATCGGCTTGGTTATTGACCGACTCGGGTATCAAATTAAGGGTTTCCAACAGCAGGATGAGACGCTCGACGCCCATGGCAAAACCAACGGCGACCGTGGGTTTCCCGCCCAGTTGCTCTACCAATCCATCATAGCGGCCACCAGCGCAAATCGTGCCTTGGGCGCCCAGGCTGTCTGTAATCCACTCAAATACCGTCTTACCGTAGTAGTCCAGGCCGCGGACCAGCGCCGGATTCACCGTGTACGTGATTCCGGCGGCGTCCAACAATTGCTTCAAACGTTCAAAATGATCACGAGATTCGTCGTCAAGCCAGGCGTCCAGTTTTGGTGCCTGCTCCAGAATCTTGCGGGTAGCCGCGCTTTTGCTGTCCAGAATCCGCAAAGGGTTGCTTTCAAGGCGGCGCTGACTATCTTCATCGAGCTCGGCTTTGAATTGCTGCAGGTAAGCAACTAACGCCTCGCGATAGTTTCGGCGGGCTTCAGCGGTGCCAATCGAGTTGATTTCGAGACGCGCATGACCAGCCAGACCAAACGTTTTCCACAAACGCGCCGTCAGAATAAGAAGCTCTGCGTCTATGTCTGGCCCAGCCATGCCAAAACACTCGACACCCACTTGGTGGAACTGGCGGTAACGCCCTTTTTGTGGGCGCTCGTAGCGAAACATCTGGCCGGTGTACCACATCCGCCGGGTTTGATTGAACAGCAGGCCGTGCTCTTCGGCCGCGCGCGCGCAGCCCGCAGTGCCTTCCGGGCGCAGAGTCAGGCTATCGCCGTTACGGTCTTCAAAGGTGTACATTTCTTTTTCAACAATGTCGGTAACTTCACCGATAGAGCGCTTGAACAGGTCGGTCTGTTCCACAATCGGCATACGGATTTCCTGGTACCCGTATTGCCCCAACACCTTGCGCACCGTTGCTTCAACATATTGCCAGACCGGAGTCTGTTCGGGCAGGATATCGTTCATCCCGCGAATTGCCTGAATCTTAGCCAAGTTAAACCCTTAAGCGTCTCTGTGGTTTGAGCAGTGGCACTGCGCCAATGCACTGCCTGCCTGTTGTCATCGGTCGGTGTTATCGATAGGTGTTATCGATAGGTGTAACCGTATTCGTCGCCTGTCAGTCAGCGGAACGGACAATAATGGCGTTTTCGGCTTCCTGACGGCGCGCAATTTCTTCGCGAATCAGGCGCTCAAGATCGTCAGTCAAGTTTGCGTTGTCCAATTTCTGCTGAGGCTTACCACCCATATAAAACAGGTTTTTTGGGCTGCCACCGGTCAAACCAATGTCGGCCTCTTTCGCTTCGCCCGGGCCGTTCACGATACAACCAATAATGGCCACATCCAGAGCCTGCTGCACGTCTTCCAAACGCACTTCCAGATCGTTCATGGTCTGGATAACATCGAAATTCTGCCGCGAACAACTGGGGCAGGCAATAAAGTTAATGCCGCGGGAGCGCAAACGTAAACTTTTGAGTATGTCGTAGCCAACCTTGACTTCCTGCACCGGGTCTGCAGCTAGCGATACGCGGATGGTGTCGCCAATGCCATCCATCAGCAATAAACCAAGCCCGATGGACGACTTCACGGTGCCGGAACGGAAACCGCCGGCTTCGGTGATGCCCAGGTGCAAAGGCTGGTCAATCTGCGTGGCGATCTTGCGATAGGCTTCTACCGTCATAAACACTTCGGACGCTTTAAGGCTGACCTTAAAATTCTGGAAGTCGTGGCGGTCAAGAATATCGACGTTGCGCATGGCAGATTCTACCAGCGCGTCTGCAGTAGGCTCGCCGTATTTACGCTGCAGGTCCTTACTTAACGAGCCTGCGTTAACGCCGATCCGAATTGGAATATTGCGGTCGCGGCAGGCACTGATGACCGCACTGACGCGGTCTTCCCGACCAATGTTACCCGGGTTGATGCGCAGGCAGTCAACGCCCAGTTCGGCCACCCGTAACGCGATCTTGTAATCAAAATGAATATCGGCAACCAGCGGAACACCCGCGCGGGCGCGAATACGGCCAAACGCTTCTGCGGCTTCCATTGACGGCACAGACACGCGGACAATATCGGCACCGGCGTCTTGAAGAGCCTGTATCTGCCCCAGCGTTGCTTCCACGTCGCAGGTTTCGGTGTTGGTCATACTCTGGACGGCAATCGGCGCGTCGCCACCCACTGGCACATTGCCCACCATAATCTGGCGGGATTTACGTCTTTTAATCGGAGATTCGTGTTTCATTTGCGAGAACCAATCTGTGAAAACCAAAAGTATCGGCGTTTACGTTGAGCTATTAATTCAAAGCTAAAACAAACTCGGCACGATTACCAACGACACCTTTACTGCCAAGATCGACCGGGGCGCCTTCAAAGCGCATGCTCCCTATCGCATTAGCGGCACCAATCACCAGGCGAATGTCGGTTTCAGTACGCAAATCAATGCGGTCGCTCTGGCGCTTCAGACCGCTGGCCAGGCTTCTGCCGTTAGCATCTCGAATCTGGACCCAGCAGTCATCAATAAAGTCAATTTCCAACCGACCCCGGTTGTCTGCAACTTGGGGTGACGGCTCCGTGTCTATCGTCGAACGCTCATTGTCGACGATAACGGCCGAATTTCCTACTGGCTGCGCCGGTGAAGACCCCAAGCCGTCAGCTGGAGCCTCACCGTCAGAAAAAGTTCCTGTGCCTGACGCTATAAGCGGTTTTAACTCACCCTCTGCGTTCGCGGGCGAAGCCGTCACATCGCCATCACTCGTTTCGTTTGGCAACAAGTTATCTGGCGTAGATTGTGTTGTTGAGTCATCGCCGGCGCCCGTCAAATTAGCCAGCTGCGAAGGATTGTAAATAAACGAAAACACCAAAAGGCCCAATACCGCCAGTGCGACCAGCCACAATGCGGCTTTTGCTACACGGCGTTTTTTGCGCCGCCGGCGTTCTATATCAACCAGCGGATTCGCAGCTTTCGCCTGCGCCTGTTCCTGGCGCATGGGCTCCAGCTCGAGGTTAAGGTCGGCAATCAGGGCGTTACCATCCAAGCCTACTTGGCGTGCGTAAGCGCGTATGTAGCCTTTCAGGAAGAGCTCTGTATCAATCAGCTCGTATTTGCCATTTTCGATGGCCTGGATAATGGCCGGGCGAAGATGTTGGGCTTCCGCCACTTCGACGACACTGAGCCCTTTCGCTTCGCGGGCCTTTTTTAACTGTGGGCCCACCGGCCGGTTGCCAGGGATAGCTCGATTCTCTTCATTGGCCATTAGACATCAGTACCTTGTATTGCCGGAGTTCTGCTGATTCGGGGAAATTATTCCGCAACATTAATGCCAAACTGGCCTCTTGGTCACGTTTGTCGAGCAGGTGGGCAATGCGAACTCCCACCAATAGGCTTTCAGACGAGTGCTGTAAGCGGTCACTGCGCTGCATTGTAGTTAGCAGCCGACTGTAATAGAAATCGGCTGCTCTCACATCACCGGTCTCTAACAGTACTCGCGACAACGCCAGCAATGTTTTGGGATCACTGCGCGCCAACTCGGTGGCACGGCGATAGCTGCTAACCGCAGCTGGAAAATCACCCAGCTGCTCCTGGGTCATTCCCAGGTTGAAAAAAACGGAACCTCGATCCCGATAACCGGTATCGCCAGAGGCCTTGGCAAACTGATCGCGTGCCTGCTCCATTCGGCCTTGGCCATACAAAAATGCGCCATAATAAACGTAGGCGCGGGTATTTTTTGAATCGGTGGAGATTGCGCGTCTGAAATTGCTTTCAGCCAGCTCGGGCTCACCCTCGTTGGCGAAAATAATGCCCTTTGCGGCTAACGCCGGCGAGTTATTCGAATCAATTTCCAGAGCCCGGTCCAAGTGATGACGGGCTCGCTCAAAATTTCCTTGGCCAATGTACGCGGATGCCAACTGAACGTAATCTGCCAACGCTTTTTGGCGATCGGCTTCGCGGGCAAAGCGGCTGTCGGTGGTCGTCACGCAGCCCGATAACATCGCTGCCACCAGCATCAGCGACATCATAAAACGGGCACTGACAAACTGATTTACCATAGCCGTGAACTCATCCTGAAGCTGCTATTGGAGAAGACCTGCCGCATCCACAGCCGGGTATTTACGCTGAAACCTGCTGCACAGCAATATAGCGAGCGCTGCGGCGGGTTCGGTCTTCCACCTTGCCCACCAGCTGGCCACAAGCAGCGTCTATGTCATCGCCACGGGGCATGCGTACAGTCGCAATATACCCTTCCTCGTTCAACACCGTCTGGAATCGTCGGGTGGCATTCATGCTCGGGCGTTCATAGCCACTTTCCGGGAACGGATTGAATGGTATCAGGTTGATCTTACACGGCAAACCACGCAGAACCTCGGCCAGTTCTCGCGCTTGATCGACATGATCATTTATACCAGCCATCAAAGTGTATTCAATCGTTGCTTTGCGTTTGTCTGGCAGACGGCTTAAATAACGGCGGGTAGCTGCCAGCAACTCAGCTATTGGGTACTTTTTATTAATAGGTACTAATTGATTACGCAATTCATCATTTGCGGCGTGCAAAGAAATAGCCAATGAAACATCGGTAACCTCACCCAATTTGTCGATCGCTGGAACCACGCCCGACGTGCTCAGGGTTACCCGGCGCTTGGAAATGCCGTAGGCCAAGTCTTCCATCATCAGGTTCATCGCGTCTACGACGTTATCGAAGTTCAACAAGGGCTCGCCCATGCCCATCATCACCACGTTGGTAATCGGACGATCTGGGCCCGGAGCATAGGGCATGAACGTTTTGCGCGCAGCCCACACCTGCCCAATAATCTCGGCAGAAGTCAGGTTACGGTTAAAGCCTCTCTTACCCGTTGAACAAAAACTGCAATCCAGACTGCAACCAATCTGTGATGACACACACAAAGTGCCACGCTCACCGTCAGGTATCAGCACGGTTTCTACGTTGTTGCCGTTGTCCATCCGCATCACCCATTTACGGGTGCCGTCTTTGGCCACTTCGTCGTAGACTACTTCCGGGCCACGTACTTCAGCGATCAACTTGAGCTTGTCCCGCAGGGGCTTGCTCATATTGGTCATTTCATCGAAGTCACCCACACCACGCTGGTGAATCCATTGCAGCACCTGAGTAGCGCGAAAACGTTTTTCCCCCAGGGACTCAAAATAGGCCTCAAGCTTGGCTTTGGGCATTCCCAGAAGATTCGTTTTTTCAGCGGGTGCTGTCATTGTATAACCTCGATCAAATAACCAATCCGGGGGCAGCAACGCCGCCCCCGGTGTACAAAATCAGCCGCGCGGGCAGATTTCGTTATCATTGAAAAAATAAGCAATTTCGCGCTCGGCAGAAGCAGCCGAGTCGGAGCCGTGAACCGCGTTGGCATCAATAGACGATGCAAAGTCGGCGCGGATAGTGCCCGCTTCTGCGTCCTTCGGGTTGGTAGCACCCATCAGATCACGGTTTTTCAAAATGGCACCTTCGCCTTCCAAAGCCTGAACAACCACCGGGCCAGACGTCATAAACGCAACCAGGTCGTTAAAGAACGGACGCTCTTTGTGCTCGGCGTAAAAGCCTTCAGCCTGTTCCTGGCTCAGGTGCATCATCTTTGCTGCAACAACGTGCAGCTCTGCATCTTCAAAACGACTGATGATTTTGCCGATTACATTTTTTGCAACGGCATCAGGCTTGATGATCGACAGCGTGCGTTCATTTGCCATGGGGATTCTCCATTAAGAGGTTGGGTAAAAAAACGAGCATTTAATTATACGCAGTCGCGGGGCCGGTGCCTACCGCGCAGACCGCAGCCGGCTAACAACATCAATAATGTGTGCCGCCGCAAAGTCTACTTCCTCGCCGCTGGTATACCGACCAAATGAAAACCGCAGCGAACGGTGAGCCTGCTTATCGTCTAGCCCGATGCCCCGCAAGACATAAGACGGTTCCAGTGTCGCCGATGTACAGGCGGAACCGGAAGACACTGCCAATTCACGCAGGCCCAGCATCAGGGTTTCTGCATCAACGCCCGCGAATGACAAATTAATAATGCCGGGCACTCGCAAGCTGGGGTCATCGCCGTTGAGATAGTTATTGAGACTCCCGTTAAGGGAAACTCCTTCAAGCTCAGCCAGCGCCCCCAGAAAACGCCCACGCAGTTGTTCCAGCCTGGCACTATCGGCAGAGAGGCTGTCTGCTGCCAACTCAAACGCTTTACCCATGCCCACAATTTGGTGCGTCGGCAGGGTGCCGGACCGCATACCGCGCTCATGACCGCCGCCGTGAATCTGCGCTTGAATACGCACATCCGGAGAGCGTCGCACGTAGAGCGCACCTATCCCTTTGGGGCCATAGACCTTATGCGCCGACAGTGACAGCAGGTCGGCGTTCAAGGCCTTTACATCCACCGGTATTTTTCCAGGGGCCTGGGCCGCATCAACATGAAAAAGCACATTGCGGCCACGCAGTTGGGCACCAATGGCCGCAATGTCACTAATGCTGCCCAATTCGTTGTTTACCAGCATCAGGGTCACCAGCACGGTCTCGGGCGTTAGCGCCTCAACCACTTGTTCGACATGAATACGCCCACAGGCATCAGGCTTCAGCCAGGTAACCTTCACGCCCTGCTCCTGCAGCCAGCCACAGGTATCCAGAACGGCTTTGTGTTCAATCATAGAGGTAATGATGTGAGGAGCATCGTGCCCGGCCACCGCGCCTTTAATCGCCAAATTGTCAGACTCGGTCGCACCAGATGTCCATACGATCTCGCGGGGATCGGCATTGATCAATGTGGCCACCTGGCGGCGTGCAGTTTCTACTGCCGCTTCAGCCTGCCAACCATAACCATGGGTACGCGAAGCCGGGTTACCAAAGGCACCATCCAATGTCAGGTGGCGCATCATTTCTTCGGCAACAGCGACATCTGCGGGCGTAGTGGCCGCATAATCGAGGTAAACGGGTTTTTTCATGGCGTTAGAAACCAGACTTAAACCGGAGCCTGTTCGCTTAGCAGCCGGGTGTTGATCGTTTCAAAACCTGCATCGCTCTGGCGCAGATTCTGGCGGTCCGCCACTTGACGGATTTCACGTTTTTTCATCAGGTCGCTCAGGCTAATGTTATCCAGAAACTGATAAATCTGCTCGCTGAGATCAGACCACAGGTGATGAGTCAGGCACTTCTCACCGCTCTGACAATCGCCTTTATTACCACAGCGTGTGGTATCAAGTGATTCGCTCACAGCGTCTACCACCTCTGATATAAAAATGGCATCAGCGCCGCGGTTCAGGCGATAGCCACCACCAGGGCCGCGAATGCTGGCCACCAAATGCCTGCGTCGCAGCCGTGAGAATAGCTGTTCCAGGTACGACAGGGAGATTTCCTGGCGGGCTGATATATCAGCAAGCGTAACCGGCCCATGATCACCGTGCAGTGCAAGGTCCAGCATAGCGGTTACCGCATACCGGCCTTTTGTTGTCAACTTCATAAACTCCGCCCCGCGATGGAAATTGACCTCTATTCGCAGTCACGAGTATGAATTGACCTACTAATTCAGTCAAGTATTCAGCGGCTATCCTTGGTGGACTCGCTTGCATTCTTCCTGGCGCCTGCTTCCACACTCTCTTCAGCGCTCTCTTTAACGTTCTCCTTTGCATTGTCTAGACTACCCACTTTGGCGCTCGGCTCGACCGCCGCCGCTGCAACTACTTTTGCGTCTTCGCGGTTCTTTTTGCGCAAAGCCTCGCTGTCTGTATCGCGTAGGCAATCAAAATCGTCCTCTGACAACACCGGCAAGTCTCCGTTCGGATAGTCGGCGCTTACCTTGCGCAAGGCTTTACACATTATTTCCATGCGGTCGTCTACCGCGTGCATGTGATCGAGCAGCGAACGCATTGCCCGCGCCAGGGGGTCTGGCATTTCTTCGGTAACGCCATAGGCGTCAAAGCCCATGCGCTCTTCCATTTCCCGTCGCCGCGAGCTCCGCTCGTCTTTGTCTTTTTCAATCACGCGGCCCGGTATGCCAACAACGGTTGCGCCTGCTGGAACCGCTTTTGTGATCACCGAGTTGGAACCCACTTTGGCACCCGCGCCTACTTCAAAGGGCCCCAATATTTTGGCTCCGGCGCCTACAACTACCCCGTCACCAATAGTGGGGTGGCGCTTGCCCTTGCTCCAACTGGTGCCGCCCAAGGTAACGCCCTGATACAAAGTGACATCGTCACCGATGACCGTAGTTTCACCAATGACCACGCCCATACCGTGGTCAATAAAAAAGCGTCGACCAATGGTGGCACCGGGATGAATCTCAATACCGGTAAACCAGCGCGTAAGCGTAGAGAGGGTGCGAGCTAGCCACTTCAGGCCCACCCCCCATAACCAGTGTGCCACCCGATGCAGTAAAAGTGCGTGCAGGCCAGGATAGTTGGTCAGAACCTCAAAGGTATTACGCGCAGCGGGGTCGCGGCGGAACACACTACTGATATCTTCTCTTAAATGTCTAAACATGACTTTTGCCCTGGTCCTGCTCCGGCGCTTGTGGCCCGGTACCGGAGGTTGATTGCTCGGTTTCCGAGGCGCCTGCCGTTTTTTGAACGGCCGACAAAACGCCTCTTAGAATATTAACTTCCATCTGGTCCATTTTCGCCCGCTGAAACAACCTGCGCAGACGCGCCATCAGTTGGCGCGGTTTGTCCCGGCGATGAAAATCAATTTCTTCCAGCACCTGCTGCAAATGGCCAAAAAAGCCTTCGACATCGCCAACGCTGGCAGGAGCGACGTCCCACCCGGCGTCACCAGGCTGCGCAATTGTTTCTAAATAGGGCCGCTGGGCATTTGCGTCAAGGCCCTTCAGATAACTCATGCGCAATTCATAACACATTACCTGAACCGCCATCGCCAGATTCAATGAGCTGTAATCCGGATTGGACGGAATATGAATATGATAGTGGCAACGTTGCAGTTCGTCATTGCTCAACCCATGATTCTCTCGACCAAACACCAGCGCCACTGTGCCTTGGCCGCAATGACTGGCTGCGGCAGTTGCGGCCTGATCCGGCGGCATCACGGGCCAGGGCACCTTGCGCCCGCGAGCGCTGGTGCCCATCACCAACACGCAATCTGCCAGCGCTTCATCAAGGCTGCCCACCACGGTTGCAGTGTCCAGAACATCCGATGCTCCGGCGGCTCGAGCGTACGAGGTTTCATCCGGGAACGATCGCGGGTTCACCATCCACAGATTTCCCAACCCCATATTTTTCATGGCTCGCGCTACCGCACCAATATTGCCGGAGTGGGAGGTTTCCACCAGAACAATACGAATTCGGTCGTTGTAGGTGTCGGGTGAGCCCAGCGGGCGGGACGGTTTGTGCATGGTAACGGCCTGTCAGCAAAATTAGGTGGCAATAATAACAGATAAATCATGAAAGCCGGCGGGCAACCCGTGAGTCAAATGGCCATTATCCGTGCTTGTGCGGAGTCTAAAAACAGACAAAGCGCACACCGACTGCTACAATACTGCGCCTCCATACACTCGGATAATGATTACTCAGATGCAACCAGCGATTAAAATGGCCCTGCGCGTTGCGCGCCAGGGGTCGGACTACCTGAAAGCACATTTCGAGCGCCAGGAACCCAGCGACAAAGACAACAGCGAGCGTGAGCGTCAGCTGGATCGCGTCGAACAGGCCATTTACGATAATTTCGTAGAACAGCTCGAAAAAGCCTACAAAGACCACCACATTGCCCCCCTGAACCAAGCAGATGCCGGCACCTATGACAAAAGCTGGCACATCTTTCCGGTTCTGGGTCGCGATAATTTTCTGCGGGGTATTCCGGAATTTGTTTTGGCTTTGGCCCAGAAAAAGAACAACCGGATTGAGAGTCTGTTGATTGTTAACCCAATCACCAGCGAAGAATACTCGGCCAGCCGTGGCCACGGCGCCGCACTGAATAGCCGCCGGGTGCGGGTATCAGAGGTGCGCCAACTAACCAGCGCAGCGCTGGCTACCAACGTTCTGGACCAGGCCCGTAAAGACGAAAATCCACAACTGTGGGGCGAAATAGCCACTGTTCTGGCGACCAACTCACGCATTTTCCGTACATCCGGATGCGTGGTGCTGGATATCGCACGGGTATCAGCCGGCCATCTGGACGCAGTGATTGCTTTTCGTCCGGAAGGCGCCGAACTGGACCTAGGCGTGGCTCTGGCGATGGAATCGGGCGCCTTGACCGGGGACTTCTCTGGCAACCCATCGGCTAGTAACGCAAAACAGTTGATTGTGGCTAACCCGAAACTGTTTCGTGAATTGCTGAAGGAACTGCATCCGTTCCGCGGCCGCTTGCCCCGCTAAAGGGCACTTACCCTGCTAGCAAGGCATGCACAAAAAAACCGCCAATCCCGAGGGACTGGCGGTTTTTTAATGGTTGCGAAACCGCTGCCGATAAACCAACAAGGTTTATCGGCAGGGTCGCTAAACAGCCCTTATCAAAAGATCTACATACGGTTCAGCCATTCTGGGGGCTTCTCGTCTTCATCTTGGCCGACCACACCTTCCTTCACCGGCAGGATCAGATCTTCACGAGACACGCCGAGCGCAATCAGCAGGTTCGCCGATACGTAGATAGATGAGTAGGTACCCACCACCACGCCGATAATCAGCGCCAGAGCAAATCCGTTAATCGCCTCACCACCAAATACGTAAAGCGCAACCAGCACCACCAGCGTGGTACCAGAGGTATTGATGGTACGGCTGATGGTCTGGTGAATGGAGGTATTGATTACCTCCCATGAGTCCCCTACCCGCATGGTGCGGAAGTTTTCCCGGATACGGTCCGCCACCACAATCGTGTCGTTCAGCGAATAGCCGATGATGGCCAACAGGGCGGCCAGAACCGTAAGGTCAAAGGTCCACTGAAACAGCGAGAAAATACCCAGCACAATAATGACGTCGTGAGCCAAGGGCAACACGGCAGCAATACCGAATTTGAACTGAAAGCGCATGCCAACGTAAATCAGCACCACCAACAAGGCAATCAGCATACCCAAACCGCTGTCCTCTTTCAGTTCTTCGCCCACTTGGGAGCCGATAAACTCCGAACTGATTAGCTTCAGCTCAGCTCCGCCCGCGGTTAAGGTGCTGGTAATCTCTTGGGCCAGCATATCGTTACCCGACTCTGACAGCCGCACCAGAACCGTTTTGTCAGAACCGAAATTCTGCACCACAAACTGCTCATAGCCGGCGTCACTCAACGCTGTACGTATCTTGGGCAGAGCTGGCGCCTGCTGGTATTCAAATTCAACCGACGTGCCGCCGGTGAAATCCATACCGAAATTCAGCCCGCGCACCCCCAGCAAGCCAATGGAAAGCACTACCAGAGCAATCGAGAGTATTGAAGCAATCTTCCGAAAGCCCATAAAATCAAACGGTTTTTTTTGAGCGTCAAGCATTAGCCTGCTTCCCTCCGATCGAAAGTTTTTCGACCTTGCGGCCACCATAAACCACATTGACGATACTGCGACTGACCAACAAGCCAGAGAACATCGATGTCATAATGCCCAGGCTTAAGGTAATCGCAAAACCTTTCACCGGGCCGGAACCCATGGCGAACAAAATAAGCGCCACCAGCAACGTTGTGATGTTGGCGTCAAAAATGGACACAAAAGCCCGTGAGTAACCGGCATTTATGGCCAGTTGCGGCGCAGCGCCGGCTTTCAGCTCTTCCCGTATGCGCTCGAATATCAACACATTGGCGTCTACGGCCATACCCACCGTCAGCACGATACCGGCAATGCCTGGCAACGTCAGCGTGGCCGACAAAATCGACATACAGGCAATCAGCAACATCAGGTTCAGTGTTAAGGATGCGTTAGCAATAAGCCCGAAACCGCGGTAGTAAAGCGCCATGTAAATCAGCACCAGCACAAAGCCCAGCAATACCGACATCATACCGGCGTCGATATTTTTCTGACCCAGGCTGGGGCCAATGGTTCGTTCCTGCACAAAATACATGGGCGCGGCCAGTGCACCGGCGCGCAGCAGCAGTGATAGCTCCGACGCTTCCGGAATCGAGTTCAGACCGGTAATACGGAAGCTCGCACCCAATGCAGACTGCACCGTTGCCAGGCTGATGATGCCTTTGTCCACTACCCGCTTTTCTTCGGTGACCACTTCGCCGTCAACCATACGGTCTTCGGTTTCGGTGCGAAACTCAATAAAAAGCACCGCCATACGCCGGCCAACGGCGTTGCGAGTGGCACGGTTCATCAAATCGCCGCCCACAGAATCCATTGTAATGCTGACTTGTGGCTGGCCGTTCTCATCAAACTGCTGCTGGGCATTGGCCACGTTATTGCCTGTGGCAATGAGCTCACGCTCTAAGCGAGCGGTACGCTGGGGCGTATCGCGAAAACCAAAGGTTTCGACACCGCCGGCAGGCGTGTCTGGCCGAGCTTCCATTCGAAATTCCAGATTCGCGGTGGCGCCCAATACGCGTTTGGCTTGCGCGGTATCCTGAACACCCGGCAATTCAACAATGATGCGACTGGAGCCCTGGCGCTGCACCAGCGGCTCGGCCACACCCAATTCGTTCACCCGGTTACGGATGGTGGTCAGGTTCTGCTCAAGGGCGTATTCCTGAATGGAGCGCACTTCGGCTTCCGACAGGGTTAGCGCAATCAAGCGCTCATCGCCACGGGTGCGCTCGTCCATCAAAAACTGCAGGTACTGGCGGCGAATCAGGGTGAAGGCCTCGGCGCGGGATTCGTCATCACGAAAACTGAGAATAATTTCCTGACCGTCTTCCAGGTCCCCCTCTAGCTCTCCACCGCGATAGCGAATGCGTTCTTCACGCAGTTCACGCTTAATCTGCCCGGCTAAAGCTTCCAGACGCTGGTTTACCGCGGTTTCCATATCCACTTCCAGCAGGAAGTGAACGCCGCCGCGCAAATCCAGGCCCAACTTCATTGGGCCGGCGCCCAGACTCCGCAGCCAGCCGGGAGTAGAAGCAGCCATATTCAGCGCAACCAGATAGTCGTTACCCAGTACCGCTTGCACTGCAGGGCGGGCCTGAAGCTGGTCTTCGCCGCTGGTGACCCGAATAAGCGCGTCACGATCCTGCAAACTGCTGCTTTTTACCTCGATACCCTGGGCTTCCAGAGCCTGCACCGCACGCTCCAGAACGCGTGCGTCGACTTCGGTACTGCTGCGGGCACCGGTAACCTGAACCGCAAAATCATCCGGGAACAAATTGGGGAGTGCGTATATAAAGCCGATTGCCAGGGCAACCAGGATAATGAGGTTTTTCCAGAGCGGATACTTGTTAAGCATGAGGTTCCTATAAGCCGGGCTGGCGCCGACCGTGGTGTTTCAGCCAGATAGAACCAGCCGGACTGAAAAGCCCGGCTGAACGTCCGTTGGCGCGGCTCAGATATCTTTCAACGAGCCTTTTGGCAAAGCACCGGAAACCGCTACTTTTTGAATACGAACTGAAACGTTGTCGGCCACTTCCAGAACAATAAAGTCATCAGACACTTTGGTGATCTTGCCAACCATGCCGCCAGAGGTAACCACTTCGTCGCCTTTGTTCAGGCCAGACATCAATGACTTGTGCTCTTTGGCGCGCTTGGACTGCGGACGCCAGATAAGGAAGTAAAAAATCAAAATAAAGCCGGCAAAAAAGATAACCTGCCCTATAACGCCCATGCTACCGCCGGTCGCGTCTTGCGCCATTGCCAACGTGGGAACCAGTGCCAGCATAGCGGCAACGAGTAATTTGATCGATTTCATACATTTTCTCCGTTAATTGAATAATAAAGTGTGAATAACAGGTTCAGGCGCCGCTAAGCTCGGGCGCAGTTGCGCCGCGCAAGGCGTAGAATTCGGTTACAAAGTTGCACAATGTACCTGCTTCAATGGCCCCACGCAATCCACTCATCAGGTTCTGATAATAACGTAAATTGTGAATGGTGTTCAGCTGCGAAGCGAGCATTTCTCCACACTTATCCAGATGATGCAGATAACTTCTGGAAAAGTTCTGGCAGGTGTAGCAGTCACAACTGTCATCCAGCGGCGCAGTGTCGTGGCGGTTTTTGGCGTTGCGAATCTTAACAGTGCCGGTAGCGGTAAACAGATACCCGTTACGGGCGTTGCGGGTAGGCATTACGCAATCAAACATATCCACACCGCGACGCACTGCTTCTACTATATCCTCAGGGCGGCCTACGCCCATCAGGTAACGGGGTTTGTCCGCCGGCATTTTTGGCGGCAAGTCGTCTAGAATGCGAATCATGTCCTCTTTGGGCTCGCCCACCGACAGCCCGCCAATGGCGTAACCGTCAAAACCGATGTCGGTCAGGCCGTCCAGCGACTGCTGGCGCAGGCCTTCGTACATTCCGCCCTGCACAATGCCGAATAGCGCCGCAGGATTACCCTCGTGAGCATTCTTGCTGCGGGCCGCCCAGCGCAACGACAACTCCATGGAGTCTTTAGCTTCTTTCTCGGTAGCCGGGTAAGGCGTGCATTCGTCAAAAATCATCACGATGTCAGAACCCAGGTCGCGCTGCACCTGCATCGCAATTTCCGGGTTCAGCTCCACCGGCGAGCCATCCACCGGCGAACGGAAAATCACGCCCTGCTCGGTAATTTTGCTCGTTTCGCCCAAGCTAAACACCTGAAAGCCGCCAGAGTCAGTCAGAATCGGCCCCTGCCACTGGGTAAAATCATGCAGGTCGCCATGGGCTTTGATCACTTCGGTGCCAGGGCGCAGCATCAGGTGAAAGGTATTACCCAAAATGATGTGGGCGCCAATGTCCTTGATGTCACGGGGCAGCATGCCTTTCACTGTACCGTAAGTGCCAACGGGCATAAACGCCGGCGTTTCCACCACACCGCGGGGAAAGCTCAGGCGACCACGGCGCGCACGGCCGTCTTCACCCAGTTTTTCAAAGCTCATGAAACAGACGTCAGTCACCGGGTTTCTCCGTGAAATTCTTGTGTTTCGGGGCCGCCCTGCGGCTCCGTTGCAGAGTGCTGCAGCATGCCACGACTGGGCACTTGTCCGGTAATGAACATGGCGTCGCCATAGCTGAAAAAACGATAACCTTCGCGCACGGCTTCTTTATAGGCGCCCATCACGTATTCGTAACCGGCAAAGGCACTGACCAGCATGATCAGCGTAGATTCGGGTAAATGGAAATTGGTAATCAGTGCATCTACGGTCTGAAAGCTGTAGCCGGGGTAAATAAATATGTCAGTGTCGCCCGTAAACGGGCGCAGGACGCCGTGGCGACTGGCTGATTCCAGCGAGCGCACCGAGGTGGTTCCCACGGCAATCACGCGGCCGCCACGGGCGCGGGTACGGGCCACCGCATCTACCGTGTCCTGGCGCACATGCACCAGTTCATGATGCATTACGTGATCTTCCAGTTTGTCTACCCGCACCGGCTGAAAGGTGCCGGCGCCAACATGCAGGGTCACAAACGTGGAGTCTACGCCCATCGCTGCGAGTTTTTGCAACAGCGCTTCATCAAAATGAAGGCCAGCGGTTGGCGCGGCAACCGCACCTGCCTCGCGGGCATAAACGGTTTGGTAACGCTCCCGGTCAGACGCCTCATCCGCGCGATCAATATAAGGTGGCAGGGGCATATGACCCAGACGATCCAGAATATCCAGCAGTGATTCGCTGCCGTCAACCTGCAATTCGAACAATGCGTCGGCGCGGGCGATAACGTTCAACGCAGTTCCGTCTTCCAACAATACTTGTTGCCCGGGCTTGGGGGATTTTGACGCGCGCACGTGGGCCAGCATCTGCTTATCGCCGGTAATGCGCTCCACCAAGATTTCTACCGCGCCGCCGGTTTCTTTTTTTCCGAACAGGCGCGCAGGAATTACCTTGGTGTTGTTGAACACCAGCAAATCACCAGACTGCAGAAGATCGGGTAGGTCTGTGAAACGGCGATGATTGATATCGCCAGAAAGACCATCAAGGCAAAATAGACGGGAACCAGAGCGTTCACTCAACGGATAGCGGGCAATCAGCTCATCCGGTAAGTCAAAACGAAAGTCGGAGACATTCATGAAAAATGACTATGCACGAAACCGCAGGGTGCGGCTTATAAATATATGGTAGCGGCGGGCGGACTCGAACCGCCACACTATTACTAGCAACGGATTTTGAATCCGTCGTGTCTACCAATTCCACCACGCCGCCATCAGAAGAGGGGCAATTATACTGACGCTGAGCCTTAAATCAACAATAAAATCAGAGCAATTGCCCTGAATTGGCAATAATTTACAACCGATCGAACAATGACAGCTGGGAAACCCGCGCAAACGACTGTTGTGCCGCCTGCAACACAAAGCTTTGAAAGCTCAAGGTGCTGATAGCTTCCGCGTAATCAATGTCTTGCAGCTGAGATCGAATCTCTTTGCTGTAGAGTGCGGAATCCTCCAGAAACGCCTGGGTGGATTCCACCGAATTCATCCGCCCACCTAGTTCGGTCTGCTTTAAAATAAAACTTTCCTGAGCGTTATCCAGGTTGGCTAAGGAGCCAGCAATCAGATCGTTGTAGGCATCTGAACCCGCGTCACCGCTTTTGCTCAGGTTATCCAGACCACTGATCAGATTTTCTATGGTTTTGAAGACTGACTGCTTTTCGCCGGTTTCAATGGTAAATTCATCACCGTCGGCCGGCTCCGTCAGAGTAAGCTGTACACCGTTTATCGTGACCGGCTCACCAGGAGTGAAGGTCACCGTCTCTTGTACAGCATTGTCTATACCGCGGACGGTAAGCGTATCTGCCGGAACTCCTGACGCTAGCAACTTGAACGAAGGAAGACCGCCTGTCTGTAATTCTGAACGATTGATCACACTAATGCTGTTAATGCGACCCTCGGAACCAGTCGCCGCTGTAGTCCGCGCTCCACTAACCGCCGCAGGAATACGCTCAAAAATACCCTTTCCGTTATCGCTGATGGCCACGGTAACGCCGTCATCAATTTCCAGCATCCGTTGCCCTTCGTCGCCCTGATAAGCCCAACCGTCACCTTCGTTAGCGAAGGCCGGCGTGCCTCCTTGAAAACCACTAAAAATGTACTCGCCAGAGGCGTCCTGAGTATTGGCCATTTGCGCCAACTGCTCTAAGCGCTCCTTCATTTCCGAACTGATAGACAGACGATCGTTGGCCGACAGCGAGCCGTTACCTGCCTGTACCGTCAACTCACGCACGCGCTGCAGAATATCCAGGGAGCTTGAGACGGCACTTTCTTCCTGGCCCAGCCGGTTGTTAGCCAGTTGCGCGTTGCGCTCGTAGGTTTCGATGCGCTTCACTTCCTGGTTCAGCTTCAGAATACGCGCCGCGGCGACCGGGTCGTCTGACGGTCGGTTAACCCGCTTGCCGGTGGCAATCTGCTCATCGGTTTTGTTCAGCTGCGCGCTCAGATCCTGCAGCCGGTTGATGCCGCCGGAAAAAATTTGCTGTGAAGATATTCTAATCATCTCGCATTACCTTTTTGAACCTTGCCCGTTTTAGCGGAAGGTTTGCAGCAATGTGTTGAACAGATCCTGTGCAACAGTAATTACCTTGGCCGACGCGTTGTAGGCAGCCTGGTACTGAATCAATTTGCCGGCTTCCTGATCCAGATTCACCCCCGAAACAGACTCGCGCTGATTGAACGACTGCTCCAGCAGGGTCTTCCCCGCCTCCAAATCCAGCTGGCTCTGGCGCGTTTGCACGCCGACGTTTTCCACCAGCCCGGCGTAGCCCTCGGCGAAGCTCTGGCTGCCGTTGTTCAGTGTGTTTTTTGTGCCAAACGATGCCAGAAACTCGACGTTGCGGTTGTCGGATACACCGTTTGTGTTGAATTCGATTGTAAAGACGTCACCTGTTTTGGGCTGCCCGGTCACGTCAAATTGGAAGCCTTCGTAGAGGGCATTTAATGGGTCTTCGCTAAACAGTCCCTGGCCCTCTATATATGGTTCTTCCGTGATCACGCGGTTGTTAGCTGCATCAAAAACGGTATATGCCAGCCCACCACTAACGTCGTTGAAAAATTCAACTCTCATCGGCAAATCGGTGGCCGGGTCAATCACCGCCAGCATGGTGCCCTGGCTAATGGTGCCCGTGCCCTTGTTATTGTCTCCGCTTGCCCCGCGTATCGGGCTGGCAAAGGCCAAGTCTTCTTCACGCCTAACTACCATGGCAATATCAGCCGCGCCGCTGCGTGTAGGCTGAATCTGAAAGCGGTCACCCGCATTGAATGTGCCGGCGTCGAAACTGATACTGAATCCGGGCATATCTATTTCGTCGCCGGCAGCAGGCAAAGCTTGATCTCTTTCGATCGCGCCGGTCCGGTCATTAATCAGCTGATAGTTAGTTGCACCAATTTTCAGGCTATAAGTGTCAGCCGCCAGTTTTGAACTGTCGCTGATCCTCACCGAAAACTGGGCGTCGCCAAGGTTATCGGCATTGGGAATCACCCGGCTAGCCTGCAACGCCGCACTGTTGAAGTCTTTAAAAAACAGCCCCCCCAAATCGCCTTTCAGGTCCATACCAATCTGATGCTGGCTGTTCATGGTGTCAGCCAGTGCGATGGCAATACGGCCAAGCTCGTCAAACGCCGGCGCTAATGCCTGTTGCTGAAAGTGGCGCAGTCCACCCAAGGTTCCACCGTTAATTTCATTGTCGATGTTCACAACTCGGCCACTGGTGGCAAGCGTGAACTTCAACATCGATGAGTCGGTGGAGCTTGGCGCGGTACCCAGTTTTGCCGCGATATTACCGATCACCAGACCTTGGCCGTTGTTCAGGGTGACATTCACCTGAGCGCCTTCGGTTCGGCTGACCTTAATGCTGACCAGTTCAGACAGCTGGCGCAGTTTTTCATCGCGCTGGTCCAGCAGATCGTTTGGCATACGGCCCTGGGCGATGCCGGGCGACTGGGATATCGCCGAGTTCAGATCGGCAATGCTGGCAATCAGCGCGTTGGCGTCTCTAGCGCCCTGTTGCATCTGGGTTTTTACCGATTCACGCTGCTGAATGAACTTTTCATTAAGCGCGGAAAAGCGGTTTACCACCTGCTGGCCTTCGCTCAACACCAGCTGGCGCTGAGGCAATGACGTGGGGTCTTCGGCGGCGTTCTGCAGACTGGCAAAAAAGTTGTTCAAGGCCTTACTGAGGCCTGTAGACTCGCCGCCCAGCAAGTTGTCCAGCCGACTCAGCTCGGTGTTTAACGCTCTTTGCTCGCCCTCCAGACTGGAATCCTCACGAATTTGCTGCGTCAGATATTCGTTTGCCAGGCGGCGAATGTTTTCCACATTAACGCCAGTACCAATACTGCCGGCGCCGGTGCGCTGGGGTGTCTGAGCGCCAAACTGCACCTCTTGGCGGCTATAACCCGGTGTGTTGGCGTTGGTGATGTTATTAGCGGTGGTGTTCAGCGCAGCCTGGTGCCCAAGTATGCCGCTTAAACCAATGCCCAGTAATCCTGCCATTGCGTTTACTCCCCGGCCTCAGCTTGGCCCATGGAAACCGTCATCAGAGAATCCCGGTTCATGATGCTGCGAATTTTCTCAGCGTAATTCGGATCGGTGGCGTAACCGGCCTGTTGCAGTTTTTCAGCAAACTGGGCTGGCCTGTCTGCCACGGCCAACACGTCCCGATAGCGCGGGTTAGATTCCAGAAAATCAACGTAGTCCCGCAAACTGGCCTCGTAGTCAGCATAGGCGCGGAATTCCGCCTGCTCTTTCATCGGTACGCCTTCGCGGAATTCGGTGGTGGTAACGGCAACCGAATCACCCTGCCAGCGCTGGTCGGCCTTTATACCAAACAGATTGTAGCTCGGGACGGGGCTGGAGCTGTCGCCCTTACCTTCAATCATGTGTTTGCCCCAACCGGTTTCAAGCGCGGCCTGGGCCACCATAAACCGTGGGTTAATGCCGCTGTCTTTGGCGATGCGTTGCGCCATGGGCAGCAGGGTTTGCACGAACTGTTCCGGAGATTCAAAGCGCGCGGGTAGTGGCGCGTCGTCCTGGGAGCTGTCAGCCATAACCGGCAAGGCTTCCGCTAGCTGTTGCACACTTTTAACTTCCGCTGGCAACCGTGGTGACAAAGGCGGCACGCTGCGATCGTAATCGGCCAACGTCGTTTTTTGGCCGGCCAACGGGCTACCGTCAGATCTCATACCGGGTACTTGCGGGCTGAGCTGGCGCACCAAAGCGTCTGCCAGACCGGTACCCTGGTTGCCAGCCATCGACAGGCTTATCTGGTTGTCAAACATATCCCGATACGCCTTGCTTTCGTTGGTGTTCAGGTAGTTGCCTTCCGCCATTACATCACCGGCTTTGCGCATAGACTTGAGCATTTCCGCCAGAAACAGGCTTTCAAATTGCCGCGCCACTTCCCTCAGCGCCGATTCCTTATCGGTACGGGCCTGGGTTTTCAACGCGTTCAGGCCTTCAAAGTCGGTGTAGACATTGGCCTGCTGAATCCGGTAATCCTGCATCGCTCTGCCCCTGCGGCTCTAAATAATAATCAGCTCGGCGCGCAGTGCACCAACCTGTTTTAACGCTTCCAGTACCGCCATTACGTCGCCCGGAGCCGCACCCACCTGGTTTACCGCCTGAACTATCTCGTTCAAGGTAACCGCAGGGCCAAACTTGAACATGCGAGCCGGTTCTTCAGTCACCGTAATCTGAGAGTCTTGCACCACTTCGGTGTTGCCAGCCGCTAACGGATTAGGCTGCACAACATTGGGGTTTTCCTGAATAATCACCGTCAGGCTGCCATGGGTAACCGCGGCCGCGCTAACCTTCACATTTTGGCCCACCACAATGGTGCCGGTGCGGCTGTTGATCACTACCTTGGCGGCGGCTTCAGCCGGATTCACTTCAATATTTTCCAGAATCGACAGAAAGCTGACTCGCTGGGAAGCATCCCGCGGGGCGCGCACAGAAACAGAGGTGGCGTCGTGGGCGTAAGCCATATCCGGGCCCAAGTTGCCGTTGATGGCTTCAACAACCCGACGGGCGGTAGTGAAGTCTGAGCGCAACAGATTAAACGTAACGGTATCGCCATTGTTGAATGGCGAAGCCACTTCGCGCTCGACAGTAGCGCCGTTGGGGATTCGCCCTGCGCTGGGAATGTTAACGGTAATACGCGAGCCGTCCAGCCCTTCAGCGCCAAAGCCACTGACAGTCAGGCTACCTTGCGCAAGCGCATACACGTTGCCATCAGCGCCTTTCAGCGTGGTCATCAGCAGGACGCCGCCGCGCAAGCTTTTGGCGTTGCCGATAGACGACACGGTAATGTCGATTTGCTGACCGGGCTTGGCAAACGGTGGAATGGTAGCGTTCACCGTCACCGCAGCGACGTTCGCCAGTTTTGGATCAACGCCTTCCGGCAGAGTGACGCCAAACTGGTTCATCATGTTGCGGAAGGTCTGATTGGTAAATGGCGCTTTGTCGCCGGTGCCGGCCAAGCCAACCACCAAGCCATAACCCACCAGCTGGTTGTCACGCACGCCTTTGATGCGGGCCAAGTCCTTAAGCCTGTCAGCCATCACCGGCGAAGCCACCATTAACGCCATTAATGCTATTGCCAAACATTTGCGCACATTCGTTTTACACAGAATCACTTTGGAAAGGTTCACAGAGGCCACCATTCGCTGTTGAAGAAACGCCCCATCCAGCCCATCTGGTTGGCTTGGTCAAAATCACCGGTGCCACCGTAAGCAATGCGGGCATCGGCAATGCGATTAGACGCCAGAGTATTGTCCGGCTTGATATCCTGAGGCCGCACCAATCCTGTCAGGCGAATGTATTCTTCGCCATTGGTCAGCGACAGCCACTTCTCGCCACGAATGCGCAACACGCCATTAGGCAATACTTCGGTGACCGTTACGGTGATGCTGCCGGCCAGGCTGTTGCTTTGATCCGCCTCTGCGGCACCCTGAAAATCTCGCTGTTGCTCGATAGCCGTTGCCAGCCCCAGCTTGTTTCTACCAAATATGTTGGGCTCGGTCAGGCTGATGTCACTGTCTTTCGAGATACTGGTTTCCGCGTTTTTACTGGCGCGGGTAGACTCGTTCAAGGTCACCGTAAGCACATCGCCCACGTTGAGCGCCACTGTGTCGCCGTAAAAATTGTAATTGCGGCTAATCTGGTAAATAGAACCGGTTTCGAGATCGCGCTGCATCATCGCCTGGGCCCGCACCGGAGCGTATTCCGGGTCATCTGGCATGGCACGGGGCCGGCTCATCGCAGCGCAACCCTGAAGCACCGCCAGCACCAGAACCAACGCAACGCTGGCGCTGCGGCGGAACTGTAAAAAAACGGCGTTAGCTGTCATAGCGAAACCTCTGACCGGAAAGCACCGGCATTAACCAATATTGTTGGTGATGAACTGCAGCATCTGGTCAACAGTCGACACGACTTTCGAGTTCATTTCATAGGCGCGCTGGGTGGTAATCATGTTCACCAGCTCTTCCACCACTTCCACGTTAGAAGACTCAATAGAGCCCTGCTCCAGCGAGCCCAGCCCGGCTAAGCCGGGTTCACCTTCGGCTGGGTCGCCACTGGCATTGGTCTGCTTGAACAGGTTATTGCCAATCGCCTGCAGACCCTGCGGGTTAATAAAGTCCACCAGGGTTATCTGGCCAAGGTTGATGGGAGCGGCCTGATCGTCGGTGACAGCGGTTACAGTGCCATCGCGACCGATGGTCACATTAGTGGCATTTGCCGGAATGTTGATGTTGGGCTGCAAGGCGTTGCCCGCGGGGTTTACAACATCACCATCGGAATTCAACTGAAACTGACCGTCGCGGGTATAGGCGGTTTGGCCGTCTGGCAATTGCACTTGCAAGAAGCCGCGACCGTTAACCGCCATATCCAGTGGCTGCTCGGTTATCTGCAAGTTGCCCTGGGTAAACTGTTTGGCGGTACCCACAACCCTCACACCGGTACCCAACTGCAACCCGGAGGGTAATTCGGTGTTCTGTGTGTTCAGGCCACCGGGTTGGCGTTTCACCTGATACAGAAGATCCTGAAACACCGCGCGGTCGCGCTTGAAACCGGTAGTGTTCACGTTCGCCAGGTTGTTAGAGATGGTGGACATGTTAGTGTCCTGCGCGCTTAACCCGGTTTTGCTAACCCATAATGCTGGATGCATTTTAATCGCTCCCTACCGTCAGGCTGTTGTGGATGGCGGCGAAATCTTGCCGCTTTCACGCCCGCTGGCGTGTTGTTTCAAGTGTTGATACACGTTTTGATGCAAGTGTTATCAGAGGTTCTGCAATAGCCGTGCCGCTGCTTCAGAATTTTCTTTCGCGGTGCTCATTACCTTCACCTGCATTTCGTATTGCCGCGACAGCTGCAAATTGGAAATCATTTCGGCCACCGCGTTTACGTTAGAGCTTTCCAGAAAGCCACTGGAAACCCGGGCGTTGGCATCAGCCGGTTCACCACCACCAAGCGCTTGATCGGGCTTGCGACGTATAAAGCCATCCGGGCCTTTTTCCAGTGCCTTTGTCGGCGGCGTTACCAGCTTGAGCCTGTCCACCTCCACCAACTGATCGGGAGGGCCACCCACCGGAACAATAGACACGGTGCCGTCGGCACCAATCTCAACGTTATCAAAAGGCGGCAAAGCCACCGGGCCACCGTTGCCCAGAACCATTTCACCGTTAGCCAATCGCAGCAGACCATTGACATCTATCTGCAGGGAGCCACTGCGGGTAAACACTTCTTCACCCAGGTTGTTTTGCACCGCCAGCCAGCTGTCGCCTTCAATCGCCACATCCAGTTTCCGCCCGGTTTCCATCAGAGCACCTGAAGACAAGTCTGTGCCGGGGTTTTCGGTCATGGCGTAGGCGCGAGTAGGATGATGCTCGCCAAACACCGGCATACTGCGGGCTTGGGCGAAGTCTCTTTTGAAACCAGTGGTGGTCACGTTCGCCAGGTTGTTGGCATGGGCGCGCTGGGCCAGCATGTTCTGCTTGGCACCGGACATTCCGATGTAAAGGGCTTTGTCCATGGGGAAGGTTCCTGCCGGATATTTGACTGTTACCAGTCTTAAAGCAGGAGTCGTGCCAGTTTTATTGGCGACGAAATAAGAAAAGTTCAGGAGTAAGCAAAACCGGGCCTTATCTGGCCCGGTTTTGCTAAAAGCACCCTGCCGGGCGCTCGATTACTTACCTCAGGTTGATGATGGTCTGGGTGACCGCATCCGAGGTTTCAATGGTTTTGGCATTCGCCTGGTAGTTACGCTGGGCAATAATCAGATTCACCAATTCCGCAGACAGGTCTACATTGGATTCCTCAACCGAGCTGGCTTGAATCGCCCCCAGGGTTCCGGTGTCTGGCCTGCCAATAATCGGCTGGCCAGATTCGAAGGTCTCCACCCAGCTGGTGTCACCCGACGGTGACAGGCCGTCGGTATTATTAAAGCTGGCCAAAGCCACCTGCCCTAACGATTTTGACTGGCCGTTGGTGTAGCGGGCAAAAATGACGCCTTGCTGCGACACATCCAGCCCCGACAGCCGGCCGGTGGTGTAGCCATTCTGGCGCTGATCATTGACACCGAAGTTGGCGCCATATTGAGTGGTGCTGCCCAAATCCAGATTAAACGCCGCGCCGGCTCCTGTTGCGGCGCCATTGGCAACTCCATTTTGATCTACAGGGGTCCAATCAGATATTGGAATTGTACCAAGGGGATTGGTGGGTGCCGTCAGATTACCGTTCTGGTCGAATTCTAAGATGGCCGTGGGGTTAGCGGCATCTGTATTGCCCACATACTCACCATCTATCTGCACATATAACGACCATTCGCTATCGGCATTCACTGGAGTCCTCTTGGCATAAAATTGGGTGGCCTCGTGAGGGTTACCCAAGCTGTCGAAAATCGTGGTTGCGGTAACGTGGTTGTAGGTACCCGGATTTAACGGATCGAACGGAGTGGCAGTCAGCACCTGCTCCCGCGCATCCAGATTGAGGTCTGTCCGCAGATCGGTGGTGCGCTGTGGCGAAAGGTTATCGCTGCCAATTTGCAGATCACCCGTTCTGCCTGACAAGTTGCCGGCGGCGTCTGCAATATAGCCTTGTAAACGCATATTCTGGTTGTTCACCACAAAGCCGTCTTTGTCAGTACCGAACTGGCCGGCCCGGGAGTATCGCTTTTCGCCGCCATTATTCAGCTCGAAGAAGCCGTCGCCGTCGATAGCAAGGTCTAGCCCGCTATCGGTAAAGCTGATGTTGCCTTGGCCAAACGACTGTTTGACGCTCTGCACACGAACCCCGTCACCTACCGGAGCGCTGCCAGAGCTTAGAAAGCCGTTGGCGTATAAGTCCCCAAACTGCACGCGGCTGCTTTTAAAGCCTACGGTGCTGGCGTTTGCGATGTTATTGCCGGTTACATCCAGGTCTACCGCCGCCGCCCTGAGGCCGCTTAATCCTGTGTTAAATGCCATAATTCACCTCTGCTGACGCCGGTATTAATTGATTTGCCGAACTTGCGACAGATCAATAGACCCCATGCCCGCAAGGTTCAGAGAAATAGAGCCGCCTTTGCCCAAAGACACGCTGTCGACGTTTGCGCTCATCATTGTGCCCAACTGCTGCGAACCACCAGGATAGGCACCGGAAGCCACTACGTAATAAGAGCCTTGCGGCAAAGCACTGCCGTTGCCGTCTTTACCGTCCCACGTGAATTTGGCAGAACCGGAGGGCTTGCCACCCAATTCCATCTGCCGCACCAACTCACCCGAACCGTTCAATATCGACACTTGCACGCCGCCGGTTGAGGCAGGCACATCGACGGTTCCGTTAACCTCGCCGCTGGCACCCAGCATCGCCAAATCCGACGACACCAATACGGTTTTACCAACCATGGCGGAAGCTTGCAGAGCCTGGGTAGAACGGAATTCGCCGACCACGTTGTCCACGTTGCCAGACAACTTCTGCATTTCTTCCAGCGAACTGAATTGTGCCAGCTGGGAAATAAACTCGCCGTTGTCTTGCGGTTCCAGCGGGTTCTGATTCTTCAGCTGGGCCAACATCAGTTCCATGAATTCATTTTTTCCAAGCTCACCTTTGCCGCTTGCCGACTGCTGTTTCAGCTGGTATTGGCTTAGTACATCCGTTGCCTGGCTTGCGTTTACTGCACTCATGATTGATTACCGCCTGTTAGTTCTGGCCCAGAGTTAAAATGCGCTGCATCATCGACTTGGCAGTGTTCATGATGTCTACGTTCATCTGGAAGCTGCGTGAAGACGACATCATATCGGCCATCTCTTCTGCCACATTCACATTGGGGTAGTACACATAGCCGTCTTCGCTGGCAGCCGGGTGGTTGGGCTCGTAGCGCATCTGCAGCTCGGCATCGCTTTCGACGATACCTTCCACCCGCACACCGGCACCGCCTTCTGCCCCGGAACCGAACGCCGGTTGGTTGCCGTTTAAAAGCGACTGCTGAACCGCCGCAAACACCGGCTTACGGGCGCGGTAGGTCTCGCCAGTGCTGGAACTGGCGGTTTCGGCGTTGGCAATGTTAGAAGCTGTGGTGTTTAGCCGCAGCGATTGCGCAGTCATACCGGAACCGGCGATGTCGAAAATGTTACCCAGTGACATAAAAACCTCCTGTGTTCACCGTGTTGACTGCGGCTTACTGACCTGTCAGCGCTTTGCTAATTCCACTGAATTTGCTGTTAAGAAACTGAAAGCTGGCCTGGTAGTCCATAGCGTTGCGCATAAAGCGGCTCTGTTCTTGCTGGGCGTCTACCGTATTGCCGTCTACCGACGGCTGGTGCGGTGTGCGATACAGCAAATCGTTGTCGCTGACAGAGCCGGGCGCACCGCCACCTTCGGTTATATGGCGGCTGTTAGTGGTGTTCATGCCGAAGCCGCCGGCGTTACTCTGCGCTCGCTTCATTATCGCCTGGAAGTCGATATCACGGGCCTTGAAGCCCGGAGTGTCGGCGTTGGCGAGATTATTGGCCAAAACTTCTGCGCGTTGAACCCGTGCCTGAAGGGCGTATTGGTGAATACCCAGTGCACTATCGAATGAGATTGCCATGCTGCCTCCGCAATTCTGTGCCGGCGGTTAACGAAAGATTGCCGGTTTCAGGTGTATGCAGAACATAAAGCAAGCTCGATGCCAGAATTAGGGCTCACACTTAAAATCGACTGTTTTTAATTGAAATAGCCCGATTTACAAACCTGAAAAAGGTAAAAGGCGGAAAACAGCTGAGATAAAGACACCTGTAAAAACACGTGCAAGAAACAGAATCGGAAAAGCGGCAATGCCCTGCCTGCCAACTGGCAATGTCAGAGCTGAGGGTTAACAAGGAAATATGTCGCGTCACACTTTCCTTTTAGGCACAAACCCATAGACTCCAATGCATTATATGTATCTGGAGCGTTTGTATGCATTTGGATCCCACATCATTACGGTTGTTTGTGCGGGTTTTGGAAACAGGCACCATCGCAGCGGTTGCCGAGCAGGAGTTTATCGCCGCCTCCGCCATCAGCAAGCGCATCAGTGAGCTCGAAATTTGTTTGAATTCCCAGTTGCTGGTACGCACCAACCGTGGCGTTGAAGGAACCCAGGCCGGCAAGGCGCTAGCCCAGCTATCAAGAGGCGTGCTGCATCAACTGGAAGAAGTGCATGCCCGCATGCACGAATACTCCCAGGGAGTAAGGGGCGAAGTGCGCATCGTCGCCAATATTTCCGCCATCACCCAGTTTCTTCCGGTGCAGCTGAAAACATTTCTGGACCAGCACCCCTTTATCCAGATTCAATTGGAAGAACGGATTAGCTCGGAAATTATTGAAACCGTAGCGCAGAACCAGGCGGACATCGGTATTTTTACCGAATTACTTGGCAACACGGAAAACCTGACGATTCACCCCTACCAAAGCGATCGGCTGGCGCTGATTACCGCCAACCAACACCCGCTAAGCCAAGCCAAGAGTCTGAATTTTGTGGATACCCTGCAGTACGATTACGTTGGCTTGCACACCGGCAGCGCCATTAACAACAAACTGTTGCAGGCAGCCGCCGCCGCAGAGAAAACATTCCGCATGCGTATTCAGGTAACCAGCTACGAAGCACTGATGCGAATGGTCGAGCAAGACCTGGGCATCGGCATTATGCCGCAAGACATTGCGCGGCCTTACGTAAACACCCATCGCATCAAAACCATACCCCTCACCGACCGCTGGGCAAGCCGCAAACTGAAGCTTTGCACAAGCAATCTGCACCCGTTGTCACATGCAACGCTACGCCTGCTTGAACATCTGAAACCAAGCTCCTGAATCCAGCCATCGCAAACAGAGATGGCAGCCTCACATTTAACCATTTTGGCATTTTCAGGTTCCAGCTCATTATTTTGGAAAACATTAAGAAAGCGATACCATTTTAAGGTGAGATGAACATGACCAAGGAATCTTCCGGCGCCGGGGATCAGGAAACCAAACCGCTGCCCCTTGAAGGCGTACGCGTCCTCGAATTAGGGTCGCTAATTGCCGGCCCCTATGCCGCCAGCCTCCTTGCCCAGTTTGGCGCTAACGTCATCAAAATTGAGCCACCAGGCACCGGTGATCCACTGCGGCGCTGGCGAAAAATGCACAAAAATACGTCGCTCTGGTGGTACTCCCAGAGCCGCAACAAAAAGTCCTTGACGCTGAACCTGAAAGACCCGGATGCTCAAGCCATCGTTCATAAGCTGGTGGAAGAGAGCGACATTGTTATCGAAAACTTTCGCCCCGGAACTCTGGAAAAATGGAATCTGGGCTGGGAGCAATTGTCGGCTATAAACCCCTCGCTAATCATGATTCGGGTATCCGGCTATGGCCAGGATGGGCCCTACTCCTCACGGCCGGGCTTTGCAGCCATTGCCGAATCGATTGGTGGTTTGCGCTATCTTGCAGGTTATCCGGACCGGCCCCCGGTAAGGGCAGGCGTCAGCATTGGCGATACCCTGGCTTCGCTGTACGGCGTGATTGGCGCGATGATGGCCATGCACCACCTCAAGGTAAACGGCGGCAAAGGCCAATACGTGGACGTTGCGCTTTACGAAGCTGTGTTCGGCGTTATGGAGAGCATGATTCCCGAATATGGAATGTTCGGCTTTGTGCGTGAGCGCACCGGCGCCAGCATGCCGGGCATTGCACCTTCCAGCACCTACCGCAGCGGTGACGACCGTTACATTGTTATCGCTGCAAACAGCGACAGCATATTCAAACGACTGATGAATGCGATTGGCCGCCAAGACCTGGCGGACGACCCCGAGCTTGCCCACAACGATGGCCGCGCAAAGCGCAGCGACGAACTGGACGAAGCCATTGAAGCCTGGACGTCCAGCCATAATCTTGCTGACGCCCTGGCCGTACTTGAAGACGCGGCGGTGCCAGCCAGCCGGATCAATACCGCGGCCGATATTTTTGAAGACCCTCACTTCCGCGCTCGCGGAATGATTACCGAACAACCACTTCCCGGTGGCGGTGAAATATCGTTGCCAGGAATTGTGCCTAAACTGAGCGCCACTCCCGGCACCACCCGCTGGTTGGGCCCTGGCCTTGGCGAACATAACATCGAGATTCTGGAGGGCCTGGGCTACTCTGTAGCAGACATTCAGGCATTAAAAGACAAGGATGTGATCTAAGGATGTGATCTAATGTTTACCGAACTGCCAAAACGAATACTGATCAACGAGGTCGTCACCCGTGACGGCTTTCAAAGCGAACCGGATTTTATTCCGACAGCGACCAAAGTTGACCTGATCAACGCCCTTGCGGGTCTTGGTCTGAACAAAATCGAGGTAAGCTCTTTTGTTTCGCCCCGCGCTGTACCTAACCTGAGTGATGCCGCCGAGGTGTTTCGCGCCATTACCCGCGATACGTCGACGCGCTATGTGGCGCTGGTACCCAACGAGAAGGGCTGTACCCGCGCACTGGAACTCGGTGTAGAAGAAATCAACTTGGTAATGTCGGTCAGCGAAAGCCATAATCTGGCGAATATGCGCATGACCTGCAACCAGTCGCTGCAGCAATTTCAGCGAATTGCCGAGATGACCTCCGGAACGCCTATGCGCCTGAATGGCTCTTTGGCCACCAGCTTTGGTTGTCCATTTGAAGGCCAGCAAACACAAGAGCGGGTGCTGCGCTTTGTTGACGCTTATCTTGAACGCGGCCTGCACAGCCTAACCTTGGCCGACACCACCGGCATGGCAGTACCCAACCAGGTACAGTCATTGTGCATGGCCGTGCGCGAACGCTGGCCCGAGCTGGAACTGACACTGCACTTCCACAACACCCGCGGGCTTGGCCTGGCAAACGTGCTTGCGGCACTCGCCGCCGGGGTTAACCAGTTTGACGCCTCGTTGGGTGGCTTGGGCGGCTGCCCCTTTGCACCAGGTGCTACCGGCAATATTTGTACCGAAGACTTGGTTCACATGCTGAATGAAATGGGCCTGAATACAGGCGTAGACCTGAACGGCTTGCTGTTGCAATCACAACGCCTGGCCCGGATCGTCAATCACGACCTGCCCGGGCAGGTTCGCAAAGCAGGGCCACGAAACCAGACTCGGCCACTCCCGCAATCGGTAAAACAATTGATGCAAAACGGCCGCAGCTGATCAGGCCACCCCGAAGAGAACTAAAAAAAACAAGGAATGATCATGAAATTAAAACACCTTCTCTATTCCGGCGTAATCGTGTCTGGCCTTATCGCCATGCCAGCACTTGCTGAAACCACCTTAAAGGTGACGCTGCAACTGCCGCTGACGCACCACTTGGGCCAGAACCTGGTCGATTTTAAAAACGAAGTGGAAACAAACAGCAACGGCGAGATCAAAATTCAGATCTTCCCGTCGGCGCAGCTGTATAAAGACAAAGAAGTCCACGGCGCCGTGAGCTCTGGCGCCATCGAAATGGGCGTCATAAGCGTCACCCAGCTGGCTGGCACCATTCCGGCGGTTGACGTTTTTTACGTACCCTTCTTATTTCCAGACAACGACAAAGTTGTAAAAGCCACCGCGCCTGGAAGCCCCGTGCGTACCCTGCTAGACGATGAAATCATCAAAACCGGCGCTCGCCCATTGTGGTGGCAGGCGTACGGCGGCGTAGCGCTGCTCTCCAAAAGCAAACCTATTCAGCTGCCTGACGACATGAAAGGCATGAAGGTGCGCGTGTTCGGTAAAACCCTCGGTGAATTCGCCAAAGCTGTGGGCGCCGCCCCTACCGTCATGGCAGGGTCTGAACAGTTTTTGGCTTACCAGCGCGGAACCGTGGATGCCGGCATGACAGGCGTGACGGCCGTTGGCCCTCGCAAGCTTTATCAGGTAATGGACCACCTGACCCTGACAAACCACGCCAACATTGAGTTCATGACCATCATCAACGAAAAAGTATGGCAGGACCTTACCGATGGCGAACGGACTATTCTGCAAAATGCAGCCGTGAAGGTAGAAAAGCAGCTGCGCGACAAAATTCAAACCCTTGAGGCCGATGCCATCGCAAACGCCAAGAACGAAATGAATGTAATTGAACTCAGCCCAGCGGATATCGCCAAGTGGCAGGAGGCAACCCTCCCTGTGCTTGATGGCTTTATTGAAAACGCAGGCCCACTCGGACAGCAAGTAATTGACGCTGCTCGCGCGCTTTAAGTCTAGCCATACCCTCCAGTAACGGACGCCTGTTAAACAGGCGTCCGTTACTGTTCGATATTATGTTGTCGGAATTATTCATGTCAGATGTCAACGCCTCAATAAAAGATCCGCAGGCATGGCGCGCCAGTCATCCTTCGCTCTGGGTGCGCATGAACTACGCCATTGTTACCCTTTGCGGGCGACTCGCTGCGGCCTTGTTTGTGGTTATTGCAGCCATGATTACCTACGAAGTGATTGCCCGTTACTTATTTCTGTCCCCCACCATTTGGGCGGGAGATCTGTCATTGATGTGTCAGATCTGGGCATCTTGCCTCGGTGCAAGCTGGCTACTACAGCATCAGGCTCTGATTCGCATAGACATGCTTATCAGCCGCTTTGACCCACGCTTACGTGTCGTCGCAGAGCTGTGGTCGCTGCTCGTTATTGCGGTGTTTTCAGGCTGGGTTACCTGGTACGGAGCGCAAATAGTGATTAACGCCGTCACCATAAATGCTGCATCCGCCTCCATGCTGGGATTGCCGATGTGGATCACCCAAAGCGCTATTCCGCTGGGCTTTGGCTTACTGTTTGTTCAGTGCCTGACCGAGGCCGCACTTGTGCTGACGGGCCATCTGCAGCCCGCTGAAGAGGTGCACGTCTGATGTCTGTTGCGCTGATTATATTTGCCCTGCTAATGCTTTTGCTTTCAGGTATACCTGTGGGTTTTGTACTGGGCGGGCTTGGCCTTGCCATGCTGTTGCTGGCTGACATGTCGCCGCTAATGGTCCCCATGGCTTTGTATTCTTCGTTCGACAGCTTTATTTTGCTGTCTGTTCCGCTGTTTCTGTTGATGTCTAACATCCTGCTGCAAGGTGGCGTCGGTAAAGATCTGTTCAATGCGGTTCAAACCTGGGTTGGCCACTGGCCCGGCGGTCTGGGCATCGCAACCATTGCCTCGTGCACAATTTTCTCGGCCATTTCAGGGTCCTCTGTAGCCACAGCCGCAACCATAGGCAGTGTTGCCATTAAAGAGATGACCGACCGCGGCTACCATCGGCCTTTTGTATTGGGCTTGATTGCGGCCGGGGGCACGCTCGGCATTCTGATTCCGCCGTCCATTCCGATGATTGTGTACGGCGTTATTACCGAAGAATCCATAGTGGACCTGTTCCTGGCGGGCGTTGGGCCGGGCTTGATCATGGCGGGTAGCTTTATAGTATTCAGCTTTGTGTACGCAACACTTGGCAAAGCTTGCACTCCGGTGCCCAAGGCATCCAAAAGCGAACGCCTTGCAGCAACGTTGCGCGCACTGCCCATCATTATGTTGGCGGTGATTATTATTGGCGGTATTTACGCCGGTGTATTCACGCCTACGGAATCTGCAGCCATCGGCGTGACCTTGTCGCTGGTTATTGTGCTGGCCCTGAAAACGTTCAGCTGGGATAGCTTCAAAGTGGCCTGTATTGCCACCATGAAAACAACAATAACCATTTTCATAATCATGGCCGGCGCCAAAGTATTCGGCAAAGCCATCACCCTGTATCAGATTCCCCAAGACATCTCGATGTTCGTCAGCATGCACATTGGCAGCGCCGGCCTGTTCATACTGGCGGTGTGTTTGGTGTTGCTGGTGATGGGTTTTTTCCTGGAGTCTATATCGATGCTGCTGATTATGATGCCAGTGCTTTATCCGTCGCTGGCCCCGTTGGGCATTGACCCCATATGGTTCGGCATCATTTTCGTGATCATGATCGAATGCGCCCTGATCACACCACCAGTGGGGCTTAACCTGTTCGTGATACAAGCCGTTGCCGGGGGCAAAATCATGGACGTTGTGCGCGGCGTATGGCCATTTATCTTGCTGATGTTTGGCTGCCTGTTAATCGTTTATTTCTTCCCTATTGTTGCGCTTTACTTACCCTTCCACCTGTAACAATGACAGCCGGGGTTCGCTCCGGCTGTTTTGCCTTGTCAGAAAAACGTTTATTCTTGTCACACTATTGAGCGAAAAGCCGCTCTTTCACGTAAATTGGCTACTGAATCTTCAAGCCAATTATTGTGGAGCAAGCCCGTGGCAAAGATCTGCATCTTCCCCATTCCCGGGTCCGTCACCTTCCCCGGCACTGTGTTCCCGCTACACGTGTTTGAACCGCGCTACCGCGCGATGATTCAACACTGCCTGGAAACCGACACCCTATTGGCCATCTGCCACACCGAGAAACAGTTAAGCCCGGGCAAACAAGCAGAGTCTCTGGAGCAGGCGCTAAGCTCTAATCAGGCCACCTATCGGCCCTACAACGTGTTCAGCGCAGGCCGCTGCGAGCTTCTGGAAACCATGGAAGACGGTCGCCTGCTGCTGAACGTGCACATACAGCAGCGCTACCGGCTGGATCAGCAACTTCAGCAGTTGCCGTATCAGATCTATGAGTGCACAGAGTTTAATGACCAACCGCTCAGCGACAGTGAAATCCGCGAATGCGCCGAATTGCGGGATAAAATTCTGCACCGGCTGGTCGGTCTGGGCCACGGCGACCCGGCGATTCGAAAATCTGTGACGCAACTGGCGGAATCGGAAGAATGGCAGGCAAAAACCGACGGCCAGTTCAGCCTGGCGCTGTTTGGCGTGGTGCACTTTGAGCCTGAGCTCATGCAGGAGATTCTGGAAATGGATTCAGCTCCCCAGCGTCTGGCCCAAACGCTGGAACTGCTGAACGACCTCTAATGGGTGCCCCAAAGAGTGCTCTGTAAAGGGTGCTCTGGGGAGTGTCTATTAAGAGTGCGCTATCAAGGGTGTTCTTCAAGCGTAAATAGCCGCTGGCTACTGCGGCCAGCGCGACACAAACGCCGCCGGCTCAAGACGCGGCACCGCAGGCTTGGCACAAACAACGCTGCCCGTATAAATAAAGCCAATCACCGATTCCTGTTCGCTCAAACCCAACGCCCGTGTAACCGCCGGATTATAAGCCGGCGACCCGGTTCGCCACATAACACCGAAGCCCGCATCCTGAAGCGCCAGCTCCAGCAACGTGGTGCCCGCTGCGGCGGACAGAACTTGCTCGCTGGCCGGAATTTTCGGATGTTCGACCGGTGACGCAATCGCGATAATCACCAGGGGCGCCCGAAGCGGCGCTTTGCGAAGTTTCGCCAGGGTTTTCTCATCGGCTTCCGGATCGTAGGTGTCTGCAAACAAATCGCCCAAGCGTTCAAGACCTTCGCCTTCCACTACCAGGTAACGCCAGGGCCGCAACAGGCCATGATCTGGCGCTCGTGCCGCACAGGCAAAAGCCTGCGCCAGAACGTCTGGCCCCGGCGCCGGGGCCTGCAGCCGGGGCTCAGAGCTTCGGGCAAGAATAAAATCGCTGATAGCCGTCATATAATCCTGTCAGGTGTTAAAATAAATCCTTGGTATAGCACTCAATGGTGACAATCGAATATTGCTGTTAGGCTGAGTGCCCTCGTGTAAAACCAACAATTAAAAGCGACATGGAGGCTACTGTGAGCGCGCCCAACATCTTTCATAGCTTTGCTGAATTCTACCCCTTTTACTTAAATGAGCACCGTAACCGAACCTGTAGGCGATTGCACTTTATTGGCAGTTCACTGGTGCTGGCGGTCACAGCATGGGTGGCTGTGTCTGGCAATCTGCTTTGGCTGCTGGCGCTGCCGGTGATCGGATATGGCTTCGCCTGGGTTGGCCATTTTGGCTATGAGAAAAATCGCCCTGCTACATTCCGCCACCCCCTTTATAGTTTGATGGGCGACTGGGTTATGTTCAAAGACATGCTGACAGGAAGGATTCAATTCTGAAATGAGCACAGCATCTGCCAACATTCGCGGTACCGGAACAACCCCCGCTAACGCTATCGACACCGCTGAACAAACACCAGTGCCCATCATGCCCCCTTATCTTGGCCGCACACTGGGTTACGCCGCCGTCGCCGTGATTGTGGTCGCAGCTGCTGTTGGTAGGCTTCACTCAGAATGGCTTTTTGGCATGGCGGGGTTTGCCTTGGTTTGGCCACACCTGGCCCAGCTGTTTTCCCTGGATGCCCGCAAGCGGAACCCAACCACTGTTGGTCAAAATTTGTTGCTAATAGATTGCGCCATTTCCGGGGCGTTTATCGGTAGCCTGGGGCTGGCAAGCATATCCTCTGCCACCATTGCGTTAATGGTGATGTTCACCTGCTTTATGGTCGGAGGCTTAAAGCAATGGGCAAAGGGTAGCCTGATACTTTCTGCGTCGGCGCTGGCCATGTTCTTTCTATTCAACCCTGACCATGTCATCACCCTACCCCCCCTTGCAGATCTACTGGCGGTGATCGTAGCCGGTGTTTACATTTGCGCAACCGCTCTGTTTTCCCACCAACAAGCCAAAGCCCTGCGCCACGCAACCTTATTGATTCAAACCCAGCGCGAACAGTCCATCGCACTGTCGCAAAAATTGTCGAAGTACATGTCACCGCAGGTATGGCAAACCATCTTTACCGGCCAGCGGGATGTACGCCTGGAAACCCAGCGCAAAAAACTGGCGGTGTTTTTTTCAGACATTCAGGGCTTTACCGAGCTGTCGGAAGAAATGGAGCCGGAAGCCTTGACCGATGTGTTAAACCACTACCTCAATGAAATGTCGCAAATTGCCCTCAAACACGGCGGCACCATTGATAAGTTTGTGGGCGACTCCATCATGATCTTTTTCGGCGACCCCACCAGCCGTGGTCAACGGGCGGATACATTGGCCTGCGTGTCTATGGCCATCGACATGCGCAAACACATGAAAATACTGCGCCAGAACTGGCGCAGTAAAGGCATCAAAACCCCGCTGCAGATTCGTATGGGCATCAGCACCGGCTATGCCACCGTTGGCAACTTTGGCGCCGAGAATCGCATGGATTACACCATCATTGGCAAGGAAGTGAACCTTGCCAGCCGCCTGGAGCATCTGGCACAGGCCGGTGAAATTCTGGTAACACACGAAGCCTTTTCGCTGATTAAAGACAGCATCATGTGCCGCGATAAAGGCGAGGTAACGGTTAAGGGCTTCAGCAGGCCCATTGCAGTGTATCAGGTAATCGATTATCGTTGCGACCTGGGCCGCAACCGCAGCTTTCTGGAACACGAACACAGTGGTTTTACCCTGTATCTGGATTCCGCAAAAGTGAACGAAAACGACCGAACCGCCATACTGCGAGCGCTAGACGAAGCCTCTAGCCGCTTGCGCCATCAGCGGGACTAGACAGCGCAAACGCGACTCAAAAAAGGCTACTGCCGTATCAGGCGCGGGCCGGAATTGGCATCAGCACGGGTGCTGCGCCAAGGGTTAATGTCCAGGCCGCCGCGGCGGGTATAGCGGGCGGCTACCGTCAGCGCCTGCGGCTTACAATGACGCATCAGGTCGGTGAACAGAGTCTCTACGCAATGCTCGTGAAAGTCCTGCTTCTGGCGAAAACTCACGATGTAACGCAGCAGGCCAACCCGATCCAGTTTCGGCCCGGTATAGTCAATCAATACCGAACCCCAGTCTGGCTGCCCGGTTACCGGGCAATTACTTTTCAACAGGTGTGAACACAACTTTTCGCTGACGATTTCTGTACCGGTTACAAGGGACTCCGGCGCATAGTCGTAAACCACATCAACCAGAGGTTCGTCATCAATCAGCTGATATTCCTGCGGCCGCCCCTGGGCCAGGCCGCCTTCATCTACGCTGTGCAGGGTCACCCGAACCGCGGCGCCACACGCTGACGACAGGTCTGCAACAATCACTTCGCAAACCCGCTCAGCACTAGCGTACACGGTCTGGTTCAGTGAATTCAGATACAGCTTCAGCGATTTTGACTCAACCAGCTGCGGCGATTCTGCCGGAAACTCGATTTCCGCCCAGGCCACCACCGGCACGCCGCCAGGGCGCAGCCAAGACACTTCCCAAGCCTGCCAAACGTCTCCGCCAAACCATGGCCAGCGGCCGTCCTCCAAGCCTATGCGCTGTCGGTTGTGCAGCCGCGGAATCGGAAACAGCTGGCCGGGATCGTAAGTATCCGGGTATGCGCTGAATTTCCCCAGCGGCGCGTTATCAAGTGCCATAAATTCTCCCGAATCAGTTACGAATGCCTTTACCACGGTGCAACAAGTTCAGCGCGACCGCCGTCAACACTCCAATAAACAGTAAAATCATACCGAGAGACACAAACGGATTCACGTCTGAAACACCCAAAATGCCATAGCGAAAGCCATTTACCATGTACAGAATCGGGTTGACCATAGACACCGCGCGCCATATGTCCGGTAGCAGACTAACGCTGTAAAAAACGCCGCCCAGGTAGGTCAATGGTGTCAGTATGAACGTGGGCACAATGGAGATGTCATCGAATTTTGTCGCCAACATGGCGTTGATAAAACCGCCCAGGGAGAACAGCGCCGAGGTCAGAAACACCGTCACCACAACCATCAGCAGGTTGTGGATTTGCAAGTGGGTAAACGCCAGCGATACCAGCGTAACAATCACCCCGATGCCCAGGCCTCGTGCCATACCACCAAACACGTAGCCGGCCAGAATAATCCAGTTTGGCACCGGCGATACCAGCAGTTCCTCAATACTGTGCTGAAACTTCATCGAGAAAAACGACGACACCACATTGGCGTAAGAACTGGTAATCACCGCCATCATGATCAGGCCAGGCGTAATAAACTGCATGTAGTCGAAACCGTCCATCTTACCGATGCGGGAACCAATCAAATTGCCGAAAATAATAAAATACAGGGTCATGGTGACCGCAGGAGGCAACAGGGTCTGCGGCCAAATGCGGGTAAAGCGACGAATTTCACGGCTCAGAATGGTATAAAATGCGGTCCATAACGCGTACGAGTTCATAACTGCGCCTTTGGATCGTTGTCACTATTATCGGCGTTGGCTTCAACCATGCGAACAAACAGCTCTTCCAGACGATTCGCTTTGGTGCGCATGCTGTCTACCTCAATGCCCTGCTGATGTAGCTGCAAAAAAACCTGGTTCAAACCTGTACCTTTTTGCACATCCACCTCCAAAGCACCGTCATTATCAAAGCGGCAAACATAACCGTTGAGCTCGGGCAGCTGTTGACGACCACCGGCAAGGTCCAGCACAAAGGTTTCCACGCTCAGCTGCTGTAACAACTCACGCTTGCTGGTATTTCGCAGAATTTGGCCGTGATCAATAATGGCGATGTTACGGCACAGGGCTTCGGCTTCTTCCAGGTAATGGGTAGTCAGAATAATGGTGGTGCCATTGCGGTTCATTTCTTGCAAAAACGTCCACATCGAGCGGCGCAGCTCAATATCTACGCCCGCTGTGGGTTCGTCCAGAATCAACAGGCGCGGTTCGTGCACCAGCGCGCGGGCAATCATCAGGCGCCGCTTCATGCCGCCAGACAGCATGCGCGACGGTGTATTGCGCTTGTCCCATAGCCCAAGCTGTTTCAGGTATTTCTCCGCAGAGACTAACGCCTGCTTTAGCGGAATACCGTAATAGCCGGCCTGAGTAGTCACAATATCCAGCACTTTTTCAAACTGGTTAAAGTTGAACTCCTGGGGCACCACGCCCAAGTTAAGCTTGGCCGCCGACAGCTCGGTGTCCAAATCATGGCCAAATACTCGCACCTGCCCGGCGGATTTATTCACCAGCGATGACACCACCCCCAGGGTGGTGGATTTGCCGGCGCCATTGGGGCCGAGTAACGCAAAAAAGTCGCCTTTGGCCACTTTGAGGTCAATACCTTTAAGGGCCTGAAAACCATTGCCATAGGTTTTGGTCAGGCCCTGGATTTCCAGAGCGTAAGCCATAGACATTCCTGAGAGAAAAACATGGGGCTGAATGCGGGAACGGCGTGACTGGATACTGCGTCACTTTTTATAGACGGCGTGCCGCGTCACTCCTAAAAGCGCACGACGACCTGTTCGAGCAGGAATATTAACCGTTATGGGTTGCTGTCGGCAAACTGTAAACCGTAACCCTCAGGGGTTTTACGCCGCACCACTATGTGCAAAATCGGAGCCTCCATCGGCAAGCCCTGCACTTGAACGGTCACTTTGTCCCCAAGTTGCGGGGCAAATTGTTGATCTTCAATCGCAATAAACACGCCACCGTCAGATATGTCGCGGGTCCCAAAAACAAAGTTGCCCAGGGTTTCATGCTCAACTTTCACAGTCGCACTCATGGATGTACGCAAGTGTTCGCGGCGGTCATCTGGGCTCATAGAGTTTGCACCAATGCTTAAGGTTGCTGTTTCCATGAAGAGTACCACCAAATTTCTCAAAGTATAGGCAGGCAGTATTGACTATTTAGGTAATACAAATGAGAATGGTTGGCGTTGTTAATATTCATTCAGCAAAGTCTGACAAAACACACTCCCCCAACCAAGGTTTCCATTATGCGATTGAAACTTGCTGCCACAGCTGCCATTGCCCTGACCGCCATGCCCATGGCCGCGTTTGCTGATGGCGAAGTGAACATCTATTCCTACCGCCAGGCTTACCTGCTGGAGCCTCTGCTGAACGCATTCGAAAAAGAGACCGGTATCGAATCCAACGTGGTATTCGCCAAGCAAGGCCTGGCCGAGCGCCTGGACCGCGAAGGTCGTAACAGCCCCGCCGACGTGGTGATGACCGTCGACATTTCCCGCATCGACGAGCTGGTAGAGCGTAACCTGCTGCAGGGCATTACTGACAATGAAATTCTGAACAAGAACATCCCCGAAAACCTGCGCCACCCAGATGGCCAGTGGTTCGCACTGACAACCCGTGGCCGTTTGATCTTCACCTCCAAAGACCGCGTTGAAGAAGGTGCAATCACCACCTACGAAGATCTGGCAGACGAAAAATGGAACAACCGCATTTGTATCCGCAGCGGCAAGCACCCTTATAACATCGCTCTGATTTCTTCGATGATTGCTCACCACGGTGAAGCAGACACCGAAAAGTGGCTGGAAGGCGTGAAAGATAACCTGGCACGCAAACCCCAAGGCGGCGATCGCGATCAGATTAAGGCCATAGCAGCTGGCGTGTGTGACGTAGCGATCGGCAACAGCTACTACTACGGCAACATGCTGCAGGATGATAACGAACGCGAAGCCGCCGAAGCTGTGCGCCTGGTATTTCCCAACGCCGATGGCCGCGGTACCCATATAAATATCAGCAGCATTGCACTGACCAAAAGCGCACCGAACAAAGACAACGCCATCAAACTGATGGAATTCCTGTCTTCTGCGGAAGCGCAAAGCATCTACGCCGAAGCGAACTCAGAGTATCCGGCTAACCCGAATGTTAAGCCCGTTGGCCTGGTTGCCGAATGGGGCGAAATTCATCCGGACTCCATCTCATTGCAGAAAATTGCTGACAATCGCAACGCCGCCGTGAAACTGGTGGACCGCGTGGATTTTGACGGCGAATAAGCCCGTTTAATCGTGAAACAGCCTGCGGCAGCGACTTTCTGCCGCAGGCTTGCTTGCAGGCCAGCCCTCAGCTGTCTAGAATCGGAATCCTTTTCATCATCATTTTGAACCAGTCTTCGTCAATGGTTCATTGCCTTTCAGCCTCTGTGTCGGGCTGAATCAGAAGGATCCACATGTCTGAAGCTGCCACCGGCGCCCACATTGCGCTGGCCCAACCGCTGCACATCAAACGCACATCTAAACGCTGGCTGATTGCCGCGGCACTGATTACCGCCATTGTTGCTTTGCCTGTGCTTGCCGTTATTTACATGGCGTTTTTCCCAGACGAAAACATCTGGCCGCACCTGATGAGCACCACCCTGCCGCGTTACCTGGTAACCACCCTTAAACTGATGCTGGGCGTAGGCATACTTGCCTTGGGCATTGGCCTGTCCAGTGCGTGGGCCGTCACCATGTGCGAGTTCCCTGGCCGCAAGTATTTTGAGTGGGCCATGCTACTGCCATTCGCCGTGCCGGCTTACGTTATTGCGTATGTGTACACCAGCCTGCTGGACTACGCCGGGCCGGTGCAAACCACCCTGCGCTCCGTGTTTGGCTGGACCAGCGCAGCGGATTACTGGTTTCCCGAAATCCGCAGCCTGGAAGGCGCCACCCTGATGATCGGTTTGGTGCTTTACCCTTACGTGTACCTGCTGGCCCGCGCGGCGTTTTTGGAACAGTCACCGTCGCTGTTCGCAGTTAGCCGCAGCCTGGGCCACTCCGCCATCAGTACGTTTTTTCGTATAGTGCTGCCCATCGCCCGCCCGGCGATTGCCGTTGGCTTGTCACTGGTGATGATGGAAACCCTCAACGATTTTGGCACCGTCGACTTCTTCGCCGTGCAAACCCTCACGGCCGGCCTGTTTGATACCTGGATGAACCTGGGCAACTTGGGTGGCGCCGCTCAGATTGCCAGCATTATGTTGGTGTTTGTGCTGATGCTGGTTACCCTGGAACGTTATTCCCGCCGCCGCCAGCAGCAGTTTGCCGCCCGCGACAACCGCGAACCCATCCGCCGCTTTACCATGTCGTTTCCACGCCAGATGATCTGTGTGGCAGTGTGCGGCATTCCGGTTTTGTTGGGTTTTGCCATTCCAGGCGCCACTCTGGCCACCTACGCCATCGAATATTTCAGCGAAAGCTGGAACCCGGATTTTATTCAAAACACCCTGAACAGCCTTTTCCTGTCTAGCGCTGCCGCGCTCACCACGCTGGTTATTGGCGTAACCCTGGCCTACAGCCGCCGTCTGCATAACACCCGTGGCATGCAGGTGCTAATGCGGCTGTCGAGCCTGGGCTACGCCATGCCCGGCGCCGTACTTGCGGTCGGTGTGATTGTGCCATTAGCAGGATTTGATAACTGGCTAGATAGCCTGATGCGGGATTACTTTGGTTTCAGTAGCGGCCTGCTGCTTAGCGGGTCCGCGTTTGCACTGATATTCGCCTACACCGTGCGTTTTTTGGCGGTGTCCGCCGGCAGCGTGGAAAGCGCCCTGCAGAAAATCACCCCGAGTATGGACATGGCGTCACGCTCTATGGGACATACGCCGGGCAAAACTCTGGTAAAAGTTCACCTGCCCATGCTGCGGGGCACCCTGGTAACCGCTGCGCTGGTGGTGTTTGTAGACTGCATGAAAGAGTTACCGGCCACGCTGATTCTGCGGCCGTTCAACTTTGAAACCCTGGCCACCTACGTGTACCAGTTTGCCTCTGACGAAAAGCTGTTTCACAGCGCATTGCCGGCCCTGATTATCGTGGTGGCCGGCATTATCCCCATTATTCTGATGAGCCGCTCCATTTCCAACTCACGAGCCATGAACTAACGCCCCTTTTTATTCTAAAAGACTTTCAGCGCGTTAACCGGCTCGCGAACGCACGTCAGTGACCACAAAGCGCCCCCTAAAAACAGCCGCAGGCTCTTGCTGCGGTGTCAGCGAGGGTGCACCGCAAAAAATCTCGGCCGTCAGCTCCAACCGCGCACGTCCGTGGCGAGCCAGGCTTTTCCGAAAGTGGTCAGGCATCTCGCCGTCTGGCAAACGGCACACGCTAAAGAAGTCCCCATCCACCGGCGACTTGTATTCAATCGTGCCCGTTTGCACCACCACTGTGCCTGCTAGCTGAAGGTCAGCCAGCGCAAGTTCCGCAAGACTCCAGGCAGCGGTTACGCCAACACCGTAAAGGCTGCCACCAAAGCCCGTGCCCTGGTGATTACTGTTGGGTGCAAGCGGAGCGCTCAACAGCAAGGCCGTGCCGTCCCACTCCAGCAATGTCAGGCCCATCGCCTTGGTTAATGGAATCTGCTGATTGATACGCTTTTGAAACTGCGCGAGGCGCGACATGCCATACTCCTGAAAACACACTCCGATAAAAACAGGGACACCCCTATAACGGCATACCTACAAATAACCTTTGTTTTTTTACAGAAAAGCCCGGCCATTGCCGGGCTTTTCACAAAATCACCGGTGCTTAATGCCAGATCACCGGTTTACGTTCGGCGTACCAGCCTTCTACCTGGCTTTCGTACGCCGCTTCAACCACGTTACGTTTAAGCTTGAGCGTAGGTGTTAAAAAACTGTTTTCGACCGACCACTCATCCGTAACCACCGCAATGAACGCCAGTTTCTCATGTGGGTCCACCGCATTGTTCACCTGCTCCCGCAGGGTCTCCAGCTCTGCTTCAACGGTTTTGCGTACCGCCGGGTCTGCCATCTGCGGCCGCAAATTTTCATTGAGCAGTACCAGTGCAAACGGATTAGTCTGATTGGCGCCGGAAACACACACCATCTCAAGGCTTTGATTTGCCATCAGCCGGTTTTCCAACGCTGCCGGGGCAATGTACTTACCTTTACTGGTTTTGAACATCTCTTTGGTGCGACCGGTCAGTTTCAGGCGCCCCATCTCGTCCATCTCGCCTTTATCACCGGTTTTCAGGAAACCGTCTTCGCTCATGGCTTCGCGGGTGCGCTCTTCATCTTTGTAGTACCCCATCATAGTGGCCGGGCTTTTTATCAGCACTTCACCGTTGTCACTGATGCGCGTTTCCACGCCGGGCAAGGCCTCGCCAACATAACCGATTCGCGAGCGCCCCGGTTTGTTCATGTGGGAATAGGCCAGGTTCTCAGACATGCCATAACCTTCCAACAATTCCAGCCCAAGACTGCGATACCAGCTCAGCACATCATTAGACAGCGGCGCAGACCCGCTGCCCGCCAATTTCACCTTGCCAAGCCCCAGGCCATTGAGAATTTTTTTCTTGATGACACCGCTGACCAGTGGAATTTTCAACAACAGATTGAGCTTTTTCTGAGGCATTTTCTTCAGCACACCGTGCTGGAATTTCACCCACAGCCGGGGCACAGACAGGAAGAGCGTGGGCTGAGCCCGCTGTATATCGCTCACGAACGTGTCCATAGATTCGGCAAAATACAGCTGGAAACCGTTATACAGTGAGCCCAACTCAACAAACGTGCGCTCCATTACATGAGCCAGCGGCAAATAAGACAGCATGCGCTCACTCTGCGATAGTCCCAGTGTTTGGGTGCCTCCCTCGGCGGCAAACGCCATGTTTTCGAAACTCAACATAACGCCTTTGGGCTGACCGGTGCTGCCAGACGTATAAACCAGCGTGGCCAGTTCACCGGCTTCGCGCTTCACCTCGCCTTCCAGCGGCGCCGTATCCCGAATAATGTCGTTCCAGGTTACAAAATCGGTGGGTGGGCTGGTTGGAAACGAAATGCAGTGCAGGGTCTCTGGCACACCGGGTTTCATCATGTCCCAGTCGTCCAGCTTGCCAACGAACAGCGCCTTGCACTCGGAGTGCTCAAGAATATAGCCAACCGTGGTCGCGTTCAGCGTCGGGTAAATGGGTACAGACACATAGCCCGACATCCAGATTGCCCAGTCCGCCATCACCCAGTGGGCACAATTTTTCGAAATCAGCCCAATACTGCTGCCAGCAGGCAGATCCAGCGATTGCAGATACGCAGCCATGCGCCGGGCTTCATCAGCTGCACGGCGCCAGGTAAACTCGTCAACCTGGCCGTTTCCTATCGGCTGAGTCAGGTATAAAGAGTCCCCTGTGGTGGCCTCCCAGTGGTAAATCATGTCGAGAGGTAGCTTATTCGTTGTTTTCATTTGATACCCTGCTCATTCAGTCCGATTAGAAAGCAGCCTTGTAAACCTTGGCAGTAAGCACTTATTGGTCTGTATATCACGATGACACATTACACCAACGTATGATGTCTTAAAATATGTGAGCTAAACATAAAATGCTACCAATATCCGCAATCGCCTGCCGGCCTTGTAACGCCCGCCAGACCAAGGCAAAATCGCGCCGGGCTCACTGAGCCCGCAAGCGCAAATCCTGTGGTAAACTTCCGCTCCTTGCACAGGCAAAGCAAAAATAACCGACATAAAATCAGTTAACCGACCCGGAGATGGTTGTATGGCCAAGAGAATGTTGCGCACCCTGATTGGTGCATCCGTGCTTGCCGCTGCCAGTTTTGTTCAGGCCGCAGAGCTCCCTGTTGTTGCTATTACCCAGATTGTAGAACATCCCGCTCTGGACTCGGTCTATGAAGGCATAAAAGATGAACTGGCAGAGCGCGGCTATGTAGACGGCGACAACATTCGCATCATCCACGAAAGCGCTCAGGGCAACACCGGCATTGCCGCCCAGATTGCGCGTAAATTTGTGGGTGAAAGCCCGGCTGTTATTGTCGCCATCGCCACGCCGTCTGCGCAAACCGTTGCGGCTGCAGCACGCGATATTCCGGTTGTATTTTCCGCGGTAACCGATCCGCTGGGCGCCAAGCTGGTGATATCACTGGATGCACCCGGCGCCAACATCACCGGCGTATCAGACATGCTGCCCATCGAAAAGCACCTGGATTTGCTGCAGCGCCTGGTACCCAACGCCAAGCGTATCGGCACGGTTTACAACCCGGGTGAAGCCAACGCCGTGGCCTTGGTAGACATGATTGAAGAAAGCATGAAAGCCCGCGACATGGTGCTGGTAAAAGCCGCCGCCACCAAAACCTCCGAAGTGCTGGGCGCTGCGCGTTCGCTGGTAGGCAAAGCAGATGCCATCTACCTGACCACGGATAACACCGTCATCAGCGCAGCAGAGGCCGTGATTTCTGTGGGTGAACGCTCGAAAATTCCAGTATTCGCCGCTGACACAGCCACGGTTTCCCGCGGAGCAGCTGCCGCGCTGGGCTTCAATTATTACGATCACGGCCGCCAAACCGGTGCCATGGTGGTACGCATTCTGGAAGGTGCTAACACCGCCGATATGCCGGTAGAAACCATGGACACCCTAGACCTGTTTGTAAACCCTGAAGCCGCCGAACGCATGGGCATGACCATTGCCGATGACATTATTGCGGAAGCCAAAGAAGTGGTTTCCAACGCCAAGTAAAGCCTGACTTACACGGGCAGGCGGTAACCAACCCGACCTGTCCGTTTTCTTTTACAGCGAACCTTATTCATGCTCAGTAACATTGCCTTTTATGGCGCATTAGAAACCGGCCTGATATACGGCCTGGTTGCCTTCGGAATCTACCTGTCATTCCGTGTTCTGGACTTCCCCGACTTAACCGTAGACGGCAGCTTCCCCCTTGGTGCCGCCGTAGCCGCCATGCTGATTATTTCCGGCTGGAACCCCTGGCTGGCAACCGGTGCCGCGATACTGGCCGGCATGGCCGCCGGTGCTGTAACCGCCCTGCTCAACGTAAAGCTGAAAATTTTGAACCTGCTGGCGTCTATTCTCACCATGATTGCGCTCTATTCCATCAACCTGCGCATTATGGGCCGCCCCAACGTGGCGCTGTTAATGGAAGACACGGTGTTAACGCCCTGGTACAAACTGGGGCTTGAATATCATCAGGTACCGGTGTTGTTGTTCACCCTCGTTATCGGTGTGTCGCTGTTTCTGCTTTGGCGTTTCATGAAATCTGAAACCGGGCTGGCCATGCGCGCCACCGGTGCTAACGCCCGTATGGCTCGGGCCCAGGGCATCGCCACTGGTGGCATGATTGTTCTGGGTGTCGCGGTATCTAACGGCTTGGTAGGCCTGGCCGGCGCACTGTTCGCCCAAAGCCAGGGCGCAGCCGATGTCACCATGGGCGTAGGCGTTATTGTGATCGGCCTGGCATCGCTGATTGGCGGTGAAGCGGTTATTACACCCACCAGCGTATTTCGCGCGTTGCTGGCCTGCGTGGTCGGCGCCATCATTTACCGCCTGGCCATCGCCTTCGCACTGAACGCCGATGCACTGGGCCTGAAAGCGCAAGACCTGAACCTGATTACCGCCGTTCTGGTCACCCTGGCCATTGTTCTGCCCGGTGCCCGCGTGTCACTGATGAACAAATTCAAACGCAGAAAGGCCTGAGGAGGCACCATGATTACCGCAACTGACCTCCGGCTGACCTTCGGCGAAGGCACCCCATTGGAAAACCCGGCTCTGCGTGGCATGAGCCTGACCGTTAACCAGGGCGAATTTGTTACCGTTATTGGCAGTAACGGCGCTGGCAAGTCCACCTTTTTGAACGCCCTGGCCGGCGAAGTGCTGGTCGATAGTGGCAAAATTCTTGTCGATAACATCGACGTCACCAAGCTGCCCACCCACAAACGCACCGGTCGCGTAGCGCGGGTATTTCAAGACCCGCTAGCGGGAACCTGTGAAGGCTTGTCCATTGAAGAAAACCTGGCCCTGGCCATCAAACGTGGCAAACACCGCGGCCTGGGCACAGCAGTGAAAAAACAATACCTGGAACGCTTTCGCTCCAGCCTGGCCACGTTGGGTTTGGGCCTGGAAAACCGACTGAGCGACAAAATGGGCCTGCTCTCTGGCGGCCAGCGCCAGGCCGTTAGCCTGTTGATGGCAAGCCTGACACCGTCCAGCATTCTGCTGCTAGACGAACACACCGCCGCGCTGGACCCAAAAACCGCGTCTTTCGTGCTGGAGCTCACCCAGAATATTATCGCTGACCAGAAACTGACGGCACTGATGGTTACCCACAGCATGAAGCAGGCGCTGGAAGTAGGCACTCGCACCGTGATGCTGCACCAGGGCGAAGTGGTGTTCGACATTGCCGGCAAAGACCGCGAAGGGCTGGAAGTAAAAGATCTGCTCAACCTGTTTGAACAACAACGCGGCCTGACCGTAGACGACGACAGCCTGCTGCTGGGCTAAACCCTGTCACACGGCGGTTGTCTGAAAAGACACACCCGCCCCCAACACATTGAAGCCCCTCGGTTTTCAGTTTATTGCGATTTTGCAAGCGCTATACCGTTGATTTTAACCCTCGAATCAGCCCGGTCCATAGCCGGGCTTTTCTTTTAAACACTCTACATCCCATCAGGCCGTCAGGCGGGTTCTTGCGATGCGATGAAAAGCAGTAATCGGGGGTAGCGTAAATTGCCCCTGATTATTCGCATTTATGAGAACCCATCTGAACCGGAATCAGGTCCTGCGGATGCGTGCCAGTCCCAGGCCGAGTAGGCCGGCACCAAAGAGCAGCACGCTGGCTGGTTCTGGAACAGCCTGCTGGCGCACCGTGGCTTTGAAATCAAATCCTTCAGCGAATCCGAATTGATCGAGAAGGATGACTAGAAATGAATCCGCGTCCGCGTTCAGGGTCAGGACGCAAAATCCGCATCCGGGATAAGTCGCAAATTCGGTGTTTGCATTGAGCTGCGTCAGGGTTCGGCCATCCTCCGAGATGGTGCCACTGAAGAAACCGAACGGCGAAGCAGTGGGAAGGCTGAAATTGGCCGGGCCTACGGTGATGTTGAAGCCGAGAAGATCGCTGACATCAAAAGACGAGCCGGCGGTCGCCGCATCATCACTGATCTCGATGAACCCGGTGAGCAAGTCACCGATCGTGAAGGGTGCGGCAGGCACTGGATCGAATGCGCCGCCACCGGTTACCGTTCCCGTCAGATCAATAAACGCGGCATTGGCCGTTCCCACCATCGTCAACAGGCAAATACCCACACCTGCTCCTTTGAAGCTGTTCATCACTTGCTTAAATTTGCTCAAACTTGCCATGAGAAAAATCCTTGTTTCGGTTGTCGTGTAAAGGCAATTGTTTTCTGTGAATCCGTCAAGCGGGCACCACATACTGCCTTCGGACGCCCGATACAACTTTTCCCAAAAGTTATTGAAGCAAAAAATAAGCCATCATATTTAATTGATCAAAAGCAAGTGGTTAGTATTTTTAGTCTTTGGCGGCTAGCTTCACATGTAAAAATACCTGACGATTTTTTGAACAAGTGTCGGGTCCTGGGTGAGTGCTCGCTTTGCGGACAAATAGACTGCGGGTGGCCTGGCCGTAGACGACGACAACCTGCTGCTAAGTTAAGCCCTGCCACAAGGCGATTGTCTGAAAAGACACACCCGCTCCCCAACACATTGAAGCCCTTTGGTTTTCAGTTTGTTGCGATTTTGCAAGCGCTTTACCATTGATTTTAACCCTCGAATCAGCCGGATCCATAGCCGGGCTTTTCTTTTAAAAACACTACATCCTGTTATACTCATGCTCATTCCGGCCTATATATAGGGCTACACACTAATCTGTTGTAGAAATAAATACGTAAACACACGCAAATTTCCAGTCCGGCGGGCACTAGAAGCGTCTGGCGAAAGCACTGATAAAGTAATGACATGGCGCGCTGTACGCGGCGACGCTTTTTTCCCGACACACACAGTTCGAGGGCGGCAATGAACGCTAAAGCACAGGCACTAGTCACAACCATTCCGATGCAAGACGCATCGCTGGACATCTGGAACAGCAAGTACCAGCTGAAAACCAAAACCGGCGAAGCCGTCGACAAAGACATTCTGGCCACCTACGAGCGCGTAGCCCGTGCCCTGTCAGAAGTTGAAAACAAAGACCTGCGCGCCAAGCACTACAAAGACTTCGCCTGGGCCCTGAAGCACGGCGCCATTCCTGCCGGCCGCATTATTTCCAACGCTGGCGCACAGGCCCACAAGCCTGCCACCTCCACCATCAACTGCACCGTTAGTGGCAACATTAACGACTCTATGAACGACATTCTGGGGAAAAACCACGAAGCAGGCCTGACCCTTAAAGCCGGCTGCGGTATCGGTTATGAATTCTCTACCCTGCGCCCCCGCGGTGCCTACGTCGCCGGCGCCGGTGCCACCACATCCGGCCCGTTGTCGTTCATGGATATCTTCGACCGCATGTGCTTCACCGTGTCATCAGCCGGTGGCCGTCGCGGCGCCCAAATGGCCACCTTTGACGTTCACCACCCAGACATCATCGACTTCATCCAGGCCAAGCGTGAAGATGGCCGCCTGCGCCAATTCAACCTGTCGCTGCTGATCACCGAAGACTTCATCAACGCCGTACGTGACGACGCCGACTGGAAGCTGTCCTTCCCGGTGACCGATAAAGAAGTAGAAGAAGAAGGCCTGGACCTGACCGACCCAGCCCAGTTTGTATACCGTGATTTCCCGGTCGTAAAAGACTACGTGATGAACGCCGAAGGCAAAGTAGCCTGCCGCATTTACCGCACTCTAAAAGCCCAGTTCATCTGGGACACCATCATGACCTCCACCTACGACTACGCCGAGCCGGGTTTCATCCTGATCGACAAAGTAAACCAGATGAACAACAACTGGTTCTGCGAGGACATCCGTGCTACTAACCCTTGTGGCGAACAGCCCCTGCCCCCTTACGGCAGCTGCCTGCTAGGCTCGGTGAACCTGACCATGTTCGTGGACTACCCGTTCACCGACAAAGCCAGCTTCAACTATGAAAAGTACAAAAAAGTCGTCGGCATCTTCACCCGCATGCTAGACAACGTGGTGGAAATCAACGGCCTGCCACTGGCACAGCAACGCCACGAAATTACCTACAAGCGCCGCCACGGCATGGGCATTTTGGGCCTGGGCTCTACCCTCGCCATGCTGCGTATGCCTTACGGTTCTGAAGAATCTGTGGTGTTCACCGAAGACGTCGTACGTGAAATGGCCGTAGAAGGCTGGCGCCAGTCCCTGGCCCTGGGCGAGGAAAAAGGCGCGGCGCCGATCATGGACGACGAGTTCGAAATTACCCCGAAAATGCTCGGCAAATGCCCGCAGCTGAAAGCCGACGGTTACAACCTGGGCGACAAGCTCAAGGGCCGTGTGCTTCACGCCAAGTACAGCCGCTACATGCAGCGCATCGCTGAAGTAGAGCCAGAACTGATAGCCCAGCTGACCGAGAAAGGTGGCCGCTTTACTCACCACACCTCCATCGCGCCTACCGGCACTATCAGCCTGTCACTGGCCAACAACGCCAGTAACGGCATAGAGCCAAGCTTCTCGCACCATTACGCCCGCAACATCATTCGCGAAGGCCGTAAAACCAAAGAGAAAGTCGACGTGTTCTCCTTCGAGCTGCTGGCTTACCGCCACCTGAGCAACCCGGGCGCCATGCCGTTCTCGGACGACGCTGACAAAAAACTGCCGGATTACTTCACCACATCAGATGACGTAACCCCGGCCCAGCACGTAGACATCCAGGCCGCGGCCCAGTTGTGGGTAGATTCGTCTATCTCCAAAACCGCCAACGTGCCCACAGACTTCCCTTACAAAGACTTCAAAGACATTTACATGTACGCCTTCGACAAAGGCCTGAAAGGCTGCACCACCTTTCGCTTCAACGCAGAAGCTTTCCAAGGCGTACTGGTTAAAGAATCCGATTTGGAAAACACCGTCTACGAATTCACCCTGGACGATGGCACCAAAGTAAAACTGAAGGGTAACGAGCAGGTCGATTACGACGGCGAAATTCACAGCGCTGCCAACCTGTTCGATGCTTTGAAAGAAGGCACTTACGGAAAATATTGATCCGAAAACCGACACAGGAATACAGACATGCCAGTAAAAATTAGCAATAAAATCGTCGGTTATCGGGTAACCAAAGCCGACGAAAACAACCAGCCTGCGCCGGCTGTAGAAAGCACACTCGTTAAGATGAACGAATACATCGAGCGGCCAGAGTTTTTGTTGGGCACCACCTACAAAATCAAACCGCCGGTGGCGGAGCACGCAATGTACATTACTATTAATGACATTCTGCTGAATGAAGACACCGACCACGAAAGCCGCCAGCCCTACGAAGTGTTCATCAACTCCAAGTCGATGGAACACTTCCAGTGGGTTATCGCCCTCACCCGCGTCATCTCTGCGGTATTCCGCAAAGGCGGCGACCTGACCTTCCTGGTGGAAGAACTGCGCTCGGTATACGACCCCAACGGCGGCTACTTCAAAAAAGGCGGCGTGTTCATGCCCTCACTGGTCGCCGAAATTGGCGCCGTGATTGAAAAGCACCTGAAGGCCGTTGGCCTGATGGAAAGCGAAGAAATGAGCGAAACCACCAAACGCATCCTGGCTGAAAAGCGGGCTGATTTTGAAGCCAATCAGAGCAAAGCCACCAACGACGATACGTCCGGTGACTTTCCACCCAACGCCACAACGTGTGGCAAGTGCAGCACCAAAGCGGTAATTGTGATGGATGGCTGTGCGACTTGCTTGAATTGTGGTGATAGTAAGTGTGGTTAAGTTGATGGATTGGTGAAGTGAGAAAAAGGCCCGGGGTTTTGCTTCGGGCCTTTTTTTTTGGATAGCAGCTTGTATTTTGAGTAATTGCGTGGCAGCTTCGTTATTGCGTTGTGATATTACAAAGTTTGACGATGTTAGGCTGGTAATCTGCTGTTTTTGGAGTAGTTTTATGAATGAGTTGCCTGGGAACTGCGTAATCGTGATGGGTGAAAACGAAGATGTCAGATGATTCAATAATGAAGGGCGCTGCCCAATACGCTGTTATGGTCGTTAACTAAGGAGAATATTTTGAACACGGAAGTGGTTTGTACATCTATAGATGAAGTACGCGCAAATGTTGATTCGATCGATAGGGAAATTGTTGGGCTACTTGCCAAGCGTGGTGGTTTCGTTAAGCAGGCTGCGCGCTTTAAAAAGACCACTGATGATGTGAAAGCGCCTCAGCGAGTTGAGCAAGTTATTACTAAAGTCAGAACGCTTGCGGCAGAGGTTGGTGGCAATCCCGAAGTCACAGAGTCGGTCTATCGGGCCATGATTTCAGCATTCATTTCTGCCGAGTTGCAGGAACATGCTGACCTTGCCAGTAGCCGCTAAATACCATAACAAACCGCAGCAGTACGCGGCCGATGGCCGCCGGACGCCCTCTACATTGCGCCTTCGGCTCCATTCCAAGGTCGCCGCTGTGCTCAGCGTTAGGCTCTACGGTACATTGAGGGAACAATGAAATTTTCCGAATACTTTAATTTAAATCGAACTCAACCATATTTGGATTTTGTGGATATTCCACTTGATACAGATCTCCCTGTGTTTTTGGAACCAAGCGCCATTAAAGATCTCAGATCACCTTGGGGAGTTGAGTTATCCTCAATGCTTCAGACTTTTTTTGATACGGTTTTACGACTTATTCATTCAGGTGAAAACGTTAAAGCCCAGCAGTTACTATCTTCGCTAAGCGAGCGCAATGAATTTCATCTTGGATACTCTTCTGGTGAATCTAAGGGGCATGGCTTTGGCTCAGGGTCAGCAGAAACAGTTTGGGGGGCGTTAAGTACAAGCAGCGCTGCAGTAACAGGGCTCCTTAAAGATCTAGAAGATACTGCCTTGTTAATTCCAGGTATTGGAACAGATATGATCTCCGATGCTGTCAGCAATATTATTCGTGGACCGTTAATAAAATACACGCAGGATATGTGCGTTTACTACGGTATTCCACTTACTCCAGCTGTTGCATCAGGCCCAGTTTGGAATCCACAAAAAGAAATCTGGGAAGAATCCCTAATTCAATTGCCAATGACCAGCCACGGAAAGGTCATATTAGTGCCAAAAATATTGGTTCGTCATCGGTTGAACTATCAATACGACGAATATTACCGGCACTATATTCTTCCTGAAATGCAACACGAGCATCTAGCGGCTCATTCATCTCTGGTTGAAGTGTTGAAAGATGGTAGTGAAAGAGTTACAAAAAAAGCCCTTATGGAAAAGTACGGTAGCGATAAGCTTGCTGTCGTGGAACAAACAAAAGTTAGGCCGCAAATTTTACAAGAATACAAAGACCAAAAATATAGCAAGCCTTCTGCCCCGCTAACTCAAGAGCAGTTTTCAGAGGTTGAAGCAATAGATCTGCCAGATTTAGACCCTATAGTTCAGGAGTTAAGGGCACTTGATACCGGAAGGGATACCGCTGGGCGATACGAGGATCTAGTTGAAAAGGTACTATCTGTTATTCTTTACCCATCCCTTTGTAACCCAATAAAACAGCATAATATTCACGATGGTAGGAAGCGTATAGATATTACATATATCAATGAGGCGAAATCGGGATTTTTCTACTGGTTGTCCTTGCACTATCCATGCCCGATGATTTTTATTGAATGTAAAAATTATGGGAAAGAAGTTGGGAATCCTGAGATTGATCAGCTGGCTGGACGTTTTTCACCTAGCAGAGGGCAAGTCGGAATTTTGATTTGTCGTTCAATTGAAGATAAAGAAAAGTTGTATCAACGCTGCGTAGATACAGCAAAAGACAGACGTGGGTATATGTTGGCTCTTGATGATGACGATATTTTTGGAATGGTTTATGCATATAAGCAAGACTCGGAAGATCAAACCTTCGCAAGTCTTAGGTCTTTATGGGCGCGCCTAATTGAATAAAAGCCTAACAAGTGGCTGCACTCGGAAAAATTACTCGCCGCGCTCCTAATTTTCCGGTGAGCAAGGCGTTATGTGTTTTTATACAGCCTGTATGCTTGAACAGTTTTTGTTCAAGGTGTAGCCTAGATCTGCGTACAAAAAATGTACGCGAGTATCAGAATATACCTGAAGTGCTCACACCCTAAAGGAGAGTTCAATATGGCTGTCAAGCATACGCCAACAGGTGAAGTTCACAGCGGGGCCAAAGGGGGCAAGACCGGTTGTGGTTTTGATACCCGAGAAAATTCTCACCACTGGGTTTCATCCTCGCAAAGAATCACATGCAACAAGAATGGCTGCAAAAATTAATCCTCTTGTTGATTGCTTCCGTTGGAGTTATCTGTAGCAGCAAGATAAGCGAGAGCAAACCACATAACCTAGCGGTCAACCGGACACCTTCGCGTCTAGGGTACGGCAGCCCTTTCGTGAACTGGTCAATAGTGCCGATATAGGAGAAAACTATGGGAATTAAACCAGGGCCAAAAAGAATTGCTGACTCAACTGGGAAGCCAGATAAGCGTCAACGGGATAATAAGAAAACTCCCGGGAATACGCCACCTCTTAAGCCTCACAAACACAAAAAAGGTGACTAATAAAGGGTAATTGCACCTAACAAAGCCAGCTAAAGGGATGTCAAAACCGCCGCTGGCAGAGTCTACGCTGCGTATGGTGGTGTTTATATTTTTATGGCGATACTTTGGCTGTGGGCCGTCGACGAAGTAAGGCCAACGGCATGGGACTTGGTTGGCTCGGGTGTTGCGTTGGTGGGTATGGCAATCATCATGTTCGGACCGCGCACCACGCACCACATAACCAATAGTTCCAGTTCGTTCCGGGCCTGATGGCCCTCCACCGGACAGCCTTGTCGCCGCTTCGCTCTGCAAAGGCTGCCGCTGAACAACGGCGTTGAGGCTGTAGGAAAAGGTCAAAGGCTTTTTTCGGCCTTGAATCGATCAATAATTAAGCTAAAAATAGCGCCTATTCTTAAAATCTGGAGCACTTATCGTCGAAAGCAGACCTAGATTTTACGTAGGAACGTCATCACAAAAGGGCTCGAGGGTTTTTCTACAGCCTCGTTAGGTTTTAAATGACTGATCCAATTATCACTTCTGATCCAGAAATAAAAGCAACCGCGATACTACGGAAGTATATGGATTTATCCAAGTTACTAGATTTACTTCACTCTAAGAATCTATATTTTCGGCGAGCAGATGGTTTTACGGATCGTTTAGAGGGGGCTCTGTTTCCAAGTTTGCGGACGATTATTGATGAGTCCCATTTAAAAGGCGACATCAAATACAATTCAGATGAATTTTATCGAAGTGCAAGAGAAGATAATTACGTTAGTTGTTGGACATTTGGGGCTAGAGATAATATGGCTTTATGGCAGTTGTATGGCGGTACAAAATCAAGTGTGGTCATAACTACTACTTTAGACAAAATCGTAAATGCATTTGAATGGGACCGCTCCATACATATACATAAAGTTAAGTACGTTGACCATAAGCGGGTTCGAAACTATATAATTGGTGCACCTAGAGAAGTATTGCAATACAAAAGTGATGCATATAAATTCGAGAAGGAACTGAGAATAGTGGCGCTTCGTCAGGATAAAGATAATCATTCCATGGGTGTGAGAATACCTTTAAAAAATATTAATAGTTTAATCAGAAGTGTTGTCATTGCTCCAGATGCTGATGTGAGTTTTGTAGAAGCAGTTTCAGATTTGTGTAAAAAATATGGACTAACAGCTCCAATAAGACGGTCTAAATTGTCTTTTGTTTCTATATGAACCTAACAAAGCAATGTTACGGATCTCCGTGTGCCGGCACTTTTTTTGCAAAAAAACACGCAAAAAAACCGCCGTCCCACTCCGACCGCAAATTGCGGCGTTATGTTTTCAAAAGGAAAAGGGCATTGAATGAGTGGAAATTTCGCTAAAAAGACGAAGCCTTCAGCGCAAGAATATTTGAACGCTTCATTGGAAGAAATCGTCGAGAGAGCGAATCAAAACCCCAATGAGAGCGAAATCCCATTTGTCACCGCCCTGCTGTCAGCTAAAGCTAGTCGAGATCAAAAAGCGGCTTCAAACAGAATGTTTTGGATTGCCCTAGCGACCACGCTAATTGCTGTTCTTTCGCTGGTTAATAGTTACTATTCAAATCAAAAAGCCTCAACATACGAAGTCAAGATTGGCTATTTAGAAGACAAGATAGACGGTTTTGAGGGCCATATTCAGTCAGTCACTGCGAAGCTATATCAGCTAAAACGAAAACAAGAAGATATCCTGTTGAGTCAAGAAGAAATTCAACAAAACATATCAAAACTTTCGGAATCGCAGAGGCCAAGGAGCTCTCGCCAAACCAAACATAACCAGTAGCGTCAGTCGGACCGGTTTGTTCCGCTGCGCTCCGCAAACCGGCCGCTGGGCATGGCGTTATGTGAGATTGACACCTGATACGTTACAGGGTACAGTCAGAAAATGATACGAAGCTTCAAACACAAGGGCTTGGCCAGATTTTTCAAGTCCGGTAGCACCGCAGGAATTCAGGCCGCCCACGCAAAAAGGCTTCGGCTTATTCTCGGTAGATTGAACGCAGCGTCGGATGCCAAAGATATGGACTTGCCAGGCCTTCGATTGCACGAACTATCCGGCAATCGCGTTGGTATCTGGTCTGTCACTGTTAGCGGTAACTGGCGAGTGACCTTCCGATTCGAAGATGGAGATGCCGAGATTGTGAACTATGAAGATTATCACTGAGGTACAGTCAATGTTGATGCATAACCCCCCACACCCTGGTGAAGTATTGCGAGAGCTTTGTCTTGAGCCACTCGGCCTCTCTGTCACGGCGGCTGCAGAGGCATTGGGCGTTAGCCGCAAGACTTTGAGTGCCTTGCTGAACGGCAAGGCCGGTATCAGTCCCGAGATGGCTATCCGGCTCTCTATCGCTTTTGATACCTCTGCAGAGAGCTGGCTGAACCAGCAGTCCCAATATGAACTCTGGCATGCCGAACAACATCGCAAAGAGCTCAACGTGAAAAGGCTTGTTGCGGCTTAAAGCAGCACATAACCAGTGCAGGCACGGCGACGCCCACTACATTGCGCCTTCGGCTCCATTCCGTGGGCGCGCATGCTGCAAGCGTTAGAAAATCATGCGGCCTATGCAGGAGTAACGGGGCAGTGAGAGATAACTTTAATAAGCCAACCAGGCGAGAGTTAGGTGAACTCGTAAACTTTAAGTGCGTTCGACCGGCCTGCGGCAAGTTGACTCGGGGTCCTTCTGAGGATCGAAGCCGTGTTGTGAATGCTGGACAGGCAGCCCACATTACGGCAGCAAGTAAAAACGGTCCTAGGTATAACGCCACGCTTACATCTGAGCAACGTCGAGCCCTCGACAATGGCGCACACCTCTGCGTATTCTGCGCAACGGTGGTAGATAGGGACCCTGACGATTTTCCACCCCAAATGCTCGAAGAGTGGCAGCGGGCGGGCGTTGAGCTAGTGCGAAGGCAATTTTTGCAACCGGTAAGGTACGGCGTGGCGAACATCGCCGCTGTGAATCTGGAGGTCAGGAACTTTCTAAAGAGATATCCTTACGTCCGCATTGGAAATATCAACGAGAGCACTGTTTTCTCTGAGCAAGATTTCTATTCCACATTCGAACTATTGAGTGCGTGCAAATGGGATTATAGAGAGCCCGATGGCGGAGGCAGAAGCTTGGCCTGGCAAGCCGGAGATCCGCTACATGCTCAGGACAATCATGCTGTCGATATTCAGATTGAAATTCTTTCAAGCCTAGCCGCGCTGGTTGCGTCTGTCCGAAGTTCGGATTGTGGCTGGTACTTTGATAGAGATTTTTCTGTATACCGAATAAATGGAATGGCTAATTTCGGCATGGTGAATCGTCATGATGACGAGATGCGGAGGTCGATAGGCATTGCCGTGGAGCGAACCCGTAATCTTGTTATGCGCTATCAGCAGGCTGTTGCAAGTCTTAGGCGGTACGTTTCGGAAGACAATACATTCACTTCGCTATGACGCCTTACTGACGTAGGGGGTACCGTATAGTTATCGTGGTAAACAAATGGTTTCTAACGAGTGAATGAACCCGACAAATTATTTCGGGCTTCGCCCTCCATAATTTGCAGGTTATTCTGGCGTTAGGCCAAAGTAGGATCGATAATTATGCACCAATTCAAACGCTGGATAATAGAGCTTAAGCACTGGCTAAAAGAAGCCAAGCTGATTTTTATAGGCGTTTTTGTGATCCTATTGGCAGTGTTTTTTGGGTTTGTGGTGTGGCCAACCGAAAAATCAATCAGGATAATAGGCTATGTACTCCAATTAATAGGTATGATCGTAGCCGTCAAGGGCTTATTTATGGTTCGCTCTCATTTTGGGCATCCCTCACTGGGGATTATGTGTCTAAGATGGTTGAAACGATTTCCGAAATGGAAAGTCGAGGCTCATATAAGCGTGCCTACTGCCTATTCAGTAATGACAGCGCTAGATCCGCATGTGGAGGCTTGGGCCCCTGACAATCCAGAAAGTACACTGGAGCATAGATTGAACGCAGTCATAAAAAATCTTGGTCAACTTAGGGCTGATCAAGGAAGTCAGAAGAAATTGATTAATAGTCTTGCAACTGAGCACCAAGAACATGAGAAAAAAACTGCTAAAGAAAGAGTTGAGATACAAGAAAAAATTCAGAAAAATCTTGAATCTCTGCACACAGGTTACTTAGTAACATCACTTTTGGGTCTTGTTTGGTTGTTAGTGGGGATCACAATGAGCACCTTGGCTCTCGAATTATCAATGTAGAGCCACAAAGCCTAACAAGTGCAGGCACGGCGACGTACGTAGAAAGGAAGACGAAGAGCGCCGACGAATAGTTGATCTACAAAGCAAGATGGAAAAATCATACTCCGCTTTTTTAAGCGGGGGGATGCGTATTCGCGTAAATCTCACTACGGGTCAGCCTACACAAGAAGAAATGCAAAGCATGATTTCAGAGCTGAATTCAGGATATCAGCAGCTGCTTTTAGTTGCTTCAACAGAGTGCGCAAAAAAAGCTGTTCATTTGTGGAAGAAAATCATTGAACTGATAGATGCAGAGCAAGGGGCTGACCGTAATTACATTGGAGACGAGATCCGTCTTTTGCGGGCGGCATTTGTGGTTGAGGCTCGGAAAGATCTGGAGGATCCAATTGCGCGCAACGCTAACCCCGGAATCTCTATAAGGCCGGCACTTACGTTTGGGGGATTTCATCTAGATGATGTTGGCTAGACGCCACAGAGATCCTAACCAGCACAGCCACGGCGACGGCTACTGCATTGCGGCTTCGCCTCCATTCCGTAGCCGCGCGTGCTGTTGGCGTTGAGGCTGTAGAAAAACCCTAAGTCGGATCGATTTTGGTAGTATTGAGAAAACAGACAAGGAGCCGTCGGAATGCCTCGTTTCAAGCACTATAACTACGACCAAGATACGATGGTCGTCATCAACTACCGAGAGCAGCTCCAGCCCGGCACCTTCGAACACGCGGTTCACTACCTGATCGAACACAAGCTGGATCTGTCGGTGTTCCACCCCAAGTACCGCAACGACGACACCGGCCGCCTGGCCTACGATCCTGCCATTCTGTTGAAGATCATTCTGTTCGCGTACTCCAAAGGCATCACCTCCAGCCGCGAGATCCAGTGGTGCTGCGAGACCAACATCATTTTTAAAGCTTTATCCTGCGATACCGTCCCGCACTTCACCACCCTGGCCAAGTTCGTCAGCCAGCACGCCGATGAGATTGAAGAACTGTTCGAACAAATACTGCTGGTGTGCCATGAACAGGGCCTTCTGGGTAACGAGCTGTTTGCTATCGACGGCTGCAAAATGTCGTCGGACGCCGCGAAGGAATGGTCTGGCACCTTTAAAGAACTGGGCGAAAAACGCGACAAGTTGAAACGGTTGATTCGCCACCACCTGCATGAGCATCACGAGCGGGATGAGACGGAGACGGAAGCCGAACTGGATAGAGATATTCGCCGCGCCAAAACCGTGCTCTCTCTGGATGAGTCCATGAAGAAAGTGGACCGTTTCCTAAAGACGAACAGCCCAAGGATGGGCCAGGGGAAACGACCCAAGGAAGTGAAGAGCAACATCACCGATAACGAAAGCGGCAAGATGACCACCAGCAAAGGCACGATCCAGGGCTATAACGGCGTGGCGACGGTGGATAAAAAACACCAGGTCATCATCGATGTTCAAGCCTTCGGCGAAGGTCAGGAACACCACACGTTAAAGCCGGTGTTGGAGACGGTTCAGCGTCGTTATAAAAAGCTCGGCATTGCCGACAACATCTATCAAACCGGCGCGATCGTGACCGCCGACACCGGCTTCGCCAACGAAGCTAATATGCAGTACCTGCACGAGCAACAGATCAACGGTCACATCCCGGACAATCGCTTCCGCAGCCGTGATCCGAAGTTCGCGCAGCAGAAAGACAAGTACGGTAAGCGGCATCAGAACCTCCCCGACAAGGGTTGGAAAGGCACCCTTGCAGCGAGTGAATTCCAGTTCGATCCAGTGAAGCTGACCTGTATCTGCCCATCCGGCCAGGCACTTACTTATCGAGGGCAGCGGGAAGCTCTGAACGGCAAAATCCGAGTGCACTTCGAAGGTCGCTTGCTGCAATGTCGCCACTGTCCTAAGAAGCACGAATGTATGCAGAATCCCGCTTCGGCGAACCACCGCAACGGCTCCGGCCGACAGGTCTCCTTCACCGTTGAAAACAAACGCGCACCAAATTACACCGACTGGATGAAGCACCGAGTCGATAGCCAGCAAGGCAAAACGATTTACGGTCATCGCATGTCGGTAGTTGAGCCCGTGTTCGGCAACATCGGTAGCAATAAACGTCTGAATCGCTTCAGCCTGCGGAGCAAAAAGAAGGTGCAGGGTCAGTGGCAATTGTATTGCCTGGTGCACAATATTGAGAAGTTGGCGAATTATGGGCAGTTAGCGGCATGATACCGGGGCTAGGATATAGCCTGAAACAGCTCGCATAGGGTTAAGCGGAGGACGTTTAGCGCCGGATATTAATAATGCTGTGGTGTTCCAGTCAAATAACCAAAGTGGCGCCAGTTGATCGCAGGATATGAAAAAACAACAAAGCGGCTGCGGATTGGGCTCTGTGAAGGGTTTTTCTACAGCCACGTTAGTTTTTGTAAACGTCGTGGTGATTGCCGCAGATGATCTTTGGAGAGAGAAATGTTTAAAGTGAGTAGTGGTTTTATCGGCGAGTTCAAAACTGGCGACAATATTATCTATAACTTGAGCTGCTTAAAAGCCCTCTACGCAGCTCAAGAGACGGCTTCATCATCCGAAGCAGGACTTTTCAGCAAGCCAATTACAATCACTATGGTTTCAATAATTGAAGCCCTGCTCCATGATCTTTTTTACCGAATCAAGAACCATACAAGCGAAGGCGTTCAAAACATTGCAATCAAAGTGCTGGAAGATGTTCGGAGCAAAACCCTCGATCAATTAGAGACTTATATCGCTGCGGCAAAAAAACATGATTTGCTGGGAGCGGCTGGAACTGACCTGTACGAGAAATTAGATGAGTTACGCAAAGTCCGTAATCGCATCCATATCCAAAACGTTAAGCAACAACAACCGCTTAACGAAAATAAGGTTTTCACTATCAGTAGGCAAAAATCTACCGAAGCAGTGCTCGAGCAGGTACTAAAGCATGTTTCCGATAAATACAAACGACCAGAGCATATTCAGGGTATTGTGGGTAGCTTTGAGCTGCCGTGGGATGAGCAATTAAAAACAGAGTCAGACGCATGAACGTGTGCAGTTCTTTATCAAGAAACTAACCAGTGCAGGTTGTCGGACAGGTACTCCGCTGCGCTCCGCAACTGCAAGCGTTAGATTGGACAAAAGATCATGAATGCCGCAGATTTTCTGAGCACTGAGTATGCGAAGCAGCTTCTTCGCGATGCCGATGTAATCGAGACAGAGCTAGGGCAGTTCAATGCTCGGTGGGTCAGCTTCTGGGACCGCAACGCAGACCACCTTGGCACGCTGCTAATTTGTCACCTTATAGTCGAGCACCACATTGATGAATGGCTCGAAGCTGCAAATCCCGGCATGAAGCCTGTGGGTGAAACTCGTTTATCGTTCGCCCAAAAAATGGAGCTTCTTGATGGTGTAGAGGCAACCGTTCAATGGTTATTGCCCGGGCTTCGCAGACTGAATCGAATCCGAAATCGGCTTGCTCACAATCTGGAGGCAGCAATTTCTGATGGCGATCTGAAGCCAATTCAGGAGATTGTCTGGCCATGGCACACAGCCGCAGGAAAACCCTGCAATAGCGGTATCAGCTTGGTTCGGGACTTTACCTTAATGGTTAGTGGAATGCTGAATTCACAAGCTCACTCTATTCGTTGGTATGGTTCTGGGTGCGGTCTTGTTGCGTATCAGCGGTGGCTCAAAAATGCTATGTCTGCCGGAGATGATCCCGTTGAGTAAGGACATGAAATCTAACAATCGCAGGCACGGCGACAGCTTTTTCATTGCGGCTGCGCCTTCATTACAAAGCTGCGCGTGCTGCGGGCGTTATGTTTTTCCCCTCGGACACCTTGTCTACCTCCAGATGATGTCGTACTCTTTAATGTACGCTAAAACGTACTGGAGTAATTGTCATGTCTAGGGTTCGTGTAGATGAAGATATTCGTCCTCTGTCTGAATTTCGGGCGGGGGTAGCCACATTTATAAAGCAGCTCCATGAAACCCGCCGCCCTATGGTGCTGACGCAAAGAGGTCGTGGCGTTGCAGTATTGTTGGGGGTTCACGAGTACGAGAGGATGCAAGAGCGTCTGGAAATGCTGGAAGAAGTGTATAAGGCCGAAGAACAGATAGCCTCCGGGGATGGTGTTGCTCATGAGGACGCAAAGGCTCGGGTTTTGAGCAGACTGGGTCAATGAAGATTATTTGGTCCCCGCTTGCGCTGGAGCGTATCGAGGATATTTCTCGCTATATCGCAGAAGATAACCCAGATGCTGCGCTACAGTGGGTTAACGATTTATTCGCCACGGTAGAGCGGCTAGCCGACTTCCCCAAAAGTGGGCGTATGGTTCCCGAGGTGGGGGCGCCGCGTATCAGAGAGCTGATATTTGGAACCTATCGGGTTATTTATAGCGTTAAAGATCAGGTTAATATCCTGACTGTGCGTCGCAGCAGTCAGTTATTGCGGATGTCCGAGGTTGGTGATGATGAAACATAACCAGCGGCATCACGGCGACCGATTTTCCGCCGCTTCGCGGCTCCAAACCGGCGCGTGAGCCGAGCGTTATGCCTTTTCGTAAAGCCTGATCGCTCCAGTATTAACGCTTGACGTTATTAACGCATCGCGTCACTATCTATGCATGATCATATCGTTCAAGTGTAAGGATACCGAGAAGCTGGCAGGTGGTCGCCGTGTAAGACGATTCGTCAATTTTGAGCGCGTTGCCTTGAGGAAAATTCGGCAGCTTCAGGCAGCAGGTCAGCTGGATGATCTTAAAGTACCACCCGGTAATAAGCTGGAGCCGTTGTCTGGTGATCGTCGAGGTCAGCATAGCATTCGAATCAACAAGCAGTTTCGGGTGTGCTTCCGCTGGACCAAAGCTGGTGCGGAAGACATTGAAATTATTGATTACCACTAGGAGCTAAATCATGCGCAACATTGATGCTGTAACGCCCGGCGAGTTGCTGAAAGAAGAATTTATTGAGCCCATGGGTATTTCTCAATACCGTCTTGCAAAAGAAATTGGGGTCCCGGCCCAGCGAATCGGCCAGATTATCGCGGGTAAGCGTTCAATAACCGCAGACACTGATCTCCGGCTCTGTCGCTTTCTTGGTTTATCCAACGGCTACTGGCTGCGGGTTCAGACAGCCTATGACACTGAGATTGCAGAAGATGCCCTTGAGGATCAGTTGAAGAATATTCGCCCCTGGAACTCCGGGCCAGAGATGGGGCACAGGGCATAAGCAACGGCTGCACAGCGACCGATTTTCCGCCGCTTCGCGGCTCCAAACTGGCGCGTGAGCCGGGCGTTAGGTTTGAGCGTACTCCACAGGTAATCATCATGTTTGGAATCTTTAAGGAGCTGGAATCCTCAAGCCAAACAAGTCCAGAAAGCGATCTCAAGTGCTCTTGACCACTACAGCTGGGTTTCTATGTGTAGATATCGGTGCAATTGCGTCGGCTGAGCGCCATTCAGGTTAAAATCATTAATTTTAAAAAATTGACGATATAAATCTGTACAGGACTTCCCTCTTTAACAGCGATCAAGAGTGAAATTAAGTAACCACTGAAATCAGTGACTCTAAGCCCACGGATTTCGATTCAACTGCGAAAAATACCCATGACTTCCTCACGTCATCGCCTGTACTCTTTTCGTCGCTGTCCCTATGCTATGCGCGCCCGTCTCGGCCTCTTGTTTGCTGGTTTGCAGGTGGAACTGCGGGAGATAATATTGAAAAACAAACCGGACCAGATGCTGGCGATTAGTCCGAAAGGCACCGTGCCTGTTTTACAGCGTTGTGATGGTACCGTGGTTGAAGAGAGCCGGGAAATAATGGTGTGGGCGCTTCGGCAGCAAGATCCACAAGGGCTGTTGGATGCAACGGTTTTGCATCAGGCCAATGCTCTGATTGAGCAAAACGACAACGAATTTAAACATTGGTTGGATCGCTACAAATACGCCGACCGATATCTCGAAATGAGCCAATCAGAGTACCGGCAACGGGGTGAGGTCTTTTTACAGGTTTTAGAGGCGTTGCTGACTAAAAACCCTTGCTTACTGGGGGATAACGCGACTATTGCCGATATTGGCATCATGCCTTTTGTCCGCCAATTCGCCCATGTGGATCGCGATGTTTTTTACAGCCTCCCTTATCCGAACCTGCATCTGTGGTTACAACACTGGTTGGAGCACCCATTTTTTCTGCAAGTCATGACCAAGTTTAGGCCATGGCAAGAGGGAGATGACGTTGTGGTTTTTCCTTCTTAACACTAAGCACTTAAACCGTTTTAACCTCCAAGATGACTGGTTGCGTAGTATTGAAGATACGTGCCAATTCTTCGGCGCAGTGCCTCAAAAAATCCTGTTCGACCATGCCAAGACCACCATGATCGAGCGCGTACGGCTTATGACTCTGAGTCGAAATAATAAATGCGGCCCGTTTCAGCCGCAAAAATGCTCATCACTGGCGAAGCACGATTGGCCGCTGCTCTGGCATTCCCATGGATATCATCAGTGGGTTGTCTTCCTGTCGCTGCTTGAAGGCGGCTTTACTGTTCATATCCTGCCAGTTGCTCAGAATCAGGCTCTGGGCGACGGCTCCTCCCAGGGTTGTGCCCGGCCCCAAAATAATCAGTTTGTCCGGCGCGAATTCACGAACAGCAACACGCAAAGCAGCGTTGAAATCGTAGGGTTGGGTCAACTGATGGCTCAGGGTGTAGTCCCAAAGCGCCTTGTGATCTGTACTCCAGGGAGACCAGATGTGGCCGCGGCCGTCAATTAAAGGAATCTCTGGCCTGCCGAACAGCGCTGGCCCCAAGGCTTCCTTTGCCATCGCCCGCACCGGCTCTTGCAGTGGCGTATGGAAGGCCGCGTGATTGAGCAACCGCATGGGAAAATGGTCTTTTTTGGGCAGTCCACGATTCAGGGCTGCCATACCCGGTGTGTCGGCACCAAACACCATCATACCGCCCAGATCGATGGACAGATAAGCCCGGCCTTCGCCACTTTTGCAGATCTCATCGGCTAAAGCCAGGTAGCGGGCGCGGGCATCCCAGTCTGGACGCCAGTCGTCATCCACCCAGGGAATGAGAAGTTGGCCGCCAATCAGGCGCTCCTGCATTAATCCGCCCATAGTGTTGACCAGATGCAGGCCCTTTTGTGCATCCAGCGCACCGGCGATCGCCAGGCTGATATACCAACCCATGGAGTTGCCGGTAACAGCAACGATCTCATAGCGATCTTGGTCGATATCCAAAAAGTCAGCGTAGGCACACGCGTAGATCAGTCCCGATGCATGGTCTCCCCGGCTGTGCAGTTTCAGCGAATAGGCTTTCTCTTCGTCCAGCTCTGTCAGAGTTGGCTGCTGGTGTTGACGCCGATAGTCGTCGAAGCTCTCCAGCAAAGCGCTTTTATCCGCATGGTGACGCTTGAGGTAGCCCCATTCGGGGGCATTGTAGGTGCCGCGTCCGGGACAGACGACAACAACGCGTTGTTTGGATGTGGACATCAGGCACCTTTCTCAATTGCAGTGGAATCGGCCCCGGTCAGGGCACGAACATGCTCAAGGATATCTCCAACGGCTGGGAGCGTGCTGGTGGAGGCTTCACCCAGGGCGATAAAGCTGTCCAGCGCGGTCACGCGATCCATGCGGGAACTGGCGACACCCTGAGCACTCAACTCACTGATCAGCTCTTCACTGATCGAGCCGTGTCGACGGCATTCATCGACAACCAGAATCTGTTTGCAATCCTTCACCGCTTCATAAAGGGCAGCATGGTCAATTTCGGTTAGCCAGCAGAGGTCTATTACCCGCACCGAGATACCCTCCGGTGCCAGTTGCTCGGCCGCCTGCAGGCTGAGCGTCACACCATTGCCGTAAGTGATGATAGCCAGGTGGCTACCTGGACGGCATTGGCGGAAGCGGCCGCGGGGCAAGCGGTAATCCGGTCCGGGGTCTGGCTGACAGGCCAACTGGTCGCCTTCGGTCAGCAGATCGCGATTATGATAACGGGCGATGGGTTCGATGATTACGACCACCCGCTGTTCTTCATCGGCCAGGCGTACTGCTTCTTGCAGGAGGCCTACGGCACTGGTGCCATCACTGGGACAAGCCACCAGTAAACCGGGGATGTCGCGCAATACGGCCAGGCTGTTGTCATTGTGGAAGTGGCCACCAAAGCCTTTCTGGTAACCCAGCCCGGCGATACGAACGACCATCGGATTTGTAAATTGGCCGTTAGAGAAAAAGCTCAGGGTTGCCGCTTCGCCACGCAGTTGATCCTCGGCATTGTGTAGATAGGCTAAAAACTGGATTTCCAGAATCGGGATCAGGCCGTTCTGCCCCATGCCGATGCCCAGCCCCAGTATGCTTTGCTCATCCAAAAGAGTATCAATCACTCTATGGCGGCCATATTGTTGCTGAAGTCGCTGGGTTACCCCGTAGACGCCCCCTTTGTTGCCAATATCCTCGCCCGCCATTACCAATTGTGGGAAGCGTGCCATCAGCCTGTGTAGGCTCTGATTGATTAATCGGGCCATGGGCTGGGGCGTGGGATCGATTGCCGGTAATTCTGCAGCCGGATTGGCAAGGCTGGGCCTGATGGGTGGCACGATAGCACTCATTACGGCTTCCGAGCCGCGCAAGCGTGGGCGTTGGGATGCTTGATCGCCAACGGCACTTAAGCGATTCCAGGCCGTATCGAGCAGCTGGCCCAGATCGGCTCGGCTGAGGTGGGTCTCACGCAGCAGTCGGGCGGCACCGTGGGCCAGCGGGTCTTCATTGGTCATGGCCTGAATCTGGGCCTGGCTCAGGTAAGCTTGTTGTGCATCAGATCCGGCGTGGCCATAAAGGCGCACACAGCGCATGTGAAGGAAAACCGGTTGCCGGTGGGTGCGGGCAAAAATGGCGGCGCGGCTAGCCGCTTGCCAGGTGTCCAGCAGGTCCAGGCCGTTGCAAGCGATATAATGCAGGCCGGGGCGATTCGCCATGGAGGCGGCCACCCAGCCCTGGGGCGTTGGTGTGGAAATACCGAGACCATTATCCTCGCATACAAAGATCAGCGGCATGGGCAGGCCCTGATAGGCAGTCCAGCACGCCGTATTGATCGCGCCTTGGGCGGTAGAGTGATTGAGAGAGGCATCACCAAAACTGCATAAAACGACACTGTCTGTTGGCCACTCTCCTGCTCCGCCCAGGCGTTTCCACAAGCCCAGGCCATAGGCTGCCCCCACTGCTTTGGGCAAATGGGAAGCAATGGTGCTCGTCTGCGGAGGTATGCTTAGCGCTTTCGACCCCAGCACTTTATGCCGACCACCGGCGATCGGGTCATCGGAAGACGCCATAAAGCTTAGCAACATGTCCCAGCTAACGGTCTGCCCGGGTAACGCCTTACTTCGCTGGATGAAGAAGGCGGCATCGCGGTAGTGCAAAAAAGCGGGGTCGGTCAGTCGCAGCGCCTTTGCGATAGCAGCATTGCCTTCGTGACCGGCGCTGCCGATCGTGTAATAAGCATCGCCACGGGCTTGCAGCACTCTGGCCCGCAAATCAATCAGTCGACTTTGTACCTGGCTCTCAAACAGTTCGATGAGGTCGAAACGACTTAACCCTGCCGCGTGAGCGGTGCCGGCGGAAACGTCCGGAAGTTCTCCCTCGGTAATCCGATGCCGCAGGGCCCGGAAGAGTTCGACAGTCATGGCGTAATTCTCCAGTTTAGTTGCTTACTTATCCTATCGCCTCGATAGCCAGAGGTATAATATCCAATGACTCTATGTGACATCGGTTTTTCCTATGGATTTGCGACTGCTGCGATACTTTCTCGCTACCTACGAAACAGGTTCGGTCAGCGCCGCGTCACGCCGTTGCTTTGTCGCGCAGCCGTCCATTTCTGCCGCCATAGCCCAACTGGAAGGTGAGCTAGGCATTCCGTTGTTCGAACGCCATTCCAAAGGGGTTCGCCCAACCAGTGCCGGTCAGCGTCTTTACCCACTTGCCGCGCGGTTGATTGCAGACAGCGAGGCGATAGTAAGCAGCTTCAACCGCAGCGGGCGGCCCCTGCCGCTAAGACTGGGGTTGATGCGGTCGCTCGGTGCTGAACGAATGAGTAATTGGTTAAAACGTTTAATGGCCCACAGCGAAAACCTGGAGCTGACGCTGGTTGATCCGGAAGAAGCTAGTGATGCCCGTATCGTAACGGCCGGCATGCGCCAACCTCATGAAATTTTCGTGCCTATCTGGAACGATCGTTATCGTTTGGCATTACCGTCGGGACATCCTTTATCACTCAAAAAGCGGCTGACATTGAGTGACCTTAACGAGCAGCCCTTTATCTTGCGTGCTTATTGCGAGGCAACAGAGGCGTTACGCCAGGCATTGATTCATCAAGGGGTGGTCATCGCACCGAGGGCTCACCTGCGCACTATTGAATACAGTTTGGGATTGGTGGCGGCGGGCATAGGCCTGGCTTTGGTGCCAGACTGGCCAGAAACCCGGCGACGCCTGGACATGGTTTTGCGACCCTTGACGGATTTCCAATCGGACATTCAGATCGGGCTGGCCTACTCGAGCGAACTGAACGGGACGCTGCAAAACGCTTTGAAAGAGGTCTGCGGGCAGGTAGCCGGTGTTCGGCAACGTACTGGCACAAGAATTTATCGCCGCTGAGCCTGACAAGGCGTACGTCGGTGACATTACAGTACACCCAAAAATCCGCCACTTTCCAATTACTGCCCTGTATCGAGATTACGCCTTTGGAAGGCTACGGCAACCGGCCTCTGGCTTCGTGGGTGGCACCTCAAGATGCTCGAGAATCCACTCGATGAAGCCCTTCACCTTGGTCATCTCCGCTTTATGTTCGGGGTAGGCTATGTAGTAGGCATCGCGACTGGCTAACGAGAACGGCCACGGAATGACGAGTTGACCCGCCGATAGCTCCTCCTCGGCTAGAAAGCGCGGCACCAGAGCCACACCGCAACCCGAACGGGCGGCCCGTAACGCCATATCGAAGGTATCAAAGCGTGGCCCATAGTAACTGTGCTCGGTATAAGCACCTTGGGCTTCGAACCAGTCATGCCACGCACTGGGGCGCGTCGCGCTTTGTAGAAGAACCAATCGGGTTAACGCCAAGGGATCATCAATCCCCAAGGCTGGGATGATCGACGGCGCGCATACCACCACCATTTCCTCGTCTAGAAGTTTTATGCACTCCGCATTCGGCCAAGTGCCGTGACCAAAAAAGAACGCCACGTCGATACGCTCTTTCTCCAGATCAAAGGGCTCCATACGGTTGGCGATATTGAGATAGACATTTGGATACCGGAAACGGAAACCGTTGATACGCGGGAGCAGCCAGCGTGCGCCGAACGTCGGCAACGTGGTCACGTTTAACACCTCACCCTGGGCGCCGTAAGACTGCATGTAGCGTGTGGACATCTCCGCTAGCGCCAAAATCTTGTGCACTTCGGTTAAATACTGCGAGCCCTCTGGTGTGAGCTGAAGACGCTTGCGCACCCGGAGAAACAACGGATGCTGAAGCACCGACTCAAGTTGGGCAACCTGCTTACTAATTGCACTCTGCGTCAGGCTCAGCTCATCGGCAGCTCGCGTAAAACTGAGATACTTAGCCGAAGCCTCGAAACACTGCATTGCAGTCAACGTTGGCAATTGAGTACGGCTCATCGCAACACCTCATTATGCGAAAAAATGGAATGACCTCCATATTAAACATCGCTTGAAACGTGTCAACTCCCGCATAGATACTGTCTATACGCACAAACCGCAGTGACACAAAATTCGAATAAATCCAGTAGGAGATAGAATGATCGATACTATTATGCAACGCCTCGGCGTCAAGACTGAACACTATCAGCAGGGCAGCATGGAGGTTATTACGCCTATCGATGGCAGCGTCATCGGCAAGGTCGCCATGGAAGGTGCCGATGCGATCGATGCACGCATCGCCAGGGCCGAGCAAGCGTTCGAGAAGTGGCGTCGGGTTCCAGCGCCGCGACGCGGCGAGCTGGTGCGCTTGCTCGGCGAACAGCTTCGTCGCCATAAGGACGATCTCGGCGCCCTAGTCACCTATGAATGCGGAAAAATCCTGCCCGAGGGTATCGGTGAAGTACAGGAAATGATCGATATCTGCGATCTTGCCGTTGGTCAGTCGCGCCAGCTGTTCGGGCTGACTATCTCCTCCGAACGTCCCGGCCACCACATGCGCGAAACCTGGCATCCACTCGGCCCCATCGGATTGATTACCGCGTTTAACTTCCCAGTGGCCCCTTGGGCCTGGAACTCCGCCCTAGCGCTGGTTTGTGGTAACAGCCTGATTTGGAAGCCCTCAGAAAAAACTCCGCTCACTGCGTTGGCTTGTCAGGCCTTACTGGAGCGTGCGATTGCCGAATTCGGCGATGATGCGCCTGAGCACTTAAGCCAAGTAATCATTGGTGGTCGTGATGCCGGTGAACGCTTGGCCGATGACCCTAGAATTCCTTTGATCAGCGCTACTGGCAGCACGCGTATGGGTCGCGATGTAGGTCCACGGGTTGCGGCACGCTTCGGGCGCAGCACTCTCGAACTGGGCGGCAATAACGCCATGATCCTGGCCCCCAGCGCCGACTTGGACATGGCCGTGCGCGCCATTCTGTTCTCGGCGGTGGGCACCGCGGGACAGCGCTGCACCAGCCTACGCCGTCTACTTGTCCATGAGTCTATCAAAGACGAGGTCGTCGAACGCCTCAAAAAGGCCTACGCCGGCGTCTCCATCGGGAACCCCATGGAAGGGAACCTGGTCGGCCCACTAATCGACGGCCAAGCCTTCGATCAGATGCGTAACGCTCTCGACCAAGCACGCCAGGAAGGCGCCAAGATATTCGGCGGTGAGCGCCAGCAGATCGACAAGGCAGCGGGTGGCTACTATGTGACACCCGCCATCGTCGAGGTTGACCAGCAGAACGAACTGGTTAAGCGCGAGACCTTTGCACCGATCCTCTACGTCATGAGCTATGGGGAGTTCGATGAGGCCATGGCGTTACATAACGATGTGCCTCAGGGGCTGTCGTCGTGCATCTTCACCAGCGACGTGCGCGAAGCTGAGATGTTCACCTCCGATGTGGGAAGCGACTGTGGCATCGCCAATGTCAATATCGGCCCCAGCGGCGCGGAGATCGGTGGCGCCTTTGGTGGCGAGAAGGAGACCGGCGGTGGTCGCGAGTCTGGCTCAGATGTCTGGAAAAGCTATATGCGCCGCCAGACCAATACGATCAATTATTCTCGCGAATTGCCCTTAGCTCAAGGAATCAAGTTCGATTGATCCAAACGTTGCCACCCGGCTTGTAGCCGGGTGGCAACGTTTGGACACAAAAAGCCCAATAATGTGCTATGGAGCCAACAGATGACAAAAACAATAATTTCTAGAGAGCAATGGGGTAGCCGGTTCGGCTACCTGATGGCGATAGTCGGCGCCATGGTCGGCGCCGGCAACATATGGCGAATGCCTTATGTCACTGGTGAGAACGGCGGTGGCGCCTTTTTGATCGCCTACTTCGTGCTGCTTTATCTGATTGCCGTTCCCGGCCTGATGGGAGAAACCAGCCTCGGGCGTTATACCCGGCAAGGGCTGCTTGGCACCTTCCGCAAAATCTACGGTAATAACAAGTTCGTCGGCTTGGGGCTGGTGATCCTGATTTTCAACGTCGTCTTGATGTCCTATTACTCATCGATCGTCGGTTGGTCGCTTTATTACGCCTACCACGCGGTGATCGGCTCCTTCACTCAGACGCAGTTCGATACCGCCGCATTGTGGCAAGCATTCAGTAGCAACACGGCGTTGAACGTGGGCATGCACACCGTCGCGATGCTAATCGTCACGGGCATTCTGCTGATGGGTATCAAGGGCGGCATCGAGCGCATGGCCAAATGGATGATGCCCATCCTCACCGTTTCGCTGATCGCCATTGCCATTCGCGGCGTTACCCTGCCAGGAGCCATGGCAGGACTCGAGTTCGCCTTCTCGCCCAACTGGGAGTATCTGGCTCGCGGTGAGACCTGGCTCGCCGCCCTGGGCCAGGCACTGTTCTCGACGGGGCTCGGTTGGGGCATCGCTTTAACCTATGGGAGCTATCTGGGACGTAATGACGATATCCCCCTAGGGGGTGGAATATTTACCGCCATCGGTAATACTAGCTTCGGCTTACTGGCCATCTTCGCTGTCTTCCCAATCGTCTTTGCCTTCGGCATATCGCCAACATCGGGAGCGGAACTGACCTTCGTCGCGCTGGCCAGCGCCTTCGGTAGCATGACTGGTGGCTATGGATGGGCACTGTTGTTTTTCATGGGCTTCTTCTTCGCCAACCTTACGACCGCGATAGCTATTACTGAAGTCGGCGTTACAACTTATAAGGAAGAGCGCAATACTTCGCGCAGCAAAGCGGTGTTGACCATGTGCGGCATCATCTGGCTGCTAGGCATTCCGAGTGCCATGGACTCCTCCATTCTCGGCTATCTCGACTTCGTGGTGGGCAACTGGGGCCTGCCGTTAGCGACTTTCATCATCATGATCACTATCGGATGGAAGTTCGATGCCAGCCGTTTGCGCACCCTCAGCCTCAATCGCGGTGCCGATCTGTACGTGCCTAAATTCTGGGAGAGCATCATTCGCTTCGGGATTCCCGCGATTATGCTCTTTATCATGGTTTACTTCCTCTATAGCAACCTGACCACAACGCCTTGGAAGACCGTCAGTGGCCTTGCAATCCTGACGCTGACGATCCCGCTTTGCATGTGGATCATGAGTCGCCGCGAGGCAAACGCCCACTCTGTTACTAACGTCGTAGGCCAATCATCATGAGTATCGCTGCCATAATCGTCATGATTACATGCATTTTTGTCCTGTGGGGTGTAGCCAGCGTGGCTCTCGTTTATTCGATGCGCCAAGAGGAACGTAAATTACAATTGATAAAAAAGCAGGGCAGCTTTGAGCCTTATTCACCTAAGGCGCTTCGCGACCTTGATCGCTGGATTGAACAAAACAACACGAGCGAACATGTTCAAGAGATGCGTGACGTCCATGATGAGCAGCGGGAAGCACTGCAAAAGTGTAAAAGCTACTTCTATATTTGGGACCAGTCCGATGTTGAAATTATGAAGGAGATATAGCTCGGCGGCAGCCAAACAACGCTGTAAGTCTTGGTTTGGCTGCCCCTGATGTTTATAAACTATACTTAGTAAAGGACTGAGAGATGCGTGAAGAGTGTCTGTGGCTAAAAACGTCCAAAGAAGAGAAGTCAACTTACGCAACCCTCGAGGGTGAGGTCACCAGCGATGTATGTGTCATCGGAGGTGGAATTACCGGGCTTTCCACGGCACTTCATCTGGCAGAGGGCAATACATCCACGGTGGTGATCGACTCAGAAAGTATTCCCACCGGAGGTTCCAGCGCCAACGTTGGCTATGTAAATGCGGGACTCTGGCTACCTCCCCTTGATATCGTCAAGTTGTTGGGCCAAAGCGATGGTGAGCGTATCAACAACCTTCTCGGCAGTGCCCCATCCGAAGTTTTCAAACTAATTGACCGCTACGACATCCAGTGCGACGACACTCGGACCGGTTCCCTGCACATGGCGCACAATGCAAGTGGCATGAAGGATCTGGAGCGTCGCTGCGAGCAGTTCCGACAGCGAGGCGCTCCTGTGGAGCTACTTCAGGGTCAGAAGTCAACGGACGCCACAGGAAGCTCGCATATTCACGGTGCCTTGCTAGATCGCCGCGCCGGCACCATCAATCCGGCCGCCTATACGCGTGGACTCGCCCGAGCGGCCGACAGTGCGGGGGCGAAACTTTATACTCATACCCCGGCAATACGAATCGCCCGCAAGGGTGACAAGTGGGAGGTGGAAACGCCGAAGGGAAGGATCCACTGCGACCGTATTGTGCTCGCCACGAATGCCTACACCGAGGAGGATTGGAACGCGGTCAAGAAGCATTTTTTCCCGGGTTATTACTGCCAAGTGGCCTCCGCGCCTCTCGGCGAAGCGGCCAAACATATCCTGCCCGGTCGTCAAGGCGCCTGGGATACCCGTACAGTCTTGAGTAGCATCAGGCGCGATGTGGAAGGCAGGCTCATGATGGGAACCCTGGGGCGTGGCGAGACCAAGCCTCGAGCCTTCATCCGGGCCTGGGCCAATCGTATGAAGTGCATCTACTTTCCGGACCTGGCTAAAGTGGAATGGGAGTGCACGTGGACGGGTAGAATGGCATTCACTCCCGACCATATGCTACGCCTGTTCTCGCCTGCTCAAGGCATATTGGCGGTAGCTGGTTACAACGGCCGTGGTGTCACCACAGGCACAGTAGTTGGTAAAGGGTTTGCCAAGCTAATTCATGAAAATTCTGATGATGGTCTTCCACTGCCCATTCGCCATTCAAAGCCCGTGTCTGCTATCCGCGCGCGCAGCTTTGCCTACGAAAACGGGTTTAATCTCTATCACGCTGGCCAATGCTTGCGAATCATGACATGAAAAATCTAGAACCCACAAAGGACAGTCGATCAGCTGCATCGAGACTCACACCATGCTTGGCTTGTCGATTCACGCGAGCACGCAAAGAGTGTTATTCGACCCAGGCCGATCATCCATACACACACTTCATTCAACAATAACGAGGTTAATATGTCCGAAAAAACAGTGTTATTGAGCGAGGAAGAAGCGCTGAGCTTGTCCCGAAAAATATTATTAAAAAAAGGCTTTAGCGATGATTTTTCTCGCGCGATAAGCGAGACGGTTACTGCGGGGCAAAAGGATGGATGTGGGTCGCATGGCCTTTATCGGATTCTGGGTTGCATAAATACATTAGCATCAGGAGGCGTCGACCCTAATGCTGAGCCTTACATCGAGCCGTCTTCTGGCGGCATCGTCAAAGTAAACGCTAACGGAGGGTTCTCACAACTCGCCTTCTCTCTCGGTTTACCGGTGCTGATAGAAAAGACCAAAGAAAATGGTATCGCGCTTCTTGCCATTAACCACTGCGTACACTTTTCCGCACTTTGGATTGAAGTGGAGCAGATTACTAAAAGGGGTTTGGTCGCTATCGTCTGCAATCCTACCCAAGCCTACGTAGCGCCTCATGGAGGAAGCAAACCGCTTCTTGGCACCAACCCGTTCGCATTTGGCTGGCCAAGGCCCGGCAAGCTTCCTTTCGTTTTTGACTTTGCCACCAGCGCGATCGCAAGAGGCGATGTCGAACTTCACGAACGCGAAGGCAAGCAGATACCTGATGGCTGGGGAGTCGACGCACAAGGACAAGGATGCAACGACCCGCAGGTGGTGCTCGAGGAAGGAGCCCTACTGACCTTTGGTGAGCACAAAGGTACGGCTCTCTCAATGATGATCGAGTTGATCGCCGGCCCTTTGATAGGCGACCTGATGAGCTACGAATCGTCTCAACACGATGATGGCAAAGGCGCGTTGCCCTACCACGGCCAAGTTATCATCGCCATCGATCCTACGTTTACGGCAGGAAACAACGTCGAGATGCATCTCTCTCGCGCCGAAACCTTTTTCAGCTTGGTCGAGTTTCAAGGCGCCCGGCTTCCGTCTAAAAGACGCTACGAAAGCAGAGAGAAAAGCGAGAAATACGGTATTGAGGTATCGGAAAACCTCTACCTCGAACTATGCTCTTTGCTACATGATTAAGTGGTAATTAAAGATCTTTCTACTATTTGAAGTAAAACCCATTGATTGTAGACATAACGCTCAACTTCTTCGCGCCTATAAATGCCATCGCTGGGTAATTTCCTGCAAAAAATAGGGAGATCACCCTCAGATAATTAAAATATTAATATAATTTTATGCCGAGTAAGTGCGTAAAACGATGCAAAGCGTCTTAAAAGAAGTCTGCGAGCAGTTTACTGTTAATCACGTGACTCAGTAATATGTTCTACAAAACGCCGCACCTTAGCAAGTTCCCCTAAGTGCTCTGGATAAACAAGATAATAAGCACTTTTGCTAAGCAATCTATGGGGCGAGGCCAGCTTTAATCGACCTGCTTCCAGTTCTTCATCTACGGTAAAATGAGGAACCAACGCGACTCCCCCCCCTGCCATTGCGGTTCGCACGAGCATCGGAAAGGTCTCAAAGCGAGTACCGTGATAACTGCGATCAGTAATAATCTCTTGCACGGAAAACCAATGGTGCCAGGCATCAGGCCGGGTCGAAAGGTGGAGCAAAGGCAATTGAGTTAAATCGTCGACTGTGTGAATAGAACACTGACCCAGTAGTTCTGGAGAGGCAACCGCGACCATTTCTTCATCTATGAGTTTATGACATGCAAGACCTGGCCAACTACCATGGCCATAAAAAAATGCGACATCGATGTCTTCTTGTTCAAGATTAAAGTCTTTTACCCGGTCATGAAACTCCAAACTAATATTTGGGTTAGATGATAAAAAAGCCGGCAATTTTTTTGCGAGCCAACGGCTACCGAAACTAGGCAATGTAGCAATCTTTAGAACTTCGCTATTTCCGCTGTACGTCATAATGGCGTGAGCCGACATTTCAATCTGAGTCAGCACTTTACGCACGTCACTTAGAAACATGGCTCCTTCTGGTGTAAGCAACAAACTACGTCGCACCCGTCGAAATAATTTATGTTGCAAGGCAGTTTCGAGATGAGCTACCTGTTTGCTGACAGCACTTTGGGTGAGGTTCAACTCGTCGGCTGCCCGAGTAAAGCTCATATGACGGGCAGCCGCTTCGAAGCACTGCATGGCAGCTGTTGAAGGAAGATTGCGTGATGCCAAGCCAAAAGCTCCTGATAACCTGTAAGCCACCCCGGTGAACAAAAACCGGGGGAAACAAGGCTTTTATAATGGTTCAAGAAGCGAGCGATTCGGCCTCTTGAGGCGTTTCAGAGCGGCGTGATTGAAGCCAACCCACCGCCACCATGGCAACTAAACCCGCGCCACTCGTTAGCAACTCGGGAACCACCATTGCAAGCCCTGCCGCAAAGAGTACCAGACGTTCCCAAAAGAGTGAATCACGCACAAAGTAACCCAAGAGTGCGCTGCTCACTCCCATAATTCCCAACAGTGAGAAGACCAATGCACTTGAAAGACCAAGTAGCGTAGGGTCAACTAAAACCAGCATGGGATTATAGATGAAAGCATAAGGAATAATAAACGCGCCAATTGCTAACTTAACCGCTGTAAAGCCCGTCTTCATCGGGTTAGCTTGTGCAATTCCCGCACCAGCAAAAGCGGCTAAACAAACGGGGGGCGTTATATCAGCGATGATACCGAAGTAAAATACAAATAAATGCACAGCCATTGGTGGAAGACCAAACTCATTAATAAGCGCCGGTGCTGCAATCGTAGCCGTTACAACATAGTTTGCTGTCGTGGGCAAACCCATCCCGAGTACAATACACGCAATCATCGTGAACAGTAGCGCGAGTATCAAAACGCCATCAGCCAAACTTATGATGCCGGCGGCAAATTTCGCTCCTAATCCGGTCATACCGACCACACCAGCAATAATGCCTGCAGACGCGACGGCTGCGATCACAGGCAACGCAACGCGGGCACCTTTTTCGAAAATATCCAACACATCTTTTAGAGATGGCCGGGTATCTTTTCTCACCAAGCTAACGGCAAAGGCACACGCTATGCCCAGAAGTGCTGCACGCTGTGCTGTAAAACCAACGGAAACGGTTGTAATAATGACGATTAAGGGCAGCAGCATGTAGCCTTTTGACAGCAACAGCTTAAGCTTGTTGGGCAACTGGTCCTTGGGAAGGCCTAAAATACGGTGGCGTTTAGCTTCAAAATGAACTCCTATGAAAATACTCGCAAAATAAAGTATTGCGGGGATCAAAGCCGAAAACATTATTTCCCGATAAGAGACACCAACATATTCCACCATGATGAACGCTGCAGCGCCCATTAATGGAGGCATAATCTGGCCGCCCGTTGAGGCGGAAGCTTCAATCGCCCCGGCCACTTCCGGCTTAAAGCCTGCGTTTTTCATCATTGGTATTGTAAAAGAACCAGAGGCAACGGTGTTGCCGATGGAGCTTCCTGAAATCATTCCCTGTAAAGAACTTGCCATTACAGCAGCCTTTCCCGCGCCGCCTGTAAAACGCCCGGTTACCGCAAAGGCCAGGTCGTTAAAAAAGCGACCTACGCCTGTATGCATCAGTACAACACCGAAAAACAAAAACAAGAAGATAAAGCGAGCAGATATCTGAAGAGGCGTGCCAAACACACCGCTTTCTCTGAACCATAAGTATGGAGAAACCTGTTCAAGGGAAAATCCGGGATGCGAAAGCAACGGGCTCGAAATTAGATTGCCGAATAGCGCGTATAGAATTGCAAGCGTGGCCATAACAACGATTGGCATGCCAATCGTACGGCGAGTTGCTTCTAGCAAAAAGAGTATACCCAGTGCAGCAATCACTAGATCAATGGTTGAGTAACCCGTGATTCGTGCCCGGAGAACTTCTTCATAAAATAATATTTTATAGTAAGCAGCAAATGTTGCTGTGAATGCCAATAGCACGTCGTACCAGGGCACTCCATGGCGAGGCGCCCCTTTGCGGGTTGCAGGAAACAGAATAAATATCATACCCAAGGCAAGCCCTAAGTGAACTGCGCCCTGCTGCTGTGAGGGTAATGTTCCAAAGTAAGCTGTATAGAGATGAAAGCAAGTAAGTGACAAACCCATTAAGGTAACGAGCCAGCTCCACTTACCCAGCTGGATTGCCGAGCGTACTTGCGATTCTCGATCGTATTTTTCTAATAAAGTCGATTCATTAGACGTTTTTTTTTTTCACAATTAAACCCCATACAGATAACGCCGCTGACAAAGTCAGCGGCGAAAATAAACAATCAATCAGCCAGGTCGCTTAGGCTTTTTATGTTAGAGCGATCACGCGTGACAATCTGAATTACTTCAGGATAGATGTGTCCAATAAATGCCACATTATCAATTGACCCGCTTGTGAACTCTCCGCGTCCTGCAACAGCATCTTGCGCGGGTGCGTGCACGGTCATCCCGAGGTCCATGTTGTCATCACGAATGCTGACTAAGTTTTCGATTGAAGCGCCGGTTTCTATATTAGTGAAGTTTTGGCCATCCACGTAGCGGTTCCATATAGTGGCCATTTCACCACCCAACGGATAATAGGTGCCGCCCTGACTACCGGTGCCTAATATAAACTCGCTTTTAGGCACTACATCACCAATTTCAGCAACAGCATTTTCTACTGTGAGCCCCTGCTCTTCATAGTACCTTTTTGCACCAGGATGAATTGGCAAATCGTTTGAACCATTCAATGCATTTTCAAGCGTGATAAAAGAAGATTGAGAGTGGGTATTCTCTTTAGCGTACTCGTGCATTATGCGCGCTAATTCATACCCTAGCTCTTCGTCAATCGTATTCGTGTTTCCGACTAAAATCGCATAAGCCGTGATGGTGTTTACATCTTCTTTTTGAAAATCATAGCTGCCGGCTGGAATAGTAAAACGTTGATAGGCGCTATTTTTTTCAATATATTCGATTGCATCATCACTTAAGCTGATTAGACGGGCATCCCCGCTGGTAGCTTGCAGGTTTTCGATACTGCCGGAAGGCAAACCAAGAATTCCGATAGAAATATCGATATTGCCATCTTGTACACCGTTAAGTGCAGCCCCAAAACCTTCTTGATACGCACTGTAACTATCGTCACCTATTCCGTAGGCATCAAACAGTAATTGAGAAACACTTTGGGTTGTACTTGCGGGAGGTCCAATGGCGACATTAGGTTTGCTTTCGGCACCACAGCCTGTCAATAAAAATAGAACACCAATACCGCATAGTGCTTTAGACAGAAAATGTTTCATATTTGCTCCTACTAATTAGAATTTTTGTAATAATCTTGTTTCGGAAGATTTTCAAAATCTGACCACCTGAAAATCAATCAGCGAAAACCCTCACGAAAAAGTATTTGGTCATTGTTCACGTACGCAGCCCTACAGACAAAAGAAATTAAGTTGCGTATGCATTCCTTTTTTTCATGCACGTATTTTTGAGTGACCGGCGCAAGTTCATTTGGCGCACACCATTGCCACACTCCGCCTCAGAGCTCTCGCAACGAAAGGTTTTCCTGTAGTAGGCGGTGCAGCAGCCAATGCTGGGATACGACTTTACACCACATGTCTCATTTTATACATTCCTGCGCGGCATGCATTTAGCGTTTTTTTTCGTTTGTGATCTGCCGTAAGAACCTGTCTGATAGCGGAAAATCTGGCAATTTCAGGAGCGTTTACAGCGATGGAGTTTCCCCACGTCAGCAGTGCATTGGGCATCCTACATCCAGTTTGTATTGCGAAAGGACGTAATGCAGAAGTATGGGATGAGGAGGGACAGCGCTATATCGATTTTATTGGCGGTATTGGCGTTCTCAATCTGGGCCACTGCCATCCAGTGATTGTCGAGGCCGTCAAGGCTCAGGTCGACACCCTGATGCACTCTGCTTTTAATGCGCTGCCTCATCGTACCTACCTCTTTGTCGTAGATCGACTCAACCAGTTTGTTCCTGTTTCCTATCCTCTTTCATGCATGCTGACAAATAGTGGTGCAGAAGCGACAGAGAATGCACTGAAAGTCGCCCGTGGAGTCACTGGCCGCCAAGCCGTTATTGCGTTTGACGATGCTTTTCATGGGCGCACATTGGCAGCACTTAATTTAAACGGCAAAGTTAAGCCATACAAAGCAGGACTGGGAGCCTTGCCGGGTCCGGTTTATCACATACCGTTTCCTAGTCGAGATAGTGGAATATCTGCAGAACAGTCGCTTGCTGCATTAGACCGTATATTTGAGGTGGAAATTGCGCCAAGTGAGGTGGCTTGTTTCATCTTTGAGCCAATCCAGGGAGAAGGCGGCTTTCGTTTGCTTTGCCCTGAATTTGCCAAAACCCTGCGCGCAATTTGCACCAAGCACGGCATTTTATTGATTTGTGATGAAATTCAGTCAGGTTTTGGACGAACTGGTAAGCGTTTTGGTTTCAGCCATTTAGGTATCGAGCCCGACCTGATGCTTCTGGGAAAGAGTATTGCCTGCGGCCTGCCGCTCGCTGCATTAGTAGGCCGCAAAGAGTTTATGGATGCCTTACCAAAAGGAGCCTTGGGGGGTACCTATTCAGGCAATGCTGTGGCTTGTGCAGCGGCATTAGCAGTGATGGATATAATGCAAGACGATGCACTAACGGCATGGGCAACCGAGCAAGAGGAGGCAATTGTTCATTCGCACCAGGCGTGGCAAGAGTGTGGGCACTTTCCAATGGTAGGAGCTCTGACAGGTATTGGCGCTATGCGCGGCATTGTCTTTGAAGATACCGAAAACGCGACAGGCGCAGAGCACTTAGCCAATCTATTGGTAGCAGCCCGCAATGCAGGCGTTTTATTAATTGCAAGTGGCCGGAAACGGAATGTCTTACGCTTGCTGCCACCCTTGACTACGGAGCCAGAGGTGATGGCTGAGGGACTTGACATGATAAAGCAAGCGCTGTGTACGCTGCAGGTATGATCCCGATAACCAACTCAACTCCGGCAAGATCGCGACACCACCTCCATTCCCATTTGAAGCCGCGGGCTACTGCTGCCGCAGGCATCTCACCTTCATCCCAACAATATGCAATAGAGAGCCATGAAATGCCCGAAAAAACACTTCTTTCAACCGATGATGTTCGCGACCGTTTCTCCAAGGCTATGTCGGCCATGTATCAAGCAGAAGTACCTCAGTACGGCACGCTGCTTGAGCTTGTAGAACGCGTAAACCAGGAAACGCTTACCCAACAACCTGAGCTTCACCGCCGTTTGGAAGCGCTGAGTGAACTGGCACGCATTAGCGTAGAGCGCCACGGAGCCATTCGCGTGGGGACTGCGGACGAATTATTTATGCTGCGGCGTTTGTTTGCCGTTATGGGAATGTATCCGGTTGGTTATTACGACCTTTCTGAAGCGGGTGTACCGGTTCATTCAACCGCTTTCAGACCCATCAAAGATGATGCGCTATCAAAAAATCCGTTCCGTATTTTTACCTCGTTGCTACGCTTAGAGTTAATTGAAAATGAAGCGCTTCGCCAGCGTGCAGAAACCATTTTAGCAGCGCGCGATATTTTTACACCCAAAGTGCGAAAGCTGATCGAGCGCCATGAGTCGCAGCGCGGGCTGTCCAGCGAGGAAACTGATCAGTTTGTGAAGGAGGCTCTGGAAACATTCCGTTGGCATCAGGAAGCCACTGTAGATTTGGATACATATCATGCGCTGTATAACGAACATCGTTTGATTGCCGATGTGGTCTGCTTCCGTGGGCCGCACATCAATCACCTCACTCCGCGCACGTTAGATATCGATGAGGTTCAGCGCCGCATGCCTGGCGTGGGCATGAATCCCAAAGCCGTGATTGAAGGACCACCACGGCGTGAATGCCCTATTCTGTTGCGCCAAACGAGCTTTAACGCGCTAGAGGAGTCGATTCGCTTCGCCGGTAATGCGCAAAGTACCCACACTGCTCGCTTTGGTGAAATTGAGCAGCGCGGGATGGCGCTTACGCCAAAAGGGCGTGCGCTTTATGACCAACTCCTTAATGAAGGCCGCAAGCAAGCAACAGGATTGGATAACGATGGGCACCAAACAGTAATGAACAAAGTATTTGCCGCGTTTCCGGATAGTGATGAGGCAATGCGTCGTGAGGGGTTGGCCTATTTCCACTATCATCTGACCGAGATTGGTCAAACCGCTAAAGGTAGCGCCGACAAAGAGATGGAAGACTTGATCGCGCAAGAACTGGTTGAAGCGCAGCCGATTACCTATGAAGACTTTTTGCCGGTGAGTGCAGCGGGTATATTCCAGTCGAACCTCGGGGGCAAAAAGAATGAGGCCTATGCAGGTAGCGCCAATCGCGTTGCCTTTGAAGATTCTCTGGGTGTGCGGATAACAGATGAGTTATCCCTTTACGCCGAACGTGAAAACGCCTCTAAAGCCAAGGTATTGGCTAGCTTACAAGGCTAAGAATTAGGTTAAAGGGCGGTCTTACGCTCCAAGCGCAACACTATTATAGAGACTGAGCCTTGGGAATAGTTTTGTGAAGCAGGCAGTTTATAGCGCTCGATTTATTACAATTTGCCAGAGTGGAGCTATACCGGCGCTGGGTCAGCGACAGCGCCAATAAATCAGCACCTACATTCCCGTTCACCGATTGCACCCGAAGATCAGCTGGTCTGTTTTGGCGCCATCCTTGATGAAAATTTTGATTCAGTGTCTCTGGCCGAAAATGAGGGCAGGCTGGGTCTATTTATGCTGACCTGAGCCGATCGCTAATCGTGCGCTTTTTTTGTCGTCTGCAGGCTGCCACACACGGAAAACCCTCATTGTCTGTGTTATCCGGGCCGGTTTTATGGGCCCTTCTGTACTCATCCCAAAGGTTCCGCTCTTCGCTGTCAGCCGAACTGAGCTTCCCGTTTATATTGACGATGGACTGGTACCTACCCCGTCAGATGATGTTTTCATGGAGTAAGTAGAATGGATCTTGAAATAACCGTAGTAGATGCTTTTACAGATTTCGTTTTCAGATGAAGACCCTGTAACCGGCTCCATTCACAGGGGCCTGGCGCCATTCTGGGCAGAGCGTTTGGATAAAACTGACCTGGTGGCGTATCAAGCCTCAAAACGAGGAGGCCTGCTCAATTGTGTAGTTTCAGGCGACCGGGTGCTCATTTCCGGCAGCGCGGTTCAGTATTCAAGAGGTTACATCACCGTTTAATGCCATAGATATTTTGCGGGGTGCATTCAACCCTGTCATCTAACTGTCGGAAAACTGACACACAGCCTTCACCTTGCCCTGCTAGTTTCAGCGTAATCCAGCAGGAAAAGAGTGTATGACGTCTATCTTTGTTTTCTACGCCGTCGCAGCCATGGCCAGCCCTTATCTTATTTACAGGCTTGCGGGCAGGCTTCAGCTTTCTCGGGCAAAACATCCCTCGCTCCGTGGGCACAGTAACCTGTCCCGGCGCGTTGCCCGCCTGATTCCTTTCTTCAGCTACAGCGAGCATGGCTTTTTCGCCAGTGACGGCGCACCATCAGCCGTGCAGCAACAGCGCCGCCAGGCAATTCAAGGGCTTCAGGCCAATGCCGAGCGGCAGTGTGCCGAAACCCTGGCGCACTGCCGTGCCATTCAAAACAGCGTTTCGGATATGCGCTTTACCAGCCGGTACCGGGTGCCATTCCCCTACAGCCGGCAACTGCCAGACTGCTTCCTGCTCGGCTCCATGGCCGATGAAACCCGTGGCTCCCAGGTTCGCGATCTGGACGGCAACTGGCGCTATGACCTGTCTGGCTCTTACGGCGTCAACGTTTTCGGCTATGACTTCTACAAACAGTGCATGGATGAGGGCATCGCACAAACCAAAGCCCTCGGGCCGGTGCTGGGCACGTATCACCCACTGATTGCTGAAAACGTGAATATTATCCGCCAGGTGTCCGGGCTAGACGAGGTGTCGTTTCACATGTCCGGCACTGAAGCCGTCATGCAGGCGGTGCGGTTGGCGCGCTACCACACCGGCAAGACCCATCTTGTGCGTTTCTGCGGTGCCTACCACGGCTGGTGGGATGGCGTTCAGCCGGGCATCGGCAACACCCGCAAAGCCCGCGATGTTTACACTCTGGCAGACCTGAGCGAACAGACCCTGCACGTACTGCGCACCCGCAACGACATCGCCTGTGTGCTGATTAACCCCCTGCAGGCTTTCCACCCCAACAGTGACGCCCCCTCTGACACTGCGCTTATCGCCAGCGATCGCAGCAACGGTTTCGACAAACAACGCTATAGCGAGTGGCTCACCCGAATTCGGGATGTGTGCACTGAACGCGGCATTGTGCTGATTTTTGACGAGGTGTTTACCGGCTTCCGGCTGGCCTATCGCGGTGCCCAGGAATTCTACGGCGTACAGGCGGACCTGGTGACGTACGGCAAAACCCTCGGCGGCGGCCTGCCGGTCGGTGTGCTGGCGGGAACTCAGAAGCTGATGCAGCGCTTCAAAGACAACCAGCCAGTCAACGTCTCCTTTGCCCGCGGCACGTTCAACTCCCACCCTTATGTAATGGGTGCGATGAATGTGTTCCTGAACCGTATCGGACAGTCCGATATACAGCAGCAATACCTCGAATCCGAAAGCCTGTGGAACAGCCGGGTGACCCAATTCAATCAGCGGCTGGAAAGCGAAGGGCTCCCACTGCGAATCACCAACATTCATTCGATTCTGTCGGTGCTCTATACCCTGCCCGGCCGCTACAACTGGATGTTCCAGTTCTACCTCCGACAGGCAGGCCTTGAGTTGAGCTGGACCGGCACCGGACGGCTGATCATGACTTACCGCTTTACCGATCACGACTTCAGCCAGGTGATTGAGCGATTTGTCAGCGCCGCTCATCAAATGCAGGCAGACGGCTGGTGGTGGCAAAGCCCGGAGCTGACCAATAAGGCGATCAAGCGACAGTTTCTGGTTGACATGCTGACAGCCCGATTCCCGTTTCTTGCAGGCAGGCTGTCTGGCCCGCTGACAACATTTCGTGAAGAGTCGGGTGAAGAATTAGGTAAAGCGTCCGGTTCCGGCCCGATGACGAACCAACGCCAATACTCCAGGAAGGTGGGTTGAGTATGACTATGCAATGGCAGAGCAACGGCGAACCGCAGTTCCGTATTGGGCTTAGAGCAGAATTTGACGACTTTCTCAGTCAGCAGGCCCGGCGTTTCGAGCCCGAAAACTGCCTGCAGATCGACTTTCACTGCCACGACCATAACAGCGACGTGCCCGACGAACTTTGGGGCCGAATACTGCGCCTGCCCGAAACTTGGGTTAAAACCAAGAAACTGATGGAGGTTCTGGGGCAGAACGGCAGTTCCGTGGTGACCGTCACCAACCACAACAACGCGCGGTCTTGCTGGGCGCTTCAAGACAAAGGCGTGGATGTGCTGGTGGGCTGCGAGTTCACCTGTTTCTTCCCCGAGTACGATCTGTTTATTCACGTGCTCACTTACGGTTTCACCCGCGAACAGGAAGTACTCCTTAACGAGAAGCGCCAGAATATCTACGACTTTCTACGCTACGCCGCCCGTTACGATATCCCGGTGATTCTGCCCCACCCGCTCTATTTTTACAGCCGCAACGAGCGGATTGATTTGTGCCTGTTCGAAAAGCTGGCGGTGATGTTCTGGCGCTTTGAAGTGCTGAACGGCCAGCGCGATCTATGGCAGAGCGTACTCACACTGAACTGGGTGCAAAGCCTGACGCCAGACCGCATTCGAGCCTATGCCCGCAAGCACAAGCTGGACCCCTCAGAATTTGGGGTGAACCCGGATAAGCCCAAAGTGGTGACGGGCGGCTCTGACGACCACACCGGCATTTTTGCCGGCCTTTGCGGCTCACAGCTTTACGTGCCCGATTTGCAACAACGCCTGAAAACCCAACCCGCATCCCATCTGGCACTGGAAGCGCTGCGCAACGGCCAGGTCGCGCCTTTCGGCAACGTTGGCGAGAACCAGAAACTCAACATTGCCCTGCTGGATTACTTCGCCCAGGCGGCCACCAAACTGAAGGACCCGGGCCTGCTTCGAATTCTCCTTCACCGCGGGTCTACCTGGGACAAGATGGGCTGCTTTATGGTCGCCAACCTGTTTCTGGAAATGCAGAAGCACAAGAAAACCACCGTGTTTTTCGCGCTCATACACGATGCACTTCAAGGCAAGAAGCCCAAGCGGTTTCTGAAATGGCAGGCGTCGAAAGACTACGCGTTCTGCATTACCCAGCTGGATAAAATCGCCGACAGCAAGCGCAACCATCCCGAAGCGTTTGTGGACACCGTCAACCAGATCATCGGCGAGCTGTTCAACCACCTGAACCACCTGATTGCCAAACGGGTTCGCAAAGCGGTAGACAAGCATCAGGGCCCCAGCCTGAAAGATTTTTCCACCGAGGAGCTAACCCGCAAACTGGAAATACCCAGCCAGCTCACGGCCCTGTTTCTGGGCGACGGCAAGCGCCAGGATAACATGAGCAATATTAACCTGGCCGAGGTTCTGGACAGCCTCTCGTTCCCGGTGTTGATCAGCACCGTACTGGCAGGGTCTACTCTTGCCTCAACCCGCGTGCTGTATCAGAACCGCGATCTGCTCAACCGGTTCGCCCGGCAACTTGGCAAAAACGAGCACTCCCGGCGGGCGTTGTGTTTGACCGACACGCTGCTGGATAAAAATGGCGTATCCACCTCGCTGAGCGGGAAGCTCAAAGAGATCAAACGCACCAACCTGCCGCTTGATTTTCTGATCTGCCATTCCGACGCCGTGCCCGAGCCCCACCTCAGCGTGGTGCGGCCTATTGCGGACATTGACCTGCACCCCTTCGGCGATCAAACCCTGCGGGTGCCGGATGTGATGGAAATTGCCCGAATATTCTATGAAGGCGGCTACGACCGGATTGTCTGCTCCACCGAAGGCCCCATGGCATTGGTTGCCCTGTTTCTGCAACAGATGTTCAACGTGCCCTGCTACTTCTTCATGCACACAGACTGGATTGATTTTATAGCTCACACCACCCATCTGAATCAGCACGAAAGAGACCGGGTTCGCCGCCTGATGCGGGCGCTTTACAGACGGTTTGACGGTGTGTTCGTGCTCAACCGTGAACACAGAGACTGGCTGACCGGTCATGAAATGCAGCTGCCAGAAGACCGGGTATTCCTGACCGCCCACCACACCGCCCCGCGGGACCTCCAGGTGCAACCTGTCCGCAAGTCGGACCTGATTCCAGGCGCCAACGACAAAACACCGGTGCTGTTTATTGCTTGCCGGCTAAGCCGCGAAAAAGGCATTTTCGATCTGCCCGAAATCGTTCAGGAGGCGCGCCGTTCACTACCCAACCTGCAAATCGTTGTGGCCGGTTCAGGCCCTGCCAGCGACGACCTTCAGCGAGCCATGCCAGATGCCGTATTTTTAGGCTGGCAAACCCGGGAGCAACTGGCGTCACTGTATCTGGGGCTGGATCTGTTTGTATTTCCCTCGCGTTTTGACACCTTCGGCAACGTGCTGCTTGAAGCCTTCACCCACGGCATGCCCGCAGTGGCTTACAACTGCAAGGGGCCGAAAGACATCCTTGAGCACGGGGTTAGCGGTTACCTGACGGAGGATGTAAACACGATGGCCGAAGCCGTTGTGGATTTCTTCAGCGCCTCGACCGACCGCAATGTTATGGCCGAGAATGCTCGCAAACGCGCTGCCCGGTTCCAGGCAGAACCCATCATGCGGAAATTTCTTGAGGATTTGGGGCTGGACTACCCGGAACAGGTTCACGCTGAAGTGACGGTAGCTTAGTGAGTTCGGTTAAAAAGACAACGCCTGGTTTAACCACCGGCGAACAACTGAATTTTCTGCTGACCAACCGCCTGCCCCGGCGCTGGCTCACCTTTTTTATGGGCTGGTTCAGCCGTATTGAAAGCCCCGCCCTGACCCGGCTATCCATTGCCATCTGGCAGTGCTTCTGTGACGACCTCCGATTACAGGACGCTAAAAACCCGCGTTTTAAAAGCCTGCAGGAGTGCTTCACACGGCAGCTCAAACCCGGCCTGCGCCCGCTAGACAGCCGGCTGGATACTGTCAGCAGCCCGTGCGACGCCATCGTTGGCGCCTGCGGCCGCATTCGGAACAACCGGCTGTTCCAGGCCAAGGGTTTTCCCTACACCCTGGAAGAACTGATCCCGGATGCCAGGCTGGCAGCGCGCTACCGCAACGGCCAGTTTGTCACCCTGCGGCTTAAATCCAGCATGTATCACCGATTTCATGCGCCGGTAGACTGCCAGATTCGCCGGGTGAACTATGTGTCCGGGGACACCTGGAACGTGAACCCCATCGCCCTGAAAAAAGTCGAAAAACTGTTTTGCAAAAACGAGCGGGCGGTTCTGGAACTGGAGTTTGGCCGTTCAGATTACGGCCTGACGCTGGTGCCGGTTGCCGCCATTCTGGTGGCCAGCATGAAATTTCATTTTCTGGCCAAGCCGCTGGATCTGAAATACCGGGGTGCCAACCTGATTCCGTGCAATGCGACGCTGCGCAAAGGCCAGGAAATGGGCTACTTCCAGCACGGCTCTACCATCCTTGTTTTTGCCTCAGAGCAATACCAGCTAAGCCCCGGAATCGCCGAAGGTGAGCCAGTCAGGATGGGTGAAGCGCTGTTGTCAGGCCACCCATTGCCAGCCCGACCTTTGCACGATCCCGGTCTTTCCAAAGAACCCACTTCAACACTTGATGTATAAGGACGCTGCCATGACATTTCGTGAGGAATTACAAAAACAGCGGTGGGACGATCACCGCTACTATCACCACAACCGGATCAACCAGTTTTTGCACCTGCTCAGCGCCAGCTGTTTTCTGATCAGCTATGCCCTGGTGTTTTTTTATCCGGCGGCAGCGGCTCTTGTTGGCTGGCTACTGGCCATGACACTGCGCCAGACCGGTCATTTCTTCTTTGAACCCAAGACTTACGATGAGGTGAACAAGGCCAGCCACGACTTCAAGGAACGTGTGAAAGTGGGCTACAACCTCAACCGCAAGGTGGTGCTGCTATCGGTCTGGGCACTGACCCCGGTGGCATTGCTGCTGAGCCCCGATCTGCTCGGCCTGCTCTCCCCGGCAACGGATCTGGTTGGATTCATCAGCAGCACCGCACTGATATGGCTGTTCGTCGGCCTGGGTGCCGTGGTGTTCAGAACGCTACATCTGTTCAAACTCATGGGTGTGCAGTCCGGCCTGGTGTGGATGACCAAGATTCTCACTGACCCTTTTCACGACATCAAGATCTACCAGAAAGCGCCCTACTACATCCTCAAGGGTGAGATGTACGACACAATGGAGGACTGGTACGACGATGTGCCGCTTGACCAGCGAACCTAGAGATCCGCTTGGCGATGCAAACTATGTATAATTCTTGGGTGGCCCGCAGTACGATCAACCCGGGCGGTATTCGTCCCCTGGATTTCGACGCAGCTTAACCAGAGCAGGCAGAGTGACGGTTTAGTCGCTGCTGCTTCGTCACAACAACCAAGGAATACAATTATGTCTATTCGTATCGACGATGTAGCTCCAGATTTCACTGTGAATTCCACAGACGGTAAGATCACGCTTCACGAGTGGATTGGTGACAGCTATGCGATCCTGTTTTCACATCCAAAGGATTTCACACCGGTCTGTACCACCGAATTTGGTGCGGTTGCTCAGCTTGTCCCTGAGTTCGCCAAACGCAATACCAAGGTGATGGGCGTATCGGTAGACAACGTTGAAGAGCACATGAAGTGGAAGCGCGATATCGAAGCGTTTTCCGGTGCGGCTGCCGACTTCCCAATTATTGATGACACGTCTTTGCTGGTATCCAAACTTTACGACATGCTGCCGGCCGGCGCCTATATGCCCGACAATCGTACGCCTGCCAACAGTGCTACCGTACGGACGGTGTTCATTATTGGTCCGGACAAGAAGGTTCGCCTGACCATGTCGTACCCCATGTCTGTAGGTCGCAACTTCGCGGAAATCATGCGTGCGCTGGACGCTGTCCAGATCACAGACGGTGCCGGTATCGCAACGCCTGCTAACTGGGTTCCCGGTCAGGACGTGATTGTAGGGCTGGCTCTGAACGATGAGCAGGCAAAAGAGAAGTTCGGCAAGCTCGACATTAAATTGCCTTACCTGCGCTTTGCAAAGGCGCCTACGAAGTAAGCAATTCAGCTAGATTTTTATTGCAACAGGCATCGGCAGCAGGTGGTTCGTAATGATTAATACCAAAATACACAAGTCCGTCTATGAGTTAGCTGAAAAGCTAATGAAGGCTGCCGATAAAGACGATAGAGAGGCCTTCAACTCGCTCTATGCAGAGTTGAAAGCGGTTTGCATCGATAACGAAAACACTGATAAAGATCATCCGGAACAATGGGAAACTCTGGCCGACTTTGAAGAAGAGATAGAGGATGCTCTGGCTGGCTACGAAAAAGCCCTGGGGAAAGCCATCACTATGGATTCGAAAGACCATATGTCATCCATCGCATTTTCCATGGCTACAATGCAAATCGAATTAGGCCAGACTGACGCAGCGATCAAAAATCTTGAAAATGCGAAAATCAGCGCTGACAGAATTGACGATAAAAATCTTAAAAAAGAAATAGATGAGCTGCTTGAAAAGCTATTAGCAGGCTAGTTTAAGCCCCCGCCACGCATGGCCTGCGGGGTTACACCAAACCAGCGACGAAAGGTGCGGCTAAAGTTAGAGGTGTCTTGATAACCCAGTCGTTCCGCGATCTGCTCAACCGCGACAGTGGTTTCCAACAGATACCAGGCAGCCAGCTCTTGCCGCACGCCATCCAGCAGCTCTTGATAGCTGGTGCCCTCGGTTTTTAATTTACGGATCAACGTGCGTCGCGACATAGCTAATCGGGACGCCACATCGTCAAGGCTCGGGTAGCCCTCCGGGCTATTCAGCAAACAATGACTCACCTGCTGGCTCAACGCGCCGCCGTTATCGAGCTGGCGCAGCTGATTTTCGCAATCACGCAGTGCGGTGCGAAAGGTGCCGGCATCGGCGGTCAGGCAAGGTGTATCAAGCACGCTCACTGGCATTTGCAAACGAAACACCGGCGCATCAAACAGCACCGGGCAACCACAACGCTGTTGGTAAACGTCTGCCCATTGCGGGTGCGGTATCGGCAATTCAATCTGAATATTGCGCAAGCGCTGAGAGGTCACGGTGTCGACCAATTGAAGATAGGTAACCAGTAGCGCGCTATAGACAAATTCGCGCACATCGCCAAGGTCTGACAGCTCCTCCATGCTCACCGTAAAGTATTCGTCCGTTTCAGAAATAACGACGTTCACCAACTGAAAACGCAAGCGGGTGAAGCGCGCCAGAGTGTGTAACACCACACGAAGATTCGGCGCCGACACAATGGCGTAACCGAGCGCACCATGGGCAGAAACCGAGGTAATGCCGCCGATATCAAGGCCCAGCCACGGCGTTCGGGTTAGCGCTGTGGCACGCCGCAATAAACGCGCAAGCTGCTCAAGACTGAGGTAGCGATTCCCGCCCAATAATTGGTCCCAGTGCAACCGCGTACCTTGCAGAATCGTCTCGTTATCAAAGCCCTGTTGATGCAAATACGCGCACACCAACCGCGCATAGGTCGGGTGTATCGCGGGTCGAAGTCTTTCCGTTGCCAATAACGCCATACGCTTCCTGCATTGCACCCATTTACAATCATTATAATGGCACTATTTGACGATTAATTGCCACTTATAGCGGTGACCGACGCCGGCGGAAGGGGCCAATATGGCGACATCCCCCCAATCCCTATGAGGACGGTAACATGAACCAAGCTGGTGTCTTTGTTGCTCCATCAGGCGAGATCTACCGAGATCGTAAGCGCTATTTATGGGCCCTGTCCGTGCTGGTACCGATGCTAGCCCTTGTCGGCCCCGGCCTATTCTTCGTCACCGGCAATGCGCTCTGGCTTTGGGCTCCGCTGGCATTTTATTTCGTGGTGATTCCGGTTCTGGACATGGTGCTCGGCGAAGACACCAACAACCCGCCAGAAGAGGTTGTGGCGCAGCTAGAGCAAGATCGCTACTACCGCTATGTCACCTACTTACTGGTCCCTGTGCTTTGGGCAATGTGGGCGCTCGGGGTTTGGTTTGTGGGCACTCAAGAAGCCCCCCTGCATGGCATGATCGCGACCGTGCTTGTGATCGGCACGCTTCAGGGCACGGCCATTAATCTGGGCCATGAATTGGGCCACAAAAAAACCAGAATGGAGCGCTGGTTGGCGAAGATCATTCTTGCGCCCTGCGCCTATGGTCACTTTTTTGTCGAGCACAACAAAGGCCACCACCGTGACGTTGCAACCCCGGAAGATCCGGCTTCATCACGCATGGGCGAAACAATCTGGAGGTTTGTGTTGCGCGAAATTCCTGGCGCCTTCTTTCGCGCGTGGGACATTGAAAAAACGCGATTAAACAAAGCTGGCAAGCCGGTTTGGTCGCTCAACAATGAGATTTTGCAACCGGCGTTAATCACCGCATTCGCATGGGGGACCGCCGTCGCTCTGCTCGGCATTGAGGTTCTGCCCTTTATTATCGCAATCGCCTTCTGGGGAATGTTCCAGCTCACCTCTGCCAATTACATCGAGCACTACGGTCTGCTGCGCAAAAAACGTGAAAACGGTCGTTACGAGCCAACACAGCCCCACCACAGCTGGAACAGTAATCATATCTTTTCAAACTGGGCGACGTTCCATTTGCAGCGTCACTCGGATCACCACGCAAATCCGACCCGTCGCTATCAGTCTTTACGCCACTTCGACAATTTGCCGACGCTGCCGAACGGTTACCTCGGCATGTTTATTCTCGCCTACATCCCGCCACTGTGGTTTGCGGTGATGAACCCCAGATTGGTCTCGCATGTGGACGGCGACCGTACAAAAATCAACTTCCACAAACCGGCAAAAGCGAAAATAATCAAACGTTACTTTTCTTTGTCTTCTAAATAATTTTCTATGCTGCTCTACCGCTTTTAACCGCTTTTAACCGCTTTTAACGCTAAGCCCTTATTGTTCTGGCTTTTTTTTACGCGTTTGATATTTAGGCTTCATACCATTAACCTATATTCATTGAACGCTTGTTCAACTTTTTGGGTGATCGTTCGAATCTGAGCGCTATTTGCATTTGCTTCGCCCCCGAGCGAGGCGCCAAAAGCAGCTCCCACCATCTTTAATGCGCGGATCAAACCCGTGGCCTAAAACTACCCTGTGCGGGCACCCTGATTGGAAAAATGCACAGCGCTGACGCTGTGACCGACAATCCATAAAAGAGAACGACAAATGAAAAAACTTATTTTGGCCTGTGCTGGCCTTGCTATTAGCGGCGCTGCCGTGGCGGCTCCGAACACCGAATGTCAAACCGTTCGTTTTGCCGATGTTGGCTGGACCGACATCACTGCTACCACCGCCCTGGCCTCCGAGGTACTGGAAGGCATGGGCTACGAGTCGGAAGCGAAAGTGCTGTCGGTGCCCGTGGCTTACCGGTCGCTTAAGAACAAAGACATTGACGTGTTTCTGGGCAACTGGATGCCCACCATGGAGGCAGACGTGCGCCCTTACCTGGAAAGTGGTGATGTTGAAACCATCCTCACTAACCTGGAAGGCGCCAAATACACCTTGGCGGTACCGCAGTATGTCTACGATGCCGGTGTGACCAGTTTTGCCGACATTGCCAAGCACGCCGACCAATTTGACAGCCGTATTTATGGCATTGAGCCCGGCAACGATGGCAACCGCCTGATTCAGGACATGCTCGGCCAAGATGCGTTCGGTCTTGGTGAGTTTCGGCTCGTAGAGTCCAGCGAAGCGGGCATGCTGTCCCAGGTGGGCCGCGCAGTTCGTCGTAATGAATGGGTAGTATTTCTGGGGTGGGAACCGCATCCCATGAACGCCAATCATGACCTGGCCTACCTGAACGGCGGTGACGATTTCTTTGGTCCCAACTACGGCGGCGCAAGCGTTCACACCAACGTGCGCAAGAATTACCTGAACGAATGCCCGAACGTGGGCAAGCTGCTAACGAACATGACGTTTTCACTGCCCATGGAAAACGAAGTGATGGGCACCATTCTGAATGACGGCGAAGAGCCACGGGATGCTGCTCACACTTGGCTCGCCAACAACCCGGCCGTGTTGGATGGCTGGCTCAAAGGTGTTACGACCTTGAACGGCGATGCAGCGCTGCCTGCCGTTAAGGCATCCCTGAAGTAGTAATGAAGACAGCACCGAAAAAAGCACTGATGAGAATTTTGTAGAGAATAATTTAGAGATTAACTTAGCGAGCACTTTGGGGGCGTTCTGAACTGACCTGTTCAGAGCGCCCGATTGTGTAACGAACACCTCCCATTTCCGGTGTCGGCCAAGGCCCGCACCCAACAAGACTGAACGCCATGAGCTGGATAACTGAGCACCAACTGCCTTTCGGCGACTTCGTCGAAGGCATTGTTGATTTTCTCGTCGTCAATTTCAGCGGCTTTTTTGACGCTGTTTCCGATACCCTGAGTAGCATGATCCACGGCCTGACCGAGGCCCTGTTATGGGTACCGCCTGGCGCTCTGGTATTGTTTTTTACGGTGGCGGCACATCTTCGTCATCGCCGTTGGGGATTGACCGCTTTTACCGCCTTCAGCTTTTTGCTGATTTGGAATATTGGTTATTGGGAAGACACCATGGCGACACTGTCGCTGGTGTTGTACGCCACCCTATTATGTGTGGTGATCGGCATTCCTCTGGGCATTTATGCGGCTCATAGCCGTTGGCTGTACAAATTTCTGCAGCCGGTGCTGGATTTGATGCAAACCATTCCACCCTTTGTATATCTGATCCCGACGCTGACCTTGTTCGGTCTGGGGGTGGTTCCTGGCGTGATTTCAACCGTGATCTTTGCCATCGCTGCCCCGGTGCGGCTGACTCACCTGGGCATCTCCCAAGTGCCGAAAGAATTGGTCGAAGCGGGCAAGGCCTTTGGCTGCACCAACCGGCAACTGTTGTTCAAGGTTGAGTTACCCGCTGCCATGAGCTCCATTGGGGCCGGTATTACCCAGTGCATCATGTTGTCGCTCTCAATGGTTGTTATTGCTGCTTTGGTAGGCGCCGATGGCTTGGGTGTCCCGGTGGTTCGGGCTTTGAATACGGTCGATATCGGCAAAGGCTTCGAAGCCGGTCTGGCGATTGTGCTGTTGGCCATCTGGATGGACCGGTTCTTCCGCCAAAGTGATGCTAAGGAGACGTCATCATGATCGAATTTGAGAATGTAAACGTCGTTTTCGGCAAAAATCCCAAACGCGCGCTGCCGTTGATTGAACAGGGCCTGGACCGGGCCGCAATCCGTGACCAGACCGGATTAATAGTCGGTGTGCAGAACGCCAGCCTGAATGTCAAGAAAGGTGAGATTTGCGTTCTGATGGGGCTGTCCGGTTCCGGCAAATCCAGCCTGTTACGCTGTGTTAACGGTTTGAACGATGTCACCAGTGGCGCTATACGCATTCGGCACGATGGTGAGATGGTGGATTTCACCCAGGCCAGCGATAAAGTTCAGCGGGACATTCGTACCCGTCGCATTTCCATGGTGTTTCAGAACTTCGCCCTGATGCCCTGGCTAACAGTGGAAGACAACGTCGCTTTTGGTCTGGAGCTGCAAGGCCTGGGCAAGGCCGAGCGCCGCAAGAAGGTCGCGCGTCAATTGGAACTGGTTGGCCTTTCCGGTTGGGCCAAGTCCAGACCGGCTGAGCTGTCCGGCGGCATGCTGCAGCGGGTGGGGCTGGCCCGGGCCTTGGCAACGGAATCGGAAATTCTGCTGATGGACGAGCCCTTCTCTGCCCTTGACCCGCTGATTCGTAACCAGCTGCAAGACGAACTGCTGACCCTGCAGGAAGAACTGCAGAAAACGATTGTGTTCGTCAGTCATGATTTGGATGAAGCACTAAAGCTGGGTTCGCACATTGCGATCATGAAGGACGGCCAGATCGTTCAACATGGCAAGCCGGAAGCCATCGTGCTGCAACCCGCGAACGATTACGTCAAAAGTTTTGTTGCCAGCACCAATCCGCTCAATGTTCTGGCCGCGCGTTCCCTGGCGCTACCCATCGGGCAGATACAGGAAGACGCCAATGGTAACCGTTGCATTAATAAACGTTACGGCATTTGGCTACACACACCGGATGTAGCGGAAAAAGCGGTGGTCACCAGCGGTGGCCAAACCTTCCAGACCCAGCTTTGGCAAGAAGGTCAAGCCATCGAAAGCCTGGCCCAGCAGCCCACCCGCATCGCACCAGATACCCCCTTACGGGATGCCGTGGAGATTCGGTACTTCACCGGTCATAGCCTGCTGGTGGAGGAGAACGGTCAGATCACCGGCGCCATCGGCGACCGGGAGCTATACCACGCGATGCTGGGTAAACATTTAGACGACAGCTAGGGCAGAAACATCGGCGGTCGCAATATGTGGCCGCACGATGCCTTGTGAATATAACGACACCCACCGAAAAAGGCCAAAAACGTCATCATGATCATTGGCGACGGTATGGGCCCACAACAAATCGGTCTGCTACTGGCGTACGCCAAGCAGGCGCCAAATTCGGTGATCACCGACGGCACCACGGCCTTTGACCGGATCGCCGCCAACAGCCGCATGGGCCTTTCCATGACCCACGCCAACAACAACCTGGTGGTGGATTCCGCCGCTTCCGCCACGCAACTGGCAACCGGTCAGTTGGCCTGCGCCGAGATGATTGGCACAGATAAAGACGGTAACAGCGCGGAAAGCATTCTGGAAAAAGCCAAAAAACTTGGCAAATCCACCGGGCTGGTATCTGACACCCGCATTACCCATGCGACCCCGGCTGGTTTCGCTGCCCACCAGAGCCATCGCAGCCTCGAAAATGAAATTGCGGTCGATCTGCTGAACAACAACGTGGACGTTATGTTGTCAGACGGCCTGCGTTACTGGATTCCGGAATCTGCCAATGACGAACAGTCAGCCGCGCGTCAAGAGCTGGAAACCTTGTCGGAAGGCAGCGTGCGCATCAAGTCAAAGCGTAAAAACGATCGTAACCTGATCACCGAAGCGCAGCAGAAGAACTACAACCTTGCGTTCAACCGCTCGCAGCTGGCACAAGCCGATGGCAAAATCCTCGGCCTGTTTGCCTACTCGGCGTTGCCCAACGGCATCACCGAAACCCAGACCAAGGACGACCCCGCCCGCGCATTACAATGACACCGGCACCATGCTGCACGAAATGCTGCGGATAAACGAAACACTGAATTACGTGCTGGGCTGGGCTGAAGGCCGTGATGACACCCTGATTGTGGTGACCGCCGATCACGAAACCGGTGGTTTTGGTTTCAGCTACTCTGCCAACGACCTACCCCACGGACGTGACCTGCCAGGCAATGTGTTCAAAGATCAGCAGTTCAAGCCCGCCTTTAACTTCGGCGACGTGGCGACCCTGGACACACTGTACGAACAGAAGTCCTCCTATGGCGATATCTTCTATAGCCAGTTCGACGCGCTGGATAAAGACCAGCAAACGCCTGCCAATCTGGCTCGCATCGTCAACGCCGAAACCGGCTTCGAAGTGGGTCAGCGCGCGATTGAAGCGCTAGAAGACTGACACCCGCCTGACGACCTGACAGCCCCCGACGAGTGTCGGGGGCTGTCTATCTTGCGGGCGCTGACCGCCTGTTTTATTCGTCGGCAGGTCGCGTCGTTGGAGTTGCGAGGCCAGTTAATGATGAAATTTTTAGACAGTTTCTAATTATTGGGATTGTTGGGTGCACTCCTACAACAACTCAGTGACGCGGGTTACTATCACCAGAGGATGGCTTTTCATCGGATGAGTTGTCATCGGATGTGAGGTAGTAATCCTTTTCCTCGAATATTTTCACCTCAGGATCTTCAATGCGATTACTACCGCGGCCCCGAAAAAGCCAGAAGGCCACAACAGCGCCAATAATGATCAAGATAATCCATTTCATATCCCTTTCCTCCACACAGTGAGATACCTTCTCTGATTACCTTTATCCTAGGCCCATGGTGCCAGATCGCAAGCGGTTAGTGAGGATCTGTTAACCAACTCAATAACACCGTGTTCCGCCTGGTTACATTTGCTAACATTCTAATTTATGTGGTCGCCGAAGCGGGCCTACCTGCCGAATTCACAAGGGAATGGAGGTTTTTTTTGAATACAACAAGGAATGATCTAGCCCCTACAGTGAATGGGATAGCGATTCGGACTCTATGAAGCGGCACCCCTCACTAATGGTGATTTTACTAGCGTTGATTGGTTTGGGGTTTTGTGCCGCCCTTAGCCGTAGCCTGTATCTGGAAGAAAACAAAAGCATCACCGCAAAGTTTCGTGCAGATGTTACTCTGCTTGCGACCGCCTTTGAGCGTGAAGTGCAGCTGAATCTTGAAATTCTGTTCGCCTTGAAGGCCTCTGTGGGCATGATGCCAGAGATGAATGCAAAGCTTTTTGAAAAGCTGACCCGGCAAGTACTTGAGCGCTCTCCGGCCATCAAGGCGATTGCCTGGTCGCCGGTTGTCAGTCAGGAAGACCGGGCTGGGTTCGAGCAACGGCAGCAGAACTGGTATCCCGGGTTTGTGTTGTCTGAGATTCCGGCAACGGCAGGCGCACTGCCAGCGGAAGCGCCGCCCTGGCTCGTTCCTGTGCAGTTCATCGAACCAATAGCGGATAATCGGGCAGCTATCGGCTTTGACTTATCGAGCGAGAGCAAGCGACGGACGGCGCTGTTGGCCGCGAGGGAGACCGGGGAAATGGTCTCGACGGCTGCCATAGAGCTGTTGCAGGAGCAGGACAATCAAAACGGCTTGCTGGTTTTCGCACCTTTGTACAGCGGGGCCTCCGACACCACTCCAGAGGACCGGGCGGCGCGCAATTATGGTTTTATGAACGGCGTGTTTCGGATCGGTGAACTGGTTAAACAGTCGATTCCGACGGCGATTGACAGCAACATTCTGGTTCAGATTGTGGATCGCACCGATGGCGCCCAGGACGTGATATACAGCACTGGCCGCTCCAGCGATGAGCGCTGGCTCAGAAGCCTGATTCACGAAATACCTCTCGCGCCCGTCGCGGGCCGAAACTGGGTGGTTCAAGCCATGCCCGGGGCGACGTTTGTGAGTGCCAGACGGGGCTATCTGCCTTTATTAGTCATTGGATTCGGATTTTCTTTCATCGTATTGCTGGTGTTCTTTGCGGTACGAAGCCTGCGACAGAACGCCGAACTAAACCAAACCAAGCGCGAACTAGAAAAGATTTCCCTGACCGATGCCCTCACGGGGCTTGCCAATCGCCGGCATTTTGACCTTTACCTTGAGCAGGAATGGTCAAGGGCTTTACGCCAGAGTCAGCCAATTTCGATGGTTATGTTGGATATAGATTACTTCAAGGCATTTAATGATGCATATGGTCATCCGCTCGGTGACCAGTGTCTGAAACAGGTTGCGCAAGCATTGGAACAGGTAGTACAGAGGCCTACCGACCTGGCGGCACGTTACGGCGGTGAGGAGTTCGCTCTGGTGCTGCCGGACACCCAAAATGCGGCCGCGGTTGCGGAGGCCTGTCGGGTCGCTATTCAGGCGCTGGGCATTGTTCATGAGCTCTCGGATGTGGCGCCGGTGATCACCGTCAGCGCCGGAGTTTGTAGTCTGATTCCCACCAGAAAAATGTCACCTGCAGTGTTGATACAACAAGCAGATGATGCACTTTACGAAGCCAAGGAAACCGGGCGTAATAAGGTATTGGATAAAGGTTATTTCGGTGGCGTGTAATAAGCGTCACCTATCCTTTTGCCGCCTACTTCCTCTAAATCATTAACAACCTGCCACCGCGAGATGCCCTGCTCGCGCAACCATATTTCCAGCCGGCCCAGATTACTCCATTCCCGGCCCTGGTCACGGGTGTTGTGCACACGCGCCCACAGACCGTCGACCAGTAAAGCCACCGCCCAGACATAGGGATGTTTGTCTGGATTGTCGAAACCGCCGCTTTGGTATTCGCGCTCTGTACGGGAAAACGTTCCGGTGGCTCCTGCGAGCCTAACGCCGCATGCTAAGTCGGATTACAATTTGCTGGCGAGTACTCGCCAGCAGCTATTGCAGAGCCTGGTGTACCTGCCTGCCTCGGTGGTAGGGCAACCTGATACACTGGAAAAACTGAAACAGCGCCTGCGTTCAGAAAAGTCGTTGTGCTGGAAAGACTATGCCGACCAGGTAGCCCGGATTTGGCACTACCCTGTGAATGCAGCCTGTTCACAGCACCAGTAAGGTTGCCAGGAACCGCATCAGGGCCATGCCAATGATGTTGGTAAAGGTGATCAGAAAAATACTGCTGGCGGTGGCTGGGTCCGCGGCAAAAGTGGTGATTAAATTCACCTGCAGCCAGGGGTGGCACCTCGGCTACGGTATAAAACTCTGCGTCATATCGCGCTTCGGTTTCGATGTTGAAGATCTGACGATAACAGGGGCAGAGCGGGGAGTGAATCTCGGCTTGTTACGCCCTTGCTTTGCCCCGACAATACCCCTTTGAATTACTTGTCATGAGACCAAAATATGCTCGAAACTATGGCGCTGATGCCTCAGAATTTTTCGTTGCCAGACGCGATTTGGCGCCTGCTGATCAGCACTGGATTGTTGTTACTGGCCATCGTTATTCTGCGGACGCTGACCGCTCGCTTTATTCGTCGACACGTCACGTCGTCGGAGTTGCGGGGCCGGTTACTGATGAACTTTCGCAATGGTTTCCTGTTATTGGGATTACTGGGTCTGGCGCTAATATGGGGCGACCAGATCCGATCTCTGGCCCTGTCTATCGTCGCGATCGCCGTCGCTTTTGTGGTTGCCACCAAAGAGTTGATCATGTGTGTTTCCGGCTCAATATTAAAAGGGGGAGCCGGCTCTTTCAATTTGGGCGACCGCATCCAGATTAAAGATTTTCGGGGTGATGTCATCGATCAGACCCTCTTGGCAACGACAGTCCTTGAAGTGGGCCCCGGCAAAACAGCTCAACAGCGTACCGGGCGGATGATTATAATACCCAACTCGCTGTTCGTGTCTGAGCCGGTCATTAACGAGAGCTTTACAGACCACTGGGATTTCCACGTTTTCGTTGTGCCTTTTAAGCGGGAAGACGACTGGCACGCCGCCCAAATAGCGTTACTGGCTGCCGCCAATCGCCATTGCGAGCCTTATTTGGAGTCGGTGCGCAAATACATGAATAAAGTTGGCGCAAAGCGGAGCCTGGAAGTGCCCTCCGTGGACCCCAGGGTGACCATTCAGGTTCCAGTGGCCAGCGAAATTCACCTTACCGTTCGCCTGCCCACTAAATCCGGGCAGCGTAGTTACATTGAACAGGCAATTCTTTCAGAGGTGTTCACGGGCAAGGATTATTCCGCCAAAAAGTCCTGACTCAGATTCAGGGTTGGTACTCAGCATAAGGGCATACTTACAACGTTATGACTTCAAGAAATCAGTGATCACTATGCACAGCGCACGGGGTAACGCAGGGGTTAAGGAGCTATCTAAGGTTACTGACTCAACCGGCTTACAGTGGAAGAACAGGGTTATCGTTGTTGATAACGTTCAGAGCGACAACAGTGTGGACTTAAAGGCACTATTTCTGAAAATTGACGCAATGCCCATGCGTCAAAACGATATACGGAATTGATGTATTAAGCATGCATGAGAAAGGTCTTGAATGGACCTTAAATTCTAGGTGTATTTATTGAATAATCGTGTCTTTTTATTAATTTTTGTTCATCTTTTTCATTGACATTACCTCCTGTTCACCCTGAAAGTGATCCATAACATACTCTAGAAATTACCATAAGACCTGTTTATAACCTCATAATAATACGTCGCTTTTTTTGTCACTAGACCTTAAACAAAATATCAAAAACTCTGAAAAAATCCATAAAAACAAATAATTAAAGATGCTGCAAGTAAAAGCTTTTTAAGCCTCAAAGTAAATGCTTGGCGAGAGTCGAAATGCGTCGATTCATTGCAAATTTTAATATGTATATTTGTGACACACATCCGTGCTGGATATTACAAAATCTGCTGGGCGATTACCAACTGTGCGAGTCTGCTCTAAGCTCGTAGTGTTCGTTAACATTCGGCAGCTCACCATCTTGGTCATATGCTGCCGAATCATGCAGGAGTAAGCGCTATGCAATGGAAAAATTCTGTGGCTGTTCTGTGTCTGGCCGTATCGCCGGCGTTAGCATTAGCTGAACCTGAGGCCGGTGATCGGCTTTTTACTCTTACCGGTTCAGGAGCAAGCGATTCGGGCTTTGATAACAATACAACCAGTGTCAGCTTTGATCTGGGTAAATTTTACTCTGACAGCACAGCTTTTGGTCTCCGCCAAAGTGTTGGCTTTGCGGATAGCGAGAATGATTCAAGTTGGAGCGGTGCAACCCGGGTGTTTTCCGACTATCATTTTAATGCGGGAAAATGGCAGCCATTTGTTGGTGCAAACATTGGCGGTATTTACGGAGACGGTGTCGATGAAACCTTCTTTGCTGGACCGGAAGCCGGCGTGAAATACTACGTAAAGCCAAAAACCTTCATTACAGTTCAGGCGGAATATCAAGTATTCTTTGATAGCGCGAGCGAAGCCAACGATAACTTCGACGATGGCGCGTGGGCGTACAGCGCCGGTATTGGCTTTAACTTCTGAATCTGAAATTCGAGGAACACAGGCTCCGTCTAACGGAGCCTGTGATAAGCGGCTATATTCGGCTGTACTGATCAAGTGCCTCGCTAACCTCGTTTCCTGTCTTTGCCTCCTTTTAAAAAAATATTGACTCGCGCGCCATAGTGCCCGTTATAGCGGCAAATGAATCTTGGCTTGTTACGTCTTCGCTTTCCCTCGACAATACCTCAGCTCTGGGCAACACAGTCCATTCGCATTTTATACGGGAGTTAGTATGTTCAGTCACATTATGGTTGGTGCAAACGACGTTCAGGAATCAAAGATTTTTTACGATGCAATTCTTGGTGCTCTAGGGTACGAGCCCGGCCTGGTGGATGACAAAGGGCGCTGCTTTTATAGAACGAACAGCGGCACCTTTGCGATTGGGAAGCCCATTGATGGCGCGCCCGCTTGCCATGGTAACGGCACCACCATCGGCTTTTCTGCAGAAAATTCCGCAACCGTTGATGCCTGGCACTCCGCCGGCACTGCTAATGGTGGTACGTCATGCGAAAACCCACCCGGCCTTCGCGGGGCAGCCAACTTATACATTGCCTACTTAAGAGATCCCTCGGGCAACAAAATCTGCGCGCTACATCGATAGAATGGATTTTTTTGAACCACAGCAGGTTTTTGAAACACAGTTTATGTTTGGGTAAATGGCGGGTATAGATGTATAAAAATCGAGATATTATTGCGCGTCTGCGTGAGCAGATTCCATCGTTCGAGTGTGTGGCGGGTTGTCACGATTGTTGCGGGCCGGTAACGACGTCTTCGGAAGAAATATCGCGCCTGCCTGTAAAAAGTGACGCCGAACATGAAGCCGCATTAGGTGACCTGAGCTGTGTGCACCTTGGCCCCAATGGTTGTACAGTTTACGGGGAGCGCCCTTTAATCTGCCGGTTGTTTGGCACAACACCCAGTATGCCCTGCCCTAACGGTCGTCGCCCCGACGTCATGATTGGCGCCAAAGTTGAGCGCCAGATCCATCACTACATTGCCAATACGCGGCAGGTATTGGTGTAGACTCTGTGCGGTATGTTCATTCGATCATTGAGAGAGAATAATAATGACAAAAGCCATTCGAGCATCTGATACGCCTTACGCAGTGGAAGTGGAATCTGGTAAAAATTACTTTTGGTGTGCTTGCGGTAAAAGTGCAAAACAGCCTTTTTGCGACGGCTCTCATAGTGGCTCAGATTTTAAACCTGTGAAATACGCGGCGTCAGAAACTAAAAAAGTATTTTTTTGCGGCTGCAAATTAACAGCGTCGCAACCACTGTGTGATGGCAGCCACAAGCAGATATAACAATCCCGTCAAACTCATTCGCGGCGCTCGCCGGAGCACACACTTTTTGGCGCGCAGTGCCCTCTCGCCAGCAAAAAAATGCTCCTTATTGGAGTAACAGACAGGCTGGCGTAGTGGCAACGAGCAGTCAGATAGAGCGTTTCTTATGCGAATAATCATTCTGACAACCCTCGCCATGATTGCCTTTGCGAGCAATTCGGTACTGGCCCGGATGGCCTTGAAACACACGGATATTGATGCTGCGAGCTTCACGACGATCCGTTTAATTTCCGGAGCGATTGTTCTGTTGCTGGCCGTGGGGATCAGCAACCGGCCCAGCGGCGGCAGCGGAAGCTGGTGGTCTGCGGCGGCTTTATTTGCCTACGCGGCGGGCTTTTCATTTGCCTATGTGAGCTTGCCCACGGCCACGGGCGCACTGCTGTTGTTCGGCGCAGTTCAAGCCACAATGATTGTTTACGGTTTGTGGGTAGGAGAACGCCTATTCAAGCTGCAATTAGCCGGCCTTGCGCTCGCTTTTGGCGGGCTATTGGTGTTGTTTCTGCCTGGTTTATCAACAACACCGCCATTGACCAGTTCCCTGTTGATGTTGGCAGCCGGAGTTTTCTGGGGTGTTTATTCTCTGCGCGGCAGAGGCGCAGGCGATCCCGTTCGCATAAGCGCCGGGAACTTTACGCGCGCCCTTGTCTTTACGGTCGTTTTAAGCATTTTCATGGTAAGCCGGCTTTCTTTGGATGTTGCGGGCATCTGGTACGCAATTACCTCAGGTGCGCTCACGTCCGGGCTAGGGTATGTTGTATGGTACATGGTAATGCCCATGCTAAAAGCCACGAACGCAGCTATCATACAGCTCAGTGTTCCCGTGATTGCAGCCGCAGGCGGCATTGTTTTTTTGGACGAATCCATCACCTTGCGATTGGCGTTGGCTTCCGCTGCCATTCTCGGCGGAATCGCGCTGGTCATTATTCGAAAACATCCTGCTCAGGTTACCCAACAAGATATTGGAAAACACTTTAATGCTAAATAACAGAAATGATTATAATGGCCAATAAAGAATTTATTTATCAGCGCATTCGTATTTATGTTGGCAAAGACTTTGACCCAGCTGTTGATGGCCAAGTGGAAAATATTTTACGTTCTAAATTCAACATTCACTTGCCCCAGAGAACGTCTCTGAATGATTCTCTAGCATCATCGAAAAGTGATCATGAAATTGTTGGTCTTATTTTGCAGTATCGTACAGTTAGCTAATGGCTATGTGCCATGCGGCTAAATACTTGAACGACATTTCACACACTTAGCAATCCGAAAACCCCGCCTCATGCGTATCTGTTTTTTATCGATATCGAAACAGGGCACCCCACCAGCGGGCGCCCTTTCTTAAAGGAAGTCCCCTTTTGAAGCGTTTTGCGCTCACGTTGTTGCTGTTTAATGGTTTGTTGCTGGCGTTACTGTTGCCGCGCTACCCATGGATTCCCTGGGTTGCCGCCGAGGCGCTAATGGTATGTGCGGTGTTTAGCCTGTTATCGCCCTCTTTATTTAGCCGGGTGCTGGCCGGCGTGGTGGGTACGCTGTACGCCGTGTTGGCGTTATTTACGCTGAGCGATTTGCTGATTCGCCAAAGTCTTGGGCGGGGACTCAACCTTTATCTGGAACTGGGAGTGGTCGGTTCTGTGGTCGATCTGATGCTAAGTAACCTCGGCACTGGCCTTTCATTGCTGATACTACTGGGTTTGCTACTGGCATTTTGCGGATTGGCGTTGTGGGTAGGCAAACTGCTGAGTCGCCTTGCCGGAGGCCTGCACTCTAATTTTGGCAAAGCGGCTTTTGCCACCGGTTTGCTGGTGGTGGCGGTGTCATTTGTGCCGCAGTCGGTGGTAAGCCTTAGCGCTGCGCAGCTAGCAACCCACCAGATACAGCTGGCTATCGACACCCGTCGGTCAACGGCTGAGTTCAGCCAGAGTTTGGCGAACGATCCGGCGGCAGGAAAGCCTGTGGCGCTGCCCGGCCTGGCCAGCATCGATGTGATTTTTGGGTTTATCGAATCCTACGGTATCTCCAGCCTCGCAGACGACCGCTTTAAACACCTTATCGGGCCCCGTCTCGACAAAATGGAAGCCGCCGTTAGCGCAGCGGGCCTGCATATGGTGTCTGGCCGTTTGCGTTCACCGGTGCAAGGTGGGCAATCCTGGCTGGCGCACGCCACGCTATTAAGCGGTCAGTGGATTGATACCCAGCTGGACTACGAGATTTTGCTAGCCAGCCACTACCCCACACTGATAGACGATATGGCGGAAACCGGCCACGATACCGTCGCGGTGATGCCGGCAATTACCCAAAATTGGCCAGAAGGCCAGGCATTCGGCTACAACCGTATTTACGAATCCACCACCATGGATTACCAGGGGCCCCCGTTTAACTGGGTGACTATGCCGGATCAGTACACTTGGTCCTGGTTTCAGCAGAGCGTTCGTGAACAAGCTGCTGGGCCGATGTTTGCAGAAGTGGCTCTGATTAGCAGCCATGCTCCCTGGGTGCCTATTTTACCGGTGCTGGACGATTGGGACAGCGTTGGCAACGGCACGGCGTTCAATCAATGGAAAGGCGCTGGCGAAACACCTGCCAGCCTGTGGCGAGAGCCTAATCGAGTTCGTGAACACTACGCCCTGGCTATCGATTACGCGTTGAACGTGGCAACAGGCTATGCAACGCGCCATGTGGATGAGAATACCCTGCTGGTGCTGTTAGGCGATCACCAGCCGGCACCACTGGTGACCGGCGAAGGCGCCAGCCGGGACGTTATTGTTCACGTGATCAGCGGCAATCCGGCATTACTTGCGCCATTCCTTGCGATCGGAGACAACGGCGGAGGATTACCCGGGTTTCAAACGGGTGCAAAACCGGACTTGAATCAGGATGGCCCCAGCATGGCAAGCTTCCGCCCTTTCATGCTTAGAGAATTTGGCCGCGCGCTCGTAAAAACTGAAGTGGCGTCCGTGGAAAGTGGTGAGCAACCGTAAATAGGGACACCTGTTTCTGACTGTCACATTTGTTTAACTCTGAAGGGTTATCATCACCGCTTATTCTATGGTCTGGAAACCATGAGGCCTGTCCGGGCCCTGACCCTTCCGGGAGCATCCGATGCGGATAACCTTTTTAGGAACGGGCGCAGCCGGTGGCGTACCACTTTACGGCTGTCGTTGCGCGGCCTGTTCCGTCGCCAAAATGAATGCAGCCTTTGCGCGCGAGCCCTGCTCCGCCCTGATCGAATCCGGAACCACCCGCATTCTGATTGATGGCGGCCTGATGGATCTGCACAAACGCTTTGCTCCCGGCGAGTTGGACGCCATTGTGCTGACGCATTTTCACCCTGACCATGTTCAGGGGCTGTTTCACCTGCGCTGGGGCAAGGGGCCAAGTATCCCCGTGTTCATGCCGCCTGACCCTGACGGCTGCGGCGATCTGTTCCGCCATCCTGGCATACTCGATTTCAACCCCCAAAAAGCGTTCTCTGCGTTTGGAGTCGGGGGGTTAAAGGTCACACCTGTGCCGCTGATTCACTCAAAGCCCACCTTTGGCTACGTCTTCGAAGTTACCGGTGGGCCCACGTTTGCCTATTTGACCGATACCCGCGGCCTACCCCATGACACCCAGCACTTTTTACAAACAATGAAGCCTGATGGGCTGGCAATAGACTGTTCCTTCCCGCCGTCTGATCAGCCGAAAGGCCATAACGACTGGACCATGGCCCTGGATTGCATTGAAGCTGTAAATCCAGACCGCGCATGGCTCATCCACATCAGCCACGAGGTGGATAGCTGGCGCCAGAGCACGAATCCGAACTTGCCGAATCGTATAAAGGTTGCCCAGGATGGGGACCGGGTAGATTTCACACTCCCGTCTTAAAACCTTCAACTACCTGTCATCTAAACGACATCGAATCGTCACAGCCGCCAGAGACACTACCTGCACACGTTGGAAACACGACAGGATAGGCGATCTATGGATCCCGAAATTCAGGTTCAAGGTTTATCAAAGACGTTTGGCAAAAACAAACGCAAGGATAAAGCCCTCAAGAACATCAACCTTTCCATTGAATCCGGCGAGATGGTGGCCCTTATCGGCCCCTCCGGTTCTGGCAAGTCCACGCTCCTTCGGCACCTGGCCGGGCTGAGCTGCGGCGATGAAGACAGCGGCGAAATTCGCGTACTGGGACAAATCGTGCAATGCAACGGACGGCTGTCACCGGACGTCCGAAGAACGCGGGCGCGAATAGGCTATATCTTCCAGCAGTTCAACCTTGTGGGCCGCATGAAGGTAATGACCAATGTGCTCACCGGCGCCTTGGGCCGCGTGCCCGGTTGGCGTGGATGCCTCGGTTTTTTCAATGCTGAAGAAAGAGCCCTGGCCCTAAAATGCCTGAACCGCGTCGGCATGGATCTGTGGGCAACCCAGCGGGCATCCTGCCTGTCTGGTGGCCAGCAGCAACGGGTTGCCATCGCCCGCACACTTACTCAGAAAGCCGAAGTGATTCTTGCCGACGAACCCATCGCTTCGCTGGATCCTGAATCGGCCCGCCGGGTCATGGAAATTCTTGCCGACATTAATGACCAGGACGGACGCACCGTTGTGGTCACACTTCATCAAGTCGATTATGCCCGCGAATTTTGCCACCGAGCGGTAGCACTGAAGGCTGGCGAAATAGTGTACGACGGCCCATCCGCGAATCTGACTCCCGCGGTGCTGGCCAGTATTTACGGCACCACCTCTTTCGACATCGACGGCGAACCGGTCAAGAACCGAAAAATCCCCACACCCGCCAAAGGGTTTGCTCTGGCAGCCGCCGGCTGACTGGAAAACGGCCCTGTATTTTCACCAACACTTAAAAGCCAAAGGAAACAATTATGTTCAAACAATGGATAGGCCGCATGACCCTGGCGGCAGCCGTCACAGTGGGCGCCGCTGGCCTGCAGGCAGAGGAACTGAATACCCTCAATTTTGGTATCATTTCGACCGAATCTTCCAGCAATCTGAAAGGCGTCTGGGAACCTTTTCTTGAAGACATGTCTGCAAAGCTGGACATGGAGGTGAAAGGTTTCTTTGCACCGGATTATGCCGGCATCATCCAGGCAATGCGCTTCGACAAGGTCGACATTGCCTGGTACGGCAACAAGTCGGCCATGGAAGCTGTGGACCGTGCCGGTGGTGAAATTATGGCCCAGACCGTTGCAGCAGACGGCTCACCAGGCTACTGGAGCCTGATGATCGTTCACAAAGACAGTACCCACCTGAATACGGTCGCGGATGTTCTGGCCAACGCCAAAGACCTTACGTTCGGTAATGGCGACCCGAACTCCACCTCCGGTTTCCTGGTTCCCAGCTACTACATTTTTGCCAAAAATGGCGTCAATCCCAAAGAAGCCTTTAAGCGCACTCTAAACTCGAGCCATGAAACCAACGCCATGGCCGTGGCTAACAAACAGGTAGACGTGGCCACCTTCAATACCGAGAGCATGGCACGATTGCAGCTCACGTTTCCGGAAAAAGCGGACAACCTCAAAGTGATCTGGAAATCACCGCTGATTCCGTCTGACCCGCTGGTCTGGCGCAAAAACTTGCCGGCACAAACCAAACAGAAGGTCTACGACTTCCTGATGAGCTACGGCACTACCGGCGACGAAAAAGAATTGAAAATTCTGGCCGACCTTCAGTGGGCGCCCTTCCGTGCTTCCAGCAATGACCAGCTGATCCCCATTCGTCAGCTCGAAATGTTCAAGCAAAAAGCGGCCATCGAGAACGACATCCGTTACTCAGCACAGGAAAAGACCGAAAAGCTGGCTGACATCGAAGCCCAGCTGGCCGGTCTGGATCGTCGGCTTGCAGCGCTAGACGCTGCCCGCGAAGAGTCCAACTGACAAGCCTCAGGGCTGGCTTATACCGCCAGCCCTTTTCGCGCCAGAGAAGACCCCGGCACCTCCAGACGTAAACGCGACAGGCAGCTCTCATGCATAGCGCATCAACACACTCACATCTTCCCGAAGGCCAAAACAACCTGCTTTCACGGAACTGGGCGGCCTTGCTGGGCTGGGGCATCACCGGCGCCGTCCTGATCTGGGCCTGGGAAGGCGCCGAGATGAATCCGGCGGCTCTGATTGCCGACGGTAACAACATGGCCGTATTCGCCGCTGATTTTTTCCCGCCCGATTTTCATTATTGGCGGCTCTATCTAAGCGAGATGGTCACCACCGTACAGATTGCGATCTGGGGCACCGTGATGGCGGTCATTCTGGCCATCCCTTTCGGAATCATGTCCTCGGAAAATCTGGTGCCCTGGTGGGTCTGCCAGCCGGTTCGCCGCCTGATGGATTCGTTCCGCGCCATCAACGAGATGGTCTTTGCCATGCTGTTTGTGGTCGCTGTGGGGCTGGGACCGTTCGCCGGGGTCATGGCGTTGTTCATCCACACCACCGGGGTACTGGCAAAACTGTTTTCCGAAGCCGTGGAGGCCATTGACCCAGGGCCGGTAGAAGGTGTCCGAGCCACCGGCGCCAGTGGTCTGCAGGAAATCATTTATGGCGTTATCCCTCAGGTTCTGCCGTTGTGGATTTCCTATTCACTGTATCGATTCGAATCCAATGTCCGCTCCGCCACCGTTGTGGGCATGGTGGGCGCTGGCGGCATCGGCGTGATTCTCTGGGAGAGCATGCGCGGCTTCCAGTTCGCTCAAACCTGCGCGGTGATGATCATCATTATTCTGGTCGTGACCTCACTGGATATCACTTCTCAGTGGATCCGCAAACGCTTTATCTAGATAACTGACCCATCTACAGGAGAAAACGGCCCATGACCCATGCGCAGGCCTTTTCACAGGCCTTTTCACAGGACTCTTCACAGAACTCGTCACAAACTGCGGATTCCACGTCCGAGGTCGCTAATCGTCAATATTGGATGTCGGTATTGGCAAGAGCAGACCTTAATGATCTGGAGACTTACTGGCAGAACCTGGCAAACCGACCGACTTTCCGCCACCTGCGTAAACCGGAAATTGGCATGGCCATGTTGCGTGGCCGCACCGGAGGCACAGGTTCGCCCTTTAATCTCGGCGAAATAACGCTCACCCGATGTGTGGTGGAACTGGGTGGTGGTGCACAGGGCTTTGGCTATGTTACTGGCCGCAGCCGGCGCCACGCTGAACTGGCGGCACTGTTCGACGGGCTGATGTGCGAAAACAGCAGTAAACACGGCCCTGCATTGATACAGCCACTGCACGAGCAGTGGCTAGCTCGCCGTGAAGAAGTCTCTCGCAAAGCCGCCACAACCAAAGTTAACTTCATGACCATGGTAAGAGGGAGCTAACCGATGACCGCGACAAACGAAATTCATCCATTCGCCATGCCGGGGCTCTCACCAGCTCTCTCCTCAACATTCTCACTAGCCGGACTTTGCGCCGGATTCGACGATCCGGTACATCAGTCACAACAGGTTTTTCGTCGCGCGCTCACGGCGCTGTCTGAGCCCGGAACCGTGCAAAACGTGTCGGAAAGCCCAGCGCCTGAAGGCGCAAACATTGCTTCATACCAGCTTTGCCTGGCACTTCTGGACGCGGAAACACCCTTGTGGATCGCCCCGGCCCTAAGAACCGATGCCTTGGTGAGCGCGCTGCGTTTTCACTGTGGCTGTCGCCTTGTGGACGAGCCGGGCCAGGCAGAGTTTGCTCTGATATCAACTGATTTTGACGGCGATCTGACCCAATTTGCCCAAGGCAGCCATGAATACCCAGACCGCTCCACCACGGTTATCGTGCAGGTGGAGAGCCTGGATTCAGCCAGCACCTGGGTTCTGCGTGGCCCGGGGATCGATGGCATACGCAAGGTCGGCATCGCCGGTCTGGACCCGCGTTGGCCTGGCATGCTGGCCGATAATTGCAGTCGATTTCCTTGTGGAGTTGACCTTCTGTTCACCGCCGGAACGGCCCTGATGGGCCTGCCACGCACCACCCGAGTGGAGATATAGCATGTACGTAGCTGTCAAAGGCGGCGAAAAAGCCATCGATCAGGCCCACAGCTGGCTTGACGAAACCCGCCGCGGCGACACCTCGCTACCGGAACTAAGCGTTGCCCAGATTCGCCAGCAAATGGGGCTCGCGGTAGACCGGGTGATGGCCGAAGGCTCTCTTTACGACCCGGAACTTGCAGCACTGGCGCTCAAGCAGGCCAGCGGCGATGCCATTGAAGCCATATTCCTTCTGCGGGCCTATCGCACGACTCTGCCGCGTTTTCTCGCGTCTGTGCCAATGGAAACCAACACCATGGCTATCCAGCGCCGGATTTCCGCTGCCTACAAGGATCTGCCTGGCGGCCAGGTGTTAGGCCCGACCTACGATTACACTCACCGACTGCTGGATTTTACCTTGCTGGCCAATGGCGAGCGTGCCTCAGCACCACCCTCCGGCGACGAGACCATAGAAGACTGCCCGCGGGTACTGGATTTCCTCAACAGCGAGGGGCTGATTGAAAGCCCGCTGGCCAATAGCGGTCGCACTCAATCCGACGGTTCAGCCGAGTCAGAAGCGCCGGCCGATCTTACCCGCCAACCACTGGACTATCCCGCTGGCCGGGACCTGCGTCTTCAAGCCCTGGCCCGCGGCGACGAGGGATTCCTGCTGGCACTCGCCTACTCTACCCAGCGCGGTTACGGCCGCAATCACCCGTTTGCAGGGGAAATCCGCCAGGGCGAAGTGGCGGTGGAAATCGCACCGGAAGAACTGGGTTTTTCCGTTATTGTCGGTGACATTCAGGTTAGCGAATGCGACATGATCAACCAGTTTATCGGCACTGAAACCGAGGCACCACGCTTCACCCGTGGCTACGGCCTGGCGTTTGGCAATTCCGAGCGCAAGGCACTGGCGATGGCGCTGGTGGATCGCGCACTGCGGGCGCGGGAGCTGGGTGAGGACGTGGTTTCGCCGGCGCAAGACGAGGAGTTTGTTCTTGCTCACTGCGACAACCTCGACTCCTCGGGTTTCGTGTCTCATCTGAAGCTACCCCACTACGTCGATTTCCAGTCTGAGCTGGTACTGCTGCGACGGCTCCGCAAAGAGTTTGAACAACGCAAATCAGGCCGCCAGGGCCCAAAAGTTAACACCACATCCAAACCCGGCAACCAAGATGAGCCGAGCACGGATAACGAACAACGCCGTGAGGTGAAACAGGCATGACCAACGCAGCTCTTTACCACAACCCTGTTAGCCAGAATGACGGCCAGAATGACAGCCAAAGTAACAGCCAAAGTAACAGCACCGGCTATAACTTCGCCTACCTGGACGAGCAGACCAAACGGATGATTCGCCGATGCTTGCTGAAAGCCGTGGCGGTGCCCGGGTACCAGGTACCCTTCGGCGGACGCGAGATGCCGTTACCCTATGGCTGGGGCACCGGTGGCATGCAAGTCACGGCCACTATTATCGGTCAGGATGACGTTCTCAAAGTGATCGACCAGGGCGCAGACGACACCACCAATGCGGTCAGCATCAGGCGCTTTTTTGCCCGCACCGCCGGCGTTGCCACCACAGAATCTACCCGTGAAGCGAGCGTTATCCAGACCCGTCACCGGATACCGGAGACGCCGCTCAGCCACGGCCAGATACTGGTCTATCAGGTACCGATTCCCGACCCTCTGCGCTTTATCGAGCCGCGGGAAACCGAGACCCGAAAGATGCATGCACTGCAGGAATACGGGGTGATGCACGTCAAACTGTATGAAGACATTGCTCGTTTCGGCCACATTGCGACCACCTACGCCTACCCGGTCAAAGTCAACGGCCACTATGTGATGGACCCTTCGCCCATCCCCAAATTCGACAATCCCAAGATGCACGGCAGCCCTGCACTGCAACTGTTCGGCGCTGGCCGGGAGAAACGCATCTACGCTATCCCGCCGTTTACCCGGGTTGAAAGTCTTGATTTCGAGGATCACCCCTTCGAGATTCAGGGCTGGGACCAGACCTGCGAGTTTTGCGGATCGGACCATTCCTTCCTGGATGAAGTGGTGACAGACGATGAGGGCGGGCGCATTTTCATCTGTTCGGACACCGACTATTGCAATCAGCGCTTCGCGAACGGCGCCCGTCAGGAGGCTGTATGACGAACGCGGCAATGGCCATGACACAAGAGGCCTTGGCTGAGCCTCTGCTGAAGGTGAAAAATCTGCGCAAACTCTATGCCCCTGGCAAAGGCGTGGATGGCGTCGACTTTGAACTCTGGCCCGGCGAAGTACTGGGAATAGTGGGCGAGTCTGGCTCCGGCAAAACCACGCTGCTGCAATGCCTGTCCGGAATGCTGACACCAGACTCCGGACAGATTGAGTACACAGGCAAACAAGGCGATAAACTCGACATCTACAAAATTACCGAAAGCCAGCGCCGGCTTTTGCTGCGCACCGACTGGGGGATTGTTCACCAGCACCCCCGGGATGGCCTGCGGATGGGCGTAAGCGCCGGCGCCAATATTGGCGAACGATTGATGGCCATCGGTGAACGTCATTACGGCAACCTGCGTTCAACAGGGGAGGCCTGGCTGCGAGAAATGGAGATTGATACCGCCCGTATTGATGACCTGCCCCGCACGTTTTCCGGAGGCATGCAGCAGCGCCTTCAGATTGCCCGCAACCTGGTCACCCAGCCGCGCCTGGTTTTCATGGATGAACCCACCGGCGGGCTGGATGTTTCAGTTCAAGCCCGCCTGCTGGATATGCTGCGCAACCTGGTGGTAGACCTGGGCCTTTCTGTTGTGCTGGTTACCCACGACCTTGCTGTCGCCCGATTGTTATCCCACCGGCTCATGGTCATGCGTGGCGGCAAAGTGGTTGAGCAGGGTCTTACCGACCAGATACTGGATGACCCACAACACCCTTACAGTCAGTTGCTTGTGTCTTCGGTGTTGACCCCGTGACACCGCACTGTGATCGAACTGGAGAACTGCAATGACAGTCATGATCCAGGTTACCGACCTGAACAAACGATTCACCCTGCACAATCAGGGTGGTGTTTCCTACCCTGTCCTCACGGATGTGTCCTTTAACGTGAACGCTGGCGAATGCGTGGTACTGGATGGGCGCTCCGGGTCCGGCAAAAGTACCCTTTTGCGTTCGCTTTACGCCAATTATAAGCCCCAGTCCGGTCAACTTCATGTTCGGCACCAGGGCGAGCTTACCGACCTGGTCACAGCAACACCCAGGCAGATTCTGACCATCCGGCGGCAAACCCTGGGCTATGTCAGCCAATTCCTGCGGGTTATTCCCCGGGTATCGACCCTCGAAGTGGTGATGGAACCGCTAAGGGCCCTAGGCGTAGACCGGGAGACCTGCCGCGAAAAAGCCTCCGGATTGCTGCGCCAACTGAACATACCCAAGACGCTCTGGCACCTGGCTCCCTCGACTTTTTCCGGCGGCGAGCAGCAGCGGGTCAATATCGCCCGGGGCTTCGTGGTTGATTACCCCATCCTTTTGTTGGACGAACCCACGGCGTCTTTAGATGCAGACAACTGCGCTGTTGTGGTGTCGCTTATCCAGCAGGCCCGGGAACGCGGCGCGGCTATTGTAGGAATTTTCCACGACGCCGGGCTACGCGATCAGCTGGCCGACCGCAGAATACCTCTGACCAGCCCCGCAAAAGAGGAAGCAGCATGAGCGCCATGGACCTGACACTGGAACGGCCGCAGCTTGAAAGCAGTGAATTACTGCTCACCAACGCCCGTATTGTGACTGAAAACGAAGTATTTACCGGCACACTCAAAGTCCGGAATGGTTTGATCAGTGCTATAGATCGGGGGAACACCCGGGCAGCCAAAGCCCAGGATTGCCAGGGAGCCTATCTGATTCCGGGATTGGTGGAACTGCATACGGACAATCTTGAAAAGCACTTTTCGCCACGGCCGGGCGTTATCTGGCCCAGCCACCCGGCCGTGCTCACCCACGACGCCCATATCGTATCGTCTGGCATAACCACGGTATTCGACGCGTTGTCCGTCGGTGATATTATTGATGACAGCAACCGCCTGACCCACCTAAGGACCCTCGTCGACGCTCTGTCAGAAACACGTGACGCGGGCCTATTGCGGGCAGATCACCTGCTGCACCTGCGCTGCGAAGTCAGTTTTGGCGAAACCCTGCAGTTGTTCGAAGACTTGGTTGATCACCCCTTGCTCCAGCTTGTCTCGGTCATGGATCACACGCCAGGGCAGCGTCAATTCGTCCGGGAAGACAAGTACCGGCAGTATTACCAGGGCAAGCACAACCTCAATGATGCTGAAATGGACACCTTTACGCACAAGCGCAAGGAATCCGCCCTGCTGCACAGCGACCGGAACCGCAAAGCCATAGTCGCCATCTGCCAGGCCAGAGGCATCCCGCTGGCCAGCCATGATGACGCGACCCTGGACCACGTTGCAGAGTCGGCAGCATTAGGTATGCGTATTGCGGAATTCCCCACCACCCGGGAAGCGGCTAAAGCCTCCCATGAGCAGGGGTTGCGGGTATTGATGGGTGCGCCCAATATTGTCCGGGGCGGCTCCCACTCTGGCAACATTGCAGCGGCCGAACTGGCCTCCGCCGGGGTGCTCGACATACTGTCGTCCGACTATTATCCCGCCAGCATGCTGGACGCGGCATTTCGCCTGGCCAGCATGGAAGACAACGACTATGACATCGCTCGGGCCATCGCCACCGTCACTGCCACCCCCGCGCGCTGCGCCAACCTCCATGACCGCGGCGTAATCGAACGTGGCAAACGGGCGGACCTGGTGCTGGTGCAACCCAGAAATCAACTGCCGGTGATTCAAAACGTCTGGCGAAGCGGAAAACGCGTGTATTAAAACGCTAATGAGGAGCTAAAGGTGCCAGAATCAAACAGTAAACAGCCCCTCACGGCCGGGCTGGGACGCCTGTTTTACATTATGGGGGCGTCAGGAGCGGGCAAGGACACACTACTGCGAGGCTGCCGGGCAGGCTCTAACGATGATTTGAGACCACTCGTAGCCCACCGCTATATAACCCGGAAGCCGGATGGCGGCACCGAGCGCCATATCTGGCTTTCAGACACCGAGTTCAAGCAGCGGGTAGCCATAGATGCCTTTGCCATGCACTGGTCAGCCAATGGTTTCCGCTACGGGATCGGCCGCGAGATCGACCAGTGGCTTGCTCGCGGTGGCCAGGTACTTGTGAATGGATCCCGCGGCTATCTCGAAGAGGCTCGGTCGCGCTATGGCGACACGCTTATTCCGGTACTGATCCGTGTCGACCCGGACCGGCTGCAACAGCGCCTGATGCAGCGCGGCCGGGAATGCGCCGAACAGATCGACGCGCGGATTCGCCGTGCCCGAGAGCTGGAACAGCAACTCCCTTCAGACTGCCTTGTCATCGAGAACAATGGCAACGTGGAAGACGCCGTATCCAGCCTGTTGGCTGCCATCGCAGAACAACATAACGGCCACCGAAGCGGGCTACGTGAAGGGCTATATCCAGTGTCGGCGTTTGAAGAACCACAGCAACGCCAGAACGATTAGAACCATGATGCCCCAGACCATCGGGTAACCGTAATACCAGCCCAGTTCCGGCATCGACCAGGGGCTGCCCGGATGGTCAAAATTCATGCCGTAAACACCCACCACAAACGTCAATGGAATGAAGATGGTTGCAATGATCGTCAACACCCGCATCGTCTCGTTGGTGCGCTGGCTAATACTGGACAGGTAGATATCCAGCATACTGGCAGCCATATCGCGAAAGCTTTCCAATAATTCGATAATCTGAATGCTGTGGTCGTAACAGTCCCGGAAATACACCAGGGTGTCTGCCAGAATCAGCTCGTCTTCACCCCGCATGAGCGTTGTGATCAGTTCCCGCTGGGGCCAAAGCACCCGGCGTAGAGTCAGTAGCTCGCGTTTTAGCTCATGCAATGACGCCAGCGTTTTCTGACTCGGGCGCGCCAGCAACTCCTCCTCAAGTGCTTCAAGTTCGCCGCCGAATTGTTCCAATACTGGAAAACCGGCATCAATAATAAAATCCATCAGCGCATACAGTAAATAATCAATCCCGCGGTTTGCGAAGCGCCGGTTGTTGGGTTGTCGCATTCGCTTGCGCACCGGCTCAAAAGGGTCATTCGCCAAAGGGCAAAAGCAGATCAGATAGTTTTTCCCAACAAATAGGCTAACCTGAACCAACTCCAGATTCTGGCCATCGTAAACGGGCAGTGTCGCGATGATGAAAATTTGGTCGTCATAAAGTTCAATTTTGGGGCGTTGGCCACTGTTGATGATGTCCTCCAGCGCCAGGTCGTGAAGATCAAACAGCTCACCAAAATCGCGAAGGGTGTCTGGATCAATATGCCCGTTTACCTGAATCCAGGTTTTGCTCTCCCGAGCCAGAAATGGCCGACAATCGCGCGCTGACGCAAGTTGGTGCTCCTCAACCGAGGACTCCGTGTAATCAATCAGATTTATGGCAACCGGCGTTACCGGTTTCCGAATGGTCACCAGGGTTCCGGGTGCTGTACCTGGGCTGTGGTAGTGTTTGTTAAAATAGGCCATAAATCATTCGCTCGGGCGATGTTTGACGGTTTAATGGGTCAACGTATTTTCTTGAAATGCCCCACCATGACCATTTTTTAGTGATGCATTTCATGGGCTTTTACACTCTGTGACCAGAATTATAGACGCTGATTCGCACCATGCCAGAGTGATAAAACGAGCATGTTCAAAGCTAGAGCGATCATAGCTAGACAGATCAGTGTAAGAACCATGAGTAAACTAACATGGCGGCTCACAAACGAGCTGTCTTAAAACTACGCAGGGGTTTAAAGATGATTTTCGGAATCGCCTGGTTTGTAATGATGTGGCTTGGCCTGGTGATGGTCGCACTGGTGACTGCAGTGGTGTTTATTCTGCGCAAAAAACACGATGCCGGGACTGATAGCGGAACGACCACCCACCAGCCGCAAAGCGATGCCCGGCAGCAAGTGCTTGAAAAGGTACAGGGAATGCACGCTGCGTCTAAAGGCCTGCGCGGCCGGGCTCGGATAGAGGCCCTACGGCGCTACATGGACAGCATGAACGACGGGCTGGAACTGGTCTCAGATATCCGCCCGGCTAAAGAGGGCGAGCCCAATGGGGAGTGGGTGATTGCACCCGGATCAGACCCCAACCGCCGGATTCTCTACATTCACGGCGGCTCCTGGATTGCAGGCAGCCCCAAAAGTCATCGCGCAATCACTGATCGTTTGTCTAGGTTGGCCCACGCCTGCGTATTCGCCGTTGATTACCGGTTAATGCCAGAAAACCGCTATCTTGAAGGCATTGTCGACTGCCAGCAGGCTTACCGCTGGATACTCGATAACGGCCCGGACGGAAAGGCTGCGCCCGATTTTGTAGTGATCGCCGGGGATTCCGCCGGCGGCAGTCACACCCTGGGCCTGATTGCCTGGATACGAGACCAGAATCTGCCATCACCGAATGCCGCGATTGCCCTCTCACCTTCCACCGAGCTCATGCTTACGTCACTAAGCAAGAGAGCCAACCTGAAAACCGACGCAATGCTGGGGCCAGCCGTTGAAAAGCTGGCGCGCATACCCTCACCGCTGCTGTGGTGGGGAACCGTTTTTGGCATTCGCATATTGCCCACCAGCCCAATGGCATCACCCCTGCGGGGAAAACTCCACAATCTGCCGCCAACACTGATTCACGTCAGCGAATCGGAGTTGCTGCACGAAAACGCCCAACGGTATGTATCAAAGGCGCAAAAGGCCGGCTCGCCGGTGGAAATGAAAACCTGGCCCGACATGGTTCATGTTTGGCACATGTTTACGCCACTGTTACCAGAGGCGGAAGAGGCGTTTGACGACATAAGCGGATTTTTAGCGCGGGTGGAAGCAGCTTCAGCGGCACCTTAGCTCAGCAACCGCTCTTTGGCTTCATTAACACGGGCAGCCAGGTAATTACTGCCGCCGCGGTCCGGGTGCATTTTCTGCATCATTCTGCGGTGGGCCTGAATAATTTCGTCGCGGCTGGCGCCCTCCTGAAGCCCCAGAATATCCAGAGCTTCGCTGTCGGTCAGAGTGCCGCTACTGTTCGAGCTTTTGCGCTCACCGTTCTGCTCGCCGTTTTGGGCCCTGTCATCGCCAGTCGGATCGTCAGTACGCCAGGAATCGCCGAAGCGGCGGTCTAAATAGGTTTCCAAAAGCCGGGCAGAATCCTCGTCTTGTTCCCGACAATACTGCAATAGCCCGATGAATTCACTCTCGGCCAAGTCCGCCAGTGCCCGCCCGGCCATGGGGCCTTTCACTATTTCACCGATCATATCTCCGGAGTCGTGGTCCAGAGTCATTTTGAGGATATCGCTGGAAACATGGGACTGGTTGCCCGGTTTTGCCTTTGCCTGGCCGCCGCCCAAACCCGACAGACGACCCATCAATAGCGAAGGAAGAACCCGCCGTAATAGCGGAAACAGGAAAGCCAACGCTGCGAACAAGATGGGCAGGCGACCGGTGATGACCATCAGAACCACCATCACGACACCGGCAATCACCACCAGCTTGATAATGGCCGGTTTTTGCTGGCCGGGCGGCTGGTTACGCAACCAGACCCAGGCAACAACGGTCATCACAGCAATCAAAAGCACGAATAGCACTCGGATACCTCGGGCCGATTGGCCCACCGATTAAATGAAACAAGCCCTAACGGATTTGTTGAGTCAGGCGCTTCACTTCTGGTGAGCTGCGGCTAGAGTAGTCCTGCAGCGCTTTGGCTCCCCCGGAAGCATAGACCGCAACAGCGGCCATAAGATCCTTCAGCATTTGCGGGCTGTTGCTGTTAAAGGGTGCATAGGCGCCACCCGACAGTTTGGCCACTTGCTGAAAAAACGCCTTGGCGTGTGCGTCGCCACCTTCAAGGAACATAAACACCGGGGTGCGCAACATGCCCAGCTCGCCGGCGATGTGGCAGAGCTCGTCTACCGGCTCCTCACAACAATCGCCAATAAACACCACGGCTTTGACGGCCTTTGACCGGGTTTCTGCTCTGGCGTGCGCTAAAACCCTGTGAATCTGGGTACGGCCGCCCAGACAGGAAACGCCGTTCATCAGGTTAAGCAGCTGGCTGGTCTGGTTAACAAACCCGGTGGCCTTGAATTCCCCGTAACCGCGGTAATAACAAAGCTGAATGGCCAGGCCACCCAAATCCCGGGTCGCCAGAAAAAGCTCGCTCTGCAAGTGGCAAGCCTGGTCCCAGGTAGCCTCTCTGCTGGCGGTGGCATCCAGGGCGAAAATCAGCCGGCCCTGCTCGCCGCCCTGCCCTCCACCTTGCTGAGGCAACTTACGGACCTGATGGATAAACTGGTCAATCGACTGCTTATCGGATTTTGTACGGAGCTCTTTGTCAGACATACGCTTTTGCAAACCGCCTTGTTCTGCCAATGTATTAGTTCAAGCTTAAGGTAAAGAATACGCAATTCACAGGCCTGGCAGACCACATTGGCCAATGCTTACGCGCCCAAAAAGGCACCTCAACACTCAATTGAACACGCTCCGCGGGAGCTTCTCCGCCGAACACGCTCATTGCAGACTGTCGTTGCAGGCATAGGTACCTTGCCTAATGGTGCTTTGCTGCTACTATGAGTGTTCAATTGAACATCTTATAACAATAACCTGGCGGAACGGGTCCTCTCAGGATGTTCAATTCAACGCATGAGACTCTTATGCAGGGACCGTTTCCAGTGGAGAATCTCAATGAATATGCAGAAAAAATTGTTTTCCGGCGCTTTGCCGTCTGTCACCTTGGCAGCCTCGGCTTTACTGTTTGCTTTCAGCAGCCCGGCTCTTGCGGACTGTGAACGCGGCGCACTCGATGCCATGTACTGCGATGCAGACGGCGACATGGTAGCCGACTTGCCGACGGATGAGTCAGAGTGGGTTAATCCCGACACCTTGATTTTTGCCTACACACCCGTTGAAGATCCGGCCATTTATTCGGATATCTGGCAGCCTTTCATTGACCACCTGGCGAAAGTGACCGGTAAAGATGTTCGCTTCTTCGCCGTGCAATCCAACTCTGCCCAGGTGGAAGCCATGCGCAGTGGGCGCCTGCACATCGCAGGCTTCTCCACTGGCCCGACGCCTTTCGCCGTTAATCTTGCCGGTGCCGTTCCCTTTGCGCTGATGGGGTCAGACACGGGCCAGTTTGGCTATACCTTGCAGGTTTTCACCCACAGCGATTCTGACATTTATGAAATGGCAGACCTTAAAGGCAAGCGGGTTGCGCATACGTCGCCAACCTCCAACTCGGGCAACCAGGCACCCAGAGCGCTGTTTCCAGAAATGGGGATAGTACCGGGTGAAGACTACGAGATTTCGTTTTCGGGCAGCCACGATCAATCCATGCTTGGTGTGGTCGCTCGCGACTACGATGCCGCTCCAGTCGCCTCAGAAGTGGTAGAGCGCATGGCCGCGCGTGGATTGTATGACGTAGAAGACGTGCGCCTGGTTTGGGAATCAGATCGTTTCCCGACGACGTCTTATAACTATGCGCACAACCTACACCCTGATCTGGTCGAAAAAATTCGCGAAGCTTTTTATACCTTTAAATTTGCCGGCACCGAGCTGGGTGACGAGTTTGAAGGCGTTGAAACCTTCATTCCGATCAACTACAAGGACAACTGGCGCGTCATTCGCACCATTCAGGCGTCCAATGGCGTTCAGTACACCCCCGATAATCTTCAATAAGAAAACCGGAGCCTCCGGCTAACCCGCCAGAGGCTCTATCCGGAGTTAATCACATGTTAGAGATTACCAACCTCGTCAAGCGATACGGGCAGAACGATCCCGTGCTCAAAGGTCTTGATCTGACGGTCGATGGCAGCAGTGTTGTTTCCATTGTTGGCGCTTCAGGCGCCGGGAAAAGTACCCTGTTGCGCTGCATCAACCGGTTGGTCGAACCAACATCGGGTTCGATCAAGCTGAACGGCCACGAGTTGGTCAATCTTCGCGGAAGTGCATTGCGTCATTCCCGCCGGCGCATTGGTATGGTTTTCCAGGGTTTTAACCTGATTGATCGTTTGACCGTGATGGAGAACGTGCTGTCCGGGCGCTTGGGTTACGTGTCTTTTTTCCAGGCTTTAACCCGCCGCTTTCCGCAAACTGACATCGACCGTGCCTTCAGCTTGATGGAGCGTGTGGGCATTGCCCAATACGCCGACAAACGCGCAGACCAGCTATCGGGTGGCGAGCGGCAGCGTGTTGCGGTGGTACGTGCGCTGATGCAAGAGCCGCAGATTTTGCTGGCCGATGAGCCAACAGCGTCGCTGGACCCAAAAACGTCGCAGCAGATCATGAGCCTGTTGCAAAGCCTGGCGAGTGAAATGTCACTGCCGGTGTTGATCAATATTCACAACGTAACCCAGGCGCGAATGTATACCGACCGCATTGTGGGCATGCGCCATGGCCAAATGATTTTTGACGGTGAACCCAAAGATTTCAATCAGGATGCGCTAGACGCCATATACGGCGGTATCGAATCACCGGAAGAAGACGGTGACGATTCGGCGAAGCAGGCATCGCAGGATCAGGAGGCTTCGGCATGACACGCCTCAGAACCGGGGCCGACGCCCAGTCAGGCAGGGTCTGGAAAAAGCCACCGTTCATAGCAAACCCCTGGGTTCGCTATGGCTTGATCGTCATAGCCCTGACCTACTTGTACTGGGCCTTCTCAACCTTGCCGTTCAATTGGGAGCGGGTTTCAGAAGGCTTGCCCCGTGCCGCTAAAATCTTCGGTGGCGCTTTTCCGCCCAGTTTCGAGCGCGGCGGTCTGTTATGGACCGGGTTCAAGGAAAGTTTCCAGATTGCCTTTCTGGCAACCCTGATGGGTGTTGGCCTGTCGCTGCCCATCGCGGTGATGGCCGCTAAAAATGTGGCGCCCTTGCCTGTCTATTTGTTAGGGCGCGCGTTGATTGTTATATCCCGCAGCTTTCACCCGGTTATCGTAGCGATTCTTTTTGTAGCCGCGGTCGGTTTTGGCCCGCTGGCGGGCATTCTCACCCTAACCCTGTATTCCATCGGCTTTGTCGCCAAGTTATTGGCTGAGGAAATCGAAGAGATCGACTGGGGTCAGGTTGAAGCCATGCGCTCGGTAGGCGCCGGGTATTTCAAAATACTGGTCTTTGGGGTTTTTCCACAGATTATGCCGCGCCAGATAGGGCTGTCTATGTACCAGCTGGACAGCAACCTTCGCGCTTCGGCGGTGGTCGGTATTGTAGGGGCAGGCGGTATTGGTGGCACGCTGATGAACGCCTTCGGACGTTACGATTACGATTTCGCATTTGCCATTCTGCTGATGATTATCGGGATCATTTTGATCAGTGAAGGTTTCAGCGGATGGGTGAGGAAAAAAGTATGGTAGATCACGCTGCAAAACTGAAAGACCACGTCTGGTCACGCTATGACCGGAAAGAGCAGTTGATCCGCTACGCGATCTATCTGGCAACTTTAGTGGCCGTTGTCTGGACGATAAAAGACATCGACATTTTTTGGCCTTGGGTATGGGACGCCCCCAATCAGATTCAAAGCTTGGGTTCACGCATGTGGCCACCAGAGTTCAGCCGGTGGGACGCAATCTTAAGCGCCATGCTGGAAACCGTTCACATTGCCACGCTGTCGACCATGCTGACGATATTCATCGCCTTACCGGTGTCTTATATTGCGGCGCAGAATACAACGCCGAACAAGGCAACGCTGTGGCTTGGCCGGTTTATTCTGGTATCCAGCCGTTCAGTGAACACCATTATATGGGCGCTGCTGTTCGTGGCCATTTTTGGCCCGGGCGTGCTGGCCGGTATTTTGGCGGTTATGTTCCGGTCCATCGGGTTTATTGGCAAGCTGATGGGTGAAGCCATTGAAGAGATCGACCGCAACCCGGTAGAGGCCATGCAGGCAACGGGCGCCAGTAAGATGAAGGTGGTGCTCTACGCGATTGTTCCCCAGGTAATGCCGGCATTTTTTGCCATCATCATTTTGCGCTGGGACATCAATATTCGTGAGTCTACCGTTTTAGGCCTGGTGGGCGCCGGTGGTATCGGGGTGTTGCTGCAGGGGTCGATTGACCTGTTCGCCTGGCAAACCGTTGCGACAATCCTGTTAGCCATCATCGTTCTGGTTATTCTGGGCGAGGCAATCACCAGTGTCCTGCGCAAAAAAGTAATTTGAACGAGAAAGCAGACAATATGTTGAAAAATTTTGAGTTTGGTAACGCGGATATTCTGTTCACCGATGTGGACGATACGCTGACTACCGCAGGCCAGCTGCTGCCCGAAACCTACCTTGCGATTTGTAAGCTGGCGGCTGCGGGTATCAAAGTGATTCCGGTCACCGGAGGCTGCGCCGGCTGGTGTGATCAAATCATTCGAACCTGGCCCGTAAAGGCCGTGATTGGTGAAGGCGGTGCCTTTTACGCAGAACGCACCGCACCCATGACCGTTCGTTGGCACTACTGGGATAACGAATTGTCCCACCGTGAAGACCAGGCTCGCATTTTGGCGGCTGTTGCTGCATTGAAGCTGGACTTTGAACCCAAACTGGCCGGCGACCAGGCTTTTCGCACGGTGGATGTGGCGGTGGATTATAACCAGCAAGAGTCATTAAATTCTCAACAGGTGGATCAGATTCACGATGCCCTAAAAGCTCAGGGATTCAACGTTCGGGAGAGCTCGATTCACATCAACATCTGGCAGGGTGACTTCGATAAATCCACCATGGCCATGCGGGTAGGCCGTGATTTACTGGGCCTGGATTCGCAGGCATTGCGGCAACGCTCTGTGTTTATTGGAGATGCGCCCAATGACGAATGTATGTTCCGCAACTTTCCGCTGAGTATTGGTGTGGCAAACATTCGCAGGCACCTGCCGGTGATGACATACCAACCTGCAGCGATCGCCAGCCAGCCTTCCGGGCTGGGCTTTGCTGAAATGGCGGATGCCTGGCTGCAGCAACGCACCGAGTCTGGGCTGAGCCAGGCCGACACCCGCCGCACATAGCAACAACATGAGTCAACTGACCGTGACTGTAAACTGATGGGCGCCAAAGAGCGGCAGCACAGCATAATAGAATGGGTGCACGAGCAGGAGCATGTCGAAGTTGAAGACATTGCACAGCGCTTTGGCGTTACTACTCAGACCATTCGTCGCGACATCAACAAGCTTTGCGAGCAAGGCTTGTTGCGCCGTCGTTACGGGGGCGTCAGTTTACCCCCCAGCGCTGCCACTCATCTCATTGACGAACTACAGGTACGTAATTTACGGGCCAAGCAGCGCATGGCCGAGCGTGTCGCAGCGGATATTCCGGAAGGGGCCACCGTCAGCCTTGGGGTGGGTAGTACCATTGAGCGGGTGGCACAAGCGCTGATCCATCACCGGTCGCTCAAGATTTTGACCAACAACCTCCGCGTGGCCGCAGCGCTTTCAGTGAATCCCAATATCGACGTTATCGTGTCTGGCGGGCAGTACCGGCATAAAGACCAAGACGTGGTCGGGCCGGAAGTCACCCATTTTTTCAGCTCGTTCGTTACCGACTTTGGCATCATCAGTACTGGCAGCATGGATCTTCAGCACGGTTTGATGGATCATGATATCCGTGAGGCCGAAGTCAGCCGGGCCATTATAAGCAATACCCGGGGCCGCCTGCTGGTGGCCGATTACAGCAAATGGACGCTAAGCTCGTACTGTAAAGTCGCCTCGTTCAAGTATGTTGATCGCTTATACACCGACGTTATGCCCAATCAGCAGCGGGAAGGCCTCCCGGACTCGGTAAGCATCATCGAATGTGGCAATGGGTAAGACGTTTACGCGCTTGCTCTACGCCGGCCCGAATGACGCAATCCGCGGCGTGGTCGTTGATCAACCCCATTGACTGCATGAAGGCGTAAGCCGTGGTTGGCCCGATGAACTGCCAACCCAGTTTCTTAAGTGCCTTCGACAAGGCGATGGATTCCGCAGAAGTCGATACTGTTTGTAGATCCGCGGGCGGCTTTGCGTCGGGCTCAAAACGCCATACAAAAGCCGCCAAGGAGCCCGCCTGTTCAACGATCTGTTTAGCCAATCGCGCATTGTTGATCACCGCCTCAATCTTGCCGCGATGCCGAATAATGCCCTCATCCATCATTAAGCGTTCGACACTGCACTCGTCGAAGCATGCAATTTTATTGAAATCAAATTGATGAAAGGCCGCACGGAAATTCTCGCGCTTCGCCAAAATGGTGCGCCAACTCAATCCAGACTGAAAGCCTTCAAGGCTCAGCTTCTCAAACAAGCGAAAATCATCACCCACAGGAAAGCCCCATTCGGTGTCGTGATAAACACGCAGTTCCGGTACGGTGCCGCACCAGAGACAACGTTGTTTTCCGTCTGGCCCTTCTATCGTCGCGCTAATACGGTCATTCTCCATTTTTTAGTCCATCCCATTATCTTGTGTCCTACCATTCTCTGTTAGCTATGGCTAACTTTCACCGAATTGAAAGACGTTCGGCGTCAAAAACTGGATAATAGCCGCAATCTAAGGCCATAAAGCGCCAAATTCTACAAATCGGTACCCTCGTAATGGAAATTAACGTCAATTTTCTCGACAACCTCCGCATTGAAGCCAAATTTGACGACTTCTCGGTGATTGCCGATCAACCCATTCGTTATAAAGGCGATGGTTCAGCGCCCGGCCCTTTTGACTATTTTTTGGCGTCATCGGCGTTGTGTGCGGCCTATTTTGTGCGGGTTTACTGCATAGCGCGGAACATTCCAACCGACAATATCCGCCTGTCGCAAAACAACATTGTGGATCCCGAGAACCGCTATAACCAGATTTTCAAAATTCAGGTTGAGCTGCCAGAAAACATTTCTGACAAAGACCGTCAGGGCATTGTGCGCTCTATCGACCGCTGCACGGTCAAAAAGGTGGTGCAAACCGGCCCTGAATTCCAGATTGAAATCGTAGACAGCCTGGATGAAGACGCCCAGGCCCTGCTGATGGCGAAGCCAGAAGGCGACACCAGCACCTATGTTTTGGGTAAAGACCTGCCGGTGGAGCAGACCATCGCCAACATGACCGCCATTCTAGCGGACCTGGGCATGAAAATTGAAATCGCATCCTGGCGCAATATTGTGCCTCACGTTTGGTCACTGCACATTCGCGACGCGGCCTCACCCATGTGCTTTACCAATGGCAAAGGCTCAACAAAAGAAAGCGCCCTGTGCTCGGCCCTGGGCGAATTTATTGAGCGCCTGAACTGCAACTTCTTCTATAACGATCAGTTTTTTGGCGAAGAAATCGCCAACAGCGAGTTTGTTCATTACCCCAATGAACGCTGGTTCAAGCCAGGGCCCAATGACGAACTACCACAGGGCATTCTGGATGAGCACTGCCTGGCCATCTACAACCAGGATGATGAACTGTGCGGTTCTAACCTGATTGACACCAACTCCGGCAATGCAGAGCGCGGAATCTGCGCGCTGCCCTTTGCGCGCCATTCAGACGGCGAAACGGTGTACTTCCCCAGCAATCTGATTGAGAACCTGTTCCTAAGCAACGGCATGAGTGCGGGTAACACCCTGTTTGAGGCGCAAGTTCAGTGCCTGTCAGAGATTTTTGAGCGGGCGGTTAAAAAACGGATCATTCAGGAAGAACTTGCACTGCCGGATGTGCCCCTACACGTATTGGAAAAATATCCCAATATTCTGGAAGGCATTCGGGCGTTGGAAGCACAGGGTTATCCGGTGTTGGTCAAAGATGCCTCTCTTGGCGGCCAGTTCCCGGTGGCTTGTGTCACTCTGATGAATCCGAAAACCTCTGGCGTTTTTGCCTCCTTCGGTGCGCACCCTTCTCTGGAAGTAGCACTGGAACGCAGCCTGACTGAGTTGATGCAAGGCCGCAGTTTTGAAGGCTTGAACGATTTTCTGCCCCCCACGTTTAACAGCCTTGCGATCACCGAACCCAACAACTACGTAGAGCACTTTATTGATTCCAGCGGTGTGCTCTCCTGGCGTTTCTTCAGTGCCAAAGCGGATTTCGAGTTTCGCGAGTGGGATTTTTCAGGCACTAACGAAGAAGAAGTCGCCACCCTATTCAACATCCTCAAAGACTTGGGCAAAGAAGTGTATACAGCGGTTTATGACGACTTGGGCGCCCCGGTCTGCCGCATGCTGGTGCCTGACTATTCCGAGGTTTACCAAATAGAAGATCTGATCTGGGACAACACCAATCGGGCCCTGGATTATCGCGAAGATATTCTCAACCTCCACTCTTTAAATGACGACCAACTGAATGCTCTGGTGGAGCGCCTGGAAGAAAGCCAGATCGACGATTACACGGACATCATTACCTTGATCGGTATTGAATTCGACGAAAACACAGTCTGGGGTCAGCTCACTATTCTGGAGTTAAAGCTGCTGATTAACCTGGCTCTGGAACAGTACGAAGATGCCCTTGAGCGGGTAGAAACGTTTATCCAGTTCAATGACAATACCGTGGAACGCGGGTTGTTTTATCGGGCGGTGAGCGCGGTACTGGAAATTGTTATCGATGACGAACTTGAGCTGAGTGATTACCTGTTTAACCTCAGGCGCATGTACGGTGAACAGACGATGGACGCGGTAGTGGGTTCGGTGAATGGCCACGTGCGCTTTTACGGCCTTACCCCAACCAATATGCAGCTGGAAGGCCTGGACAAACATCTACGGCTGATTGAAAGCTATAAGAAGCTGCATGCAGCACGAGGGGCCAGAATTTGAATGACACTCGAGTGCGTCACGGAACCAATGTCAGTGCATCAATTTTATTTTTAAGCAGCTGCATCTAAACAAGACGTCGACGCGTTTTACCTATGTGTATTCAAACTGTAAACGCTGAGGAATAAATAATGAAAAACATAGGCAATCTGAAAACGTTGATGGCGTCCATGATCTTTGTCGCAGGCACCGGGCTGGCGGGTTATGCCGCTGCTGCCGGCAACCCCATGGTTGGTGGCGCTGAAATGTATCCCGACAAGACCGTTGTTGAGAACGCATCAAATGCTGCAAACCTAACGACGCTTGTTGCCGCTGTCAAAGCTGCGGGATTGGCCGAAACACTTTCCGGCAAAGGTCCGTTTACCGTATTTGCGCCAACAAACGCTGCTTTTGAAAAACTGCCTAAAGGCACTGTTGAAGAGCTGTTGAAGCCTGAGAACAAGGAAAAGCTTCAATCGATACTGACCTATCACGTGGTGCCAGCTAATGCGAGCTCAATGGCAGCCATGAAAATGGTAGAAGACGATGGTGGAATGCACCCCGCCCCAACGGTTCAGGGTGGAAAACTTAAGCTTACCACCAAAGGCGGCAAGCTGATGGTCGAAGATAGCCAGGGCAATGTGGCGACGGTTATTCAGGCCGACGTTGTACAGTCCAACGGTGTTGTGCACGTAATCGATACAGTGCTCATGCCGGGAATGTAATACTCTGCTATGAAGCTTTCTAAGCGGCCCCGCGGGGCCGTTTTTTTATGTTCAAAGATAAAGCTGGATAAAACCTGCAACGCAACAGCCATAGCCATAGCCGTAGCCGTAGCAATTCGTTTGATGTTGTTAATACACCAAAAACGGCACTTTAACCGCCGCTGCCCTGCATTTGATCCAACCCTTTGAGCAAACCCGCCATATCATCCGCGTGCTCTTCTTCCTGAGCCAGGATGTCTTCAATAATACGTCGGGACGTGGGATCTTTCTCCCCCAGATAACTCGCAATTTCGCGGTAACTGTCGATAGCAATACGTTCGGCGATCAAATCTTCTTTTATCATTTCCCGTAGAGTTTCGCCCTCGACGTATTCTGCGTGCGAGCGGCTTAGCAAGCCTTCAGGCGAAAAGTTCGGCGCTCCACCTAGCTGTACGATACGTTCAGCCAACCAATCCGCGTGTTGCTGCTCTTGTTGAGCGTGTTCCAGAAACTCTGCCTTGGCGATGCTCGCGCTCAAGCCGTCTGCCATGTAGTAGTGGCGTTTATAGCGCAGTACGCAAACAATTTCAGTAGCCAGGGCCGCGTTGAGCAGGTTGATGACGTTTTCACGATCTGCCATGTAGCCTTCGGTAACGGCGCCTTGTTCAATGTGCATGCGAGCGCGTTCGCGAATGATTTTGATATCGGTGAGAAATGGTTGATTAGCCACGGCCATACTCCTCTGTATTTTATCCAAACAAATTGAGACATTTGAAAACAATACGTAGGATTTACCGTACGCTCCCGGCCATGCATCAATTTGCGCCTGTATAATACGGTAGCTAAAGGTTGAGATGAGTTCAAACGGTGAAGCCATTATGCCGCCTAACCTTTCTGTAAGGTATCCTGACCCTCAAACACGAAAGCAAGCCTACCGCACCGAGGAAACACCCATGAGCCAGAACGTCGGCGACACAAGCAAACTTGACAAGATTCTGGCTGAGCAGCGTGAGTACATCGCGAAGCGCGAAGGCGGCTATCGCGAAAAATCCCTAAAAATGTACCCGTGGATATGCGGGCGCTGCACCCGAGAGTTTACCCGCGTCAATTTGCGAGAACTGACGGTGCATCATCGCGACCATGACCACGACAACAATCCCGCCGATGGCAGTAACTGGGAATTATTGTGCGTTTACTGCCACGACAACGAACACAGTAAATTTGAGGATTTCGTGCGCTACGGTGGCGGCGGTGAAAAAAGACGGGAGGCGGCTACGCACAATCCGTTTGCTGGCCTGAAAGAAGCGCTTGATAAGAAAAGCTAATAGCCGCAGCTCAAACCTAAGACAAAACGCCGTCAACTGTTGTGGTTGACGGCGTTTTGTCTTTACTGGCTGGCAACCCCAGGGTTTTCACCGTAGTTGTCGTGATCACCCAGGCGTTTGTCGTTTACGGACTTTCCGTAAAAGCCATCGTGGTTATGAAAGGTGCTTGCGGTTACATCCAGTGAGCTCTGCTGCCGGCGACGTGGGTCTTGAGGGCGTTCGTGACTGTTAACAAACGCTGCCACATCCCAAGCCTCCTGATCGCTCAGGGAGTTGGGCTTGCCCAGTGGCATGTTGGCTTTTATAAAGCCGGCTGCCGTATTCACCCGGTGCATGCCCGCGCCCCAGTTATAGGCGCCATCGCCCCACAAAGGTGGAAAAACAACCTGCCCTGCTACCTTTTGCCCTTCCCCGTTTTCACCATGGCATATGGCGCACTGCTCGATATAAACCGCAGCGCCACGTTCTCGGTCATGGCCACCTTCTGGCGTTTCAAGCTTGAGGTAACCACGGCCTGGCAGAGCCTGGTTAATAGGCGCGCCGGTTGATAACCAATGAAAATAGGTTTCCATGGCGACGAGAGTGGGGTCACCTTGCGCGGGCGCCACGCCGTTCATGGAATAGGTGATGCAGCCTTGAAGTCGCTCTGTCAGAGTATTCACTTTGTCGTTCTTGCTGCGATAGGCAGGGTACATACCGAATGCCGCCCACATCGGCGCAGCGCTGGCATGTCGCCCGGCATCCAGGTGGCAGTTAACGCAGTTTTGGCCATTGAACACATACTTGCCACGCAACTGCTGGGTGTTTACAAATAGATCACGTCCATAACGAACCATGTCGCCGTAGGGAGAGTCTGGAATATCCCGCTCTTGCGGTGGCTGAAACGTCGCCTCACCGGGGGGTGCGGCGGGTAATGGTTTCTGGTAATCCACTTTTGGCTCTGCGGCCTGAATGAATGCAGGTGCGGCAAAGACAAAAAAAGCACTACCAACTACGAGCAGGGACGATTTCCAAAGGCTCATCAGCGGCTCTCCTCTTGCTTGGACTGCGCAGCCAGTTGCTCAGGCAGAGTTGCATAATATTCGGTGACAGCACTGATCTGTTGTTCGCTCAGGCGCTGCGCAATACCCCTCATCAGGTGATTGGGATCATTATCACGACTGCCACTGCGCCAGGCATCCAATTGCGTTTTCAGATAACCGGCATGCTGGCCTAAAAGGGCCGGAAACGAACTCCCGACCCCCATACCGTTGGGGCCGTGGCATTGGTTACACGCTGGTATGTCGTTGTTCCAGTCACCCCGCATGGCCAGCCATTCGCCTTGATTATCTTCAGCAGGCGCTTGCTGGGTAATGGAAAAAACCATTGGCTTGAGACTCTGGTAATAGACTGTCACACTTTGGATGTCGTCTTCTGTCAGTGCCTTTGCAAAGGGCTGCATGATGGCGTTTTTTCGCAGTCCGCCAGCGTAATCGTGCAATTGCTTGCCCAAATATTCGGCATTAAGCCCGGCGATACTCGGAAAGCCGGCTGCGTCATTACCTTTCCCATCCGGGCCATGACAAGCCACACACGCCAAAGCGCCAGCACCATTGCCCTGAGTGGCAATGATTTTACCTCGATCCAGGTCACCCGCTGCAATCACAACACTTACATTCAGCGCACCGAAACCGAAGGTTGCGAGCAAAAATGAAGCCCCTCTCATCGTTTTCGTCATTGGTATACTCCGAGATTATTGGGGGTGCACCATAAGGCGCTGTTACTTGAACTCAGGGATAAACAAACCGTGATAGATTCAAATTTAGTGGAACAAAATGCCGCCCGAGTAATATAAGTATAACGTAAAACGCAAAGGCCGCTATTTTGAGCGAACGCTGATAATTGAGATAAGAATTCTTTTTTTCAGCCTCCGGCAAGGGGTCTTCCAATTCATTGTTTTTGACAAGAGTGTTTAGATGAAAAACTGGCTGTTTCTGGGCGTCGCTATTATTGCGGAAGTGATCGCAACTTCAAGCCTGAAGCCGAGCGAAGGCTTTACCAAAGTGCTCCCAAGCTTGATGGTGGTTATCGGATACGGCGTTGCATTCTATTTTCTGTCACTGACCCTGAAAACGATTCCTGTGGGCATAGCTTATGCCATCTGGTCTGGCTCAGGAATTGTTCTGATATCAATGATCGGCTGGTTGGCGCTTGGTCAGAAATTAGACATGGCGAGCGTGTTCGGCATGGGGCTGATTGTGGCTGGCGTTGTTGTTATTAACGTGTTTTCCAACGCAACTGCGCATTAAATTTTACAAATACGTTAGCCTCGATCAAATTTCAACGAATCTTGGAACCAGCATCAACCCGACACCCACCGCCACCAACGCAAGCGTGTCCGTCACCAGATAAGGGTATAGAACCAAAGCGATACCACAATATCGCGTTACGATATTCGATTGCTTGCGGCCGTAAATGAAATAGCCAACGCCAATGGAGCTGAAAATCAGCCCCAAAATCAGTTCTGTGGTATCCATTACAATGTCACTGTTCCCAGTTTTTTTGCCTCTGTTTACAGGTAGCGCCCGGCAGAACCGATAGCCACCACCACCAGGCCAATAATCAGATTAATGCCAACGAGCCGGCGAATTTTGCCGACCTGACGCCCGCCTTCTTGCGAGTCGCTGGCGGCAACGGCCAGTTTCAAACGGCGGAACGGGGCGAAGTAGAGGTGAAAAAACAACAACATCATGATCAGGCCTAGCGTCTGCATGGCATGTATGTGCCACCCTGCTCCTGCCATGCCACCAAATCCCTTGAAAATCATCCAGTACCCGGTGATCAGCAAGAGCACGATCGCCAACCAAACCCAACGGAAAAACCGCGTAAGCGTTTGACACCAAAGTTCACCACGCTGTCCCGCTTCAATCACCTCACCCACGGCCGGGCGCATCGCCATGTAGGCAAAAAACATACCGCCAACCCAAATAACGGCGGATAACGCATGCAACGCAATAGCCAGACCCATAACATTTTCCTTTGATGTAATTCGTACCTGAATTTACACGAACGGCCCGACAAACACGACCGGCACCCCCATATTCCTCAGTTTTAAGCACGTAACAGACGTCTATTTACCAACTCATCTGCTGAATTCTCTTCTATACTTTTGATCATAAAGTGAACAGAAGGAGAGGTTCGCATGCCTGCTGACAATTCTCAACATCGCCCCACTCAAGGCAAGCGCACCAAAACCGGCGGCCCGAAGCTCACAATTGCCAACTTGAAGACCACTACCTGTGAGAGTCCGGGCGAGTATTTCTGACCGAAACCCCGGCCTTGGTGCGCATACTTCTGACCCAGGCAGGGCTGGACCGCAAACTTGGGCTAAAAAGGCCGGTTTGGTAAGTGGCTATCGTGGTTCACCTCTAGCCGCAGTAGACGTTGCACTGTTGCAGGCTAAAACGTTGCTTGACGCAAACTGTATAGATTTTGTGCCCGCAATCAACGAGGATCTTGCGGCCACCATTATATTGGGTACCCAACAGGTGGAGACCGACGATGACCGCCTGGTGAATGGCGTGTTCATCAGCTTTTTCATGCCCACTCTTAATCCAGCCAACATTGCCGAGTATTTGGAGTTTGGCCTTTGGGGCTATGCCTTGTCGCGTTACAGCGGCTGCTGGGTTGGATTCAAAACGGTGCCCGAAACGGTGGAAAGTGCTGCTTCGGTGGAGCTGCCGCCACTGCCAGATTTTGTAACGCCGGATGATTTCACGCCGCCGGAGACCGGTCTTCATTATCGCTGGCCGGACCTTCCGGGGCCTCAGTTGCAAACCCGTATTGAACATAAACTGGCGGCTGTGCAAGCTTTTGCCCGAGCGAATCCTATCGACCGCTGCCTGTTTAACGAGCCAAACGCCCGGTTTGGAATAGTCACCACCGGAAAAAGACATCTGGATCTGCCGGAAGCGCTTGATCTGCTCGGCATTGATGAAACTCATGCCAAGGACATAGGGCTCGATATCTACAAAGTGGGCTTGGTTTGGCCACTTGAACGTAGCGGTATTCTCAAGTTTGTTCACGACAAGGAAGAAGTGCTTGTTGCCGAGGAAAAGCGCGGCATTATCGAAAGCCAGATCAAAGAAGCCATGTCGGAACCGGATCACCCCGGCGACGTTCTGATCACTGGTAAACAGGATGAGCTGGGCCGAAAACGCAAAATTGATCAGCCCTCTTGTAACAAAGATTTCTCCTGCGTGAATGGCTTTTGCCCAAGCTTTGCAACCATCGAGGGTGGCCAGCTGCGCAAATCTCGCGGTACAGACGCGGACTCTGTGCTTACGGGCAAACTTACTACTATTCCCGAGCCGGTTTTGCCTGCGCTGACCGGTTCCTACGATCTGTTGGTGGGTGGTGTGGGCGGCACAGGCGTTGTAACCGTGGGCCAGCTCATCACTATGGCAGCCCATCTTGAAGGCCTGGGTACCTCGGTGCGACTGAATGCCAATGGCATTGCTGAAAAGCTGATGGGAGACACCGTGTTTTCCAACGTGATGATGCTGGGCTTTGCCTGGCAGAGAGGGCTTTTGCCTCTGTCACAGGCCTCGTTGATAAAAGCCATTGAGCTGAATGGCGTCGCGATTGACCGCAATAAGGAAGCCTTTGGCTGGGGCCGCGTAGCCGCGACAGATTTGAAGGCTATTACCGACCTGCTGAACACCGGCGAGGCCCGGGCAGAGGACGTCAGTTCGACCCCTGGATGTTCCGGGCATTCGGGCTGTTGGCGAAGTTTCGGGTGCTGAGCGGCACCGCCCTTGACCCGTTCAGCTATTCTGCCGACCGGAAGATGGATCGCGCCCAACTGCAAGACTACGAGCAAATGGCACGCCGCGCAGTCAAGGAGTTGAATGCCAGCAACTACGACACTTTTTTGCAGTTAGCGGAGCTGCCGAGTGAAGTCCGGGGCTATGGCCCGGTTCGTGAGCAGGCCGCACACGCGATTCAGGAGAAACAGAGGCGGCTGACCGAAGCTTTGGATACGGGCCACGCAACATTGATTCGAACCAGGCAGGCTGACAGCAAAGAGACAGATCTAGTTTGAGGCGCTTTTTATTATGCTCAAGTAGCATTAATAGCCTATCTACATCTTCTTAGTGCCCCACAACGAACACACCTAATATCAAGAGGTATCTGCTCTTCTGCGATTACTCAAAATAGGGCGCAGGTAGAACTTTTGGTGGAGTAGCTATAACGACGCACAGTAATCAGATCCACCAAAATAACGTCAGCTTATTTTACAAATTCATTGGCGGTAAATCTGATATATAATGTACGATTATGATTTATAGTGATATTAAATATAATGGCATGATAAATGCATTAATCAAAATCAGAACCAAATAGGTGGAAATTCTACGAGTTTCAAAAAAGCATTAATCATTGCTTCTAGGTTTTTGGCTCACTTGCAGTGTTATTTTTCAATGGATATTATGAAAAAGGACCTCTATGAAACACACTAAATCACTACTCTTTATTTCGATCATCGCTGCGGCGTCTAGCGCACAAGCGATGCCCTTGTTAAATGCGGAGCTAAATAACCAGTCGATTTATGCCAATGTTTACGTAACAGTAGGTGCATTGGCAACCGCCGGTGGCAATATGCAGAGCCCCGGCGCGATATCAACAGGTGCGGGTTCAATTGCTGGCGGTAATATTGAGGCTGGAACCTTCGCATCTATCGGCGCCTCGGGAGCGGTCAAAGGCAATATTAAAAGTGGCACATACACAAGCGCTGGCGCAGGTGCCGGGCTCAGCGGCGACATTAAAACAGGAACGTACGCAAGCTTCGGCAATTCGGCCGTTGTCGCGGGCAATGTTGAGAGCGGAACGGATACAAGAATAGATCTTACCGCTACCGTAGTAATCACGAAGCAAGACCTTACGATGGAACCTGGGTATAGCGCTCCCAAAGTAATCATTCAGACGGAAAATATTGAGTCTGCCCAACAAACGCTCAAAGATCTCGGACAAGGGACGCAACTAGCCGTCGGTTTCGGGACAAATGACGAACTGCTCGGAGCTGGTCTCTACAGTGTCGCAGATTATCTAACGGTTGCTGCCGGCACAACCATCACCCTTGATGGCGGAGGTGTAGATTCCTCTTGGGTTTTCAACATCTCGAACTACATGACCTTTGGTGCGCTCGCAAATATAGAGCTTTTGAACGTAACTGATGAGAGCAGCATTATCTGGAATATCTTAGGCGACAAAACGGTCGGGGCCGGCGAAGGTTACACAACACTAGGCGCTGGAGCGAAATTCAGAGGCCTTGTTCTATCGAAAGGCTACATTTCCGCCGGGGACAGTGCTGTAATGTTAGGCGTAGGTGACTATTGTGGCGGCGCTTTTTCAGCGACAAATTATGTCACTTTAGGCGCAAATGCCACATTGGGAGCGGACGGTTGCAAAAACGGCGCAGCTACCGCTTACAATAATTTAGCCCGCCTACCCGAACCTTCAACAGCCTTATTGTTGGGTTTAGGTTTAGCTTTATTTGGCATCGCTAGACGAAAGAAAGCCCGCGTTCATTGAACCAAGTGTTGCACTTGGAGCTGAAGACCGCCGAGTGTTATTATCTTTAATATCCTGAATTAATGAGTCGTTAAGCAAGTATTATTTCTCGCTACACCGGCTTTAAAAGAAAAATAAATCTATGCAATTTTTCTGGCGTACCGAGCGTACACTCATGCCAGCTTAATGTTAATGCGCTTTGTGCGGTCATTAAGCAAACTTGCGAGAAACGTATGGCCTTTGTTCTCTTCAGTGCTGGGTTGGTTTTCTTGGTTTTAGGTGCCGAAGCTTTAGTCAGGGGTGCATCCCGTTTCGCACTGGGCTTCGGTATATCGCCATTAATTATCGGGTTGACCGTTGTCGCATTCGGCACCAGTTCGCCAGAACTTGCGGTCAGTGTTAAAGCGGCTCTATCGGGCCAATCGGGTGTTGCTGTCGGCAACGTCATCGGCAGCAATATCTTCAACGTTCTTTTTATACTCGGGCTTTCGGCGTTAATTGTGCCACTTGTTGTGTCGAAACAACTCCTGCGACTTGATGTGCCCGTCATGATCGCACTCTCGGTTATTGTTTTGCTTCTTTCGCTGGATGGCAGCGTCAGTCGCGCAGACGGCATAATGCTGGTAACCGGTCTCGGCGGCTATATTGGGGTGTTGATTTACCTGAGTCGCAAAGAAAGTCTCGAACGTGATAAAGAGGGCATTAATGAATCCAAAGGTCCGAAGCGCACAAGTAGTGACACGCTAAAAAATAGTCTCCTTATCCTCGGAGGTTTGACTTTATTGGTTGTCGGCTCACGCTGGCTGGTTGATGGCGCAGTCTCATTTGCTCAATATATGGGCGTCAGCGAACTTATTATCGGCCTTACAATTGTTGCGGCTGGAACATCCTTACCCGAGGTGGTTACCTCTCTCATTGCGGCTATTCGCGGTCAACGGGACATCGCCGTCGGCAATGTTATCGGTAGCAATATTTTTAACTTGATGGGTGTTCTGGGTGTTGCCAGCATTGTTGCGCCGTCTGGAATTGAGGTTCCACCCGCCGTTATTAGCTTTGATCTTCCCGTAATGATAGCCGTTGCGTTTGCCTGTTTGCCCATATTCTTCACAGGTGGCGGAATCAGCCGGCCAGAAGGCAGCCTTTTCTTGGGGTATTACGTGGTTTACACACTCTACCTCGTTCTGGCAACAACTCAACATGACGCTCTACCCGGATTTGGTGCAGTGGTACTTTATTTAGTAATACCACTTACCATCATTACGTTGACTATTAGCTCATTGCTAGAAATACGCAGGCGGAGCAAATAAAGGTAATGATAATTATTATTGAAACATATTGAGAATGCATCCCATTTAACAATCTGTTTAATTATCAACCTCTTTCTTATTTAAGAAACGAGTTGATCTGCATGAAGTGAAGATTTGAATGTTTTTTCAATTCGATCTATTCTCACTGTGAAACGTATAAAACATCGTGAAGATTAATAACTGGTTAATATTCCTAATTTAAACACATATAAGGAACTATCATGGCTGATCAGAGTCGTCGCAAGTTTATGCGCCACAGTTTGCTCGGTATGGCTGCTCTACCTCTTGGTATGGGCATATTATCACAGCGCGCTTTCGCCCAGAGCCTTCCACCGCTCGACCCAACAACCCCCCAAGCCAAAGGGTTGAATTACGTTAAAGTGGCCGAAGAAGCCGCCGGCCACCCGGCTTATGCGGCGGGTGAACACTGCGCAAATTGCAATTTCTTCCAAGAAGCCAACAACGGCTGTACATTGTTCCCGCAAAATAGCGTAGAGACCAACGGCTGGTGTCAGACTTGGGTCGCGAAGGCCTAATTGCCAACGTTTGAATGATGAAGTTTTAAAAAAACCGGTGACTGATTGTTTTCCCAAGAAAATAAATCGGCACCGGTTTTCTTTTAAAAAGCGTGAACGTGAAGTAAGTTACTTGAGCATTTCTCAGGATGACAAGCAATGATCGCTTCTTCATTTTCCCCGATTTTCTGGCGCGACGAACGCATGCCTCACGTAGAACTTCGTAAGGTCGCGGACGGGCGCCAGGCCTGCTATGCCCTCCACAGCCATCCACATTGGTCATTAGGTGCGATTACCAGCGGAGCAAGTACGTTTCGCTATCGCGACAACCATTTTCCTGTCAATGCCGGAGACCTGGTGACGATGAACCCGGAGTGGGCGCACGCGTGCAATCCAATAGATAACCGTCCCTGGTCATATTTAATGATGTATGTTGATACCCAGTGGTTAACAAATTTGCGATTCCAAGCGGGTTTACTCCCTACCCCAGCCTGGCAGGATCTACACACGGCTGTGCTATCCGATACCCGCTGGTTCGATCGTTACTGCCATCTCTCAGATTGCCTGTTGGATACCCAGTCTGCGGTGACAGACAAGCAGAAAGAATTAGAGACATTTCTATCAGGTCTCATGCACGAGCTAGCAACTCAGCCAATCAATCAGCAGCCGGCTACCGCAGTGGTTCTAACACAACTGGCACGCTATATAGATCAGCATGCGACGGAAGATGTTTCGCTGGAGACCCTATGCACCCTTTCAAGTTTAAGCGAGGGCCATTTGATCCGCTCCTTTAAACAGGCATTCGGTTTTACTCCCCATGCGTACCTAGTGAACCGACGCGTGCAACTCGGCCAGAGTGAGCTAAAACAAGGTACGCCCATTGCCGAGGCAGCCCTGAATGTAGGCTTTGCCGATCAGCCTCACTTTCAGCGTGCGTTCAAGCTACGAGTGGCCGCAACTCCAAACCAGTACCGTCTCGGTTCAGCCAACGACAAGGTACACGCAGCTGGCAGCAAGTAATAACGCCAGTGTGCGGTTGATGGTCATCAGGATGACGGGTTTTTGAACATATCGGCGCATGAATGCGCCGGCGTAAACCCAGCAAGCCAGTGACAACCAGCAGATTGGCAGGTAAAGAGCAGCAAACAGCAAGACCTGGCTCAGATCGTTTGCGTTAGTGAACGCCCCGATACCAGAAGCCGAGGCAAGCCAGGCTTTGGGGTTCAACCACTGCATCAAGGCGCCTGTCATGAAGCCCGGTGCCTTTTTGCTGCCAGCGTCTGGCAATTGACCGCTGTCCAGGGCTAACTTGATACTCAGATAAAGCAAAAATGCGATGCCTGCCCAGCGCAACATACTTTGCAGCCCCGGCACTATCGTCAGCAGTGAATAAAGTCCCAGCCCTACCGCAATGAAGAGCACGATAAAACTCAGCGTTGCACCGGTAACAAACGTTAAGCCGGTGGCAATCGGGTAGCGGGTACCACTGCTCAGGCACACAAGATTTACAGGCCCGGGTGAAATAGATGCCGCTAAGGCAAACGCGCACATGGGCAGAATCAAAGACATGGTCATACACTCTCCGGTCGAATCAGGAGCGGATTCTGACATGCCCGGCGGCATAGAATATTGAACAAAATTGAGGTAGATCTACTATTCGATGCGAGTTTCAGCCATCAGCACGCTCATCAACTCCGCCGCTGGCAGTTCACGCGCCAACGGCGCTCCCTGCCCCGCCCATTGTGCGGCAAATTCGTTGTTTCCCAGTTTGGACGCGGCTCCACTGAGCCGTTTAGCCGCATCGTAAGCCAGCGGATAATCCGCGGGAAACGGGCTGCCGTCTGCTTCGCCAAATGTAATCAATCGATTAACCATCCCCCGTGCCGGCCGGCCGGATAGGACATCCGTCAATCGTGTCTGCGATGCTCGTTGGCTTTTCAAATTTTCGCGATAGGCGCTATTCGCCGCAGATTCGGGGCACAGAACAAAGGCTGTTCCAAGCTGGGCGGCTACGGCGCCAAGGTTCAGCACCGAGTTGACGGCATGGCCGTCCATAATGCCGCCCGCCGCAATGATGGGAAGTGTGGTTTTTGCCGCGAGCAACCGCACGAGCACCAGTGTGCTCATGCACTCATCTGTTACCTCTGGGTGAAACATGCCCCTGTGCCCGCCAGCTTCAATACCTTGGGCAACAATGGCGTCTATTCCCGCTTGTTCAATCAGCGTGGCGTCGTAAAGATTCGTCGCCGTCGCCATGGTGTAAATGCCAGCCTCGCGCAAACAGGCAATGCGGTCGGCTGCGGGTATGCCGAAATGAAAACTGACGACCGCCGGGCGCAGCTCAAGCAGCATCTCGAATTGTTCATCGTCGACAAGGAATGATGTGTAAATTTCGTCGAGCTGATCAGGCGTATCTAGCCCGGCTTCGCTGAACAGTGGAGCAAGATAGGCAAGCCACGCATTTTCCCTATCAAGATCACGCGTTGCAGGGGCGTGGCAAAAAACGTTCACATTGAACGGCTGTCCGGTTAGCCGGCGCGTCTGTTCAATCATGTTTCGGGCCTGATCAAGAGTGCTCGCGCCAATCCCCAGCGAACCAAGCCCGCCTGCGTTCGACACCGCAGCGGCCAACTCCGGCGTAGATACCCCAGCCATCGGTGCCTGAATAATCGGGAAGCGAATGCCCAGTTTTTCAATAAAATCCGAAGTCGCGTGCATTAATAATCCTTAAAAACCAATGCTAGTGTGTTGTTGGGCCTGCCCATCTTTCGTGAGCGTTCAGTATCCTTTTTTTGAGTCCCGGTGTCGTTAGTTGCGGGTTCAATTTCCCTCAACTAAGATAGTAACCAATTACTATCTTAGTTGAGGGAAATTACCGTGAATAATCGCCCCAATCACCTTCCAGCCAATGAACGGCGTGCCGTCATAGTCGATTCTGTGCTTCAGCTTGCCGGTTCAAAAAATCCCAGCGAGATTACAACGGCTGCGATCGCCAAGCACATGAATCTGACCCAGGGGGCTTTGTTTCGGCACTTTCCGAATAAGGAGGCCATCTGGCGAGCCGTTATGGAGTGGGTGGCAGAACGTCTTCTTACACGAATCGATCGCTCCATAGAAGGAATCGAATCGCCTTTAGCAGCCATGGAGGCAATCTTCATGAGCCACGCCGAATTCGTCGCCGAGCACCCTGGCGTACCTCGTATGATTTTTGGCGAGCTTCAACGCGCCGAACCCACGCCGGCCAAGCGGATGGTACAGGCCTTGCTCAAGAGCTACGCAGAACGCCTGCATGGGCTGATCGAGAAAGGTAAGTCCAATGGTGAGCTGATACCTTCACTGGATAACGAAGCTGCGGCCTTGCTGTTTATTGGCACGATTCAGGGCTTGGTTATGCAATCGCTGCTGACGGGCAATATCGAACGTATTCGCCAGGAAGCACCGCGGGTGTTTGCGATTTATCGGCGTGGTATTGGGAGTGACTTATGAAAGGCCTGCCTTTACACGGCCGCACCTTAGCCATGCTGGCGGTTATCGTTCCGTTAGTGGTGTTGTTTATTTACGTTGGTCTGCGCTCCGGGCCCTTGGCGCCGGTTGCTGTGACGGTGGTAACCGTTGAGTCACGGGCAGTTGCACCCGGGCTATTCGGTATAGGCACCATTGAGGCGCGCTACACCTACAAAATTGGGCCCACGTTCGCCGGGCGTATTGAAAGCCTGGATGTGCAAGTGGGCGACCTGGTTCAGTCGGGGCAAATACTTGGCGAGATGAACCCTGTCGATCTTGATGATCGGGTACGCTCGCAGGAATCCGCATACCGGAGCGCACAAGCCGCGTTGCGTGAAGCACAAGCACGACAGGCCTTCGCAAAGACTCAAGCACGCCGCTATGAGCAGCTGTTCGCCGTGCGCTCAACAAGCGAGGAGGTTCTAACCACTAAGCAACAAGAGCTAAGAATCACCGAGGCTGCTCTGGCAGGCGCTCAAGAAGATCTCGCCCGGGTGCGCTCAGACCGTGAAGGACTGGTGGCGCAGCGCAACAATTTACGGCTGATTGCTCCGGTCGATGGCGTGGTCGCCGTGCGCTATGCCGACCCAGGCACGACAATCGTCGCCGGCCAAGCAGTGGTGGAAATTATCGATCCCGAAAGTCTTTGGGTCAACGTTCGCTTCGATCAGATCAGCGCATTGGGACTGGCCGGCGGGCTGCCAGCTCACATCGCTTTGCGCTCGCGCGGCGGGCATTCGCTGGAAGGTCGTGTGTTGCGCGTTGAGCTCAAAGCCGATGCAGTGACCGAAGAAATGCTCGCCAAGGTGGTGTTCGATACCATTCCCGAACCTTTGCCACCCATCGGCGAATTGGCCGAAGTTACGGTGGACCTCCCGGCTTTACCAACCACGCCGACCATTTCCAACGCTGCGGTAAGGCGCGATGGCAACACCGTCGGTGTTTGGCAAATTGCAGGCGACGATTTGCATTTTACCCCCGTCACTCTTGGCGCCTCCAGCCTTGATGGTTGGGTGCAGGTTGCTGAAGGCATCAACGATGGCGATCAAATCGTGCTCTACAGCGAAAAAGCGTTAACGTCCCACAGTCGCATCAATGTGGTTGACCGCATTCCAGGGGCGGCTAAGTGATCAGCCTGGCCGGCCGCGACATTCTTCACTCCTGGGGCAAGTTCGTGTTCACCGGCATTGGCTTGGGCCTGCTGATTGGTGTGACGCTCACCATGGCCGGGGTTTACCGGGGCATGGTAGACGACGGCAGAGCCCTACTCGACAACAGCGGCGCTGACATCTGGGTGGTACAAAAGGACACGCTCGGGCCTTACGCGGAACCGTCTAGCGTGAACGACGACATTTACCGCACCCTTCTGGCCATGCCGGGCGTGGCCCAAGCTGCGAACGTGACCTACCTGACCATGCAGGTACAAAAGGGCGATAGCGATGTGCGCACCATGGTTGTTGGCATCGCGCCCGGCGAGCTGGGTGTCACCCCCGGGTGGCCACTCTACCTGGTCGCGGGCCGCCAGATCACCCGCGGACACTATGAAGCCGTGGCCGATATCGCCAGCGGGTTCAAACTGGGTGAGCGCCTGGCTATTCGCCGCAACTTCTACACCGTTGTGGGACTTACCCGGCGAATGGTGTCAACAAACGGCGACCCAATGATATTCGTACCGCTCAAAGACGCCCAGGAAGCTCAGTTTCTGAAGGACAACGACGCCATCTGGCAAAGCCGGCGGCGCACGGAAGCTAACCCGGCATTCAACCGGCCCAGCGTTCCCGGTCTGCTAGACGCCATAATTGCGTCACAGAGCACCAACGCGTTCGTCAACGCCGTGTTGGTGACCCTAAAACCCGGCCAGGTGCCAGACGAAGTCGCGGAGTCTATCCGCCGTTGGAAGCGTCTGACCGTCTACACCCGTGCCCAGATGGAAGGCATTTTGGTTGGCAAGTTGATCGCTACCTCGGCTAAGCAGATTGGCATGTTTCTGGTGATTCTTGCGGTCGTTAGCGCGGCCATTGTAGCGTTCATTATTTACACCCTGACCATGGATAAAATTCGCGAAATCGCGGTACTGAAACTGATTGGCACCAAGAATCGCACCATCGCCGCGATGATCATGCAGCAGGCCCTGGCGCTGGGCGTCATCGGCTTCGTGGTAGGCAAGATTACAGCCACTTTCGCTGCGCCTATATTCCCCAAGTATGTGTTATTGATGCCGTTGGATTCCGTCATCGGTTTTTTCGCCGTGATGTTGATCTGTGTGCTGGCCAGCATTGTCGCTATTCGCATGGCGCTCAAGGTAGACCCAGCCGAAGCCATCGGAGGATGAAATGAAGGGAAAAGGCATTCGTATTGAAGGCGTAAGCAAGCGCTATGGCGAGGGTGACACGGCCGTCGACGCTTTAAAACACGTGGACATGCAGGTTGCGCCAGGAGAAGTTGTGGGCCTGATCGGGCCTTCAGGCTCTGGCAAAAGTACTTTGCTCAAATGTCTGGGCGCAGTGATTGACCCAACTGCGGGACGCATGACTCTGGGTGATCAGGTTATCTTTGACGACGGCTGGAAAGTGCGTGACCTGCGCGCTCTGCGACGGGACAAAATTGGCTTTGTATTCCAGGCGCCGTATCTGATTCCGTTTCTTGACGTGACCGATAACGTAGCACTGCTGCCGATGTTGCGGGGTATTCCCAATGGCGAGGCCCGTTCCAAGGCTTTGGAACTGCTCACGGCGCTGGATGTGCAACACCGTGCCAGCGCCATGCCTTCACAGCTCTCCGGTGGCGAGCAGCAGCGGGTAGCCATTGCACGGGGCTTGGTCAACCGGCCGCCGGTAATATTGGCCGACGAACCGACCGCACCGCTCGACAGTGAGCGTGCTATGGCCGTTATTCGCATTCTCAACCACATGGCGCGAAAGTACGAAACAGCGATTATCGTTGTGACGCACGATGAAAAAATTATTCCAACGTTCAAACGCATTTATCACATCCGCGACGGAGTGACTCAAGAGGAAGCGGGTGAAGGGCGGGGATTCGAATAAAGGCTTTGGGGAATACGTTCGAGGCGCTCGTGTAAAACATTCACTTTAGATTGAAAAAATCGATACCTGCACCTAATGTATGAAACATTACAATGCAGGCATCGATTTAAGCGATGATCAAAACCGCAAATTCTTAAGAGTTATGTAACTTATCCCACTCTTTTTCGGCATCCTCCTTGCTCATGCCGTATTTTTCTTGAACTTTGCCCAAGAAGTGATCTTTACGGCCACCAATCTCGTCTACTTCATCGTCAGTCAGTTTGCCCCAGGTCTCACGAACCGTGCCTTTGAGTTGTTTCCATTTACCTTCAGCGATGTCTTTATTCATAGCAACCTCCAAGTTTGATGAGTCTTCACTAAGCTCTTGGTTAAAATCAATATTAGACTTTCGATTCGACAGTGCGATAAATCAAACCATAGTGCAGGGTAGAAACCTGATGCCAAAAAAAACTCTGCGCTAAGTCACTATCTAAGTTCGCATAAGCGCTAAAATTTAACAATGATTACGGCGTTGCGATTAATTCATAATATATTCATGTTCACATGAAGCACGCTGATCTAAAAAGAGTCATTTTTAATAAAAAAAGGGCGCTTCAACTCTCGTTGAAGCGCCCTTTTAAATACCATTCACACTTACGCGATATCAAACCGGTCAGCGTTCATGACTTTGGCCCAGACGGTCACAAAGTCGTGCGCAAAGCGCTCTTTGTTGTCGTCCTGAGCATACAGTTCTGCGTAGGAACGCAGGATCGAGTTGGAACCAAACACCAGGTCTACTCGGGTAGCAGTCCACTTCACCGCGTCTGTTTTGCGATCGCGAATCTCGTAGGAGTTTTTACCGGTCGGTTTCCAGCTGTTTCCCATGTCGGTCAAGTTCACAAAAAAGTCGTTGGTCAGTTGCCCTTCCCTGTTAGTGAATACGCCGTGCTTGCTGCCACCGTGGTTGGTGCCAAGCACACGCATGCCGCCTAATAGCACCGTCATCTCCGGCGCTGTAAGGCCCATCAACTGAGCACGATCCAACAACAGTTTTTCCGGGGTAACCGTGTAATCTTTTTTGACCCAGTTACGGAAACCATCGTGAATGGGCTCCAGCGGCTCAAAAGATTCCACATCGGTCATCTCGTCGGTGGCATCGCCGCGGCCGGCTGAGAATGGCACATTGACGCTGACACCTGCGGCTTTGGCCGCCTGCTCTACGCCAATATTACCCGCCAGCACAATCACATCCGCCACACTTGCACCTGTGTCTGCGGCAATAGCTTCCAGCACGGTTAACACTTGAGCCAGGCGTTCGGGTTCGTTGCCTTCCCAGTTTTTCTGGGGGGCCAGACGGATTCGAGCTCCGTTAGCACCGCCACGCATATCCGAGCCGCGGTAGGTACGGGCACTGTCCCAAGCGGTATTGATCATGTCGGTAGCGTTCAAGCCACTGGCAGCAATCTTTGCTTTAACTGCTTCTACGTTATAACCGGTATTGCCGGCGGGGATCGGGTCTTGCCAGATCAATTCTTCCTGAGGTACTTCCGGACCAACGTAGCGCACTTTTGGTCCAAGGTCGCGATGAGTCAGTTTGAACCAGGCGCGGGCAAACACGTCTTCAAAGTAGGCCTGATCACTAGCGAATCTCTCAGAGATTTTGCGGTACGCAGGGTCCATTTTCATGGCCATGTCGGCGTCAGTCATGATCGGGTTGCGACGCACGGATGGGTTCTCCGCATCCACCGGCTTGTCTTCTTCTTTCATGTCCACAGGTTCCCACTGCCAAGCGCCAGCCGGGCTCTTGGTCAGTTCCCACTCGTGGTTCATGAGCAGCTTGAAATAGCCGTCGTCCCATTGGGTAGGATTGGTGGTCCAGGCACCTTCAAGGCCACTGGTAACCGTGTGGTTGCCCACAGTACCGGTCTTTTTATTCCAGCCCAGGCCTTGCTCTTCCACTTCGGCGCCTTCCGGTGCTTCGCCCAGATTTGCGGGGTCGCCATTACCGTGGCATTTACCCACGGTGTGACCGCCAGCGGTCAACGCGACGGTTTCTTCGTCGTTCATGGCCATGCGTTTAAAGGTTTCGCGCACGTCGCGGGCAGTTGCAAGCGGGTCCGGGTTGCCGTCAACGCCCTCGGGGTTCACGTAGATCAAGCCCATCATCACCGAGGCTAGCGGGTTTTCCATATCGCGATCACCACTGTAACGGCTCTTTTCGTTGTCACTGGTAGCCAGCCACTCGTTTTCCGCGCCCCAGTAGATGTCTTCTTCCGGGTGCCAGATGTCTTCACGGCCAAAAGCGAAGCCAAAGGTTTTGAAGCCCATGGATTCATAAGCCACATTACCCGCCAACAAAATCAGGTCAGCCCAGCTCAGCTTGTTGCCGTACTTCCGCTTTATGGGCCACAGCAGGCGGCGGGCTTTGTCGAGGTTGCCGTTATCCGGCCAGGAGTTCAGCGGAGCGAAACGCTGGTTGCCAGTGCCTGCGCCACCGCGGCCATCGCCAACGCGGTAGGAACCGGCTGCGTGCCACGCCAGACGAATCATCAGGCCGCCGTAATGGCCCCAATCCGCCGGCCACCAATCCTGGCTGTCGGTCATCAAGTCGGTCAGGTCTTTTTTAAGAGCATCAACATCCAGCTTTTTCAGCTCTTCACGATAGTTAACAGCGGCACCCAACGGCTTGGTTTTGCTATCGTGCTGATTAAGGATGGCCAAGTTAAGGGCGCTTGGCCACCACTTCATGTTGCTGTCGCCGGATGTGGTGTTTCCACCGTGCATTACCGGGCATTTACCTGCAGTAGGGCTATTATCAGCCATGTTTTTCTCCACTATTTTCGGGGAACGTTGGCTTCACTCAAAGACAGAGTCGCAATTATGATTTGCTTCTGTGCTGTAGCGTAACGTGACTGTAAGGCAGTAGACTAACATTAAGATAATTTTCTTTGACTACTGTAGCTGTTAGCTTTTGACTATGACCGTGAAGCCGCATCAACGTGTTCCGCCAGCAAACGCACACGCGCAAAATCTTCTTCAGTGAACACGCCGTTCACACCGGAAATAGCGGCCAGCGTCATGCCGTGTTTCAGACCTAGTTTATAAATCTCCCGCACCTTCTCCCATTCAATGTTACGGCCAAGGGTAAAATTCTCGAATCGCCCTTCCAGCGCCAACACCATAGTTTCCGCCAGGCAGGCGTAGGCAATGCCTTTGGGTAAGCCTATATCTTTCATACGGACGTTGCCGGGCAACAAGATTTCACCCGATTCGATCACCAACACATCAGGCCGTTTGGCAACGTCTTCCGCTGAAATGTCCAAAGGTCGGGCCACGTCGGTAATCACGCAGCCAGGTTTTACCTGCATGATGTCCAGCACCCGCTTACCCGCGCCAGAGGTAGCCGTCACAATCATGTCCATCTGCGCCAGATCACGATCGGCTGCGCCAGCCACGTGCACGATGGCGCCCGGGGTTTCCTGTTCAATAGCGGCTTTTAACGCCAGCAGTTTTGCCGGTTCCGGTGCCGCCAGATAAATCTCGTCCACGGCTTTTGCCAGCAGTCGCGCGCACACAGAGCCAATGGCACCGGTGGCTCCAACCACCATGGCTTTGCCCTGCATTTTACCGTTATCGCCTATTTTGGCGCGGCCAATCTTCTTCACGGCTTCGTGGGCAGCCCACAAGGCACCAGAAGCACTGTAACTGTTGCCGGTGGTGATGGGCAGCGGCGCTCGCTTGGCGACGGTAATACCGGCGTCGCCCACCACTTTGGTAAACGCACCCAGGCCCATGATTTGCGCGCCCAGCTTTTTCGCCAGTTCGGCGGCAGCCAACAGGCGGCTGTAAGTAAATTCGGGATCGTGGGCCATAATTTCTTTTGGCGTGCCGCCCACGGTAATAAGATAGCCTTCCACTTCATCGCCGGTGGGCGACTTCAAACCGGAAATTTCAGAATAGATAAACGGTGGCGCATAGGCCACGGCTTTTTCGATCAGGTTCATCACCGATTTTGGTGCTACCGCGGCAATCAGGTCAAGCGGTGGGGTTTTGGTCAGGTACTGCTGTGACAGGGGATGAATCACAAACGCCATGCGGTTAATGCGGCGATAGCCGTCGGGGTAAAGAATGCGTGGTTCTATGCCCAGGGTCTGAATAACGTCCAGATAATCATCTGGCCCCAGTTGACGTGGCGTCCGTGAAAGAGCCGCGCTGATCATCGCATCCATCACGTTCACGCCCACCGGGCGGCCTTCCAGCCACGGGCTGTAGTCCACCACCATAGCCACACCGCGGGAGCGCATCCAATCCAGACCAGATTCCGACACCCGCGAGGTAATCACGGTTTTACCGTCCAGCTGTTCACGGGTGAACGGCGCCAGGTCGCCCATATTGCCAACAATGACGTGGGCTTTTTTTACCGCCGACTGCAAGCTCATTTGTAAGCGTTTTTCCCCCATGCGATACAGTGGGCTGCCCAACAGCGCTTCCACAATTTTTACAGCGCTTGGGGTCGTGGCCAAAGGCGCCGTCAGCGCAACATAGCGTTCAAGCTGCGCCAGAGACGTCAGAAAACCGGGTACGCCGTATTCAAGGTAAGGGTCGGCAAACTGGAAGTTTTCGGTGTGCTCGCTCAAAGCGCGGGCGATGCGATAGCTGGCTTTGCCATTCAGGCACAGTACCCGGGCGTTATCAAAAAAATGCCCCAGGCTCGCCTGGGTTCGGCGCACCGCCCATTCCTGCAGTATGCCCCGCAGGCCAACGCCCGTTGTTACTGATGTGTTTGGCACACAGGCTTGCAACTGCGCAGTTTGCGCGTTTTTCAGGCGTTCGCGGCCGACCTGATAGTGGTCATGGACCATGCTCAGACCAATCGCGTCTACTTCCAAGGCCCGCAGAATCTGCTCTGCCCGCTGCTGATTAGCATCGGTGCCGGTTCGAATCACCCGGAACGATTGCCCCAGAAAGTGAGTTTGCACATCGTAATCGTGTTCACTGGAGCCCAGACTTACACTAACCACGGTTTTCATGGCGGGCGATCCTTGTTGGTTAAAATCCAAATATCTGATATCAACACACTATCTTAGACTGTTCGCGACACCCTGCTGTTGGCCGAAATTAATTAAACGTTGATCGACGGCTGTGGCCTGATTAAGGAACTCGAACATAGGTGCCACTTCACGAATTTTGCGTGCCTGGGGCCAAAGGGCTTGGGCTTCGCTAAAGCCTTGGCGCAGATAGTTCATCCACTGTTTGATGCGCCCGGTTACGTACTTGTCCTCCAGCCAGCCCTGAAGCGCGACCCCGTATTCCTGCACCAGAGCCAGTGCTTCTGGCCAGGCCATCGGCTCGACGCTTTCACCGCGCTGGCTGGCGCGAATCTGCCGAGCCAGGTCTGGCCGCGCCACCAGGCCACGGCCAATCATCACATCGTCACAGCCAGACACTTCACGACAACGCCAGTAGTCGGCCACGGTAAAAATGTCACCGTTGGCGATCACCTTGGCCTTTACCGCTTCCCGCGCCTTGGCAATTTCTTCCCAGTAGGCAGGCGGCTTATAACCGTCTTTTTTGCTGCGGGCGTGAATCACGATTTCGCCGGCACCGGCTGCCTCCAAAGCTTGCGCACAGGCCACACCCATCGAGCGGTCGTCGTAACCCAGGCGCATTTTGGCTGTCACCAAAACCGTCGCAGGCACCGCCTGGCGCACGGCGGCAACAATTTCGTGCATTAGCTCGGGCTCACGCATCAACACACAACCGCCTTTATGCTGGTTCACGGTTTTGGCCGGGCAGCCAAAGTTGATGTCCACCTGGGTGGCGCCCAGTTCTGCCGCTTTGGCACCGTGGCGGGCCATCATGTGCGGGTCGGAACCCAGCAGCTGAACTGCCACCGGCACGCCCACCCGGGTCAGGGAGTTGTTATGAAGTTCGGGCGCGTATTTGTAGAAAATCCGCGGCGGCAGCATGCCATGGGTCACGCGAATAAATTCGGTCACGCACCGGTCAATGCCGCCCACTTTGGTGAGGGTTTCACGGATGGGTGCATCCACCAGCCCTTCCATCGGGGCCAGAATAATTCGCATGAGCGCTCCAGAGCAGGTCAAAACAGCGGTGAAAAAGTGATAAAAAGATTGATAACAACAGTGGCACTGAGGATGCCAAAAAATTAGGAGATAGATAAGAAGGGATTATACGCGTTCTATAGTTTCAAACTTGCCTTGGTCGTTGAAGCTGATGCAAAAACTGCCGCGAACGCCATCGTTCAGATAAAAGCGAGAAAGGATTCGAGCCGGGAAACGGACAGAGCGTCCGTCCCGGGCCCGCCCGGTCACATCTTGTGCAAGGCCCTGATAGAGCTTTATCCACTCGTCAGGGCCAATGCTGATGTCCACCACAATGCGCTGCATGGATCGTGTCCAGTCTGGCTTAGTTAGCCAGCTCCAACAGCAGACGGTTCAGGCGTGTTACGTAAGCGCCTGGGTCTTTCAACTGTTCGCCACTGGCCAGGGTCGCCTGGTCAAGCAGAACCGCAGACAGCTCGCCAAAGCGATCTTCACTCTGCTCACGCTCCAAGCGCTGCACCAGCGGGTGGTCCACGTTGATTTCGAAGATCGGCTTGCTGTCTGGCACGCTCTGGCCAGCGGCTTCCATAATCTTCTTCATCTGGGCACCCATATCGAACTCGGCCACTACCAAGCAAGCCGGCGAATCGGTCAGTCGATTGGTTACACGCACTTCCTGAACCCGCGCGTCCAACGCTTTTTTGATACGCTCGAGCAAGCCTTGGTGTTCTTTGGTGGCTTCTTCCTGGTGTTTTTTGTCTTCTTCGGTTTCTACATCGCCCAGGTCCAGCTCACCGCGAGCCACGTCCTGGAACTGCTTGCTGTCGAACTCATTGAGGTAGCCCATCATCCACTCGTCAATGCGGTCAGACAGAATCAGTACTTCAATGCCTTTCTTGCGGAACACTTCCAGGTGCGGGCTGCTCTTGGCGGCCATGAAGTTGTCAGCAGTGATGTAGTAAATCTTTTTCTGGCCTTCTTTCATGCGGCCGATGTAGTGCTCCAGAGATACATTCTGGGCTTCTTCACCGGTGTGGGTAGAGGCAAAACGCAGCAGGCCGGCGATTTTTTCGCGGTTGCTGAAGTCTTCCGCCGGGCCTTCTTTTAGCACAGCGCCAAATTCGTTCCAGAATTTCTGGTACTCGTCGCCTTCTTTTTTGGACAGCTTCGACAGCATGTCCAGAACCCGTTTGGTGACCGCGGTGCGAATGCTGTCGACGATACTGTCGTTCTGCAGAATTTCACGGGACACGTTCAGCGACAGATCGCTGGAATCAACCACGCCTTTGGTAAAGCGCAGGTACAGCGGCAGGAACTGTTCGGCGTCGTCCATAATGAACACGCGCTGAACGTAGAGTTTCAAGCCACGGGGTGTTTCGCGGTTGTACAGGTCAAACGGCGCGCGCGCCGGAAGGTACAGTAGGGTGGTGTAGTCCAGTTTGCCTTCCACTTTGTTGTGAGACCAGCTCAGCGGGTCTTCAAAATCGTGGGAGATATGCTTGTAGAATTCTTTGTATTCTTGGTCTTTAATTTCCGTGCGCGGCAATGTCCAGAGTGCAGTGGCATCGTTGACCGTTTCGTCTTTGCCCTTTTGCTCTTCTTCCTCGGATTCAGACGCCATAACCACCGGGAACGAAATGTGGTCAGAGTACTTCTTCACCAGATTGCGCAGACGCATGCCATCGGCGAATTCTTTGGCTTCCGGCTTCAGCTGCAGAACAATCTCGGTACCACGCTGGGCGCGTTCAACGGTTTCAATGGTGAACTCACCGTCGCCCTTAGACGCCCAATGCACGCCTTCGGATGCAGGCGCACCGGCGCGGCGGGTAAATACGTCAACTTGGTCAGCCACAATGAATGACGAGTAAAAGCCTACACCAAACTGGCCGATCAGCTTGCTGTCTTTCTTCTCATCACCAGACATCTGCTTCAGGAAGTCCGCGGTGCCGGAACGGGCAATGGTACCCAGATTGCTGACTACGTCTTCGCGGGCCATACCAATGCCGTTATCACTCAAGGTGACGGTATTGGCTTCGGCATCGTACGCCAGGCGGATTTTGAGTTCGGAATCGCCTTCGTACAGGCCGTCGTCTTTCAGAGCGGCGAAGCGCAGCTTGTCTTCTGCGTCAGAAGCGTTGGAAACCAGCTCACGAAGGAAAATTTCCTTGTTGGAATACAAGGAGTGAATCATCAGCTGAAGCAGCTGCTTTACTTCGGTCTGAAAACCCAGAGTTTCTTTTTGCGATTCAACCGTCATGGTGCGTATCTCTCCTGACTACTGTGGAACATAAAATAAGTGGCGATTTGTGCAACGCCATGGATCATGGAAGCAGAAATGGGGCCACCCGGAAGCATTTCAAGGCTAACGAGCCAGCGGATTTAACGTTGGTGATTAGCAAGACGGAACGCCACCTATGCTATAAAGCTCCCATAACTTTTGAATTAGCAGGAGCTCGCAGTGAACCCAATCACCAAATCCCAGATGTTGAAAGTCCTACTTACTGCGCTAACGCTGGCTTTTACTTTGGCCGGCTGCTCAGTCAATCCGGTCACCGGGGAGCGCCAACTGTCCATCATTCCGGAAAATCAGGAATTGAGCATGGGGGCCGAGCAGTACAAGCCCACCCAGCAAACCCAGGGCGGGCAGTTTTATGTCGACCCGGAACTGACCGTGTACGTACGCGAAGTCGGCATGAAGCTGGCAGCGGTGAGCGACCGGCCTGACCTGCCCTACGATTTTGTGGTGCTGAACAGCAGCGTGCCCAATGCCTGGGCCCTGCCCGGCGGTAAAATCGCCATTAACCGGGGCCTGCTGACCGCCCTAAGCGATGAAGCCCAACTGGCCTCGGTGCTGGGCCACGAAATTGTGCACGCCGCCGCTCGCCATAGTGTGCAGCGCATGCAGCAGGCACAGATTATAAGCTTGGGGGTGGGCGCTTTAGGCCTGGCGCTGACAGATAACCAATGGGCTGGGATGGTGATGGGCGGTGCGGCCGTTGGCGCACAACTGGCGCTGGCGCAGTACAGCCAGGGCGACGAACTGGAATCGGACCATTACGGCATCCGCTATATGAAAGCAGCCGGCTATGACCCTCAGGCCGCCGTAGAACTGCAACAGATTTTTTTGGAAATGTCCCAAGGACGCGAATCCAGTTTTATCGACGGGATGTTCGCAACCCACCCTCCCTCGGCTAAGCGGGTGTCAGAGAACCGGCAGCAGGTCAGTGAAATCGGCGGCGGAGGTTATCGTGGTGAAGACGTGTACCAGAAAAAAACAGCGCTGTTGCGTAAGCTGCAGCCCGCTTACGACGCTCACGACGAAGCGGTGGAACTGGCTGGTAAAAAAGAATACGCGGCGGCCATCGACAAGGTGAACCAGGCAATCAAGCTGGCCCCGCGCGAAGCGATGTTCTACAACCTGCGCGGCCGCTTATACCAGCAACAGGAAAATCTGGACAAAGCCGGTAAGGATTTTGACAAAGCGGTCGAGCTTTACCCGGAAATGTATGTGTATCGCATCTATAACGGCTTGAACGCGCTGGAACAGAACAATCTGGCCAAGGCCAAAGACAATCTGAACCAGGCCAACCAGTCGGTGCCTACGTCCATTGCGTTTCTACGCCTGGGCGACATCGCAGTGAAAGAGAACGATCGTGGTGAGGCCGTTGCCAATTACCGCACCGCTGCGCAGGCCGGCGGAGAGATCGGTCAGGAAGCTCAGGCAAAGTTGACGCGTCTGACCCAGTAACCCGTTAATCGTAGTTTCTAAAGCCGCAGACTTAAAAGCTTGCGGTTTTTTTATGGCAAAAAATGATCACAGTCACGGCTTTGAGCGACAGCTCGGTAAGCCGGATTGACTTTATAGAGTAATCACTCTAAAAATACGCTCAGTGACATTCACAGTGGGTAATAACCATGGCAACAAAGCACCTTCGGCCATTGGGCTCAAAAGCCAAGCGGCTATATGTAAACATTATGTTTCAGGTAATGGGCCGAGCCTTGCAGGCGGTCAGCGAGGTGGACGACGAGGTGTGCAATGAAGCGCGCCCACTGCCCATCGGTTTTCTATTTCAGATGATGGTGATGCCCAAGGGCGCCAGCCTGATGATTGAGCACGTCGGCGACGGGCGCTTTAAATACCACAGCGGAGAAGCGCCTCGGCCGATCGATTTATCAATAAAATTCAAACACCTGGAACACGCATTTCTAGTGCTTTCGTTCCAGGAAAAAACGTCGGTGGCTTTCGCCAACGATCGCATGCTGGTGGATGGCGACATCAGTTACGCGGTGCGTATGACCCGCATTCTGAACCGTCTGGAAGTCTTTATTTTACCAAAATTGGTGGCCGAGCGGGCGGTGAAAGCTTACCCACACAATTTGCAGCTGCCTGAAAAACTCATCAGCGCCGCCCGAATTTATCTGAAAGTTGCGACCCATTTTATTAAAACAGCGAGAGCATCATGAGCCGCCAATATTACGAGTTCTTCTGCCCGGTCAAAGTGATTGCCGGCAAAGCCGCTTTAGAACACATACCCTACGAACTGACCAGCATTGGCGCCAAGCGCCCGATGATTGTGACCGACAAGGGCGTGCGCGCGGTCGGCTTGCTAGACCCGGTGATTGCCGCCTGCGAAGACAGCGGTTTAGAAATTGTCTGTATTTTTGATGACGTGCCACCCGACTCGTCCACCAGCGTGGTGCGCACCATTGCCGCGCTTTACCGCAAAGAGAAGTGCGACTCTATTATCGCCGTAGGCGGTGGCTCGGCCATTGATACTGGTAAAGCGGTGAATATTCTGGTGTCTGAGGGCGGCGACGATCTAGCCAAGTACAGCGGTGCCGGTGTGATCAAGCATCCGTTGAATCCGTTTTTTGTGGTGCCTACCACCGCAGGCACCGGATCGGAGGTGACGTCTGTCGCGGTCATTACCGACGAGGTAAAAGGCGTGAAGCTGCCCTTTACGTCGGCATTCTTGCTGCCCAACGCGGCGATTATTGACCCGCGAATGACCGTCACCCTGCCGCCGCACATCACTGCGGCCACTGCCATGGATGCCATGACCCACTCGGTGGAAGCCTTCACCTGCATGGCGAAGAACCCGCTCAGCGACGCTTATGCCACAGCGGCCATCAAAAAGGTCAGCCAGTTTCTGCCCAAGGTGATGGACAACCCCAAAGACGTCGACGGCCGCCTGGAGTTGGCGCAGGCATCCACTATGGCGGGCATCGCGTTTTCCAACTCCATGGTGGGCCTGGTACACGCGCTTGGCCACGCCACGGGCGCTATCTGCCACCTGCCCCACGGCCTGTGCATGAGCCTGTACCTTCCCTACGTGCTGGAATACAACCTTGAAACCATTCGCCAGCCTTTGGGTGAACTGTTGCTCTATTTGGATGGCCCGGAAGTGTATTCCGCCACGCCTTCCAGTCGCCGCGCCGAAGCCAGCATTGCCGCCCTTCGCAAGATGCGCAATACCTTGTACCAGCAGTGTGAATTACCGCGCACCCTGAAAGAAAGCGGCAAAGTCACCTATGACCAGTTGGAAGCCATTGCCCAGATGGCACTGGACGACGGCGCCATCATGTTCAACCCGAAAGAAGCCGATTTGAAAGACGTGCGTGCAGTGCTGGAAAACGCTTGGGCCGGATAAACTCGGGCGCGGTATAAGCAGCAGCTTCGCAGCCGAAAGGCTGCGAAGCTGCTAGACATTAACGCTGGAAATTACTCCAGCCTCCGCAACAGCAGCATCGGCGACACGGTTAACACCGGACGCAACTGCCAGCGTCCGAACAACGACAGCACCACCGCACTGATAAATGGAATCGGTAGCACGACCAGCCAGTGAACACGGAAATCCCCTTCAAACATTTTCATCTGAAGCGCAAAGACCGCGGCTTCAGCCGCAACAACGCCGAGAATACCGGCAAAACCTCCCAGCAACGCGAATTCCAGCATGGTTGCCCGCACCAGCAAACTCTGACGACCGCCCAAGGTACGCAGCAGTGCCCCTTCGCGCTGGCGATCCTGCAAAGTGGCACTGACCACCGCCGCCATCACCACCAGTGCAGCGGCCAGAATCAACCCTAAAATAGCCTCGATGGCTTGGGTAATTTGCACCACAATCAGCTGAATACGTTCGATAATATTGTCAACCTCAAGCACCGATACTGTGGGGAATTGACGGGAGAATGCGTTCAGTTCGTTTTTCGCCGTTTTTGGCAAAAAGAAACTGGTGATCCAGGTTGCCGGCAACTGGCGCAGACTGCTATCTGGCGAAAACGCCACGTAGAAGTTGGGGGTCATACTGTCCCACTGCACGCTGCGGATACTGGTCACGGTTTCAGTGATCTGCTCCGAACCAATGGTGAAGGTCAGTACGTCACCCGGCGTAATGCCAAGCTTTCCAGCCAGCTCAGATTCCACCGATACGCCATCTGTTTTGCCCGGGGCGAACCATTCACCATCAACAATGCGGTTGTTTTCTGGCAGCGCGTCCATCCAGGTCAGGTTCAGCTCGCGGTTCAACGCATTCACCCGTTCGTCTTTGCTGACTGCCTCTTTTACCGGTTTGCCGTTGAGCAACGTCAGGCGGCCACGCACCATGGGGTACATAGCGTCCAGAGGCTGGCCGCGGCTGTTCCAGAATTCGTTAATATCGTTCACGGCCTGGGGGCTGATATTCACCATAAAGTGATTGGGCGCGCCTTCAGGCAGCTGCGCACGCCAGTCGTCCAGCAAAGAGGTGCGCACCAAAATCAGGGTGGTGGCCAGCATCAGCGTCATGGCGAATACAGCAATTTGCGACAAACTAGCCTGGCGGTGCCGGTAAAGACCCAACAGCGCCAGGCGCCAGGCATTGCCGCCGCCGCGCACTTTGCGCAAGCCCAGCACCAACATCCAGCCCAACAACACCAAAGTGGACAGAAGCAGGCCGAGGCCCACTAATAAAGCCAGCACCAGCTGCACATCGCCGGCGTAAGCCCACACCAAACCAAACACACCCACAATACCAATGATAAAGTCGGGTACCAGCTCGCGCCGAGATTCCCCCGGCTGGCTGCGCAGCACCCGCATAGCGGGTACGTTGCGCAGGCGGCGTATGGGCGGGTAAGCAAAAGCGAACAGCGACACCAGGGCCGTCAGAACCGCCGGCGTTAGAGCCTTCGGGTCAAGGTAAACGTCTACTGGCTGATCCAACACATCACCCAATATCTGACTCAGGCCCCAGAACAACGGTAAAGCCACCAGCAAACCACCGACCATGCCGACAACGCCCCAAACGGCCAGTCGGCGCAGGTACAAACGGCCGATGCGAGGGCTGCCGACGCCCAGAGTTTTCAGCAACGCTACCGTATCGCGCTGCGACACGGCGTATTGACGACTGGCCACTGCCACCGCCACCGCGGCCAGAAGTACGGCCAGGCTGCCGCCCAGCAGCAGGAAGCTTTCGGCCCGCTCCAGTGAGGCCGACAGGGTTTCACCGTCACGCACGCTGCGCCATTCCTGACTGGGTTGCAGCTGGGGTTGTAGCCACTGCTCGAAACCCGACAGCTCAACCGCGTCGCCGGCAAACAGATACACAAAGCTGACCCGGCTGCCTTCTTGCAAAACGCTGGTCGATGCCACATCGGATTGGTGCATCATAACCCGTGGTGCCAACGCTGCCAGGCTGAAGCCGCCGTCAGGCTCGCGCTCCAGCAGACTGCCAATCACCAACTTGCGAGTGCCCAGCTCAAGCTCATCGCCCACATTCAATTCCAGCAAGCGCAGCAAACGCGGGTTTATCCAAACCTCGCCGGGAGCTGGGCCAGATTTCAAGGTTTGCCGTGGCTCGTCGTAGCCCGTGCGAATTTCGACTTCGCCACGCAGCGGATAACCATCACTGACAGCTTTTACCGAAACCAGTTGGAAGTTGCCACCGCCGAATACCATGGTGGAAAACTCAGTCATTTCTGCCGTTTCCAATCCACGCTGCTGCGCCTCAACGAGCCAGGCCGGCGGCAGTGGTTGGCCGTTTTCCGATTCCAGCTGGCGGTCAGCCGCCAGGAATGAGCTGGCCGATGACACCAGAGTGCGCTGCAACTGGCTGGCAAACAGCGCGATGGTCGCCACCGTGGCCACGGCAATAATCAGCGCCGCCAGCACCACCCGAACATCCCGCTCGCGCCATTCGCGGCGCACCGACTGTAATTTACCGGTGGCGGCCATCAGCTTGCTGCCTTCTGGCGAGTTTCCGGCTCGCTCAACACGCCACCCTCAATGTGGAACTGTCGGACACAGCGAGCCGCCAGCTGTTCGTCATGAGTCACCATCACCAGGGTGGTGCCCTGCTCGCGGTTCAGTGCCATCAGCAAATCCGATACGTCTTTGCCGGTACGGTTATCGAGATTGCCGGTGGGTTCATCGGCGAATAGAATCGCAGGTTCGCAGGCGAAGGCGCGGGCTATGGCCACCCGCTGCTGCTCGCCACCGGATAACTGCCGCGGGGTATGCGTCAGACGCTCCCCCAGGCCTACCCGCTGCAAAAGCTCCCGCGCTCGCGCTTCGGAATTTTGGCGACCGGCCAGTTCCAGCGGCAACATCACGTTTTCAAGAGCGGTCAAAGCCGGCAGTAATTGAAATGACTGAAACACAAAGCCAACTCTTTGGGCCCGCAGCGCGGCGCGTTCGTCTTCGCTCAGAGCACTGATGTTTGCACCGTCCAGCTCAATGCTGCCTTCGCTCGGCGTATCCAACCCGGCCAGCAGGCCAAGCAACGTGGTTTTTCCGGAGCCGGAGCGCCCGACAATAGCGACGGAGTCGCCCTGATTGATTTCCAGGTTGACCCCTTGCAAGATCGTTAGCGTATTGGATTCAAGGTCCACCTTGTGTGTCAGCTTGCTGACCCGCAATATCACGTGGGGATTCGGTTGCAGCTGGTCATTAGATTGATTCACGGCTCTGATTAATCCTGTCCTGTGGCGAAAAATTTGGGAGACTATACTGTGTTCAAGAATACGATTTTACCGGCGGTCAGATCATTTGCACTGCTATTCGTGCTGGTTATGACGCCCGGTTTGATCAGTGCCAACACCCTACTGGTACTGGGCGACAGCCTGAGCGCGGCCTACGGCGTGCCGGAAGAAACCGCTTGGGTGAATTTGCTGCGCCAACGCCTGGCCGACAATGGCCACAACGACTGGAGCGTGGTAAATGCCAGCATCAGCGGCGAAACAGCCGACGGCGGAGCCCGCCGGCTGCCGGATTTACTGAACAAGCACCAACCACAACTGGTGATTGTGGAGCTGGGCGGCAACGATGGCCTGCGCGGTTTCCCACCGCAAGTGATCGAAAAAAATCTGGCCTCGATGCTTAAAAACAGCCAGCAGGCCGGCGCCCAAACCCTACTGGTGGGTATGCAAATACCGCCCAATTACGGCGACCGTTACACCCAGGCTTTCGCGGCAATTTTCGGAGATCTGGCGCAGCGCTACAACTCCGCACTGGTGCCCTTCTTTCTGGATGACATTTACAACGTTGACAGCTTAATGCAAAGCGATGGCATTCACCCCACAGAACCGGCCCAAAGCATTTTGCTGGATAATGTCTGGCCCCACCTGGTGCCTTTACTGTGAGTCAACGCTAACAACCCTTTTATTTCAGGGTGTTGACTCCGGCGCCAAAAGCGAATAATATCCGCGCCGACTTGATGCTGTTCCCTGATAGCTCAGTTGGTAGAGCAACGGACTGTTAATCCGTTTGTCGCTGGTTCGAGCCCAGCTCGGGGAGCCACTTATTTTAAAATGCCGCTGATTCGAAAGAATTAGCGGCATTTTTCGTTTCAGCTCTCACTAACAACGATAAACTCGCCGGCTGCAATCACTTCTTTACCGTAAACTGAGGAAAATGCGCACTGAACCGCGCCTGGCTGGACAACCTCCTCAATCACTTCCACCATCAACTCCCCTTCCACCGGCATTGATTCACCCGTATAGCGCTTCAATGCCCGCACCAGTACGATCACCGCCCTGCTCATTGGCTCACCGCCCATGCTGAGTTTCCGGCATGCCATCAGTTGTGCAGCGTACTCCAGCGTCGCCCATGCAGGCAGGCCATCTTTATCGACCAAGGGGTGATTGTCGGTGATAACTGCACGGGTTTGTGCACCATTCTCAATCAGCGCGAACTCCTTGATCAGTTGCATCGCGCCAGCATGGGGTAATTGTTCACACACCACTTGGGCGGATTGATATTTCGATTGGTCATAGACCGAACGCCTGCCTGAGCCAGTTTGCAGTTGTTGGCTGCTGAATATTCCTTTGGCTACGGGTTTGCCGGCCACCGCACAGACCAGGCGCCAGGTGTCTGATGCTTTTTCCTGGCACTCGACGTCAATCCGTTTGCCAGGCTCTATTGGCCCCAGTAGGCGCAGCTGTCGAATGTTGGTTACCGAATTGACAGTCGCCTGTTCCAGCTTCCGCACCAAGTGTTCAATTAACACCACCGCCGGAACAATTGGAGCTCCCGGGAAATGACCGGGCATGGCCGGGTGGGATCTTGATATTTCAAAGCTAAATTGCATGGCTTCAACTGTACTCTGAGGATCCAGATAAAGTGGTCCTGTGTTATAGTCGTCCACTATACCGATATCAAGGGCGTGACCGTTTTTTAATTCGCGCGATTCTGGCACTGAGCTCTGGAAGCTGACAATGAAGAAGGTTCTGGTCGTACATTATTCCCAGAGCGGGCAGCTTGATAATTTGGTAAGGGAGTGTACGAGGCCACTGGTCGAATCGGATGGTATTTTAGTGACATTCGAAAATATCCGTCCGGTGGAGGATTTCCCGTTTCCTTGGCCTTTTCTGGAATTTCTCGACGCATTTCCCGAATCTGTTTACCAAGACCCGCCTCCTATTGAAGACCCAAGTGTTCTCGGTGACGAAGATTTTGATCTTGTCATTCTTGCGTACCAAGTATGGTTTCTATCGCCCGCTCTGCCAATGACGGCATTTCTTCAGCATCCGCGTGCCAGGCAGTTGCTTGACGGCAAGCCCGTGGTTACGCTGATCGCTTGTCGGAATATGTGGCTGATGGCTCAGGAAGATATGAAACAGAAACTGACGGAGTTGAATGCCAGCCTGGTCGGTAATGTGGCGATGGTGGATGAAGCCGGCTCGCTGCTGAGCTTTTTTTCCACGCCCCTTTGGGTGCTCACCGGCCGCAAAGGGCCGTTCTGGGGTGGTCTGATCCCAAGAGCCGGCGTTTCAGAAAAAGAGATTGCTGCCAGTGAACGCTTTGGTCGGCGTATTCGCGACCGATTGACAATCAAAGGTGAAATATCTTCAGAGATGTTCCGGGGACTGTCAGCCGTCCAGGTCAACGAGGGGCTAATTTCCAGTGAGAAAACCGGAAAGCGGGCGTTTCGTCTGTGGGGCCGACTGCTTCGGGCACTTGGCCCGCGGGGGGCGTGGCAACGCAAACCGGTCCTGATGTTTTATTCAGTTTTCCTGGTGACCATGATTCTGACAGTGGTTCCGGCAGGAATACTGATCAAACGTCTAATTTCGCCATTGACACGCAAGCGCATTGCGCGGCAAAAAACCTATTTCAGTGCACCCTCGGGCGAATAAGACTCTAAATTGTTTCACCTTCCGGCCCCGGCCAGTTACCGAGCTGTTTAACATATGAAGAACGTTTATATTACCGCCATCGCCACGGCGCTGCCCAATGCACCTGTCTGTAACGACGATATAGAGTCGGTACTTGGCCAGGCTGGCACTCAACCTTCACGAGCACGACGGGTAATCCTAAAAAGTAACAAGATCAAGAACCGGTATTACGCGGTGGATCCGAAAACCGGCGAGCGCACTCATACCAACGCAGAATTGACTGCAGAAGCCATTCGCGCGCTGGGCGACCGGTTCAGTAAAGGCATGGATTGCCTGGTATGTGGCACTAGCCTGCCTGACCAACTGATGCCCAATCATGCGGTTATGGTTCATGGCGAACTCGCATCCCCTCCTTGCGAGGTGGTGGCGACAGCAGGTGTGTGCCTGGCTGGAATGTCAGCGCTCAAGTATGGCTGGATGTCCGTTGCCACCGGTGAACATCAACGGGTGGTGAGTACAGGCTCAGAAGTGGCGTCGGCGGTCCTGCGCGGCAAGCTGTTCGAACCAGAGGCCGCTACCTCTGCAGACACCCTTAAGAAAAAGCCGGAAGTGGCTTTTGATAAAGATTTCTTGCGCTGGATGCTGTCAGACGGTGCCGGTGCAGTTGCTCTAGAACCTATCCCAGCCAAGGAGGGACTGTCGTTACGAGTCGACTGGATTGATATCCGCTCCTTTGCCAATCAGCTGGACGCCTGTATGTACGCTGGCGCCCGCAAGCGTGAAGACGGCAGCCTGGAAAGCTGGAAAGACCTACCTCACGAAACTTGGCTGACAGAGTCGATCTTTGCCGTTAAGCAGGATATCCGCCTGCTTGATGAGAATATCGTTGCCACCACTATCGAGCAGTATCTGCCCGAGGTAATCGAGAAGCATCAGCTCTCCGCTGATGATATCGACTGGTTCTTGCCTCATTATTCGTCCGGCTTTTTCCGCGAGCGTGTCTATGAGAGCATTAAAAACGGCGGACTGGAGATTCCGTTCGAACGCTGGGCCACTAATCTACCCGATAAAGGCAACACCGGTTCTGCATCGATCTACATCATGCTTGAGGAGCTTTACCAGTCCGGCAAATTGGAACTCGGCCAAAAGCTGCTTTGCTGGGTACCTGAAAGTGGCCGTTTCTCTTCGTCTTTTATGATGTTGACCGTGTGTGACCATCAAAACCAATTATGAAACTGGACGACGTACCTCAAGACACGTCCCGGTCGTTCGACGGCCAAAAAAAGCGCCTATATGCCCTTAACGCCGACGGCGAGTACACTGCAGCGCTGTCAAGCGGTTGGGAAGCAGAAGACGTTGTTTTGGATCAGGCCATAGAAGAGTACAACCGTTTTAGTCGTGAAGCTCGTCAACGGGTGCAACAAGGCCTCGCTTCTCCGCTGGAATATCACATGTACGCCCACCGAATGGATGTGACGGTTCTGGCACAAGCCACGGGCTTTTTTCGCTGGCAGGTTCGCAGACATCTGAAACCGACCGTTTTCAAACGCCTGACACCACGCAAGATGCAGCGCCATGAAGAAGCGTTCCACATGACGGCCGAGCAACTGCGCACTCTCCCGCCGGAAGACAAACCACAAAATGACTGATTTCAATCACCAGCAGACCGCTCACTGCGAAAGTGGTGCGGTGGCAGCCCTGCTGCGCCATAACGGTCTGGATTTGTCCGAGCCCATGATATTCGGGCTGTCCTCTGCCCTCACCTACGCCTACATTCCGCTGGTAAAAGTGGGAGGAATGCCACTGCTGGCCTACCGCATGCCCCCCGGTCGCATCATTCGCGGGTTGAGCAAGCGCTTGAGCATTCGCTTCCATTTCGAGCGCTTCCGCTGCCCGGAAGACGGCACAATAGCGCTGGACAAATACCTGGAAAAAGGATTTCCAGTAGGCCTGCAGGCGTCGATTTACTGGCTGCCCTACTTTCCGGAAAGCATGCGTTTCCACTTCAATGCCCATAACATGGTGGCCTATGGCAAAGACGCGGAAGACTACCTGATCAGCGACCCGACATTTGAGCAGCCGGTTCGAGCGGATGTTGCTTCTCTACAGCAGGCGCGATTCGCCAAGGGTGTGCTGGCTCCGAAGGGGCTGATTTATTACCCGGAAACCATCACTCAAACCCCGGATTTGACCGCCGCTATCCCAGGAGCTATTCGCTCAACCGTTAACATGATGCTGCGCACGCCCCTGCCCTTTATCGGTGTTCGGGGCATTCGCCACGTTGCCCGGCACATAGAAAAACTGTCACCCGCCAACGAACACTGCAACAAGCTGCTTATCGGCCACATGGTGCGCATGCAAGAAGAGATTGGAACCGGCGGTGCCGGCTTCCGTTTTCTGTTCGCGTCCTTCCTGCAGGAGTCGGCACACTTGCTTTCTCATGAAGGCTTGGCGCAAGCCGCGGACCAGTTCACCGATGCGGGTGATGAGTGGCGCCGCTTTGCGCTTTATGCGGCCAAGATGCTTAAAGGGCGAAGTGCATTGGACTATGGCAAGCTGGCCACACAGCTGCGCAAGGTGGCCGATATGGAACAACAGGGCTATCGACAACTGTTGGAACTCAAATTACGTTGATACCTAAAACGCCGCCTTTGGCCAGGTGACAACAGTGTGGAAGCGGCCATCGGTATCGGCGGCGATCACAATCAGGGGTGAGTTTTCGCCCGACTGCAGATAGCGAATCAAGGCGCCGGCAGCATGGCCCGGATACGCTGCCAACGCCGGATCAAATCCTTTCAGCATTGGCCAGTTTTGTAAGCAACTTGATGTCATGCGCTGCTGAGTCCAGGGCGACAGCGACACTCGATATTCAGTCGCCGGGTCCAGTTGGTTCAACCATTGATCTAGCGCGCGCTCGTCTACCAGAGTGGCCATATCTGTTATCGAAGCGAGGCTGTCAGCCCTGCCCTCAGGCGCCACCAAGAACCAATGACTGCCCTCGCCAACCTCCGTACCCGTTTCCAGCCCGAGACGAAAGCGATGATGCTCAAGCGGCAGAACCGCTTCATCCACCGCCCCAACCAATGCCTGCGATACAGCTCCCGTGCCGATATCCATGGCCGCCAACTGCAGAGCAGCAACCACTGAGGCATCGCCCCGAGAGACAAAGAGGTTCCGATGGCGCAGCCCGAGGTTGCGGGCAACAAAGTAGCCGGCCGAGTTGCTCAGGGTATTGATGAAGTTGGCGGGTTTGGGCACCACACCGCTGCAGATCATCTGCTCATGAACCTTCGTGATATTGCCCAACGAGGCAAAGCGTGAGCCGATGTACAGCCCCGCATCGTGTTTAACGTCAGCGCCGTCAATACATTGAGCTGAACCAATCAGTGCCATCTGGGTGAACCGATCAATGCGTCGGAAACGTTCGCGACACGCTGCCGTAGCAGCGGCTCTCAGATTGGCCAGGCCCTGATCGGGATCAACGGTCTGGTACTGACCTCCGATGGCAATAATATCGAGCATGGATTCGAATCCCGGGGTTAACTCAGACTTGATAGCGAATAATCAGGCTGGAGTTATTGCCCCCAAATCCGAAAAAATTCAGCAAATAATGACCAGGGCCCACCGCCAGCGGCTGTGACATCGGTACCACTCCCAGGACGGGGTCGGGCTCGGAAAACCCGGCACTGGCAGGCAGCCTGCCCTCTAGAAGCGCAGCAGCAACCAGCAGGGTTTCCATCACGCCACAACTGCCCAACGTATGCCCCAGCGCCGCTTTCAGAGAGAAAAACGGCGGTACGTTGTCAAAAGCGCGGCGCATACCGGCGGCTTCGCCAACGTCATTCAGAGGCGTAGCGGTACCATGAGCTTTGATCGCCTGAATATCGGAAGGTGCAATGCCGCTTCGGTCCAGCGCATCGGCCATCACCGCCGCAATGGTGCTGCCATCCGGGTTAGACGCGGAAATGCTGAAGGTATCGCAGTTACTGGCTCCCCCCTGAAGCAAAACACCTGGGTTATCGCTTTCACATTTTGACAACAGTATGGCTCCGCAGCCTTCACCCAGCACCAAACCATCACGCTGCCGATCAAATGGGCGCATGTTCTTCTGCGCCAGCAACTGCATGCCATGAAACCCAGCTAAAGTGGTATCGTTTCGGATTTCCAGGCCAACCACCAAGGCATGGTCACTGACCCCGGTGCGAATGGCTGCGGCGGCGCTGAGTATAGCGTTGGCAGTAGCCGTACAGGCGGTATTGAGCGCAAAGTCCGCACCGTGAAAGCTGAACTGCTGCTGCAGATACCGGCTGATCTGGCTGAAGCCGTCGAGGGGCAGCGGAATGGCAGTTTCAGGGTTGTCATGGTATTGCTGGCGATATCCTTCCTCGGCAATACCGATTCCCCAACAGGAAGAACCGATAAATACCGGAATAGTGGCGCGCTGCTCCAAGGTCAATGGATGCTCAGCCAATAGCTCACCAATCGCCTGATTCAACAACCAGTGCATGCGACCTTCTGCTGACTCCGGAGCACCTAGGACAGCTTGATAAGGAACCTCGATGGGCGCTTCGAAATGCGGCAGAGATAGCCGGCCCGGGACGGTGGCAATATCGTTGAACAACGCCGTGAGATTGCTGCGCTTGCCATTGCCCAGAGCACTGACAATACCACTGGCGACAATTCTGACGGGTGCTGTCGCTGATCGTTTTAGATCTTTCATTGAGAGTTCAATAACCCAGGGTCAGTCGGCAAGAATGAATTCCGCCAAGGTCGTTACCGAGGCCAATGCCATACGAGTTTCGTTACCACTGTCAATGTGTTTTTTGTAGCGGCGTTTCACTTCCAGAGAAATGCTCAGAGCGTCCAGCGAATCCAGATTCAGCCGGCTATCCGGTCCGATCAGGTATTCGTCGTCCTGAATATCGGAGGCTTCAATATCCACATCGCATTCCTCGACAATCAATTCCTTGAGCTCTGTTTTGAGTTTCGACGTATTCATACCATCACTAATGTTGTTGACTGACATGTGCGTTATCCCCGTTCCGGGGCAGCACGGCGGTAACGCCATATAGCAATACTCAGCATAAGCGCTGCAAACCCCAACAGGGCGCCCACTTCCGGCAGGACATCCACCACTGTGCCATTGCGTAATAGGATGTCAAAGAAACCATCGAGTCCCCAGGACATAGGCGAGTAACTGCCTATTTCTCGCATGGCATCAGGCATTAAAAACCTGGGGACCATTACGCCACCAAGTGCGGCCATAATAATGTTAAGGACACCAGAAACAATCGTGGCCTGCTCAATGGTACTCGCAATCTGCGCGACCAAAAGCGCATAACTGACCGCGGCCAGGCTAACGGCCACCGCAACCAATATCAGACCTTCGGGATTTTCACCCAAAGTCAGTTGATCACCACCCAATAGCGGGATCATATACAGACCGATCAGAAACAATACCGCCACCTGTAACAAGTTGACGATGAAAAACGGAATCACCTTACCGGCCAGCAGCTTTACCGGGCCAATACCCATGCTTTGCAGCCGCAGCAGAGTACCCTGTTGGCGCTCGTTGATCAGAGTAGTCGACAGTGGGACGGCAATAAAAAACATGGCAAATAGCAACCATGCGGGCACATTCTGCTGCACCGATGACGGCATAGCGCCACTGTCGTCATACAGGGAACGCGTTTGAACGAGATCCGAAGATTGTGCTTCCAGATTGCTTTGCACACCCGGCATGGTTGCCAGCCGATAACGCAGGTATAACCGGTTCAGCAGTTCTGTGACCCGGGCTTGTCCAACACTGGCAAATATCGGCGACGTTCCGGGCGAAAACAGAATTTCGACCGCCGGCTCGCGATCGACAAGCAACTGATCAAAACCGGGCTTCACACGGACCAAAAACTTCACTTTATCCGCCTGCGCCAGGGCCTGCATTTCCTCCCAGTCGCTCTGTGTCGGCAATCGCCGCAGTGGTTCCATAGTGGCCAGCTCGCGCTCAAAGGCGCGGCTGAGCCCACTGTCGTCCTCACTGAAAAGCAGGAAATCCAGTGTCACTTTTTTGTTCACGGCGTACTGATTTTGCAGAGCAAAGGTCATAATCAGCACAAATATAGCGGGCATAATGAACAGTAACAGCAGGCCATGGGGATCGCGGCACAGCAGCAGCAATTCCTTGCGGATCAGTGCGATCATAACGCCCATTTCAGTCCCTCAAGTCGCGAGTAGTGAGATCTAGAAACAGGGACTCGAGGCTGGATTTTCGACGATGTCCGGTTTGAGGCGCCTCGGCCAGCAACTTAACCAGGGCACCGCTGCGGAGTATCCGACCGTGGTCCATAATGGCCACACGATCACATAACTCTTCTACTTCTTCCATGTAATGGGAGGTGTAAATCACTGTGGTACCGGTAGCACCCAGGTGACGAATGGTTTCAAGAATAAAGTGCCGGGAGTGGGGGTCGATACCCACCGTTGGTTCATCCAATAACAGCAAGCGGGGTTGGTCCAGCAAGCCGATGGCCAGGTTCAGCCGTCGCTTAAGCCCTCCGGATAATTTGCCCGCGCGGCTGTCAAGCCTTTCCTTCAGCCCGGTTTGTGCGACCGCGTGCTGAATTCGCTGTTTGATTTTCTTCGCCGGCACGCCTTGAACACCGGCAAAAAAAGCCAAGTTTTCCCGCACGGTTAATGGCTGATAAAAGGCATACTCCTGCGGCACCAGGGAAACCCTAGAGGCAGCACGACCAGCCGGGGTAGACAAATCCTTGCCGTTAATGAAAACACACTGCTGCGGACACGGAATCAAGCCGGCCAGAAGCGACAACAACGTGGTCTTGCCGGCGCCGTTAGGGCCAAGCAGACCGAATAACGCATTGTCGGGCACATCAAGATCGATCCCCTTCAGCACCGGGCTTGCCGATGGTGTGTAACTGAATTCAAGCTGGCTAATAGCAATCACAGGTGGTTCCGGTCGGTTTCAGTACGCTGGCTTGCGTCTCGTTATACCAGAAAGGGGAGAAACAGCTTGCTGGAGCGGCGGTAGCGTTCATAGGCCTCATCGAAGAAGGCCAGATTTTCGCGCTCCTCCGTTCGCGCCGTCAAATAAAGCGCTAAAGTGACCAGGGTCACCACCAGCAGTCCATACCAGGAAAACTGTTTCAGGAAAATCCCCCAGGCAAGCAGCACCAACGAGGTATACATCGGATGCCGGATATACTGGTAGACTCCCGTTGTTACCAGATGGCTGGTATTTTCAAAACTAAAATTTTCCGGCAGTTGGCCGCTCTTCCGATGCCCTCCCCGCAGACGGAACTCCCGGACGCCTGCAACCACCATCCAGAGCGACAACAACATCAACACGCTAGACACCAACTGGTGGAAGGAAATGAGATTGTCGTGCCAGTAACCAATACGGTAAATCAGCAGCCAGGCAATACCAGCAAAGGCAAAAAACCGATAGAACCCGTGGCAACCCGGGTTCCTGAGCTGGTGCCGACAAAGCCAAGCCAGAACTGTGATCGAGCCGGCGAAGATTATTAAATGCATAAATCCACACCAGGCCCGGCCAGCTTGAACATCATTACGGCCACCGGCGGAAAATCAGCGATGTATTGATGCCACCGAACGCAAAGTTATTGCTCATCACGTACTCGCAGTTAATCTCACGCGGCTCGTTAACAATGTAATCGAGATCCGCACACTCCGGATCCACCTTGTTTAAATTGTTGGTGTGGTGAAAACGGTTGCGGTTCATCATTTCCAGTGCCACCCAGGACTCCAGAGCACCACAAGCGCCCAGAGTGTGCCCGGTGTAACTCTTCAGGGCGCTGATAGGTGCACGGTTTCCAAAAATGTCATGGGTGGCATGGCTCTCGGCAATATCACCACGGTCGGTGGCGGTTCCATGGGCACTCACATAACCAATCGCGCTGGCATCAAGGTCAGCGTCTTCCAGCGAGAGCTCCATCACCTGGCGCATCGTTTCGCGGGTTGGCTGGGTGATGTGAGTACCATCGGAATTGGTGCCAAAACCGACAATCTCACCATATATAGTGGCGCCACGGGCCCGAGCATGCTCCAGCTCTTCGAGAACCAGCGTGCAGGCGCCTTCACCGATCACCAGGCCATCCCGCTCGGCATCAAAAGGTCTTGGCGTTGACTGCGGTGAATCGTTAACCGTACTTGTGGCATACAGTGTATCGAATACCGCCGCTTCAGTCGGGCACAACTCTTCAGCCCCTCCGGCCAGCATCATGGTCTGGCGACCGAACCGAATGGCTTCGTAGGCGTAGCCAATGCCTTGGCTGCCAGATGTGCAGGCACTGGATGTTGTAATAACCCGCCCTTTAAGCCCGAAAAACACCCCAATATTGACCGGCGCCGTATGAGACATCATGCGGACATAAGACGTAGCAGTGATCCCATCTACCACTTCGTCGATCAGCATAGTGGCGAATTCTGTAACCGCATTTGTGGACCCTGTAGATGAGCCGTAGGCGACACCCATTCTGCCATCGCGGATACTCTCGTCGTCCAGCAGGCCGGCATCATCCAGTGCCAGTTCGGAAGCCCGGGTTGCCATCAGCGCCACCCGTCCCATACCACGTACTGCCCGGCGAGAATAATGTGCCGGCTTTTTGAAATCAGTCACCGGCGCGCCCAGGAGGGTATTCAGGCCGGTAAAACGTTTCCAGTCTGTCATGGTCCGGATACCATTGCGCCCGGCTTCCAGATTGTCGGACACCGTTTGCCAATCGCTACCGATCGGCGAAATTCCGGCCATTCCGGTAATCACAACTCGCTTCATCAGCAGATACCTCCGTTGACCGAAATAACCTGTCGGGTGATATAACCCGCATCCTCCGACATTAGAAAGCTGATGGTAGCCGCCACTTCCTCCGGCTTGCCGAGACGCTGGCAGGGGATCATTTTCAATGCTTCCTCGACAGGAACTCCTTCGATCATGTCCGTTTCAATCAGCCCCGGAGCGACGCAGTTCACCGTTATCTTGCGCTTCGCCAGCTCCACTGCCAACGCCTTGGTCGCACCGATGATCCCAGCCTTGGCCGCACTGTAATTAACCTGCCCGCGATTGCCATTAATCCCGGACACGGACGACAGGGTAATGATCCGGCCAGGCTTGCGCCGGCGAATCATGGGCATAACCAGAGGGCTCAGCACGTTATAAAAACCATCTAAATTTGTGCGCAGCACCAGATCCCAGTCTTCACCGGAAATGGCGGGGAAAGCGTTATCACGGGCAACACCGGCATTGCAGACAACACCGTAATAGGCACCGTGCTCTTCGACATCGTCCAACAGAACACGGGACACTTGGTCCCGGTCAGTAATATCAAACTGAAGAATTCGGGCGTTTTGCCCCATCGCTTCAATTTCCTGCTGAACGTCCTGTGCCCGGCCAGCTTCCCTGCGACAATGGAGAACGACATCATATCCGTCCCGCGCCAGTCGCAACGCGCACGCACGGCCAATACCTCGACTGGAGCCGGTGACCAATACTGTTTGTGTCATACACATGCTCCAAAAACGTCCATTAAATCAACCGGCTGAAACACATTTAGCCGGGTGGTGACCGTAAAACTCTGACCATCTGGCTGCTCGCATGTCAGCTCGCAGTCAAAGACACCGAGCCCGTTTTCACCCATTACCACTTCACTGACAACAACCGTAAGAGTACTGCCCACCGGAAATGCTGGCCGCTCCGCCTCATATTTGCGCGTACTAACCAAAAACCCCACCTTTACAGGTTCGTTCTGACGTATCGCGCGAGTCCCGGCCAAGGCGGCAACAGACTGAGCCATGTACTCGATGCCAACCCATGACGGCATCCAGCCCCCACTCATGAACAGGTTGTCTTCTGTCAGTGTAGAGCTGGCTTTCAGCCAGGTTTTGTCATAGTCAACCACTTGGTCCAGCAGGCTCATTCCGCCACGATGGCGCACCAACTCGTCCACGTTATAATGCGGTCTTTGGTTCGTTGTCGTCACGATCTCAGCACCTCAGTTCGCGGCACTGAACACCAGTGCGATGTTATTGCCACCAAAGGCAAACGAGTTGCTCAGCGCATGCTTGGGCGCCGCGGGAAGCGTCTGGCCTGGCGTCACCAACTCCAAAGCCGGCAACTGTTCATCTTTTTTACCATCCCACCAATGCACCGGTAAATGACCATCACCGACCAGCGTGAGCCAGCAGAAAGCCGCTTCCAATGCTCCGGCCGCGCCCAGAGTGTGGCCGGTCAGCGGCTTGGTGGAGCTGCACGGTGGTGACGTTTCAAATATTTGGCTGACTGCCAGGCTTTCCATGCTGTCATTCTGGGGCGTGGCGGTACCATGCAGGTTGATATAGCCAATCTGTTCAGGCTTCAGTCCCGCGTCTTCCAACGCAGTCTTGATGGCATTGCGGGCACCGATCCCTTCCGGATGTGGCGCCGAAATATGATGGGCATCGGAACATTCGCCCACCCCGGACAGGATGACCGGCCCGGGCTCATGAGACATCACGAAAATACTCGCTGCTTCGCCGATGTTGATACCGTCACGGTTGCGACTCATAGGATTACAGGTCGTTCCACTGACGGAGTTCAAGGCGTCGAAGCCGTTGACCGTGAGCCGACAAAGACTGTCCACACCGCCACAGATAACGGCGTCACAAACGCCGGCTTTGAGCAATCGCCGGGCGCTGGCCAGTGCCTTGGCACTGGAAGAGCAGGCGGTGGATATGGTAGTTGCCGGCCCTGATAGGCCAAGATGACGAGCCAGAAACTGTGCCGGCGCGCCGATTTCTTGCATAGAGTAGTGATACCAGGACGGCAAACCCTCGGGCCGCTCTTCAGAGAATGCGTTCTCGGCATCGCCAATGCCGGAGGTGCTAGTGCCCAAAACCACGCCGATACGATGGCGCGCATGATTTTGCAAAACCCGGTCCAGCTCAGGCTGCACCTGTTCTACAGCTTGCAGCAGCAGACGATTATTACGGCTGGAATGCTGCCCTTTAATTATCGGCAGTTCGACCAAAATCACGCCCAGCGGCAAGGCACGACCCGGCGTATAAGCTTCGGTGACGGTCAAATGTGTCGGCTGCGCGGCCATCAGTGCTTCGACCACCTCGTCTGTTGTGGCTCCAAGAGCACAGACGACACCCGGTTTATGTAGGTAAACGGGGCTAGTCATTGCCCCGTCTCTTGCCTATTACCCGACCCGGACGGAGCCGCAAGATCCTTTACTTTCAGGGTTTCGACAGTCATCACCAATCCCATCCGTGGCTGGTTTATTATCAGTTTCGATCCTGCCTTGAGAGCATGAAAATCGGGGGCGCAGCTTACCATTACCAGCAATTCATCTTCAAGATAAAGCGCCCGCTGTGTACCCTTCTGCACAAAGACCCACGGCAAACCATAAGCCTCTTGCAATGCCGCTTTTGGCCAATAGGCCAACTGTAACTGGATCATCAGCCAACGAGCGGGAATGTCCCGGTCCACCTGCTCGCTTTGCCAGATGCTGACCTTGCCATCTTCATGCACAATATCCAGCAGGCGCTGACCGGTCAGGGTGAAGCCGGTCATCCTGGTCTGTTCGGGGGTGAAGCTGACCACTACCATCATGTGGTGGCGCCGATCTTCCAAGGTTAGGGTCATGCGTTGGTTCATCTGCACGGCCATATCACCGCTCCCCGGCTCCAACAACGGCGGCACCGGGGGCAAGGGGCGAACCCCCAGCATATTACAGCCTGCCAGGGTTATTATCGCCAAGGCCAGTAACACGCCTCTGATCACAGCTATCGCCAGCCATCTGCGTTCACGCACGACACAACTCGGCCAGTGTCGCTAGCCGGCGGCGACTTTCGCTAACATACGGGTTTTTGGTATCCCAGGCATAACCGGCCAGAATGGATGAAATCATTCGTTTGACCGGGTCGGAGGGATTCTCTGCGAAAACCACGTCCTGGAAAGCGCCTTCGTACCAGGCATCCACGTAAGTGCGGAAGGTATCAACGCCGCTCATCAGTGGCTCGGCATAATCCGCCTGCCAGTCGACGGTTTCTCCGCTGAACTGACGATGCAGGGCCTGTGCTGCCAGACTGGCGGATTTCATCGCGATGGTGACCCCCGAGGAGAACACCGGATCAAGGAATTCGGCGGCATTGCCCAGCAGTGCGTAGTTAGTGCCCCACAACTGTTTAACGTTGCAGGAATAACCCTGTATCGGCCTGACTGGCATGTCCCATTCAGCATTGGCCAAAAGGGCAGAAAGGTTCGGATCTTCACCGACAATTTCCTGCAACACGTCCAACGGTTCCCCATCCCTGCTTTCGATGAACTCAGGTTTTGCCACCACACCCACAGAGCAGCGACCATTGGCAAAAGGAATAAGCCAAAACCAGACATCGCGCCACTTCGGGTGCACAGTGATGAGGATCTTGTCGCGATCATGGCCGGGATGGTCGATCTTGTCTTCAACGTGAGTGAAGAGCGACATTCTTACCGGAAACTCGGAGGGCGTCTCCAGGTCCAGGAGGCGCGACAACACACGGCCAAAACCACTAGCATCCAGCACGTATTTGCCCCGAGCCTCATACTCCTGGCCGTCATCAGTGCACACTCTTAGCCATGGACGCTCACCACTGAAGTCGACCGCCGTAATTTCATGACCATAGCGAATTTCGGCGCCTTTTTTCTCTGCTTCTTGGGCCAGCAGGTGATCAAAATGTGCGCGCTGGACCTGAAAGGTGGTTCCCCGGCCCGGGGAGAATTTTTCGCAAAAATTGAAGGAAGTGTTTTTACCATTGTAATGAAAAGCAGCACCGTTCTTGTGCTGGAAGTCGGCATCCTGAATGACCTCTGTCATACCGGCTTCCTCTAGAAACTCCATGCACTGAGGCAGCAGGCTCTCACCAATGGAAAAGCGGGGGAAGTGCTGTTTTTCCAGGATCGTTACCTGGTATCCGTGCTTGCGTAACAGCGCTGCCGCAACAGCCCCCGAGGGGCCCGCACCGATGATAATGATGTCGCTTTCCAAATCCTTTGTATTCAACTCTGTGTTCTCCTCTGAAGTACAAACGCGATCAGCCACGCCAATCCGATTCCCGGCAGTACCGTCATGCCAAAGTGGTGTAGAACAGGTGTTTCACTCAGCGCAAGCAAACCGAACGCCAATAGCGAGGTAATCGCAGACAGGGTAACCGCCTCCCATGCAGGCAGCTCGCCGTTACTTTCGCGCACAAAAATTCCGATATCCAGTCCGATACCCAGAATCAGCAGTGCCGCCAGCAAATTGAAAAGGTTCAGCGGCTGGCCGAATACTGCCAGCAATCCCAGGGTCATAACGGTTGCCAGAGCCGGCGGCAGAATCACCCGCCACCAGTGCCGACCATAGCGCATAATCAACACCAGCATCACCAGGCTATAGGCGAGCGCCATCCACAGACTGACGGTTACCCGGTAACCGCCGAGTAAAGCGGAGGTCCGGCCCACACGATCGACAAAGCGAACGCCCTCAAGCCCGCTTGCTAACGCCGCCAGCTTGTCATACACACTGGCATTTGCCGCACCGCCAATGGTAATCAACGATGCTGACGGCGACTCCAACAGATCCGGCTCCAGCCACAAGGCAGTCAGCAGATCGGCGACAGGTGTTTTTTGCAGGTCATCTGGCACCAGCCAACCCGGATGGTAACTGGAAAACTGCTGCTCGCTCCGGGTTGCCAGCCGCGATGGCATGCCCAACGACTCGAACAACTGCTTCGGCAGCCCAGTTTCATAAACGCCGGATTGCACAAGCTGCCGGTTCTTCTGTTGCTGCTGAATTGATGGCACGAACCCGGAAACCGACTGATAGGCCTGAAGCTGCCCATCGGAAACCAGACGATCCAAGGCTACCCTGGCCCGCTCCTCTCTTTGCAGAACCTGCTGAACGGATTCACCTTCGACCAGCAGGAAGCGGGCGCTTCCAGGATTTTGGCTTAGCCGCTGTACCTTTTGCTCTTGGGCAACCAAAGCAGCAGGAGACGACTGCAACGCCCCAAGGCTGTCGTCAAAATGTATGATCGGCAGGCCCGCCAGCGCAACGAGTACCAGTGCAACTAACAACATTGCCAGCGGAGCACGAAATCGGGCCAGCACCTGCAGCCATTGCCCCAGCTGCCCTGCCGTTTCACTAACCGGAAGCCAAGGGCGAGCCAAAGGAAACCAGAGTACAACGGTTATCCAGGCACCAATCAGGCCGGCGGCGGAAAACAGCGCAATCTGTTGTAAACCGGGAAACGGCGTGAGGGCCTGGGCACCGTAGGCCAGACAGCTGGAAACCAATCCCAGGGTAATACCTGGAAGAATGCGCACGATACCTTCGGTGCGGCTGTAACGGACATGGCACAGGTAATGAAACGCATAATCCACCGATACGCCGACCAGGCTGGCGCCAAACGCCAGCGTAACCAGGTGCACCTGGCCGAAAATCATTAATGAGACAGACAGCGCCACCAGCAACCCTGTCCCGATGCTGATCACAGGCAACCATAAATAATAGAGGGAGCGAAATTGCCAGAGCAATAACACAACGATGGCAGCCAAGGAGCCAACACCAATAGTAGACAGCTCTCCCTTGGCCTGCTCGGCACCTGCAGCGGCGTGAAAAACCAACCCGGAACGCAGAAATTCGTTCGAAGCCTTATTTTCGTGAACCAGCTCCCCAGCGGCCTGAATCGCATCCAGCAACGGCTTATGAGTAGCTTGAGCGAACGGATCGCCAGCAAAGGACGCCGTGACAACCCGGTAGTGTCGATCACCGTCACGGGCATAAAGACCCTGTTCATCCACCGCAAAACCGGCTGTAGGGGTAAGGTTTTCCAACCATATGCCCAGCAGATTGAGCGGGTCATCTATGATAGAGGCCGAGCGCGGACGACCGATGGGGCTGACCAGCTCTCGGGCTGCACCGGAAACCAACGCCAGGCCTTGCCCGCTTGCCAGCTTTTCAGCAATATTTTTGGGCAGCAGTTGGTATCGGTAAGGTTCATAGACGGTTGTCATTTGCGACAACCAGCTGACCCTGGCCCGGACCGTTACCGAAGTAAACGCCCCGGAGTCTGACAGGCTGCTGGCAACTTGATCGGCCAGCACTTGCAATTTATCCCTGTCGGCATTCGCTCCACCAACCAGCAGCAACACCCGGTTAGCCACAAAGCTATTCATCCGGTTCATGGCACGCTCAACCAACGGTTCCTGTTGGTCCTGGGGCAGTAATGCCAGAATGCTAGTATCGAAAGTGTTTGAAGACAGGCGCGGCAAGAGCTGCATCATCAGCAGAAACAATACCAGCGCCCACAGCAACGCCGGCCAACGATAGGAACGACAACGAGCAATCACGGGTTACCTGGTTTTGACATCATTCAGCTGGATACGGGTCCGATCGCCATTGCTCTCGCTCAGAATCAAAACCTCCAAGTATTCCGAGCCCTGCAACTCGATGGTGTTCAGATAGGACTTTAACAGCTCATCTTTGGGTTCCAACTCTAAACGCCAGGGCGATGCTTCCTGCATCGATCGGATGGTGAAACGTTTCTCCAGCGCGTCCCAATCGCCTCCGAAGATCGCGAAAAAGACATCACTGATTGCTCGGGTCATGGGCTGTTCGTCTACATTCATGCGCATGACTTCTTCGCCATCCTGCCGTTCCACAATCTCGCTCGGGGTAATTCTCAGGTTGGTAGACACCGGCTTACGGATACTCCAGCGCAGTCCTTCATCGGGGACAAAACTGAAATGACCGCTGGAGTCCAGAGTGGTATCCAGATCCGCAATATACTTGCGTTGCTCAAATTTGCCTTCAAGAAAGGCGATACTGGCTTGGTCGCCAAGCCGATTTTCCAAAGCCGATGCGTCCTCAGCATCAGGCTCGGAAGCCCACACAGCAGACATTATAAAGATCACAGACGCGAGAATCACCACAAATTGCCCGACCAATGACCGCAACTTCATGAAGCACCCCCTTCAATACGAGCCACCTTGTCGAGCAAGATCTGCGGCGATGCGAAACACATTTCACCGTCTGACATCCTGACTGCAACCTGAACCGTGTGGCCACGGGTCAATCTTTTGCCGGATTGGGCATCAGTAATGATGTAATCAATTTTTAGCCGGTGCTCCCACTCCTTCAGCACCGCTCTCACATTCAAAATTTGATTGTAACTGGCCGGTTTGGCGTAGCGCAGGTGCATATCTATCACAGGCCAGGCATAACCCGAATCGCGCATGCGCAAGTGGTCATAATCCAGCTTATCCAACAGTTCACAACGGGCAATCTCGAAGTATTTGACGTAATGGCCATGCCAAGCAATTTCCATAATATCGATGTCATGAAACGGAATTTTTACCTGTGCGTCAGCATAAATCATCAGAGATTTTCCTCTCGATTTTCCGGATATAGCAGCCATTCCCGGTTCTGGATTCGGGCGATAAGGGCACGAAGCTCCTGATCCAGGGCCCGGTCCTCAGTCAGCTTCGTACTAGTCTGACGTACCGACTCCAGAGTATTCCGCAATTCGCCACCGATTCCGTCCCATGACAGATCACCCTTTCCAATACGCAGCTCCAGCCCCTGACACACCGAAAAAAGTGCGGCGGCGGTCACCTGCTCGGTCAGCTGCAATATCCGCAGACAATCGCGGGCTGCAATAGTCCCCATGCTGACTTTGTCCTGGTTATGGCATTCGGTAGAACGGGAAAATACGCTGGCCGGCATGGTCAGTTTCAGTGCTTCCGCCGTCCACGCCGAAGCACCAATCTGGACAGCCTTAAGGCCATGGTTGATAGCCGCTCGCTGGCCGGTAGCACCGGACAGGTTGGCCGGCAGACCATGATTGAACTTCACATCCATCATCTGTGCCATTTGCCGATCCAGCAAGTCGGCAATATTGGCCACCGCGGTTTTCAGTGAATCCATGGCCGCTGCGATATGACCACCGTAGAAATGACCCCCGTGGAGAACGTGTTCACCTTCGGCGTCGATGATCGGATTGTCGTTGGCGCTATTAAGTTCGTTCTCGATGAACTGGCGCAGCCAGGGCAGAGAGTCTTCAAGTACCCCGATAACATGTGGCGCACAACGCAACGAGTAACGATCCTGCAGTCGGTTAGGGTTACGTGGCAGTTCGCCGGCGTGCAGATCCTCGCGCAGTCTGGCGGCAATTCGCTGCTGACCGACGTGAGGTTTGACGGAAAACAGCACTTCGTCGTAGTGATGAGCATTGCCATCCAACACCAGCGAGGCCATGGCGGTAATACGGGTGGCCAGTCGCGACAGATATTCCGCCCGTTCGAAAGCCAGGCAAGCAAGCCCGGTCATCACTGCGGTACCGTTCATGATCGCCAGGCCTTCCTTAGGTCTAAGGCGCAGTGGCGTAATGCCTTGCTCAGCAAAAACATCCGCAGTTGCCCGGCGCTCGCCTTGCCAGTACACATCGCGCTCACCACACAGCACCGCCGCAACGTAAGACAACGGCGTTAGATCACCACTGGCACCGACCGACCCTTCTGAAGGAATAACCGGTACTATATCTTTCTGTAACAACAGCACCAGCTGTTCCAGCAGTTCAAAAGTCACGCCGGAATAGCCGAAGGTCAGCGAATTCAGCCTGGTAGCCACCGTGGCTCTGGCCTGAACCGGACTAAGCATTTCACCCAGCCCGCAACCGTGAAAGGTAAACAGATGATGAGGCAGTTCCGCCACCAAATCATCGGGAATCATGGTGGTGCAGGAATCACCGTATCCGGTGGTTACGCCGTAAATCGCACCATCTTCTTTCAGCAACTGTTCCAGAAAGGCACTACCCTTGCGGATGCCAGCCACGAACGCCGAGTCTTGGCTGAGCATGACGCCTTTTTCACCGCGGGCAATGGCGGTAATGTCTTCAATGGTTATCGGTTTTTCGTCGAAAGTGATCATTGGTCAGCGCTTTTCTCACTGTGGGAATTGGTACTCTGGCGGTACCAGAACGAATAAAAATTGAACCATTGCAACGGTGCTTTTTCGCAGTAATCGGCCAGTAAATCAGCCCAACGCTGCAAGGTTTGCTGCAACGCCATCTCTCGTTCACGTCTCGGAAGAACGATACGATCTGCAAAATAGTCCAGGTACAGGTCATAAAAGGGTTTGCCTTCACCTTCCCGGCGCAGGCAGAAAATCGTCAGTACCGGGCACCGAAGAATGGCCGCCAGAATAAACGGACCCTGGGGCATGTGACACAGTTCTCCCAAAAAAGACACCTCACTGACATTGCCCTGGCCAGACGCCGGCGAGCGATCACCGGCAACTACTAAAAACTCCCCCGCCTCGATTTTCTGCTGCAAAACGATGGCCGTGGCCGGGCTGATACTGGAAACCTGAATAACGTTCACATGCGCCTCGCTGTTGGCACGGGTCAGCATTTCGTTGAAACGTATGGCATGAGCGGTGTGCATCAGCACATTGAACGTTACATTGGTGTTGCGCTTCGCAAGCGCCCGGCAAATTTCCAGATTGCCCAGATGGGAGCCCACCATCACACAGCCCTTGCCTTGTTGCACCAGATTGTCGAACACCTCATGGTTATGGAATTCGAGCGCATCAAGTGTGATATCACCCTGCCAGACCGCCAGTTTATCAAGCATGCTTTCGCCAAAGTTCATGAAATGACGATAACTTTGGAGTAGTAATGACTGGCGAGATTGCAGGCGGCCTTGCCCCCGCATATGCCACAGATACTCTAGCGATGCCTCTCGAGCCGACTTTCGGAACAGGAAATAGTACAGAATGACCGGGTACAGACACACCCGAAACGGCAGGCGCCCGAGCAATTGATAAACCGCAAATAAAAAGCGAATTCCACTGACCGCGCCAGCCTCTGCAATGTTGGACCAGTGCTTATCTTTCACTATGGCGCTCTCCTTGCAGGGCCACGGCGCAAGAGCAATCGCGGCAAGCGCCAAAGCATTCCGAAAAACAGCCGGGTATGCATTTTAGTAATCAGCCAATTATCCTCAAAACCCCGGAAGTGAGAAATACCATCCTGAGGGTAGCGCACCTGGGTCTTCGTCTGCACAACTCGGCCACCTTGCCAGAACCATTTGACCAGCACTTCGGTATCGTAATCCATGCGGTTGCCAAGGTACTGGCTGCGTATCAACTGGCATACCCGCTTGACCGGGTACACACGAAAACCACACATGGAATCGCGAATTTCCAACGACAGGGTGTTGATCCACACCCATACATGGGTCAGGTAGCGGGCGTAGTAACGCAAAAGAGGCACGCTGTCGTCGTATTCAGGCATACCAGAAATAAGCGCGTCAGGATGTTTTCCAGATAAGGATATCAGCCATGGAATCTCCGCCGGGTTATGCTGGCCATCGGCATCAATCTGAAGGGCATGACAGAATCCGAGTACTTCAGCCCACAACAATCCGGCTTTGACCGCCGCTCCCTTGCCGCAATTTTCCGGCAACCGCTTCAGGTAGACCTGCGGGTCTGCTTCGGCCAGCGTCTTCATTATTTCGGCGCAGTCAGGTTCGCTACCATCGTCTACCAGTATTACCGGAAGGCCCAATTGGCGAACGTCGCGAACAGTCTGGGCAATAGTGCCCGGCTGGTTATACACCGGAACAACGGCGCACAAATCAGACATCAAGCGGGCTCCTGCGACGCATCAAACACCATCCGTCCGGAGGAAAACGCGATATCGCCGTCATAGAGACGGAACACGATTCGGCTGTGTTCGGGTTGCAGGGAGATTTCCATAGAAACTTCCCGGCCCGGTCGAATCAGTTCCTGAAATTTCACCACCTCCATCCGGGAGAACGCATGTCTATTTGCCAATCGCTCACCAAACATCGCTCGGGCGTAATGCTCAACCCAATGAACCTGCACCACGCCAGGTAGTACCGGAATTTCATCAAAATGCCCGCGAAAGTATACCAACTCAGGTGATAGGCCAAGGCGTAGTAATGCCGTGTTGGCGTCTAATAACTCGCGCTTCAACACAATTGGCCAGCGATTGCTGACGCAATCATCAGAATCGAAACGCTTTTGCTCAGCATCCTCGAAAAGTGCCGTCAGATGTTGTTGTGGAACCTTACCCTGAGCATTGCGGGGTAGTGCGTCTACCAGTCGCCAACGACGCGGCAATACCGGGGTTTCGAAATGGCCGGCAAGCCATTGGCGCAGATTTTTGGTGACGGCACGCTTGCCTTCGACTTGAAACCATTGCCGACCGGCCTCACTCAATACCGCCACTACCGCGGTCTCAGTGCGCTGGCCGCTGAGTGCTACCACCCGCACTTCTTCAACATGCGGATGCTCAGCCAGCCGGGACTCCATGCTCGTCAGGGAAACCCGCTTGCCTTCAATCTTGGCAATCCGGTCCAGCCGGCCAAGCAGGCAGAATCGATGAGGACCGTAAACCTCGGCTTGGTCGCCCGTCATAACCCAGTCATCGCTACCCAGTAAGGGCGATTGCAACAACAAGGCCCCGGTTTCTGGCTGAGTGGACACTTTGACACCATCCAGGGTCGTCCATACCTCATCTTTCATCTGCTGGCGCCAGGCAATGCCGCCCGTTTCAGAGCTGCCGAAGATTTCCGTCACCAGCACACCAAAATAGTCACTGCCAAAGGCGCTGTGTTCACGCGCCAACGGTGCTGTAGATGAGACAACTAGAGTCCAATTGCCCGCAGCGGTTTCGCCGAGCTGATGTGGCCAGCGCGCAAGATGGGTCGGTGTTGTGACCAGTACTGCGGATGGCACTTGCTCCGCACGGGCCAGAACTTCTTCTGCATAATGGCAAATTTCAGCCACGAAGGGGCGACGACCAATAAGCGGCCACAGCACCCGCCACAACAAGCCGTAAATATGTTGATGACTGACCGTGCCGATAACCGTGGACCGGCCAACCAATGCACCCCAGCGGCTTTCGTGCATGAGCACTTCATTACCTAGTTGGGCCAGACTTGTGGACACCGCCTTCGGCGCGCCGGTAGTGCCCGACGTGAGCACAATCACAGCCAGGTGAGCAGAATCCAACGGTGGAAATGTCGGAGCGATTCCCGCAGGGTCCACAGCAGGAACCCGGATGAGCGGAAGACCGACGTCGTCATCAAAGTCACCGGCAAGAGCGCCAACTCGCTCTTGCAGTTGCATCATGGTTGCCGGCAATCGATCTCCTACTAGCAGCGCCGTTTTACCAGCATACCAAAGCCCGAACAGTGCAGCGGCAAACTCGCAGGCGTCTTCTACAAACACAGCAACAATCTCTGTTGCCTGCTGCTCGGCGACCCTCTGCCAAGCAGCTACTCGACACGCAAAGGCCTGCCTGGTCACCACGGTATTATCCCGCAGAGCAACGACCGCATGCGGTTCACCAGGGGTACTGAGAACATGAATCAGGGATGTTGATTCAGTCATCGTGTTGACTCCGGTAATACTGACGGAAAAGCCATTCGCCAGCGAACAGAGAGCCCATCAACAGGTAACTTATAAAGCCGTTATAAAGAGTCCAGATACCGTCTCCGTGATAGACCGTGCCGGTGGCGATTACGCCATTGACCACAAAAAAACCACACCAGATTTTCGTGACCTTGCGCGTGTAAGCAACACCCGAAGGTGGCAAGTCAGGCTCCTTGAGCCGGGCAAGCTGCTCAATGACGGTGGGAGGAAACAGCAGGCTCCAGACGAAGACGCTTAGCAGACCGACACTAACCAGTACCGGGTAGAACTTAACACCGATGGCAGACTGCTGCCCCCAAGACCAAGCGGTTAGCAGCACACAGCCGAGCAACCACCACCAACCACTATGCCGCCCCCTGATCGCGCGATACCCGTGCAGGAGCCCGATGGGCAACAACAGCCATATCGTTGCCCCCGTACCGCTATGCTGCAGCGTGAAGTAGACTGCTACCGGATATCCTACCGACAGCAGGCCAATACCAATCCGTGACGGCCATTCCATAGATTCGGATTTATCTCACTTCTGCAGCAGTTGATCGACGGCGTTCACCACATCCTGCACCGTGCGGACTGCTTTAAAAGCCTCGGGCTGGATTTTTTTGCCCGTCCACTGCTTGAGCTCGACGACCAGATCGATGGCATCAATGCTGTCGATATCCAGGTCTTCATACAAATTCGACTCGGGTGTGATGTCTTCTCGTTCCAGTTCAAACAGGTCAACCAACACCCCAGCAATGTGATCGAAAATCTCTGCCTGACTTTTAGCTACTTCTGTCATCCTCAGATTTCCCCTCGGGCGCTTTCATGGCTGGCGACCAGTTCTGCCAGATTGTTGATGCTGGCGAAATGCTTGCGGGTTTTCTCAGAGTCCGCTGCGAGCTTGATATTGTAACGTTTTTGCAGGGCCAAACCCAGCTCCAGCGCATCGATAGAATCCAGGCCCAGACCGTCTAAAAACAGTGGCTCCGAAGAGTCAATATCATCAACCGTGATGTCTTCCAGCTCCAGTGCATCAATAACGAGCTTTTTAAGCTCAATTTTCAGCTCATTCATGGTGAGCAGTCTCCCTGGTAAAATAATCTTTAATGGTGACGGTCAATTGCCGCGACATCACGGAGGGTTTCCCCTTTAGAAAAGGTGAAATATCCAGCTCATCGCCTACCTGAAACTTCATATGAAACCGGCGTTCTGGCACCCGGTACCACGGGGTGTTCTTGGTCAGGGTCAGTGGCGCGCACTCTATGGTCACTGGCCGGAGATTCTGCCCAGTTCTTATCGCAATATTGGCAGCCCCTCTTTGCAACTCGATTTTCTGGCTGGGCGTGGTGCGCGTGCCTTCCGGAAACACAATCAGGCTGTTGCCTCGGGCAAAGGACTCCCCAGCTGCCTTGATTACCGCATCTGGATCATCGTTCGCGATATAACGGGCGGCTTTCACCGGTCCGCGAGTAAATGGATTTCGCAGCAGACTGCTTTTGACCACACAGTCGGCCCTAGGCATAAATGAAATCAGGAACACCACATCAATCAGCGTGGGGTGATTTGCTATCACTAATTGTCCAGGGCGGTCGAGCCGCTCCAGATGATGGAATTCGACAGTGAGCACCCCCAATTTTGCCATCATACCCGTGAACAACCGGAAACATCGGTGAATGAGATACTTTACCAAGCGTTCCCTGCGGGGCCCATCCACAATTAACAGCGACGCCGGCATAACAATCAGGGTGAGCACCAGGCCACCCACGCCAAAGATCAGAAAGGAGAAGCCGGTGGCCAGCTGCCGCCACAAACGATTCAGCACTTTAATGACGACACTAGATCGCATTTTCGCCATTGCCAGAAACGTCGATCCGCGATCAGATCCAGAGCCACACAGTCATCCCGCAGCAAAAACCGCAGAAACCGATCGCCATAAGCGCAAGCCTCCGGTTCAGTCTGGCCGGCACCTTCAGGCAGCTGTGCCAACGAAAATTCCAGCGGAATACCGGTGCCCATATCTGCCAGCCCTACGCGAACCGCAAGCGCCTGAACGTCGCCGGGCGCCTGATCAAAACCGTCCAGCGGGGATGGCAGCGGATCGTCATAGAAAACACACAAAACCTCACCACCCTTTTCCGGACTGCTCCGCAACTGGATATAGGCTTCCAGTAACGCCGCGCAGAGAGTGTCGGGCCCTGCCGAGATCGCCGTCACCGGAGAAAACACCTTGTTGGCGATGGAGTGAATGCCGCCAATGGCGTTGTGGACCGACAGGCTGAACGATGCTGGCGACAGCGGCGCTTGCACTGCCAGGTCACGCAGCAGCTTGATGGTACGCCCTACTTCCCCGTGCCGGGAGGCAAACACTGTGGCCATCGGCTCGGGGCGCTGCTCGCCCAGCAACTGCCCGGCGGCCCATAAAGCCGCCTTCCCCATCGGGCTAAGGCGACGGCGCAACATGGCGTTAACCCAGGGAAGGTCCGGCTTGTGGCTCGCTTCCGGATTACCATCGGCGTCGCCACCGGCCCACGCCAGCCACTCTTCACGCTTCATTCGCGATGAGGAAAACGCCGCCCAGTCACTGATCGTTATCTGAAAACTTTCCATACCGAAAGAAATTCCGTGGAAGGCCCGATCCGCTGGCAACGCCTCTCAGCAAGCAACGGGAACTGGTATTTTTATGAAATTTTGGCAACCATCACGTGCCGGTCGCGATTCTATCCTTACAACCACAGGGCCGCAACAAGGCAAGCCAGTACGTGACAATTTGTTACATTTGGTCAAAATGACGCAAATTTGGTACCATAAACTACACATGTGCTAATGGATTCGACCCGCTTGTCTATATTAAGGATAATAATAGTGAAGCTCCCAGTTCTAGCTGCCGCCATTCTGACTCTTACCTTCTCATCCACTGCCCTGAGCCGTGACACCAAGCACCTGCTCTCTCTTGAGGAGGCAATGAACACGCCTGACGCTCAGCAAAAGCTGGACGACTCAATCACGTTCTATTTTGCGGATGAAGGACATCCGCAGGTCACACAGAGAATTCCGGGCGTAGTGACCAACCGGAAAACCAACGCCTTCATGAAATCCGATGAAGACGCCTGCAGCTGGGTATTCCTATCTGCCATGATTGCCTTGCAGGAGCGGGCTCAACGGGAAGGCGCTGACGCCGTGGTCAACATCACTTCCTTTTATGACCGCCAGGAAATGTCCAGCCGGGAAGAATACGAATGCCATGCAGGTGGCATAATGGCTGGAGTTGCCCTTAAGGGAGACGTCGTTAAGTTTGCCGATTGAACCGATCCCGCCAACGACAAGGGTGTTTCTGTGCCATACAGACGCCCGTACGTCGCTCCCGAATGACAGCGCCTCACGACACCTATTAGGTGCCAGTGAGCACGAACGCCTCAACCGATATCAAGGCAAACGCTACCACGAGTTCCTGCAAACTCGCCTGCTTTTACGACATGCTTTGAGCTCGACATTGCCCGGAACCGTGCCACCGACCCGCTGGCAGATCACTGAACGCTCGGAGCAAGCGCCACTTGTTCACCAAGCCGTTGAAGCCGGTTGGCACTACTCGGTGGCTCATAGTCGCGGCATGATTGCTATTGTCATCAGCAACTATGGCCCCTGCGGCATTGACTTGGAATATCAACGCCAGCGGGTCAACATCGCAGAACTCGCCGGCGAGTGGTTTCACCCAAGCGAAACCGAGCTTTTGGCGACAATGGCAGATCATGAACGGACTGTCGCTTTCTATCGACTCTGGACTATGAAAGAAGCCCTGATCAAGGCAAAAGGCTCGTCGATTTTCTCTGGCATTCTCGCCCGCGCGCACTTCGTGCCGTGCAACCCGACGGACGAGAGAGAAGACCTCTACGCCTTCAGCTTGGAACTACCAAAAGCGCCTTTCAGTCTTTCTATTGTCTGCCGCTACCCACCGGCTTACGTTACTCAAGGCTACCCGCTGACAACGGCTGAAAAAATTATCCCCGCCGTCACCCGTTACATCATCCACCAGAGCTAACGCACTGGATCAAGCAACTTCTGGCCTTCAAAAAACTTGGGGGCTTTGGTAGAAGCCGGTTAATACTTTGAACAGCGTGTAGGCGTCGTCGGCACCAATCATCTCGCGAATGGAATGCATACCAAGCTGGGGCACGCCAATATCCAGCGTGGTCACACCCAGATTTGCGGCCGTCAGCGGCCCTATGGTGCTGCCACAACCCATATCGCTGCGCACCACAAAGGTCTGGTGGGGCAAGCCTAACTGGTCACTCAGATGACGATACACCGCCGCCGAGCGGCTGTTGGTCGCATAACGCTGGTTATGATTTACTTTGATGACCGGGCCGGCGTTTAGCAGCGGGCCGTGGTTCTCGTCGTGTTTGTCCATAAAATTCGGATGGATGCCGTGGGCGTTGTCCGCCGAAATCATCATTGAATGGGCAATCGCACGGCTTTTTCCTGCGCCACACCAGCGTTCCAGCACTGAGCTTAAAAAAGGCCCCTGGGCACCTTCAGCGGACATACTGCCCACTTCTTCGTGGTCGTTGCACACTAGCAACGCCGGCTGTTCACCGGTTGCTTCAAGCAACGCTTGCAAGCCGATGTAACAGCTCAACAAATTATCCAGCCGCGCTGAAGCAATAAAGTGATCGCGCAGGCCTACAAAGCCTGCTGGCTGCACATCGTAAAAGCTCAGCTCGTAACCCAGAATGCGCTCTGCGGTAACGCCCTGCTCGGCTTTCAGCTGAGTAATCAGCAGGCTGGCAAAATCGATGGTGTCGTCTTCAGGCACCTGCATCAGCACCGGCGGCAAATCGGTTTGCGGGTTCACCGTGCGGTTGCTGTTGGCTTCGCGGTCCAGATGAATGGCCAGGCTGGGTATAAACGCCACCGGCTTGCAGAAGTTGATCAGCGCATCTTGCACTTGCCCGTTGCCGTCAACGTAAGTGACTCGCCCGGCTAGGGAAAGATCGCGGTCAAACCACGGATTCAACAAGGCACCGCCGTAAACTTCAACGCCCAGCTGCAAGAAACCTTTGCGACGGAGTACCGGATTGGGCTTTACTTTTAGGCACGGGCTGTCAGTGTGAGCGCCAACCATGCGCACGCCGGCTTTGGTGGTGTCAGTATTGCCGGTACGAAAGGCCACAATCGACGAGCCGTTGCGGATGGCGTAATAACCGGTGCCGGCTTGCAGTGACCAGTCGTCTTTTTCATCCAGCGAATGAAAGCCCGCGCTGTCCAGCTGTTTTTTCATGGTAGCGACAGCGTGCCAGGGCGTTGGTGACTGGTTCAGAAACGAAAGTAGATCGTTGTTGAAATCAATGTGTTCCATGGTGTCCTTAATTCTATAATAATGGCGCCAACACTATGTTATGCAGCCCCAGATACTCAATCTTACAGGAGCCCAGCCCTTGGCCAAACCGTGTTTTCTCGATATTGAATACTATCAGGATGACGACACCCTATTCCCCACTGCCATGGCCTGGTCGCTGGTGGATGGCACCATGAAAACCGTGATGATTGCGCCGGAAGACGACTGGCTGCCGGAGGACGGCGACACCGGCGATATCGACCTGCATTACCTTGAAGAACAGGGCGTGCCGCTGATAGAACTGACCCGCGAATTGCACCAGGACTTACCCGACCAGACGGTTTACGTAGACGGGCTGGATCCGGACGAGATTCTGATTGACCGGATTTTCACGGCTATCGGCCAAGATGCGCCTTTTGAAGTCGCACCGATCACCGACCTGATCACCGGTGTAGATAGCGAAACCCTGGAAGACCAACGCCGCGCCCTGCTGATTGAAGAAGGTCTGGAACCGCAGCTGCCCGAAAACGGCGTGTATGCGCTGCTAATGTTGGCCCAGCACTACGGCGTACTGGGCGACGACGAATTCACCGAAGAAACAGATTCCGAAGAGACAGATTCATAGGGGACGGATTTGAAATCCGTCCCCTATCCTCAATCTTTCCCTGTCCTGGTCTCTAGGGGACAGATTTCAAATCTGTCCCCGTTTTGGCCCTGCCCCCTCAGCCTTAGCCAACGTAGAAAGCACCCGCTTCTCGCGCTTGCAGCGGGTGGCGAATGTTCCAGCAGCGGTGAATACGCGGGTTGCGCTGAAAATCCTTGTCGATGGTGCTTTGGCTTATTTCTTCCACTGCAAACTCCGCGCTGACTTCGTCGTCCAGCTTGAAACGGCGGAAGTTGTTGGAGAACACCAGCAAACCGTCGTTGGTCAGGCGCTGCATGGCCTGGCGAATCAGCTTGGCGTGATCTTTTTGAATATCCAGAACCCCAGTCATTTTCGCCGAATTGGAAAACGTGGGTGGGTCCATAAAAATCAAATCAAAACGCTGGTCAGGCTTAGACTTGCTGGCCAGCCACGCCAGACAATCTACGGCATCCACCTGATGTTTTTTCGGATCAGCGTGGTTCAGTTCCAGGTTATCTTTAGCCCAGCTGACATAGGTGTGTGACATATCCAGGCTCAAAGAGCGACTGGCGCCGCCGGCAATCGCGTGCACCGTGGCCGCGCCTGTGTAACAGAACAAATTCAGAAAGCGTTTGCCGCGGGCATTCTGCTGAATCCACTGGCGCAGCGGACGGTGGTCCAGAAACAAACCGGTGTCCAGGTAGTCTTTCAAATTCACTTTTAGTGTGCAGCCGTGCTCCTGCACTTGGAAAAACTCGCCGCTGGCTGCCTGCTTTTCATACTGGTTGGTGCCAGTTTGACGAAGGCGCTGTTTGCACACCATCCGATCGCGCGGGATACCCAGCGCGTCGGGTATCACCGCCAACGCTTCTGACAGGCGCTCACGGGCAGCGCGCTCGTCGATGGTCTTGGGCGCCATGTATTCCTGCACATGCACCCAGTCATTGTAGATATCAATTGCCAATGCGTATTCCGGCATGTCGGCGTCGTACAGGCGATAGCAGCTGATGTTCTGTTTTCGTGCCCACTGGCCGATGCTTTTGACGTTCTTTTTCAAGCGGTTCGCCAGCATGGCGGCGCGCTCTTCGTTGGCAATACGCGGCAGGATTTCACCCGGCGCTGCCGGATCTTTTGGAATACGCGCGCTGGCCTCGTCTACCGTGAACAGCAGCAACTGTGCCGGCAGCTTACCGTTGAACAGCTTGTACTGTTTGAAACTGCGCAGGCCAATGGACTTACCGAATTCTGGCGCCCCGGTAAACACTCCCAGGCGCCAATTTGGCGTTACCCGTTTTACCGCCGCGCCCAAGGCCTGATAAATTTCTGCCAGTGATTTGCGCTCGCTCAGGCGCTCACCGTAAGGCGGATTGGTCACTACAAGGCCCTGTTCGGCCCAGTCACCATTGAGTTCAAGCTCTTGCAATGGCATTTCTGTAAGCTCAATGATGCTGTCCAGCCCTGCCCTCTGAAGGTTGTTACGTGCCGTGGTCAATACTCGGCGGTCTTCATCAAAACCAGCGATACGCGGTATGCGACCTTGTTTGCCAGCGTGGGCGCGACGTTCCACTTCCTGGCGTAGCGACATCCACAATTCGGCATCGTGGCCCAGCCATTTTTCGAAACCAAAACCGTCCTGGCGACGGCCCGGCGCAATATCCAGAGCCATCAACGCTGCTTCAATCAACAGCGTACCGGACCCGCACATCGGGTCTATAAAATCACCGCCGGCTGCGACTATTTCAGGCCAGCCAGACCGAATCAGCAGCGCAGCTGCCAGATTTTCCTTCAGCGGTGCCCGGCCCTGCTCGGCTCGATAGCCTCTTTGGTGCAGGCTGTGGCCACTCAAATCAATGCCCAGAGTTAACTGGCCGCGGTGCAAGCGCGCTGACACAATTACATCGGGCGTTTTGGCCTCTACCGCAGGGCGCTTACCGCCGCTGGCCGTAAAACGATCGACAATGCCGTCTTTCACCCGCTGGGCGCCATACTGAGTATTGCGAATAGCTTCGTTCTCGCCAATAAAATTAACTTTGAAGCTACCATTAACGGCAATGTGCTGCTGCCAGTCCAGATGCACCACGCCGTCATACAGTTCATCATTACTGGTTGCGGCGACTTCCGCCACGTGCAGGATGACCCGATTGGCCAGGCGTGACCACATGCAAGCGCGGTATCCCCCTTCCAATGTGCCTTCAACCCACACACCAGCAGGCGCGTGGCGAACCAGGCTTAGGCCGAAGCCGTCCAGCTCGTCCGCCAGCAAATATTCAACGCCTTTTGGACAGGTTACAAAAAAGAGGGGTAGGGACAAGTGGAACTCCTGGTTTTATCGGGACGGCTAAGTTTCTGGAATTGTTCTCATTAACCACTTTAAGGTTAATTTTTATGCAAATAAGATCTAAATAAAAATATTTTTAGACTAAAATAGTCTTGTACTTTGAAGGCCAGTTCGGCCTACCTTGTACCTGACGCGTCGTTTCGGGGCAACAGCCCCCAGTAACAGGATCCTGACTGCTCTGGTGAGAGCTGGCAATAGTGGGTTGTAGCGAAAACCATTTCGCCATTCCGTTTGCCAACACCGATGCAGAATGTGTACACGCTTGTTTCTGTTAATCCATCAGTGAGGAACGGCATGAAAAGACAGAAAAGAGACATGGCTGCTCGAGCATTCAAGCGGGGTTATCTCGCAGGAGTGTCCGGTAAATCGAAAGACAACTGTCCCATTGACCAGACTGAAGTTCGTCAGGAATGGCTAAACGGCTGGCGAGAAGGCCGCACAGATCAATGGGATGGAATGACCGGTGTATCTGGCATTCATCGATTGGCCACCGTCACCTCTGCGTGATGGACGTAGTGATAAAGTTTAGCATAAATAATATGATCTACTTGAGTTCGGTGTTTACCCAAAACCCACCAATCGGAGCAATCTGAAAACTGGATGAGTAGTCGATAAAACCGAACGGGGCCACCCGCCTCGTAAAATCGCGGTAAACCGCAGGGGACTTTAGTTCCCCAAAAAGGGCTCGCTTGGCGGGCCCTTTTTTATGGATAACATTTGATCATTCCCTCACCCCAGCGCTTTAATTGCCGTTGCCGCTTCGCCAATCAGTCCAGGGCCTCTATATATGAAGCCGGTATAGATTTGCACCAATGTGGCACCCGCTTGAACTTTCTCCGCCGCGCTAGCGCCATCGGTAATTCCGCCCACACCGATGATCGGCAGCCGCTCACCCAACTCGGCATATAAGCCACGAATAACGCGCAATGAGGGTTCACGCACCGGCGCACCACTTAAGCCACCGGCTTCGTTACAGTGCTCGTGGCCGGCCACGGCCTCACGGCTAATCGTTGTGTTCGTCGCAATCACCCCATCCAGCCCGCTTTCCACCAGCGCCGTTGCAACAAACCGGATGCCGGCGTCGTCCATATCCGGCGCTATTTTCACCGCGATGGGCACATAACGGCCATGCTCTTTTTGGCAGCTGAGTTGCTCATCTTTTACAGCGGCCAACAACTGCTTCAGCGAATCACCAAATTGCAGATCCCGCAGACCTGGTGTATTGGGCGACGAAACGTTGACAGTAATATAGTCGGCGCGGTTATACACGGCGGTGATGCATTTGCGGTAATCCAGCGCTGAATCTTGATCCGGGGTGTTTTTATTCTTACCCACGTTGATACCCAGCACACCGCGAAATTTGCGTCGGTCTACCTGAGCCAGTAAATGCCCCAAGCCTTGGTTATTAAAACCCATGCGGTTAATAATGGCCTGGTGTTCGGGCAAGCGAAACATACGGGGCTCGGGGTTACCGGGCTGAGCCAAGGGCGTGACCGTGCCCACTTCAATAAAACCAAAGCCGAGATCGCCCAAAGCGTCTATATGGTCGGCATTTTTATCCAGTCCCGCTGCCAGTCCCACCGGATTGGGAAATTTGAGACCCATCGCCGTTACCGGGTGTGCGGGAACAGCAGGCGCCAAATGCTTTAGCACGCCCAACCGATGGGCCATATCCAGCCCTTTCAAGCTAAGATTGTGCGCTTGCTCTGGCGGCAACTTGAACAGCAGGTTGCGAATCATCCCGTACATCAAAACACCCTCAAAGATACTCTCAAAAACACTCTTAAAAATACTCTCAACTATTCTCTCAAGCCCACGCGCCAAGACACGGCTCAACACACTCGCTAAAAATTCGTGTGCGGAGTATACCGGAAGTTTTCCACAGCATCCTGCGCGGTTAGGGTGCGATTCGATTTTCGTCGTAACTCATTGTCTGGTTGGCTCCACTCAGGCTTGTCCACGGAATCTGTGGATAACTCTGTTGAAAATGCCGGTTTAACGCGTGCCACGCCTTGCAAGCAGCGCCCGGCTACTAATTGATCACTTTTTGATCAGTAAAAATTTCCTTTATTTTCATAAACCTATATACTTCGCAATCGACACCTTTTTAAAATAACAGACATGTTGGCTGCCAACCGGCTTACACTCTATATGTGCATAAAATCAGCAGAAAGCACACTGTTTTTGATCTATATACGCAGTAATACAACGACACTTTGACGACATTTAAACACCTCGCCACCATCCGCTGGTTCATTCCGGCTAACAGGCAAGACTTGATTTGCATTGTTAAACGCGCTTTGGAGCATTCGCTATGGAACACACGACACCGGCACCCGGTAACAAATACGCCAACCTGGACAAGGAAAAACAGGCCGCTAGCCGGGTTACTGTAATTGGCATGGTGCTGGACGCTATCTTGGGGCTGTTCAAGATGGTGGTAGGTACTCTGTTCCATTCTCACGCGCTGGTGGTGGATGGCATTCACTCGTTCACGGACGTGGCCTCTGACTTGATGGTACTGGGTGTGATGCGGATATCGCGGCAGGCACCGGATGAAGACCACCCCTATGGCCATCAACGCATTGAGACGTTTGGCACCTTGTTAATGGGCAGTCTGCTAATTGCCGTTGGCGCCGCCCTGGCCTGGGAAAACGTGCAACGGCTATTCACAGACGACCTAACCTTCACGCCGGGCTGGCCAGTGCTGGTTGTCGCGCTGTTGTCGGTGGTGGGCAAAGAATGGATTTTTCGCTACACCCGTAAGGTGGGCCAGGAGATACGTTCAGATCTGCTCATTGCCAACGCCTGGCATAGCCGTACTGATGCTTTCTCATCCGGTATTGTGGTGCTGTCTACCATTGGCGCCATGCTGGGCTATTTGTGGCTAGATACGCTAGCAGCGGTTGTTGTGGCAGGCATTATCATCCATGTGGGCTGGAGCTTTGGCTGGAGTTCTATGAAGGAACTGGTCGACACAGGCCTTTCTGTTGAAGACACAGAGCGATTGCTTGCCATTGCCAGTGATATTGACGGCGTTCGTGATGTGCACGAACTGCGCAGCAGGCGCATGGGCGACGATATCCTGTTGGATGTGCATTTAGTGGTACGCCCGGACGTCAGCGTATCGGAAGGGCACCAAGTGGGTATGCGCGTGGTAGGCGCTATGCGCAAAGAGCTGGATAACATCCGTGACATCAGCTTTCACATTGATGCAGAAGACGATGAAAGCTACCACCCGACGTCTTCATTAATGCCCTCTCGCAAAATCATTCAGAAGGCCATACATCAAATCACGCCTGAAGCGCCTACTGGCAACCGACTGCGATTACACTACCTGAAGAACAAGGTGCATCTGGAGCTATTTCTGGACGGCAGCGAGGGCGATTTCGATAGCGCCGGGCTACGCACACAGCTCGGCGAGTGCCACTGGTTTGGCAGCCTCAGAGTGTGGCAGACCGCCGACTGAGCAGCGGCCTGTAAACGATTTTTAACGTCTTAACGGCTTAGCGACTGCGGTTGGCTTCCATCCGCGACAGGAATTCCTGCATGATCAGGGTGTACAGCTCACCGCCCAGGAACAGATCTTCCACCCCGGCGTCAATGCTGGGGTTGTCGTTCACCTCAATCACCGCTACCCGGTTACCAGACTGCTTGATGTCTACACCGTACAGGCCGTTACCGATCAGACGGGTTGCATTCAGCGCCGCCTGAATCACATTTCGCGGCACCTCATAGGTGGGCATGGTTTCAAAACCGCCGCTGTTGCTGCTGGATTCCGTATGTTGGTAGATTTGCCAGTGGCCCTTCACCATCAGGTATTTGCAGGCGTAAATGGCACGCCCACCCAATACGCCAATGCGCCAGTCGTAATCGGTATACAAATATTCTTGAGCCAGTACCAGCGCCGACTGCTTGAACAGCTCCTTCAAGCCTTCGCGCAGAGATTTTTCATCTTCGGCCTTGTTAACGCCGCGGGAAAAAGCGCCGTCGGGTATTTTGATGACCGCCGGGAAGCCCAACTCACTGATGACCTGCTCTACCGCGTCTTTCTGATCTTTCGACAGAATCAGAGTTTTTGGCGTGGGCACCTTGTTGTTTTTTAACAGGTCGGCCAAGTACACCTTGTTGGTGCAACGCAGAATCGACACTGGATCGTCAATAACGACCAGCCCTTCGGCTTCGGCCTTGCGGGCAAAGCGGTAGGTGTGATGGTCAATAGCGGTGGTTTCGCGAATAAACAGACCGTCGTACTCTGGAATGCGCATGTAATCGCGGCGGGTGATCTGCTCTACGTTAATGCCCAGCTTGCGACCGGCTTTTTCGAAGCGTTTGAGGGCTTCTTTGTCACTGGGAGGCATCTCCTCATCCGGGTTCACCAGAATGGCCAGATCAAAACGATAGTTTCGACGGGCACGGGGCTTGCGCCACACCATACCGCTGAAACGGTCCAGCGAGCTGGCAAACACGTCTTGCTCCTGTTCCTGCAAATCTACCGGCGCGGCCGGCTTCATGGATTCGATCTGCCAGGTTTTACGGCGTTTGAACACCACTTCCAGAATCGGACATGGGAAGCGATCAAACAGCGCACGCGCTACCGGTTTTAATTCCGGTTGGGACGACTCGCCAAAATACGTGCGTATACGCACTTCCTTCGCAGAATGAGAATTCTCCGCTGTAGGCACAATGGCCGCATCCAGCCATTCAATCACGCTGGCGTCCAGCTGTTCCAGCTGCAACGAAAACAGGCCTTTGCGGCTCAAGTCGTTCAGCGTTATCACCGAAGGCACTACGTTGTGGCCGCGGGCTTCTGCAAGCAGCGAACAGTAATAGCCACGGCTAAGGTAGCGGGCGCTCTGGCACAGGTTGATCACTCGCACCCGGCTCGAAGCCGGCGCAGAGAATTGCAGGTACTGATCAAACGTCAGCACGTCTGTACTGGGATAATACGGCGCCCAGTCTTTGGCACGATCTACCACAATCAACAATCGAGACATATTTGGGCGCTACCTTCAAAGGACGGCATCCAGCGGATGACATCAGTGGATTTTCGCAACAATACGCGGCAATTCAGTGCGCTACAATCATCATATGATCGGTGCTTTTACGCATACTTACAATGCTTGCACCAGCGCGGCGCAAGCCCATAATACGCCCATACGGGAAGCGTATGCGCATGCCCTTGTGTACTTCTGTTCAGGCCACCGATTTATGTCTTCAATTGTGCTTCGCCAGGCCGTCAGTGACGATCTTGACGCCCTTGTGGCGCTGGAGCACCACTGCTTCAGTGAAGACCGAATTTCTCGCCGCAGCTTTCGCCGTTTTCTGGAAATGCCGCGGGACCGGTTACTACTGGCCAGCGACGGCGACATCCTGCTGGGTTACTGCCTGGTATTGATGAGCGCGGCAACTCGCCTGGCGCGCATTTACTCCATTGCCGTTAACCCCGGTTCTCGTGGTAAAGGCATCGGCGAAAAGCTGGTTCAAATGGCTGAAACTGAGGCGGCAGACGCAGGGCGCATTGTAATGCGTCTGGAAGTACGGGAAGACAACCGCGGCGCCATTGCGCTTTATAAACGTTTGGGTTACCGACAGTTTGGCAGTTATCGGGATTATTACGAAGATCACGGTAACGCCCTGCGCTTTGAACGCCGCATTCTGTTTTACACGCCGGGCGCGCAATTCCCGCAGATACCTTATTACCCCCAGACCACCGAATTTACCTGCGGCCCCGCGGCGCTGATTATGGCGATGGCAGCGCTGAACCAACAGCAGTCACTGACGACCCTGGAAGAACTGAAAATCTGGCGTGAGGCGACCACCATTTTTATGCTCTCTGGCCACGGCGGCTGCGGCCCCCACGGCCTGGCACTGGCGGCCTGGCACAGAGGTTTTGAGGCCAGCGCGTGGATCAGCAACGAAGGCGCATTGTTTAAAGACACGGTGCGTAACGACGATAAAAAACGGGTGCTGGAGCTGGTACACGAAGGTTTTATGCACGACCTCGGCCAAACCGGCATTGAACTCCATCACGACCCGCTGACCCTGACGGGGTTAGAGCAAGCGCTGCTGGACGGGCGCATCCCACTGATTCTGATCAGCACCTGGCAGCTAAACCGCAGCCGGGTACCTCACTGGGTAACCGTGTGCGCCATGGACGACCAGTTCGTATACCTGCACGATCCCGAGATTGATGTAGAGGAAGGGGAAACCGTGGCCGACAAGCAATACCTGCCCATCGACCGCCGGGTGTTCAGCAAAATTTCCCGTTATGGCAGCAATCAGCCGTTGCAAGCCGCGGTGATTGTGGGGCCAAAACGCGATCTTTAACGTGAGCTTTAGCTAACGAAATTATCAGGCTGCTGCACCGGTTATCCGGTGCGCAGCGACGCTTCTTTTAACTCGGAAATATCATCACGCAATCGCGCCGCCGTCTCGAAATTCAGATCGGCAGCCGCCTTGTACATTTCGTCTTCCAGTCGTGATATTTCCTTGAGCACTTCCTGCGGCGACTTTTTGCCCACCAGAGTGCGGTAATGTTCGGCTTCTTCTGCCGCCTGCTGACCCGGGCGCTTCGATTTGTTGCGGCCACGGCCACCGCTGCTGGCGCCTTCCATCACATCCGCAATTTTTTTGGTCATGCCCTGGGGCGTAATGCCGTGTATTTCGTTGTGCTCAGCCTGTTTAGCCCGCCGGCGCGCGGTTTCATCAATCGCCCGCTGCATAGAGCCGGTAATGCGATCGCCATACAGAATCGCTTTGCCGTTGATGTTACGGGCGGCGCGGCCAATGGTCTGAATCAGCGAACGCTCGGAACGCAGAAAGCCTTCCTTATCCGCATCCAGAATGGTCACCAACGACACCTCCGGCATATCCAGACCTTCACGCAGCAGGTTAATGCCCACCAGCACATCAAATTCGCCGCGGCGTAAATCGCGGATTATCTCCACCCGCTCGACCGTGTCGATATCCGAGTGCAGATAGCGCACGCGGATATCGTGCTCCATCAAAAAGTCGGTGAGATCTTCTGACATACGCTTAGTGAGTGTGGTCACCAGCACCCGCTCATTGACCGCTACCCTGGCGTGAATTTCTGATATCAGATCGTCAACCTGCGTAGACGCTGGCCGCACTTCAATTTCCGGATCCAGCAGGCCGGTCGGCCGAACAACTTGCTCAACCACTTGACCCTGGTGCTCGGCTTCGTAGTTACTAGGGGTGGCCGACACAAAAATCATCTGCGGCGCAATGCGCTCCCATTCTTCAAATTTCATTGGACGGTTATCCAGCGCCGACGGCAAGCGAAAACCGTATTCCACCAGAGTTTCCTTACGCGAGCGATCGCCTTTATACATGGCGCCGATCTGCGGAATACTGGCGTGGGATTCGTCCACCACCAGTAAAGCGTTTGCAGGCAGGTAGTCAAATAACGTGGGTGGCGGCTCACCGGGGGGCCGGCCCGACAGGTAGCGGGAGTAGTTTTCGATACCGTTGCAGTAACCCAGTTCCTGCATCATCTCCATGTCATAACGGGTGCGCTCTTCCAGGCGCTGGGCTTCCACCAGGCGGTTGTTGTCACGCAGCTGCGTCAGGCGCTGGTCAAGTTCTACCTTAATGTGCTCGATCGCGTCCAGAACGTTTTGCCGAGGCGTTACGTAATGAGATTTTGGGTATACCGTTACCCGCGGCACACGGCGTAGCATCTCACCGGTCAGCGGATCGAAAAAACTCAGATTTTCTACCACGTCGTCAAACAGCTCGATGCGAATGGCTTCTTTTTCTGACTCCGCCGGAAACACGTCAATCACATCGCCGCGCACACGGTAATTTGCGCGATGAAATTCGATGTCGTTACGGGTGTACTGTAATTCAGCCAAACGTTTCAAAATAAGGCGCTGATCCATTTGATCACCGCGATCCAGGTGCAACATCATCTTTTTATAAGATTGCGGATCGCCCAGACCGTAAATGGCCGATACCGTCGCCACAATGATTGCATCCGGGCGTTCTAGCAGAGCTTTTGTAGCCGACAGCCGCATCTGCTCGATGTGCTCGTTGATGGAGGCATCTTTTTCAATAAACGTGTCGGATGACGGCACGTAAGCTTCTGGCTGGTAATAGTCGTAGTAAGACACGAAATACTCGACCGCGTTATTCGGGAAAAATTCGCGGAATTCGCCGTACAGCTGGGCGGCCAGAGTCTTATTGTGAGCCATCACGATGGTGGGCCGCTGAATCTGCTGGATGACATTGGCAATGGTGAAGGTTTTACCGGAACCAGTCACCCCCAACAGGGTCTGGTGGGCCAGCCCCGATTTGATACCGTCCACCAGGGCTTCTATGGCTTTAGGTTGATCACCGGCCGGAAGGTAGGGTGAGTGCACCTGAAAAGCGCCCTCACCCACATTGGGTTGTTCAACGTTTTCAAAGCTGTTGACCATAACCTGAGAAAATCCTCGATGGCTCTGTAAGCCGTGGAAATTGGCACTATCTTACCGAGATACGGGGCATAGATAGTGCTTAGACAGTGTTTAGATAGTAGGTAAATAATACAGAGAAATTTAGTGTTGCGCCGGCTTCGTGCTAATATCTTCCTGATCGACGGCTGGAGGAGGTTCAGCCAGCGCAGCTGACTCCGGCCGATCGCAGCCTTTTTTAGATGCAGCTTTAAGGAGCGCAAGTTTGGACCTTCAACTTTCCAGCCGTGTACAGTCAATCAAGCCTTCCCCCACTCTAGCAGTCACTAACAAAGCGGCAGAACTTCGTGCTGCAGGCCAGGACATTATTGGCCTTGGCGCTGGTGAGCCAGACTTCGATACGCCAGATCACATCAAGGCGGCTGCGATTGAGGCCATTCACAACGGCCAGACAAAATACACCGCGGTCGACGGCACTCCGGCGTTGAAGAAGGCGATTATTGCGAAATTCAAACGCGACAATGGCCTAGATTACGAAGCCAACCAGGTACTGGTATCAAGTGGTGGCAAACAAAGCTTTTTCAACCTTGCCCTGGCCGTTCTGAACGCCGGCGACGAAGCCATTATTCCTGCGCCTTATTGGGTGTCTTACCCGGACATGGTGCTGGTAGCCGAAGGCAAGCCCGTCATTCTGGAAAGCACCGCCGAAACCCGCTTCAAGATCACCCCACAGCAACTGGAAGACGCGATCAACGATCGCACCCGCCTGTTTGTGATCAACAGCCCGTCTAACCCCAGCGGCATGGCGTACACTCTCGAAGAATTGCAAGCTTTGGGCGAGGTGCTGAAAAAGTACCCGCAGGTGATGATTGCAACCGACGATATGTACGAACCCATTTTGTGGACGGGTAAGCCTTTTTGCAACATTCTGAACGCCACCCCGGAATTGTACGATCGTACCTTTGTGTTGAACGGCGTGTCTAAAGCCTATTCCATGACTGGCTGGCGTATCGGTTATGCCGCAGGCCCTGCCAAGGTTATTGGCGCGATGAAGAAGATTCAGTCGCAAAGCACGTCTAACCCGGCGTCTATTTCACAGGCAGCTGCGCAAGCGGCACTGGATGGTAGTCAAGACTGCGTGCAGACCATGGTAACAGCGTTCCACGAACGTCACGATTACCTGGTAGAGGCCTTGAACACCTTGCCGGGCGTTGAGTGCTTGAAAGGCGACGGTACTTTTTATGTATTCCCTAGTTTTCAGGGCGCGATTGACGCTGATAGTAGCGTGAGCAATGATGTGGAGTTCGCGGAAAAGCTGTTGAAAGAAGCAGGCGTAGCGCTGGTTCCTGGCTCGGCATTTGGTATGCCAGGGCACATGCGATTGAGTTTCGCCACCAGTCAGGAAATTCTTAAGAACGCGATTGAACGGCTGAAGAAAGCTCTGGGATAATTTCCCCGGAGGGGTTGACGAGGCGAGGCGGCATGTCTAGTATACGCGCTTCGTCTTACGACGATGTTCCCTGATAGCTCAGTTGGTAGAGCAACGGACTGTTAATCCGTTTGTCGCTGGTTCGAGCCCAGCTCGGGGAGCCACTATTTAAAAGCCCGCTAATTCTTTGGATTAGCGGGCTTTTTCGTTCTGATGTTTGCCGTGGTAAAGCCAGAAACAGCAGCGAGCTACAAGCCCGCCACCTCAGCATAGATCGCTTCCAAAGCAGCCAGAGGATCAGCAGCCTGGGTTATTGGGCGACCAATGACCAGGTAGTCGGAGCCGGCTTTTAAGGCCGCTGCGGGGGTCATAATGCGCTGCTGGTCGCCTTTGTCGGCGCTGGCCGAGCGGATGCCGGGGGTGATTAACTGGAAGGCTGCGCCCTGCTCTGCTTTTAGCTTGGGCGCCTCCTGCGCTGAGCAGACGACGCCGTCCAGGCCGCAGTTTTTGGTCAGGGTGGCCAGGCGCGATACATGCTCTTCGGCGGAGACATTGATGCCGATGCCGCTAAGATCGTGTTCCGTCATGCTGGTCAGTACGGTGACCGCAATCAGCAGCGGCTTGTCGGCGCCGAAGCGTTCCAGGCGTTCGCGGCAAGCGATCATCATTTTTTCGCCGCCGGAGGCGTGCACGTTCACCATCCACACACCCAAGTCAGCCGCTGCGGCAACCGCACCCGCGGCGGTATTGGGAATGTCGTGGAATTTCAAATCCAGAAACACCTCGAAGCCACGCTGCTGAAGCTCACGAACTAAAGCCGGACCACTGCTGGTGAACAGCTCTTTGCCCACTTTCAGGCGGCACTTTTTTGAATCCAGCCGATCGGCCAGGGCTAATGCGGGCTGATCAGAGGGGAAATCGAGGGCAACAATGATGGGGGATACTAGGGTGCCTTGCACGCTGAGGTTCCTGACGTTAAATGAATGAATGTGATGTGTGGCGGAACGCTGGTTTATTCTGCGTCTACGCCCTGTATCGGACGAACGGTTTCCCATTGGCGGCAACTCGGACAAAGCCAATGCAGCTGCTGGCCATCAAAACCGCAGTTTACGCAGCGGTAAACCGGACGGTTAAGCAGTATCAGTTCGCCGATACGGCTGACCAGACGGCCTTCATCGGTGGTCATGCTTTTTTCGTAACCAGCCATTTCCACCAGCTGCAATAAGCCACGTACGCTAGGGCGAGCTTCCAATTCACCACGAAGCAGGTCAATGGCTGCCAGACGGCCGGAGCGGCGCTCTACCGACTCTACCAGCGCCAGCAGCAAGCTGGTACTGGGGTAGCTTTCATAAAGTTTGCGCAACTTACCACCGAGCTTGCCGATGTCGCCGTGTTCGCGTTCCAGCGTCATCAGCTGGTCGATGGCTTCCGGGCCGAAGTCGGAGTTCTGTTCGAACACTTTAATCGCCATAGTGCCGGCTTCGCGGAAGCTGCCCTGCCGGGTCAGCAATTTCATCAGTATCAGTGTAGCGCGCACGCAAGAACGGTCGAACTCCAGCGCTTCTTTGGCCAAGCGCTGGGCGCCCCAGCGGTCATCTTGGCGCAGTGCTTGCTCCGATTTTTCGCAGGTCAGATAGGCCAGAATTTTAAACATGGCCGGATCTGCGTCACCGCGGGTGAGCGTGTGGGCTACCCGCGAAGCTTTATCCCACTCCCGCTCGCGCTCGTACAGATCAATCAGTTGGACTGCAGCACTGCGGCCGTACTCACGATCGCCCATCAGCTGCTGCAACAGCGCCTCTGCACGATCAAGCAAACCAGCATTGAGATAGTCCAGAGCCAGCTCCAGAGTCACTTGAGGAGAATAACGGGCGGGAAGCTCAGGGCGGTCAAGTAAATTCTGATGAATCAGAATTGCTCGGTCTGTTTCGCCTTTGTTACGGAAATGACTGCCAATGGATAAATGCAGGCTAACGGTGTCGCGGTTGACCGCCAGTGACTGAACAAAGTTATCAACGGCCTGGTCGGAGTAGTTGGTGAACAGAAATTGCAAACGGTCACGCACCGATTCTTCATCGGCTATTACTTCATTGCGGCTGCGCGAACCCCCGAAGCGGCCAACTGCCCAACCAACCGCGACTGCCGTGCTAACCAGCAGCCACTGAAACATCATGTCCATTAAACCGTCCGGTCGTTCTGGGCCCGCTCTTTTTCAAGTGTTTGTTCGGTACGTGCAAGTTTTTTCTGTAGGGATCGCCGCGACACTTTGGCTTTTACCGTAGCCAGTGTGGCCATCAAAACGCCCATCAGCGCTCCCAGCACAAAAGCCAGAATAATCCACATGGCCACGCTATAGGGGCGGGTTTCAAAAACCAGAAAGTTCAGCGGAACGGCCATCTGATTATTCAACGAGAACACCAGTGCCAACAGAACCAGCACTAATACCAATAGAACGATCAGGATTTTCTGTAATCCCGCCATAACAATAGAACTCCTGAAGGCCGTTCAGGCCCGATTGAGAAACGGCACCCAACGCAACATCAGAAACCTTGTTTCAGGCTCTCGTTGACCTGTTCACGCAGCTCTTTGCCCGGTTTGAAATGGGGCACAAATTTTGCCGGTAATTGCACGGCTTCACCGGATTTCGGGTTACGCCCTACCCGCGCGGCGCGATGGTGGAGAGAAAAACTACCAAAACCGCGAATTTCGATGCGCTGGCCATCTGCCAAGGATCGGGACATATGCTCGATGATGGTTTTTACCGCCAGTTCCACATCTTTTACCGACAACTGCGTCTGCTTTGAAGCGATTAACTCAACCAATTCCGACTTTGTCATGAGGTGTTCCCCTCTTGCGTTATTATTCGATGAATGAATCTACTTTACCATGGCTGTAGTTTAGCCACACCGAAAAAAAACACAAAAAAAACGGGCTCTTAGAGCCCGTTTTTTTGACACAACTCAGAAATTAATCTTTGTTGGCGTTCTGCTGCTGCATCTGTTCCTTAATGAGATCACCAATGGTGGTCGCACCGGAGGAGCTTTCTGCAGTCTTGGTACGCACAGTCTCAATAGCCTGCTTGTCGTCTTCAACGTCTTTCGACTTGACGGACAGGTTGATAATGCGGTTTTTGCGATCAATGCTAATGATCTTAGCTTCAACTTCTTCGCCTTCCTTCAGCGCGTTGCGTGCATCTTCAACACGGTCACGGCTGATTTCGGAAGCCTTCAGAATGGCTTCAACTTCATCGCTCAGGGTAATAGTAGCTGCCTTGGCGTCGACGGCAGAAACAATCCCTTTAACGATAGAGCCTTTATCATTCAACTGAACGAACTCTGCAAACGGATCGCTTTCCAGCTGCTTGATACCCAGAGAGATACGCTCACGCTCGGGATCTACAGACAGGATAACGGTGTCAACTTCGTCGCCCTTCTTGTATTCACGTACGGCTTCTTCGCCAGTCTCGTTCCAGCTAATATCAGACAGGTGAACCAAACCGTCAATGCCACCGTCCAGACCGATAAAGATACCGAAGTCAGTGATTGACTTGATCTTACCGGAGATTTTGTCGCCCTTGTTAAAGTTGCCAGAGAAGTCTTCCCATGGGTTGGATACACACTGCTTGATACCCAAAGAAATACGACGACGCTCTTCATCGATATCCAGAATCATCACACCCACTTCGTCGCCAACCTGGACAACTTTAGAAGGATGGATGTTCTTGTTGGTCCAATCCATTTCAGACACGTGAACCAGGCCTTCAACGCCCTCTTCCAGCTCAGCAAAGCAGCCGTAATCGGTCAGGTTGGTAACGCGTGCTGTGACCTTGCTACCTTCTGGGTAGCGAGCCTTGATTTCAACCCAGGGATCTTCACCCAGTTGCTTCAAGCCCAGTGATACGCGGTTGCGCTCACGGTCAAATTTCAGAACCTTGACGTTGATTTCGTCGCCAACGTTCACGATTTCGCTCGGATGCTTGATGCGCTTCCAGGCCATATCGGTGATGTGCAGCAGGCCGTCAACACCGCCCAGATCTACGAACGCGCCGTAGTCGGTCAGGTTCTTGACGATACCCTTAATTGTCAGACCTTCGGTCAAGGTTTCCAGCAGAGCTTCGCGCTCGGCGCTGTTTTCAGCTTCCAGAACGGCACGACGTGAAACAACCACGTTGTTACGCTTCTGGTCGAGCTTGATAACCTTGAATTCAAGTTCTTTGTTTTCCAGGTGCGCGGTATCGCGAACCGGACGAACGTCCACCAGGGAGCCCGGCAGGAACGCACGAATACCAGCCAGATCAACGGTGAAACCACCCTTAACCTTGCCGTTAATAATACCTTTAACCACTTCTTCCGCTGCGAAGGACTTTTCAAGTACTGTCCAGGCTTCTGCACGCTTGGCCTTTTCGCGGGATAGGCGGGTTTCGCCGAAACCGTCTTCAACTGCTTCAAGGGCAACGTCTACAACGTCGCCAATGACTACTTCCATCTCACCTTTTTCATTCAGGAACTGGGAGGCGGGGATAACGCCTTCGGACTTTAGTCCGGCGTTAACGGTGACCCAGTCGCTATCGATATCAACAACGGTTCCCTGAACAATGGAACCTGGCTGCATATCAATTTCTTTTAGACTTTCTTCAAAAAGATCCGCAAAGCTCTCGCTCATTATGAGTCCTATATGTTCAACGCAAGTATCTCGTGCCGCCAGCAACACGGTCTGTTAATTAAGTCCGGAATCAGCCTGGGGCTGGCAGATTATGCTGTTCCCGGATTTCCAATGGCAAAGAGGTGCCGTCAGGCCTGGCCTACTGCTGCCATACACCTGTCTAACACCTCTTCTATGCTTAACCCTGTGGAATCAATGACTTGCGCATCATCCGCGGGCTTAAGCGGGGCAGCTGAACGATTCATATCCCGTTCATCACGTACCCGAATCTCTTCTAAAACGTTGGCAATACTAACATCGACGCCGGCTTGCAGCAACTGGCTGAAACGGCGTTGCGCCCGCTCTTCAGCGCTGGCCGTCAAAAAGATTTTTACCGGTGCGTCCGGGAACACCACTGTGCCCATATCGCGACCGTCGGCTACCAGGCCTGGCGCCTTACGAAAATCGCGCTGGCGCTGCAACAGAGCATCTCGAACGGACTGCATCACCGCCACTTTAGACGCGTTATTGCCACACTGTTCGGTGCGAATCGCAGCGTTTACATCCTCACCGGCCAACAACACTTTTGCGGGCTCCCCGGGGGGTGTGGGCTCAAAAGTGACATCCAAACTGGCCGCCACCGCTACCAGAGCGGGCTCGTTGTCTAGCGCCACGCCCTGGCGCTCGGCCGCCAATGCAGTCAAACGATAAAGAGCACCGCTGTCCAGCAGATGCCAGCCCAGCTTGCGCGCCAGCATTTGGGTAATAGTACCCTTACCTGAACCACCCGGGCCATCCACAGTTATAACCGTTACTGGCTGCACACCCATCAGGCACCTCCCTGGCTTTGGATATTCATACCCACCTGCTGCGCCAGCTCGACAAAACCGGGGAACGACGTTGCGACGTTGGCGCAGTCGTTGATGACAATCTCGCCTTTTGCACGCAGTGAGGCCACCGCAAACGACATGGCAATGCGATGATCGCCGTGGCTGTTAACAATACCGCCGGTCATGGTCTGACCTCCGTCGATAATGATGCCGTCGGGGGTGACCGTGGTTTTAACGCCTACCGCTGCCAAACCGTCCGCCATTACCTGAATGCGGTCACTTTCTTTAACCCGCAGCTCTTCCGCGCCTCGCAGCGTGGTGCGGCCTTCGGCGAAAGTAGCAGCGATGAACAGCACCGGAAACTCGTCAATGGCCAGCGGCACTTCCCTTTCAGGAATGTCGATGCCTTTTAGTAGGGCGTAACGCACGCGAACATCCGCCACCGGCTCGCCGCCAATCGCGCGCTCATTACTGACATCAATGTTTGCACCCATTAGCCGGAGTATATTAATCACCCCTACACGCGTGGGATTCATACCGACATGGCGCAATGTCAAGTCAGAGCCTGGCGCGATACTGCCGGCTACCAGAAAAAAAGCCGCGGACGAAATGTCGGCCGGCACATCAATATTGCAAGCAACCAGCTTGCCGCCGCCGCTGACGCTGGAGGTCGCGTCATCGCGATACACATGGTAACCAAAACCCTCCAGCATGCGTTCGGTATGGTCACGCGTGGGTGCAGGCTCGGTGACTGACGTGACGCCATCGGCGTATAATCCTGCCAGTAACAGGCAAGATTTTACCTGGGCACTGGCCACCGGCATGTCGTAGTGAAAGCCTGTCAGCGGCTGGTTGCCGCGAATTTTCAGCGGTGGCCGCCCGCCTTCGGCCGTATCAATCACTGCACCCATGGCGCGCAGCGGGTCAGCCACCCGGCCCATCGGCCGTTTGGTAAGGCTGGCGTCACCCACCAGTTCGGAATCAAACGCCTGAGCCGCCAGCAAACCGGAAAACAACCGCATCCCTGTGCCGGAGTTGCCCAAATAAATGGGCCCGCGCGGCGCTTGCAAGCCGTTCATTCCAACACCGTGAATGCGCACGAAGCCGTCGTCGGGGCCTTCAATGGTCACACCCATATCGCGGAACGCCTGTACCGTGGCCAGACTGTCTTCGCCTTCCAGAAATCCGTTCACTTCGGTAATGCCCTCGGCCAAGGCACCCAACATAATGGAGCGGTGCGACATGGATTTGTCGCCCGGCACCCGAATATCGCCCACAATTGGGCCGGCGGGCTGAGCCCGGAAGGTCACCTGATGTTCTGTATTGTTAGTCACGTAGGCCTGTCCTGAGAGCATTTTTGAAAAGTGTTCGCGAGCAGCTCTAGCACGCGTGAAAACCCGCAGCAGAGTGTCTCCATCCTGGTCGGCAATGGCCGAACGCAGCTGGTCGAGATCTTGGGTAAACCGGTCGATCGTGAGCAGCACAGCGTCGCGATTTGACAAAAAAATATCACGCCACATAACCGGGTCGCTGGCAGCGATGCGGGTAAAATCACGGAATCCGCCGGCCGCGTAGCGAAATATATCCATATTCTGGTCGTCGCCGGCGAGGGTGTCCACCAAGGAAAACGCGATAAGATGAGGCAGATGGCTGGTGGCTGCCAACACTTCGTCATGATGCTCCGCGGCCATGGTCAGCACGTTAGCATCGCAGGCGCGCCACATGGCGGTTACTTTGCCCAAGGCTTGCGGGCAAGCATTATCCGCAGGCGTCAAAATGACTTTGTGTTTGGCGAACAGCTGCGGATTCGCCGCTCGAATGCCGCTTTTCTCCGAGCCGGCAATGGGGTGGCCTGGTATTACCGTTGCCGGCAAGTGTCCCAAAACCGCGCGCACATCGTTTACAAATCCGCTTTTCGTACTGCCCACATCGGTAATAACAGCATCGACCTTTAGCGACGATTGTATTTCCCGCAACACCGACTGGATAGCTTTTACGGGCACTGCCAGCACCACTAGATCGGCGCCGCTGACCGCCTGCGCGGCAGATTCTGCAGCGCTGTCGATCACACCCAGCTCTACGCCCAGGGCCAGTTCGTCGGCGCGGGTGTCAAAACCCACCACTTCTTCCGCCAGTTTGTTTTCGCGCAGGGCCGCAGCCAGCGAGCCGCCGATCAACCCCAGGCCAATCACCGCAACACGCTGAAACAGAGGCTGAGCTATGGGCATATTAAGCGCCCTGCCCGGACGTCATCAGAACTTGTGATAAAGCTTCAATAAAGCGCGCGTTTTCTCTCGCAAGGCCCACCGACACCCGCAGGTGCCGCGGCATGCCATAACCGGCGACAGGGCGCACAATTACGCCGTGCGCCAAAAGCGCCTGATAAACATCCATGGCCTGCTCACCCACGTCTACCGCAATAAAGTTCGCCGTAGACGGAATATACGACAGTCCCATGGCATCAAACGCAGCGCTAAGCTGAGCCAGGCCATCACGGTTCACCCTGCGTGCTTCATCCAGATAAGCTTCGTCGCTCAACACCGCCGTAGCCGCTGCTAAAGACACGCTGCCCACGTTAAACGGCTGGCGTACCCGATTAAGAATGTTGGCAATAGCCGCAGAGCTGATGCTGTAACCGATGCGCAGCGCCGCCAGGCCCCAGGCTTTGGAAAAAGTGCGGCAAACAATCAGATTGGGATAATCGGGCAACAGCAACAGGCCGTCGGCGTCATCCTCGCCTTGCATGTATTCGCAGTAGGCTTCGTCTAACACCACCAGCACCCGTGCGGGCACTGTGTCCATAAACGCCTGTAAGGCTTTGGCGCCGTGAACTGTACCGGTGGGGTTATTGGGATTGGCCACAAAAATCAGTTTTGTGCGTTCGGTAATCGCCGCTGCCATGGCATTCAGGTCATGCCCCCAGTTCAACGCTGGAACGCACACGCCCCGTGCACCAATCGCTTGGGTCACAATCGGGTAAACGGCAAAGGCGTACTGGGAATAGATCACTTCGTCATCAGCACCGGCAAAGCAACGGGCGATCACTTCTAGCAGGTCGTTAGAACCATTGCCCAGAGTCAGTTGTGACGTTCCGACAACAAAACGGCTGGACAATGCCTGTTTCAAATCAAAGCCGTTACCGTCAGGGTACAAGCACAACTCGCCCATGGCTTTTTGCGCGGCCTGCACGGCTTTCGGGCTGGGGCCCAGCGGATTTTCGTTGCTGGCCAGCTTGATGATGTCGGCCGGGTTCAAGCCCAACTCCCGCGCCAACTCTGCAATCGGCTTGCCTGGCTGGTAAGGCGATAGCGCCTGAACACCGGATACTGCCAGACTCTGGTAATCAATCGCCATGATTTATCCTTTAAGCGGGTTAAAGCACACCAATAGGGTAAGAGCCCAAGCGTTTGAGTTCTACCGCTTCTGCATCCACTTCGGCCAATACTTTGCAGGCGGGTTCGTCGTCCATATGGCCTTCAAAATCGATGTAGAACACATAGGCCCAGGTGCCTGTTTGCGAAGGCCGGGTTTCAATACGGGTCAGGCTGATGCCATGGCTGTGAAACGGCTCTAACAACTGATACAAGGCGCCCGGCTTATTGCGCATAGACACCAGCACCGACGTTTTATCGTGCCCGCTGGGGGTAACCGCTTCGCGGCCGATAATCAGAAAACGGGTGGTGTTGTCAGGCCGGTCTTCAATACTGTTGGCCAGCTTGACCAAACCGTAAAGCTCTGCCGCCATATCACCGGCAATGGCGGCAGAGCCAGGCTCCGCTGCGGCACGGCGCGCCGCCTCGGCGTTGCTGGAAACGGTGATACGCTCGATGCCATAGCGGTGGGTATCCAGCCACTGGCGGCATTGGGCAAAGGACTGCTGGTGCGAGTAAATTCGGGTAATTTCCACGCCATCGTGCTGCGGCGACACCATCAGGTGGTGGTGAATGCGCAGTTGCACTTCGCCGCAGATTTTTAACGGCGACGACATGAACATATCCAGAGTGTGGTTGATCATGCCTTCGGTGGAATTCTCAACCGGCACCACGCCGTAGTGCGCAGCCCCGGATTCCACTTCGCGGAACACGGCATCAATGGCAGGCATAGGCACGCTGACCACCGAATGGCCGAAGTGCTTGAGCGCAGCGGCCTGTGTGAAGGTCCCCAACGGTCCCAAAAAAGCAATGTGCATGGGCTTTTCAAGCGCAAGGCACACCGACATGATTTCACGGAACAAACGCGCCATTTCCTCGCTGGGCAAAGGCCCCGGATTCTGCTCCATAATACGGCGCAGCACCTGAGCTTCGCGTTCAGGCCGGTAAAAAAGCACGTCCTGCCCCGGATTGGCGGCCGTTTTTACATGGGCCACTTCTTGGGCGCAGCGGGCGCGGGCACTGATTAGCTCCATAATTTGCTGATCAATACTGTCTATTTCGTCGCGCAGTTCCGCCAATCGAGCTTGCTCATCGCTCATGATTAACCGCGCTCCTTGGCAAATTCCGCCATGTAGGCGATCAGTGCGTCTACGCCAGCTTCCGGCATAGCGTTGTAGATGCTGGCACGCATGCCGCCTACGGACCGGTGACCTTTCAGGTTCAGCAACTGACGTTCATCAGCACCTTTAAGGAAAGCGCTGTTCAGCGCATCGTCTGCAAGGATGAAGGGCACGTTCATCCAGGAACGAAAGCGCGGGTCAATAGGGTTGGCGTAGAACGGGTTAGTATCAATAAAGTGGTACAGTTTTTTTGCCTTGCGGGCGTTGAGCTCGCCTATGGCGCTTACGCCGCCCTGATCTTTCAACCATTTGAAAACCAAACCCGCCAGGTACCAGGAATAGGTAGCCGGCGTGTTGAACATGGAAGCGTTATCAGCAATCACCTGATAATTCATCATGGTCGGGGTTTTTGCGTGGGCTTTACCCAGCAAATCTTTGCGAACAATGACAACCACAAGGCCGGAAGGACCGATGTTTTTCTGCGCGCCGGCGTAAATAAGTCCGAATTTCGAGACATCTATAGGGCGTGACAACATGGTGGATGACATGTCCGCAACCAGCGGCACCTTACCGCTGTCGGGAACAAAATCAAACTCCAGCCCGCCAATAGTTTCATTGGGCGTGTAATGCAGGTAAGCGGCATCGGCACGGGTTTTCCAGCTGGCCTGATCGGGCACGGTGGTAAAACCGCACTCGGCAGAGCTCGCCACCACATTGACATCGCCGTAACGGCGGGCCTCTGCGATGGCTTTTTCGGACCAGATACCGGTGTTTACGTAATCAGCAGAGGCTGAGTTACCCAGCAGGTTCAGGGGCACAGTTGCAAACTGACTAGAAGCACCGCCCTGCATGAAAAGAACGGCGTAATCGTCTGATATTCCAGCCAATTCACGCACATCCTGCTCGGCAGTTTCGGCAATTTCCACAAACTCGTCGCTGCGATGGCTCATTTCCATCACCGACATGCCGGTTCCGCGCCAGTCGAGCATTTCGTCCCGTGCCTGTCGCAGCACTTGTTCCGGCAAGGTTGCCGGGCCTGCACAAAAGTTATACGCCCTGCTCATGTTGCTCTGGTCTCTCGCGTCTTGCTGATTCAGTGTGCCGATTGCGGCGACTTATTCGTCGCCGGCATCCGCGTCGCCATTATCGTCTGCATCGGTGCTGTTGCCGCCAAGCGTTTCATCGCCTGTCTGCACATCACTAACGCCATCGGTAACACCTTCAACCTCGGTGTTTTCGCCGATGACATCTTCATCGGTGATTTCTTCGGCGTCGGTTTCCGCAATACGCTCTACACCCACCAGGCGTTCGTCTTCCTGGCTGAGTTTGATCAGGCGCACACCCTGGGTGTTGCGACTGAGCACAGACACTTCATCGGTGCGGGTACGAACCAGCGTGCCCTTGTCCGAGATCAGCATCATTTCGTCGCCGTCGAACAGTTGCAATGCGGTCACCAGGTTGCCGTTGCGGTCAGAGCACTGCATGGCGATGACGCCCTGGCTGCCGCGACCGTACGTGGGGAACTCGTCCAGGTTGGTGCGTTTACCGTAGCCGTGTTCGCTCGCCATCAGTAATACGGCGTTATCCTGTGGAATGATCAACGACACCACGTGATGGCCTCCGGCCATACGGATACCGCGTACACCCCGTGCGGTGCGGCTCATCGGGCGCACAGCTTCTTCTTTAAAGCGCACCGCTTTGCCGGCGGTGGAGAACAACATGATTTCGGCGCTGCCGTCGGTGATCGCCGCGCCAATCAGGGTGTCACCTTCGTCCAGCGACAGCGCAATCAGGCCGCTGCTGCGTGGGCGGGAAAAGTTCGGCAGTGGGGTTTTTTTGACCACGCCGGCTGATGTTGCCATCAATACAAACTGATCTTCCGGGTAGTCCCGAACCGGCAGGAAGGTGGTGATACGTTCACCCTCGTCCAACGGCAGAATGTTCACCATCGGGCGGCCGCGTGAAGCACGGCTGGCGCGCGGAATTTCAAATACCCGCAACCAGTAGACTTTGCCACGGTTGGAGAAACACAAAATAGTGTCGTGAGAGTTAGCCACCAGCAGTTTTTCTACGAAATCTTCGTCTTTCATAGAGGTCGCCGCTTTTCCACGACCGCCACGGCGCTGAGCCTGATAATCTTCCACCGCTTGCGTCTTGGCATAGCCGCTGTGGGAAATGGTGACTACCAGCTCTTCTTCATCAATCAGATCGGCCACGGTTAAATCGCGGCGGGAGCTGGTAATTTCAGTGCGACGCTCGTCGCCAAACTCTTCCACAATAGCTTGCAGTTCGTCGCGAATGACCTGCATCAGGCGCTCCGGGTTACCCAGAATGTCCAACAAGTCGGCAATACGCTCCAGAATTTCGCGGTATTCGTTTTGCAGCTTTTCGGTTTCCAGACCGGTCAGGCGATGCAGACGCAGGTCCAGAATTGCCTGGGCCTGTTCCGGAGACAGGTGATATTTGCCATTGCGCAAGCCGTAAATTTCCGGCAAATCGTCCGGACGGCAGGCATCTTCGCCAGCGCGCTCCAGCATGGCCATCACGTCTTCGGATCCCCAACCCTGGGCAATCAGCTTTTCCTTGGCTTCTGAGGCCGAAGGCGAGGCTTTGATCAGCGCGATGATCTCGTCAATGTTGGCCAGCGCAACAGCCAGACCTTCAAGAATATGACCACGCTCGCGGGCTTTGCGTAATTCAAAAATTGTCCGACGAGTAACCACTTCGCGACGGTGACGTATGAAAGCGTCCAGCATTTCCTTCAGATTGAGGATGCGCGGTTCGCCGTCAATCAGTGCCACCATGTTGATACCGAACACGGTTTCAAGCTGGGTCTGTTTGAACAGGTTGTTAATGATCACGTCCGGGTTTTCACCACGGCGCAATTCGATAACAACGCGAATGCCTTCCTTGTTGGACTCGTCACGCAGCCCGGTGATGCCTTCCAGGCGTTTCTCTTTCACCAGCTCGGCGATTTTCTCGATCAACCGCGATTTGTTCAGCTGATACGGCAGTTCGGTGATGATAACCGCGTCGCGCTTGGTCTTGGCGTCGTGCTCTACTTCGTGGCGGGCGCGAATGTACACGCGGCCACGGCCGGTGCGATACGCCTCAACAATGCCCGCACGACCGTTGATGATGCCCTCGGTGGGGAAATCCGGACCGGGGATGAATTCCATCAGTTGATCAATGCTTAAGTCTGGATCATCAATCAGCGCCAAACAGCCTTTCACCACCTCAGTGAGGTTGTGAGGCGGAATATTGGTGGCCATACCCACGGCAATACCGGAGGAGCCGTTGATCAGCAGATTGGGCACGCGGGTTGGCATAACCACCGGAATCTGCTCAGTGCCGTCGTAGTTAGGCACAAAATCGACCGTTTCTTTGTCCAGATCGGCCAGCAAAGAATGGGCGATTTTCTTCATGCGAATTTCGGTGTAACGCATGGCCGCGGCGTTGTCGCCGTCGATGGAGCCAAAGTTACCCTGGCCGTCTACCAGCGGATAGCGCAGCGAAAACGGCTGGGCCATACGTACGATGGTGTCGTAAACCGCAGAGTCACCGTGCGGATGGTATTTACCGATAACGTCACCCACCACACGGGCAGACTTTTTATAGGCTTTGTTCCAGTCGTTGTTCAACACCGACATGGCGAACAGTACGCGACGATGTACCGGCTTAAGGCCGTCGCGCACATCCGGAAGTGCCCGGCCCACAATCACGCTCATGGCGTAATCAAGGTAGGACTGCTTCAACTCGTCTTCAATATTTACCGGCAGGATCTCTTTGGCTAACTCACCCATCGAGAAAGGTTCCTTTGCGTTAACTGAAAATCGTATCAGGGCCTAATTCAGGCCCCGTTAATGAGTTCTTTGACAAGCCGCGCAGTATACCACACAGGCACCCTTCCCGGGGCCTTGAGGGCGACTGTTAATCAAACACCACGGTCTTGTTTTCGTGGGTGATCACGCGGTCTTCAATATGCGAACGCAGACCGCGAGCCAACACACTTTTTTCCACATCTTTGCCCAGGCGCACCATGTCGTCGGTGGTATCGCGGTGGGTGATGCGAATCACCGACTGCTCGATGATCGGGCCTTCGTCCAGGTCCTGAGTCACGTAGTGACAAGTAGCCCCGATAAGCTTCACGCCACGGCTGTAGGCCTGGTGATAAGGGCGAGCGCCAGCGAATGAAGGCAAAAAGCTGTGGTGAATATTGATCACCTGACCCGCGTATTTGGCGCACAGTTCCGGCGGAAGAACCTGCATGTAGCGCGCCAGCACCACTACGTCGACCTGGTACTGCTCGAACAGGTCTTCAATGTGGGCAAAGGCTTCTTCGCGATTGTCTTTACTAACCGGCACGTGGTGGTAAGGGATGTCGTGCCATTCCACCATGCGGCGAAGATCATCGTGATTGGACACCACCGCCACAATTTCGACGTTCAGTTCTTTGCTTTGCCAGCGGTGCAGCAGATCAGCCACGCAGTGGGATTCTTTGCTGCACATCAACACCACTTTTTTCGGCTGCGCCGAATCGGTGATGCGCCAGTTCATATTGAACTCGCGGGCGATGGGTTCAAACGCTGCGCGAAACTGCTCCAGACCAAAGGGAATCGAGTTGGCCTTGATTTCGTGACGCATAAAAAACCAGCCACTGTGGGTATCGGAGTGGTGGCTTGCTTCGGTTATCCAGCCATTGTAGGTGGATAAAAAATTACTCACCTTAGCGACAATTCCCACCCCATCCGGGCAGGAAATCACAAGACGGTAGGTATGCTCCATGAAAGCCTTTCCTTAACTCAAACGCGGGGAAGCGGATACGTCGGGGGAGAGCCGTAACCTGAAATCAAGCTGACGGCGTTACGCACCAATGAAAATGACGGACTATGATAGCTTATATGGACATTGGAAACGAGGAGCTAACGCATGCACAGCCACCTACAGGCACCCAATTCAAAAACAGGCTCAAACACCCGCTCAGGGCGATTAAAAGCCACCGTGCTGGGTGCCTTTTTTATTAGCGCCAGGTTAACAATTATCAGCATTAGTCTGGCGGTCAGTTACGGCGCCCACGCCAATGCCATTCTGGAGGGCGAACGCTTTAACCCGGTAACCGCTACCCAAGGCATGGTATCTACCAGCCACACCCTGGCCACCGAAGTCGCGCTGCAGGTATTAAAAGACGGCGGTAATGCGGTGGATGCCGCGGTCACAGCCGGCTTTGCCCTGGCCGTTACCCAACCCCGTTCCGGCAATATTGGCGGTGGTGGTTTTATGCTGATAGCGCCGGGTGACGGCGCCGCGCCGGAAGCCATTGACTACCGTGAAACCGCGCCGGCAGCAGCCACCGAAGATCTGTTCCTGGATGAAGACGGCAAAGTGGACCAAAACCGCAGCCGCTTTACCCACAAAGCTGCGGGCGTGCCCGGCACGGTGGCCGGACTGGCTCTAGCCCTGGAGCGCCACGGCAGCATTAGCCTGAAGCAAGCTTTGGCACCGGCCATAAAGCTGGCCAGTGACGGCTTTGTGGTGCCGCGGCGCTTCAGCGAAGGGCTGGAGCAGGCCCGCGATCGCATGACCCGCTGGCCGGCTACCCTGGAAACCTTCTATAAAGAAGACGGTTCAGCCTGGCAGCCCGGCGAGCGCTTTCGCCAGCCGGAACTCGCCGCCACCTTGCAGCGCATTGCCGATCAGGGCACTGACGGCTTTTATAAAGGCGAGACCGCTCGCCTGATCGCGGCAGAAATGGCCCGCAACGACGGCCTGATTACGGAAGCCGATCTGGCCGGCTATAAGCCCGCCATCCGTACACCGGTGCAAGGTACTTATCGCGGATACGACATTTATTCCATGTCGCCGCCCTCCTCCGGCGGCGTTCACATCGTGCAGATTCTGAATATTCTGGAAGGGTTCCCCATCGCAGAATTCGGCCACAATTCCGCCAGCGCCATACATCATATGTCCGAAGCCATGAAACTGGCCTACGCAGACCGCACGCAATACCTCGGCGATACCGACTTTGTGGATGTGCCTGTGGCGGGATTAATCAGCAAAGGCTATGCAGAAGAATTGCGCGGCACGATTAGGGCGGACAAAACCCGCCCAGCCAGCGAGATAAAACCGGGGCAGCCGGCGGCCTATGAAAGCCCGGAAACCACTCACTTTTCAGTGGTAGATCGCTGGGGCAATGCGGTATCAAACACTTACACCATCAATTTCAGCTATGGCTCGGGCATTACTGTGGCCGGCGCCGGTTTTTTACTGAATAACGAAATGGACGATTTCAGTGCCAAACCGGGCGTGCCCAACGCTTACGGTTTGATCGGCGGCGCAGCCAATAAGATCGAACCCGGCAAACGCATGCTCAGTTCCATGTCGCCCACCGTGGTGCGCAAAGACGGCCGCAACTTTTTGGTGACCGGTAGCCCAGGCGGTTCGCGCATCATAACCACGACTCTGCAGGTAATCATGAACGTGATTGACCACGGTATGAACATTCAAAGTGCTGTCAGTGTGCCGCGCATTCATCATCAATGGCTGCCAGATCAGATTCGCATCGAGCAAGGTATTAGCGCAGACACAGTAAAACTGTTGGAAAGCAAAGGCCACACGGTGGTCACAGACTCGGCCATGGGCGCTATTCAGAGCATCATGATTGGCGAAGATGGTACGCTTTACGGTGGCGCAGACCCCAGGCGCAGTACGTCATCGGCGCAAGGTTTTTAAGCTTTGGAGAAAATCAAAAAACCGATTATGCCATGAGCAAAAACACCCACAATACTGCCATGGCTGACGCACATTTCTTTCAGGATTTTGACAGGCTCGCCACAGTGCGCGCCGTGCGCTCGAATGTGAGTGCAATGCGCTCGAACATACCCTCGATAACAATCGTTTGTTGATCTGGCAAGTCCACCGAATGTACAGCCTGCAACAAACGATCACTGGCTTCGCGGAACTCAGGGTTGAATTCGCCCCGAGAACTCATTAAGTAGGTGTCTGCCAACACCTGCTGCCAATTACGCAACTCGGCATCTACCAACGGTCCACGCCGTTTATGAACCAGTTTGCGCAGGCGTATGGATGTGTGCCCTAGGTTAAGGCCGGTAAAACCCAGGTCGGTCATAAAGCGCTCGCTGCGTTTATTTTCCTGATCGTAATTGGCCAGCCGTAACAGGCGTTCGCCCATGCGGGCGTTGTACCAGCGTTCCGGCGTCGGATGGTTGTTTATATCCACCAGATCTCGTGCCGTTGCGTGCAACAGTCGTCGTTTCATCAATTGGCTATCGGGCGGCGCAATCAACTGAAATATCCAATAGAGCGCACCAATACCGACCAACAAGCCGAGTGCATTGTTGGCGGCATCTGCGGCGTTAAATGTCATATTGTTGCCAGGCTGGATAATCAACGCAAAGGGAATGCAAAAACCCAGGCCGTAAGGCAAAGTTTCGCGGCTGGCCAGCGCCACTAGACCAATATAATAAGGCCCGGCCAATACCAGTATCAGAATTTCAAAGTCCCCGCTGCTTTGTGATAACAATGCTAGCCCGAACACCAGCGCCACCGGTATCGAGACCACCACACCCAATAGCAGGCGACGGAGAAACACCTTCAAAAAGGCCAAAGAAAAGCGCGCAAAAGTGACCGAAAAAACCACCGGTATAATCATCATTAAAATAGCCGATGGGCTGGCAGTGGCTACCCAGACGGTGGCACCAAAAAGAAACACCATGCCAGTACGGAAACCGTTGATGGCGCCAAACAGAGGGTCCCGATGAGTGGACAGTTTGGGGGCCTTCAACAGCGTGTTGTCGGGATTTTCCAGAGCGTTGTAGGCCCGCAACACCACGGCCAGATCTGACGCCAGCTCTAAGGCCGTGCCTGCCAGGCGAGTAACGATCGCAGACTCGTCTATAAACGCAGACCGCTGCTCCAGCAGCTGCCGTCGCAATGCCTGCGCCAGGCGGTAAGCTTCCTCATAGTTATCGGTCGCAACAACCAGACGAAAATGGATGCGCATAGCATCCAGCATCTGGCGAAACGCTGGCGACAACAGGTCATCGTGATTACGATGGAAACGGCCGAGAATCTGAGTGAGCGCTACCAGCGATAACACCTTGTTGCTGAGCAAGTTAGCAGCCCGGCTGCGCCCCGGGCCCTCTAGGCTTTCATACACCACGGCGCTGGAGTCGTCTGCCAGCGCAACCAAGGTTTCCAGGATTTGCTCAGCGCTGTGATGGCGCTGATCGTGGGAGCTTTGCGGGTCCAACTCAAAGGTCAGATTTTCCAGGGTTCTGTTAATCACCGTGCGGGCGTCGTCGCGCATCTGATCTTTCACCATCATTGGCCACAGCAGCTTGCTGACCAACATGGCACACACCGCGCCCACGGTTATTTCACTGATACGAGCCTGAGCAATATTAAACACCGCCTGGCTGCCAGCGGCTTCAGCGTTGGCCATCACCAAAATCACCACCAAAGCAGCTGTCATGCCGGCCATGGCAAAGGCATAGATAAAGTTTTTGCTGTGAACCATGGCCGCGGCCGCGGAGTTCAGGCTCACCCAAAGCGCCAGACTGGCCAGTGCCAACAGCGGGTAAGGTATCAACAGCGCCAATATGAGGACGCCGACAGCGCCCCCCAGCAGTGACCCCATAATCAGGCACAAAGCTTTTTCAATTACCATCCCGCTTTCTGGGCGAATCTGTAAAAAGATAGCGGCGACCAAGGCCCAGTACGGCCGCTCCAACCCCAAATACATGGAGGTGAACAGCGCCATGGCCATGGCGACAAGGCCTTTGATGGCGAAAATCACCGCGTGCTTGTCGGGCATCAGCAACTGTGCCAGCCAGGGGTGTAGCTGCATATTACTGATCGGTGTCGAGATAAATTGAAACCGTCATACCAGCGCTAAGATTGAGGCCTGGCGGCAGTGAGTTCAGAGTAATATCTACCGGGATGCGCTGGGCCAGGCGTACCCAGTTCACCGCCTGCTGTACTTGTGGCAACAATTGGCTGTTGCTACCCGCGCTGGTATCGGCAATGCCTTGGGCAATACTGGTGACTTTACCCTGCATTTCACCGCCGCTCATCAATGTTACCCGGGCATTCTGGCCGACGTGGATTTTCTGAAGCTTGGTTTCTTCAAAGTAACCGGTCACGTAGAACGAGCCTTTCTGCACCAGCGACACCACCGGCTGGCCCTGGTTCACGTAGTTGCCTTTGCTCAGACTGAGGTTACTAACGGTACCGGTTTCAGGCGCCGTTACCCGGGTACGCTGCAGGTCAATACGGGCCGTTGCCAGCTGAGCCTGAGCCAACTCGTAACTGGCTCTGGCAGACTCAGTTTGAATGCGGTAAGTTTCCAGATTCTCGTCGCTAATAGTCTGGCGGCCGCTCAAGCCTTCGCGGCGCTGATACTGATGTTGGGCCAATTCCCAGGCGCTGCGCTTTTGCGCCAGGTAAGCGCCGGCTTCGGCAATTTTTGCCTGATAGCGAGATTCATCAATCACAAACAGCAAGTCACCCTTGTTAACCGGCTGGTTGTTGCTCACTTCAAGGCGGGTTACCCAGCCGGATACGTCGGGCGCTACGGTAATGACATCCGCGCGAATACGGCCATCGCGGGTCCAGGGCGAATGCAAATAGTGATTCCATATCCAGTTGCCGGCCAATATGGCCGCAAAAACCACCAGCAGGGTAACCCCAACACGCAATAATTTTCCCATAAGCCCGCTTCAGTCTCCCACCCAGTAAATAGTCAGCGCCAGATAACACACAAAAATGCCGACATCGAACCAGGCATCTTTCCAGATATAACGCCTCCAGTTCAGCCGGTGCAGCACCCAACGAGTGGCCATGGTCATCAAAAACGCCAATGGCCCCAGCACTACCAAAGGGCTGAACAGCATTCCGCCTAAACTCAGCTCATGAAACATGCGTGTTTTTATCACCCGGTTATTGCGGAATCTGTGTGTATTGCCAGCAAAGAGTGTATTGGACAACTATCGGATGCGAAAACCAATAGCCATTTGCCAGTACATCCGCAACTAATTCGACACAGCGCTTATATCAGGGTATTGGCAGTGGCAAAGGGCCAGCTACTAGGTTTACGCCAATTAAGCCCCCGCCAACCTAATAGCAGGAATTCGGCGACGATTCAGGATTGATGTCACCCGCCACTTCTTCCGGGTCTATACCGTGATGGGCCAGCACTTCACGCACAAAGTTCACCTGCGCCAGCACCCGCTCGGCATCGTCACCGTAATCGTAACGGTTTACTTCCACCGGCTGCGGCATAAAGGTAAAAGCGGTTTTCAGTGCGGTCAATGTATCATTGTCTATCATCAACAGGTTCCAGTTAGCGTGAATGGTTTGCAAAACCAACTATCGGCGAGTACCCACCCAATCGTCAATCCTCACTGACACTTTTATTAACGCTGACATTACCAGTCGATGAGAATGAAGCATGGATGCCCTCTGAAATGTAAGTCGACGACTTCGCTGACACATAGGGCTCGCCTCGAACACTTTGTGTCTCAAGGCTCAATACTTGCCAATCTGGCGTCCCAGAATGGTGTCAGCAGGTTTGGGAGCTCCCTGCTGCATAGTGGGGCGGTGCCATATCGGGATACATATTTACCGGCAGGCCTCGGAGGGCGAGCAAGCCTGCGAGGGTTATCAGAATGAAAATAACGAAGGCGAATTTCGGTCGCTGGATAAAGACGCCGCTGATCATTGGGCGTCCTCACCTTCACCTTTAAGCACGACTGCTTTTGGATCGATGCGTTTATCGACGGGCGTGACCGTGATGCCGGAGCGCACCTTTTGCAGACCTTCCACGATGACCCGCTCGCCCACCTCAAGCCCGCACGCCCTCGGCGGCGGCCCGCCCAGCGCGCCGATACGCCACATAATCGGCCTCATTAAGCTGAAATCCTACGTACATCGGCGGCACTAAAACGGACCACAGCGCTTCCAGACTCTCCACCGTGTTCGCCTCGGCAATATGCGTGAGCAGGTGATGGATATAAGCTGAAGGCTTCAACTGGCTGGCCTTGGCGGTTCATGCCGAGCGCAGAACTATGTCGAGAGATCCATGACATGAGTACTGTCAATGCGACGCAGCACGACTGCTCAGTAGCAGTGCATGGTGGCTACCACTCGGCATAGTCTTTGTTCCTAAAGTGAATTCAGGCAGCCTTGGACCGCGGGCGTGAACGCCTTTACCTAGCGTGACTGATGGGCAGTTGAGAGCTATTTGTTGACCACTAGTATGTCGAACTCGGGCCAAACCGGAGCAAGGGTGCCAAAGATCCAGATGAGTGGCTGCCACCTGCCGGCCAATGCGGTAATGCCGGCCTGGCACCCTCTGCCATCAGGGAATGATCTTCTCGGCGCGCAGACGATCAAACAGGTCTGAGAACGCCCCTCGGGTCTCGCGGAAGTGATCGAAACCGAAGTCGCGTGATTTGGTGATGTCGTTGACACACTCCTGGTCGCGACCCAGGTCCGCATCGGTGTGCCACCACGAGACGAGCCTGGCGACGTCCGGTTCGACCAGATCATGCTTCTTGGCAATTTCGCGCCAAGTCGCGTCGATCCCGGCCATCTGGGTTTCCAGTGGCTGTGGTGTCTCGGGACAGTCTGCTACTTCAAGACCAAAGTATTCTCCGATCTCGCGCCACATCCGGCGCCAGCGGAAAACGTCACCGTTGACCGTGTTAAATGCCTGATTTACAGCCCCTGGCGTCGTTGCGGCCCACTCCATCTGGCGCGCCAGAACCAGCGCATCCGTCATGTCGGTCAGCGCGTTCCATTGAATCTGCGAGCCTGGGAATACGAACGGCTTGCCGGTCGCCTTACAGATTGAGGCATAGACAGCAAGCGTGGTGCCCATGTTCATGGCGTTACCGCGGGCGTAGCCGATCACCGTATGTGGCCGGTGCACGTTCCAGGAGAAGCCCTGACACTCGGCGGTTTCGAACAGTACATCTTCCAGCGCGTAATAAAAGTTGTCGCCGGGGACACGTGGCTCGGATTCGCGGAACGGCGTTTCGGTGCGACCACTGCCATAGGCTTCGAACGAACCGAGGTACTGCTTTGTTCCCGTGACCAGCGAGGCGTGCTGAACATCAGTATCACCAAGCCCCGCGAAGAGATTGCGCATCATGGCGCTGTTAGCCTCGATATTGGCTTTTTCGTTGTCGCGACCGACCCAGGTGCAATAGAAGACATGAGTGATCGGCAGACCAGCCAGCGCCTCCCGGGTAGCGGTCTCGTCGAGCAGGTCTGCGGCAACTGGTATTACACCGCTCTGTTCGGTGGCGTGTCGTGAAAGCCCGTAGACTGTCCAACCGCTGGCCACCAGATAAGACGCCAAATTTCCACCGGTAATCCCGGTGGCTCCTGCGACCAGTGCTGTACCTTTACGCATGCGCTCTCTCCTTTCGTGAACAGTGTCTGGCTCCCCGAATCGGGTTACCAATGCTTCCATTCTGTTAGCGGTCGTTCATTGCTACAATCGAAAACAACGCAAATCTTTATTGCGCACAACGCAACTCAAGGGGTTTCAACCAGATGGATCTCAATGCCCTACGCGTCTTTGAACGGGTCGCTGCCACTGGGAGTTTTACGACGACCGCCCGTCATTTCCATCGCGCTGTGTCCTCTATTTCCCGGCAAATTCGGGGACTGGAGGAGGCCGTGGGCCAGCCACTGTTCTACCGGCATACCCGTGCAGTGACGCTCACAGAAGCGGGTTTGCGCTACTACGAAGAAGTGCGCGATATTCTGGAGCGGCTCGACTTCGCCACGGACGCACTGGTGCATTCAGACGCTGAGCTCAGCGGCACACTGCGCATCAACGCACCTGTGGCTTTCGGTCAGCGGCAGGTCGTGCCACTGTTGCACCGTTTTCAGTGTCGGTACCCCTCGCTCAAGGCTGAACTGCAGCTTAACGACCGAGTGGTTGACCCGGTTCGTGAAGGGCATGATGTCACCTTCCGCGTGGGTGAGCTCTCAGATTCGTCGCTGGTGGCACGCCGTCTGGCGCCGATGAACTACGTAATCGCCGCTGCGCCGAGTTATCTTCAGGCGCATGGCGAGCCCGAATCGCCAGAGTCACTCATCGACCATAACTGCCTACTTTATCAGGGCGAAATGGGCCGACAACGCTGGTTCTTTCAGGCTCCGAATCAGGCCAGCGCCACGCCTTTCGATGTTACCGGCAATCTCTACAGCGACGACGCCGTCAGCCTGGTTCAGGCCGCTCTACTGGGTCAGGGACTGGTGATGTTCCCGACCTGGCTGATTGCCGGCGAACTCAAATCCGGCGCGCTGGTCGCTCTGCTCGATTTCTGGCGCTGTGAGGTTAACCCGGGGCGCCGCGACATCCACGTGCTGACCACCGAACGACGCCTTCGCTCACACAAGGTTCGCGTTTTCCTCAACTATCTGTTCGAATCACTAGGCCCCCTTCCCCCTTGGGATCGCTGGCGTGAGGGAATGCTGGTCAAGGGCTAGAGGCCGTCTATCTGTTACTTCCATCGCATTCAATAAGTGTCGTTTTCACTGTACACGGCCACCGACAAGTCACCGTTATTTGCCTCTGTCACAACGAAGGTGATCGGCTTGCAGCACACCTGACAGTCTTCAATATATGATTGCTGCGCATCTTCAGGGTTGATCAGCACCTCGATAGACTCACCGCAGTAGGGGCATTCGATCATGGTTTCGGTCAGTTCGGTCATAAAGCCTCCTTATTCAGCACGCGCCCTGGGGCACGTAGATATAGCCCTGTTCCGTGCAGCCGAACACTCGTTCACTGTTCCCAGCCTGGTACAAAGCCGCAATATACAGGCAAACAATCGCATCCAGTACGTCTTCGTTATGCTTCAGAGCTGCGCCACGCAAAGATTGAATACGTTGCGCATCCAGATAGGGTAAAAATAACGAGCCTATGGTCAACGCCATTCTTTGGGACTGCGCCAGGCTGAGCAGCAAACTGGCAAGCCGGGCCTGGCCCTGGCGCTTATCCGTTACCTGGCCTTTTTTATAAAACAGACGCTCAGGAAGCTGAAATATTTCGATCAGCGCGGGATGGGGATAACACTCCAGCTGCCACTTTTGCCCGGGCGCAGCCAGATGGCCAAAGCCGGCTGTGTGCAAATGATCACCCAGCAACACGCCGTTAGACGCGGGGAACAGAGTCAGATTGCAGGCGTGGCAGGATGCCTTTCGCGCAGCATAAGCCACCCCGATGCCGCGTTCACAGGGCCGTTGTCCGCTCGGGTTACGAATGATGAGTGGGCCGTCTACCGCCACACCGTGAAGACCGTCGATAGAATCCAGGGCACTGGCAACGGCGTCAAAACCGTGAAGGTTTTCAAACACGCCGGTCACTGCTATAGCGCCGTCGGCAACGTACCCTACCGCAATAGCCGTGGGGTTGCGATTGCCCTGCCAGGCAAGGTCGACACCTGCAATCACTGCCATAAAATGGCTTTCCCAGTTTTCATTTTATGCCAAGACTACCACTGTAAACGGTGACCCTGTCATTCAAATTGTTAATCCTGGCGGTTGAAATCTAGCCCTGTTCGGAATACTGTATATTTAAACAGTACTTCGAGATTTATCCATGAATGAACTTCTATCCGCCTTAAAGCAAAGCGCCCGTGTCTGGCAGGGCCATCAGCCTGTTCACACCAGTCAACCGGCTGAATCTACTGGTTACCAAGCGCTGGATAACCAGCTGGGCGGGCTGGGCTGGCCGCGGGGAGCACTCAGTGAATGCCTGCTGGACACACCCGGTATTGGCGAGCTGCATTTGCTGCTGCCATTGATGCAACGCCTGACCCATAGCGGAAAAACCGTATTCTGGCTGAACCCACCGCACATTCCTTATGCCCCGGCGCTGGTGCGTGAAGGTGTTGACCTTGACCAGGTAGTGGTCATTCACACCCAGGACAGCGGCGATTTTTTATGGACCCTGGAAAACTGCCTGCGCTCACCGGTCACCGGGCTGGTTATGGCCTGGCCCGGCAAGCTGGCGTTGCGGGATGTACGGCGCTTACAGCTGGCCGCTGAAGCTGGCAGTAACGTGTGCGTATTGTTTCGCGAACGCTGCCATGCGGCGCAAAATTCACCGGCGGCTCTGCGCCTTGAGTTGCAGCCAGACGCTAATCAATGCCTGCACGTGCAAATACTCAAACGCCGCGGCAGCTGGCCGGGCCAGCACTGCGAACTGCCGTTGCCGCAGCGAGCTGGCCTGGCTGCGGCCGAAACCAGCCGCGTGGTTAAGGGCCCCTGGCTCAAGTCGACCCGGTAACCCTTTATGCTGTGGTTACACCTGCATTTTCCTCAATTACTGCTGGATCATCTCCGCCGCTCCCGCCAGCAGGACGCAGCGCTGGTGATTGTGGACGCATCTGGCCAGAAGGTGCTTCAGGCTTGCGCTCAGGCCAGCAGCCAAGGCGTGCAGCCCGGCATGCGGCTGAAAACCGCGCTTAGCCTGGTGGCAGATCTGGCGATGGTTCGCACCGATCCGCAGCAAGAAGCCCGGGTGTTGCAGGACCAAGCCCGCTGGCTGTACCGCTGTGCCGCACACATTACCCTGGTGCCGCCAGATGGCCTGCTGGCTGAAATCGGCAGTCTACAAAAGCTGTACGGTGGTTTGCCGGCGGTGTGGGAAACCATAGAGCAAGGCTTGAACGAACGCCACCTGACGGCCTGGCTGGGCATTGGTCACACCCCGCTGGCAGCAAGGCTGATTGCCCGTACCGGCAAAGGTGAATGCAGCGCCGACCAGGGCCACATGCAGCGTCTGCTGGATCAGCTGCTACTGTCGGCAGCAGAGTTTGACGCCCAGGCCTGCACCCGCCTGCAGCGGTTAGGCCTGAACACCTTAAGCGACCTGTTCGCGCTGCCCGCAGCCGAACTAGCGCGGCGGCTGGGCCCGAAAATTCTGGCTCATAGCCAAAAAATACAAGGTACAAGGCCAGACCCACAAACGCCTTGGCAGCCCCCGCACCGATTTCGCCAGCAAGCGGATTTTGTCGAAGACATCGAACATTCCCAGGGGCTGCTATTTCCACTGCAACGCATATTGAGTGAACTGGAAGAAGACCTGTGCTGGCGCCAGCAGGAAACCGACAGTCTGAATTTGTTGTTGTGCTATCGCTACACAGAACCCACCCGCCTGCGCATACGCACTTCCGGCCCGGAGCATCGGGCGGAGGCTTTTCTGAATTTGATTCGCCTACGCTTTGAACAACAGCCTCTGCAAGCTCCGGTGGTGTCACTGGTATTGCTGGTAAAACGCTTTATTGGGCGTGAAGCCGCCAGCGGACAGGATTTGTTGGGCGAAACCCAAGATATGGACGAAGCCTGGCACACTCTGATCAGCCGCCTGCAGGCCCGGCTGGGTGACGGCGCACTGCAACAGCTGGCGCCACACGCTGATCACCGCCCTGAGCAGGCCTGGGCCAGCGCCGATGTGCAGCGCAAACAGCGCAAAGCCAGCGCCGCGGAGAATCCGTTACCTTGCCGCCCGCTGTGGCTGATGCGTAAGCCTCAGCCTTTACACACCAAGCCGCAGGCCTGGTTTGCCGGCCCGGAACGCATCAGTGGCGGCTGGTGGGATGGCCAAAGGGTACAGCGGGATTATTACATCGCCCAATTACCCAGCGGCCAATTGGCTTGGGTGTTTCGGGATGCCCGTCAGGGCTGGCACATACACGGGTGGTTTGGCTGATGCAGTCTGAAAGCTATATAAGTGGTGAAAGCCATGAAAGCTACGCCGAGCTGCACTGCTTCAGCAACTTCAGTTTTCTGACCGGCGCCTCGCATCCCCATGAGCTGGCGGAACAAGCCGCAGAACTGGGTTATAGCGCCCTGGCCATTACCGATGCCTGTTCGGTGGCTGGCATCCCCCGCGCCTGGGCGGCGCTTAAAAACAGCCCGGTGAAACTCATTACCGGCAGCTGGTTTGAATTGAGCGACGCACCACCTAGGGCCTGCACCCCGCGATTTATACTTCTGGCACGCACCCGCAAAGGCTATGGCCAACTGTGCCAGCTGATCACCAGCGCCCGACGGCGAGCGGAAAAGGGCCAGTACCAGCTGTATTACCGTGACCTGGAAGTACACGCGCTGGACGATTGCCTGTGCTTGTGGTTACCGCCAACATTGGCCAGCGCCGACAGCCAGCAAGCGCTAGCGGCGGGTGAATGGCTGCTGCGATTGTTTGACCGGCGGCTGTGGTTAGCAGCCTCACGCACTCTGGAATCCGGTGAAGAACAACAGCTGGCCCGCATACGCTGGCTGGCCGGGGAGTTACGCTGCCCCATCACCGCCAGTGGCGACGTGCACATGCATTGCCGTAAACGTCAGCCCCTGCAAGATGTGCTCACTGCCCTGCGCAACCACACCAATCTGGAGAATGCCGGCCATTGCCTGTTTCAAAACGGTGAGCGTTACCTGCGCCCCGTTGCGGTATTACAGCGCCTGTTTCCCGCCGCTTGGCTGCAGCAAACTCAGGTGATCGCCCGGCAATGCACGTTTGAACCCGGCAGCCTGCGCTATGAGTACCCGCCCGATCTAGTACCAGCCGGCACCAGCGCCGCCGGTTATTTGCTGCAACTGACCCGCGAAGGCGAACGCCGGCGCTACCCAGAGGGTACGCCGCTGCAGGTACAGGCACTGATTCACAAAGAGCTGGGGCTGATTTCAGAGATGCAGTACGAGCACTATTTTCTGACCATTGAGGACATAGTCGCATTTGCCCGCGGCCGCGGCATTCTGTGCCAGGGCCGTGGTTCAGCGGCTAACTCTGCGGTGTGCTATTGCCTGGGCATTACCGAAGTGAACCCGGCAAAAGTCGACCTGCTGTTTGAGCGTTTTATTTCCAAAGACCGCAACGAGCCGCCGGATATAGACGTCGACTTTGAACACCAGCGGCGCGAAGAAGTGATTCAATACATTTATCAGCGCTACAGCCGCGACCGCGCAGCCATAGCCGCCACCGTTATCCGTTACCGCCCGCGCAGCACCATCCGCGACGTAGGCAAAGCCATGGGGTTTGACCCATTGCTGGTAGAACAGCTGCTTGACGGCATCGACTGGCGCGACAAAGCCACGCCCTGGCGCCAGCAAATACTCGATAAAAATCTGACTCGCAATCCAAAGGTCGCTGATCAGTTTTTTACCTTGGTAAATACTCTGCTGGGCTTCCCCCGCCACCTGTCCCAGCATGTGGGCGGCTTTGTGATCAGCGCCGGCCCCCTGGCGGAATTGGTGCCCATAGAAAACGCCACCATGGCCGATCGAACGGTGATTCAGTGGGACAAAGACGACCTGGAAAGCCTGGGGCTAATGAAGGTAGACGTGCTGGCGCTGGGCATTCTTACGGCCATTCGCAAAGCCCTGGAAATGATCAGCGCCCAGTTAGGGCGGCCTTTTCACATGCAGGACATTCCCCAGGAAGATCCGGACACTTACGCCATGTTGCAAACAGGCGACAGCGTTGGCGTATTCCAGGTGGAATCCAGGGCCCAGATCAACATGCTACCGCGGCTGAAACCCGCCACCTATTACGACCTGGTGGTGCAGGTAGCCATTGTGCGCCCGGGGCCGATTCAAGGCGATATGGTGCACCCTTACCTGAAGCGCAGGCATGGTTTGGAGCCTGTAAATTACCCCAACCAGGCCATACAGCGCGTGCTGGAACGTACTATGGGTGTACCCATATTTCAGGAGCAGGTGATTAAACTGGCCATGGTCGCCGCCGGCTTCAGCGGCGGCGAGGCCGATCAGCTGCGCCGTGCCATGGCGGCGTGGAAATCCCACGGCGACCTGACTCCATTTCGCGATAAATTGCTGAGCGGCATGAAAGAACGTGGTCACACCGACGATTTCGCCGAGCGCCTGTACCAGCAAATCTGCGGCTTTGGCGGTTACGGCTTCCCCGAATCACACGCCGCCAGCTTTGCCTTATTGGTGTATGTATCAGCCTGGATAAAGTGCCATTACCCGGCGGCATTTTATTGCGCTTTGCTTAACAGCCAGCCCATGGGGTTTTATTCGGCGTCTCAACTGGTGCAGGATGCCCGCCGCCACGGGGTGGATATACAGCCATTGGATGTGAACCACAGCCAGTGGGACCATACTCTTCAGTTGCAAACCACACAGCCTCAAACCTTGCAAACCCAGGCTCCGAAAGCCCGGGCAGACAATCCCCTGTCACTACGCCTGGGCCTGTGCCAAATTCGCGGTCTGTCACAGCAAGCTGGCACGGCCGTTCCGGCCAAGAGGCCAGAAACCGGCTACACGTCTTCCGGCCAGCTACGACAGCTGACCGGCCTGAACCAGCGCGATATGGAACTGTTGGCCGGTGCCAACGCCATGCCCGGCTTTACCAGCAACCGCCACCAGGCTTATTGGCAGTTGCTGGGCCACGAACAACCGGCTGAGTTATTTGTTGGCGAAGACAATAGCGCGCCCGAACCCGCCTGCGAGCAACTGCCAGCACCCAACGAGGGCCAGAATATAGCGGCAGACTACAGCAGCCAGGGCCTGACCCTACAACGCCATCCCCTGGCTTTGCTGCGGGAACAGGGCCATCTGCGTTTCTGCCTGAGCGCCAGCGAACTCAACACCATAGAACCCGGCCGCCCGGTGCAGGTAGCCGGCCTGGTAACCGGCCGCCAGCGCCCCGGAACCGCCTCGGGCGTCACTTTCGTTACCCTGGAAGACGAAACCGGCAACATCAACGTGGTGGTCTGGCTGGCCACCGCCCGCCAGCAACGCAAGCCCCTGCTCACCGCACGGCTGCTGCACGTAAAAGGCGTTCTGGAACGGGAGGGAGATATAGTCCACATCATGGCCGGCAAATTGTCTGACCTTAGCCACCTGATAAAGGCACTTCCGGTCAGTTCGCGAAATTTTCACTAAAAGCTCAAACAGTGTGGGATACGCTCCGGAATAGGCATGTGATTAAAAGCGGAATCTTCCGAGTTACTGGCGCATTTTCTAAAACCCGGCTCGTTAGTTTGATATGAACGTTTCACCAAATACGGCCGCCAATTTTTGAGTTAACAGTTGCAACCCCTTGCCTTTATGACTGATTTTCCACGCTAAATAATACTCGAAAACAGAAACCTTGTTTAACGCCAGTTCTACAAGCTCGCCATTGTTGAGTTGATTTTGAATACGTAGTCGCGGTAAGTGGCCGACGCCTATTCCTGCACGGATCGCCTCAACTTTCTGATCTATGTTTTGCACGTAGAAATGTTTACCGTCGCTGCTTAAACCTGCGCTTCGGGTAATATCACTGACAGATGTATCATGCGTGATTACTCTCCGAACTTTCGGCAGCCGCCCCTGCAAAGCGTCAGAGTTGGTCGCTATACTCGCCAGTTCATGGCGGGAAGCAACAACCGGCACCAGATCGGCACCGGCCAAGGGTATTGCCCGGTAGCCTTTTTGCAGCGGGAATAGCGCAATACCCAGTTGCTCTTCCAGCTTTTGCACCGCATAGGAAACGGCCGACGTCGCTTTGTTTAGCTCTTCAGCCGCTTTCGCGAAACTTCCACGCCGGTCTATGGCATCCAGTGTCTCCAGGACCTCTATTGTAATTGGGTTCTTTGCCACTATACCTCCAAATAACTGTTCTAATATTTAGAATATTCTGAACAGATATTAGCTCTTATTACGAATTTTTTAACCCTTATAATAACCCAATCACTTAAAAAAACATTCGGCTGATTTGGCGGCCGTGGCAAAGGCGCACAGCAGCCCAGATGACATTCTAACGTCGACATTTTGGGCCAATTAATTTACAGGAGTCGCATAATGGGCATGTTACAAAAGGGTAAATGGGTTGACCAGTGGTACGACACCGGCAACAGCGGTGGTGAGTTTCGCCGTCAGGACAGTCGCTTCAGAAACTGGCTGACACCCGATGGCAAAGCCGGCCCAAACGGGGAGCCCGGCTTCAAGGCCGAGAAAGGCCGCTACCATTTGTATGTGTCACTGGCCTGCCCTTGGGCACACCGCGCACTGATTTTTCGCCAAATAAAGCAGTTGCAGGATTATATTGATGTCACCGTGGTCGATCCGGTGATGCTTAAAAGTGGCTGGGAAATGAAAGATCCGCTTTACGGTCTGGACTTTCTGTACCAACTGTATTTAAAGGCGGATTCCAGCTATGAGGGCCGCGTTACGGTGCCGGTCTTGTGGGACAAGCAAACACAGACCATTGTCAGCAATGAGTCCTCAGAGATTATCCGTATGTTCAATACGGCGTTTAATCCTTTAACGGGCAACACCACAGATTACTACCCTGATACGTTACACGAGCGGATCAACGCCCTGAATGACCGTGTCTACGACACCATCAACAACGGCGTCTATCGAGCCGGTTTCGCCACCACCCAAGAGGCCTATGAAAAAGCATACCATAGCCTGTTCGATTCGCTAGACTGGGTCGAGACCTTACTAGCCCGGCAGCGCTATCTGGCGGGTGGCCAGTTAACGGAAGCCGATTGGCGTTTGTTTACCACCTTGATTCGTTTCGATGCTGTGTATTTTGGTCACTTTAAAACCAACCGTCAGTTACTGGCCGATTATCCAGCCATTAGTGGTTATGTGCGCGAGCTATACCAGATGCCCGGCGTGTCTGACACCGTCAGCTTTGAGCATATCAAGACGCATTATTATGCGAGCCATTTGATGATTAACCCCACGGGAATTATCCCCGTGGGTCCAGCACAGGATTTTACCGCCGCCCATGGCCGGGAAGGGATTGGAGAAAACCTATGAGAGAATTACTTCAAGTTATAACAGCTCGCCCTGCCCAGGATGGTGACGGGGTCAAAATTCATCGCCTTGCGGGTCAGCGCCTGCATCAGGCACTGAATCCTTTTTTGATGATTGATGAAATCAACTCTGACGATGCTGCCGACTATATTGGCGGCTTTCCTGAGCATCCCCATCGCGGCTTTGAAACCATTACTTACATGAAGGCCGGGCGCATGCGCCACCGCGACCACATGGGCAACGAAGGCGTTATTAGCGCCGGTGATGTGCAATGGATGACAGCGGGCGCAGGCGTGCTTCACTCGGAAATGCCTGAGCAGGAGCACGGACTGTTGCACGGCTTTCAAATCTGGCTGAATTTGCCCGGCGCTGAAAAAATGAAGCCCGCGGCTTATCAGGAAATTGCTAGCGCGGAGGTTTCAGAGCAGCGGCTATCTAACAGCGGGATGGCTCGCGTTATCGCAGGTTCCGTAACAATCAATCAACAATTACAGCAAGGCCCGCTGCCGGAGATTTCGACCCAGCCTGTATTTGTTGATGTGCACCTGGCCGGCAATGAAACCGTTGAATTGTGTTTCAATGCCGATAACCCTGCACTGGTGTATGTCTATCAAGGCGCAACAGATTTGATCGACGCGCGGCAACTGGGCATCTACGCCAAAGGCAATACATTGCAACTGCAGGCCCGCGACTCAGGCGCAGGTATGTTAATACTCAGCGGCTGCCCTATTGAAGAGCCCGTAGTGCAATACGGGCCATTTGTGATGAACACGCCCGAGGAAATTCAACGGGCATTGACGGACTTTAGCAACCCGCGATTTCTAAATCGATTAACGTCCAGTGGTGAAAGTCGGTAACTCGAGTCAATACAGACTCGTACTTTCAGGTTAACCGCCAAAAACGAAAAACCCCCGCCAAGCTAGGGCCGAGCGGGGGTTTCGGAACAGCAACAAACCGATCAGCTAAGCAACTTGATCATTACGCCCGCTGCTACCGCCGAACCGATAACACCAGCCACGTTTGGACCCATAGCGTGCATCAGCAGGAAGTTTTGCGGGTTGGCTTCCAGGCCCAACTTGTTGGACACCCGCGCCGCCATTGGCACTGCAGACACCCCGGCAGAACCAATCAACGGGTTGATAGCTTCCTTAGTGAACCTGTTCAGCAGCTTGGCCATCAGAACACCACACGCGGTACCCACACAGAATGCGGCCATACCCAGCAATAGAATACCCAGAGTCTGCAGGTCCAGGAACTTGTCAGCACCCAGTTTTGAACCCACAGAGAGACCCAGGAAAATGGTCACAATGTTGATCAACGCGTTCTGAGAAGTGTCACTCAAACGCTCAACCACACCGCACTCGCGCATCAAGTTACCGAAGCAGAACATACCCAGCAGCGGCGCAGCATCCGGCAGAAACAGCGCAGTGGCGATCAGTACCACAATCGGAAATACAATTTTTTCCTTTTTCCTGACTGGGCGCAGCTGCGACATCTTGATCGCGCGCTCTTTTTTGGTCGTTAAAGCCCTCATGATGGGTGGCTGGATCAACGGAACCAGAGCCATGTAGGAGTAGGCAGCAACCGCGATGGCGCCCAGCAGGTGCGGTGCCAGAATACTGGACACATAGATAGATGTCGGACCGTCTGCCCCACCGATGATACCGATAGCAGCCGCTTCATAGATGGTGAAGTCCATAACACCACTCCAGGTCAGCAGCGCCGCACCCAGAACCGTACCGAAGATACCGAACTGGGCAGCTGCGCCAAGAAGCAGCGTCTTCGGGTTAGCCAATAACGGACCAAAATCCGTCATTGCACCAACACCCATAAAGATGATCAGTGGAGCAGCACCACTTGCTATAGAAACCGTGTAAAAATTATAAAGCATCCCATTGCTATAACCGAGACCCTGAGCAATCACCCCGGCCTCTCCGACGGTTGCATAGCTCGCGCCTTTGTAAGCATGTTGGAATGTATCAATCACTTCAGGGGTCACCATCTGCCCTGACAGATAGCCCACATCCAGAACGTCCGCAAGCGCTGCAAGCACGTCTGGATTGGCAAAGTGAATAGCGTTTTCAGCCGCCGACAGAGCCAGTCCAGCCTCCGGAATATTCGCCAGAATGCCACCAAACCCGATCGGAACCAGCAACAAAGGCTCAAAACCTTTACGAATGGCAAGATATAACAGAAGAAGACCGACACAGATCATGAAGAACTGGCCGATTGATAGATTAAACAGGCCACTGCCTGTCCATAACGTCATTAATTTATCCATGGAATGCTGGCCCTTATGCGATTGTCAGCATTTCATCATCAACAGCGACGGCATCACCGACCTTGATGAAGACTTCACCGACGGTACCGGCTTTCGGTGCGCGAATCTCGGTTTCCATTTTCATGGCTTCCAGAATGATCAGCACATCGTTTTCTTCCACGGCATCGCCGGGAGAAACCAGAACCTTGAAGATATTACCGCCCAAAGGCGCATTAACCGGATCACCACCGGCAACCGGTTCCGGTGCGGCGGCCGCAGGTGCCGAAGCAGCTCCGCCTTCCGTCTGAATCTGGCTGATTTCACCTCCTTCAGACACCGCTACCACGTATTTTTTACTATTCACTTCAACGGTATAGGTTTCGGGGCCTGAGGCCTTTTTCGCCGGCGCTACGTCATCCGCCGACGGAATCGGCTCGAACGCATCCGGATTGTTGCGGTTTTCAAGAAATTTCAGGCCAATCTGCGGGAACAGGGCGTAGGTCAGTACATCGTCGATGACATTGTCAGCCAGTTTGATGCTCTTCTCTTGCGCCAGCTTTTTCAGCTCGTCCGTCAGTTTGTCTATTTCCGGCTCTAGTAAATCCGCCGGACGACAGGTAATAGCTTGTTTGCCATCGAGCACTTTTTCCTGCAGCTCTTTATTGAACGGCGCAGGCGCAGAACCGTATTCACCTTTAAGAATTGCGGCGGTTTCTTTGGAGATCGACTTGTAGCGTTCTCCGGTCAGTATGTTCAGTACCGCCTGAGTGCCTACAATCTGCGAGGTCGGCGTTACCAGAGCGATATAACCCAGGTCTTCGCGTACTTTCGGAATTTCGGCCAGCACCTGATCAAACTTGTCCGCGGCGTTCTGCTCTTTAAGCTGAGCTTCCATGTTGGTCAGCATGCCGCCAGGCACCTGAGCAATCAGGATGCGGGAGTCTACACCTCTTAGGCTGCCCTCAAATTTGGCGTATTTCTTCCGCACTTCGCGGAAATAACCGGCAATTTCTTCCAGTAGCACCAGATCCAAACCAGTATCACGATCTGTACCTTCCAGTATCGCCACTACCGCTTCGGTCGGCGAATGACCGTAAGTCATACTCATGGAGGAAATTGCGGTGTCTACGTTATCAATACCGGCTTCAGCGGCCTTAAGCGCGGTAGCGGTCGACATGCCGGTGGTGGCATGGCACTGCATATGAATCGGTACGCTCAGCTCTTTTTTCAGGCGGGTGACCAGTTCAAACGCCACATAGGGTTTGAGCAGGCCGGCCATGTCTTTAATGGCAATGGACTGGGCGCCCATGTCTTCAATTTCTTTAGCCAGTTCAACCCACATATCAATGGTGTGGATATGGCTAGTGGTGTAAGAAATGGTGCCCTGGGCGTGTTTGCCGGTTTTACGCACGGCCTTGATGGCCGTAGCCAGGTTGCGGGGGTCATTCATCGCATCAAAAATGCGGAATACGTCCACGCCATTTTCAGCGGCACGATCAACAAATCGCTCTACCACGTCATCAGCATAGTGGCGGTAGCCCAGAAGATTCTGGCCACGCAACAACATCTGTTGGGGCGTGTTGGGCATAACTTTCTTCAATTCACGAATACGCTCCCACGGGTCTTCGCCCAGGTAACGGATACAGGAGTCAAAAGTGGCCCCACCCCAGGATTCCAGCGACCAGAAACCGACTTTATCGAGTTTCTCGGCGATTGGCAGCATATCGTCAAGCCGCATGCGGGTGGCCAGCAATGACTGGTGGGCGTCACGCAGTACAACGTCTGTAATCCCCAGCGGTTTTTTAATGTCTGTCATCGTGTCAGCCTTCTGTTTAAAGGTTTTAAATCGCTTACCAGGTCACTTTTTGTGACGCGACCGGAATTGAGCAACCGCCTGTTTGATCGCCTCTGCGATGTCGGGATCAACCGACGGTTGCGCCTTGGGCTTGGCGCGAGACGTTCTGGCTGGAGTTGCGGGCTCGGGCGCAGTAAACCGGTTCAGCAGCTTAGACATGATCAGCGTTGCGAATACCAGCACGATCAGAAACGCAAATACAAAACCCATACCCGCAATCATCAAATCAATAGCTTGGGTCATCAGCTCATTCATAACGAATAGCTACCTGTCTTGGTTAGTGACTTTTCCCCGGGAATTCGTACCGACAAGCCATAAATTCGGCGCTTTATTCAATGAAACCGGGGTGCAAAATCCTGCGTAATTTACCGGTTTAATGAGTGATCAGCAACCAGAATACAAATGGCTATACGGACGTTCCAAGTATTTTTGGGTATTTTTCCACCCATTCCCCCCGCCGAACATCCCACACTTAGGCCAATCTAGACTAATCGTGCCCGCAACTTGCGACCTTTTACCTTGCCGCGTTCCAACTGTTCCAACGCACGTCCGGCGTGGCGGCTTTCCACAGCGACAAAACACTGAAATTCAAACACATTTATTTTACCAATGGCGCTTCCTGGCAACCCTGCATCGCCGGTTAGAGCGCCCATTACGTCACCTGGGCGCAATTTTTCTTTGCGGCCTGAGGCTATGCACAGAGTTTTCATCAGCGGCTTCATCGGTTTTGGTACGGTGGCCAATAATGGGTCGCTATCGCCCCAAGTGACCGATACACCGCGTTCGCTTTCCAGGCGATTGATTTTGTGGCCCTGGGACGGGCTGCAAAGAGTAACGGCCAACCCCTGCTCCCCGGCGCGGCCGGTGCGACCGATGCGGTGCGTGTGTATTTCCGGATCGCCTGCCGGCTCGGCGTTTACAACCAATGGCAATGATTTTATATCCAGCCCACGAGCCGCCACGTCGGTAGCCACCAATACCTGGCAACTTTGATTGGCAAAGCGAACTAGCACGCTGTCGCGGTCGCGCTGCTCCAGGTCGCCGTGCAATGCCAGCGCCGAAAAGCCCTGCTGGGACAGCTCGGCCGCCAGCTCGTCACACTGATGTTTCATAGCGCAGAACACCAGGCAGGATGTGGGTTGATGCTGCGACAGCAGAGCCACGATGGCGCGGGTACGCTGATTGCCAGAAATTTCGTAGAACACCTCGGCAATATCACTGTTCATCTTCTCGGTTTGCGCCCGCACATCCACCGGCTCACGCTGAAAACCGGCGCTGAGTTTACGAATCGATTCAGGCCAAGTGGCTGAAAACAGCAGAGTCTGGCGCTGTGCAGGCGCATGTGAAAGAATGTTTTCCACGGCTTCCTGAAACCCCATATCCAACATGCGATCGGCTTCGTCCAGCACCACGGTGCACACCCGATCCAGTTTCAGCGTGCCTTTTTGCAAATGATCGGCTATCCGCCCTGGTGTACCCACAACTATATGAGCGCCGTGGGCCAGAGAGCCGATCTGAGGGCCAATCGACACACCACCGCACAGGGTGAGTATTTTTATATTGTCGCGGGCACGGGCCAGTTCCCGCAAAGCCTTGGCGACCTGATCAGCCAACTCCCGAGTGGGGCACAGTACCAAGCTTTGTACCGAGAACTGCTTGGGTTTGACATGTTCAATCAGACCAATACCGAAGGCTGCGGTTTTGCCGCTGCCGGTGTGCGCCAAGGCGATAACGTCTTGTCCCGCCAGGCAATGGGGCAAAGCCCGCGCCTGAATGTCGGTGGGTTCGGTAAAACCCAGGCGCACAAGATTGGCCTGCATGGCGGCAGACAGTTCAAGGTCTTTAAAGGAAGGCATACAAGAAAATCCCGGAATCAGCAGTTGCTGGTTAAGAAGGTAAACGCGAGGGCGTATACTAAGGCTAGTGGAATAATAGCAGAGTTTCTTACCAATTAATGGAGTTACCCCATGGCGTCCCTGCAGGACCAGTTACTGAAAGCCGGCCTGGCCGACAAAAAAAAGGCCACAGCTATTCGTAATGAAAAGCACAAACAGCGCAAACAGCAGCCCAAGGGCGCGGTGCAGGTAAATGAAGCCGAGCAGCGAGTACAGCAGGCGCGAGAAGAAAAAACCGAGCGCGACCGTCAACTGAACCAGAAACGCCAGGCCGAAGCCCAGAAAAAAGCTATACAGGCCCAGATTCGCCAGTTAGTGGGGACAAACCGGCTGAATCGCAGCCATGGAGAAACGTCTTACCAGTTTGTTCATGACAAAAAAATCAAGAAAATGTATGTGGACGACATGATGGCTGACCAGCTGGCCCGCGGCCGTCTGGCAATCATCTGCATCGGTGGCGATTACGAGATTGTCGCCGAAGGCGTAGCACGCAAAATCCAGGAACGGGACGCGCAGGCCGTTGTTGTGCTGCACGAGCGTACAAAAGACGACTTGGGCGACGATGACCCCTACGCCGGTTATGAGATCCCTGACGATCTCATGTGGTGATACAGAGCCTTAAAAGGCCCACTGGATTTTACATTTAACAATGCATCAAAGGGGCTTGTTAAAAAAATCCAGGAAGGCCTTTTCACGCCTCTGGGCCTCATACAGGGCCACCGGGCGGAACTGCAACTGACTGCTCGGCTGGCGCTGCGCCAGCGCATCCAGGCTGCGGGGCGTGACGGCCCCAAGCTTAGGGTAGCCACCAATGGTCTGGCGATCATTCAGCAGAATGATGGGCAAGCCATTGGCCGGTACCTGAACCGCACCCAGGCTGATACCCTCAGAAATCAGGCGTTCACCAAACACCTCTAGCGCCGGGCCATTTAACCTTGCGCCCATGCGATCGCTTTGCTGGCTCAAGGTATAAGGCTGGGTGAAGAAGCACTCCAGGGAACTGGCGGGGAAACGCTCTACCTGTGCCCCCATAATCACATCCAGAATGAGCGCCTCGCGGTAATCGGGTATCCAGCCCGCAGGCACCTGGCGCTGCAGCGGCGGATTTTGGGATTGGGGATCACAGGGCAGTAGATCGCCGGCTTTTAGCGGTTGCCCGTCGCGATGCAGGCCCCCAGTTTTTTCCCTGTGCAGCGTAGCGCAACTGTTGCCCAAACCAGCAGCAATACTAAAGCCACCGGCAACAGCCAGATAACTACGAAGCCCGGCACGGGGCGCACTCAATGCCACCCTGTCCCCGGCTTTCAGCGACAGCGTGGCCCACAACGGCTGCGAGGCTCCGTTCACCGTGACCGTCACCTCTGCTCCGGTAATGGCAATACGGGTGTTCAGCTGGCTGACAAACTCCACTTGGCCAAAAGTGATCTCTACGGCCACCGCCCCAAAGCGATTACCTAACAGATAGTTTGCCCACGCCCAAGCGTGGCGATCCATGGGGCCGCCCGTGGCCAGCCCCAGATGCATCACTCCGCGGCGTCCGGCGTCTTGGATCAGGCTCAGGAAACCGGGTTTTTCAATCAACAAACCGAGCTTGGAGTGAGTCACAACTTTTCCCCCTGCTTTTCAGCAGGCGCGCCTTGCTGTATTTCCAAACCCGGCTCCATGCCCCAAGGCAAATCGTCAAGGCGACCGCCAAGCTCAAGGTATTCGTCTTGCGCTATCGGGCGGAAGCGCACTGTCTGGCCGGCTTCCAGCAGGCTGGGCTGTGCGCGAGACTGATCAAACAGGGCCACAGGAGTACGGCCAATCAGATTCCAGCCACCAGGCGACACTATGGGATAAAGTGCGGTTTGGGTGTCGGCGATACCCAGCGTACCGGCCGGCACTTTAGCTCGCGGGTTGGCAAGCCGGGGCACACTTAACTCTTCGGCCACCTCGCCCAGATAGGCAAAACCCGGGGCAAAGCCAATGGCGAATACTTGGTAAAGGCGCTCGCTGTGGCGGCGAATAACCTCTTCCACGCTGAAACCTGCACGCTGCGCCAAGCGCTTTAGATCCGGCCCGACGCTGGGGTGATAAAACACCGGAACTTCAATAATTTCGGATTCAGCATCAACTTCCCCATTGGCATCGGGCAGCTGGTTCAACACTTCACTCACCTGCCCCATCAGGCTGGCCAGGTCGTCCTGTAACAAATCATAGCGCAACAGCAGCGTGGTGTAAGACGGCGCCGCATCCAGCAGTCGCGCGCCCAGGCTTGCTTTTAAAGCGATTGCCGCACGGTGAATCGGGGCAACCAGAGCTGCATCGATACGCTGACCAAAATGCAGAGTGACGGTATCTATACCGCTGACGTCATAGCGCCACTGCATCATCCCAGCTCCGTCAACGCATCACGAATAGACCGAACTGCTGCCACAGACTCTGGGTTATCACCGTGTACACACAGCGTGTCTGCTTCCAGGCTCAAAGCTTTGCCTTCTATGGACTGAATGCTGTGACCCCGGGCAAAAGCCAGTGCCTGCTGCACAATCATACTGGAATCGTGGTGCACGGCACCGGGCTGACTGCGCGACACCAGATACCCGGCGCTGTCATAGGCGCGATCGGCGAAGGCCTCCAACAGCAACGCTACGCCATATTCCTCGCATAGCCGTTTCAGGCGCTGATTGTCCACTGTGGTCATGGCCATCAGCGCCAGAGTTTGCGGCGATTGCGCCAGCGCTTTAAGAATCGCGCGTAATATCACCTCGTCGCGCATCATGTCGTTATAAAGCGCACCGTGGGGTTTTACATAACTCAACTGGCCACCCTGAGAAGCGGCTATCTGCGCCAACGCGCCCACTTGATACAACACCATGGTGTGAATTTCGTCTGCTGAACAGACCATAGACCGGCGACCAAACCCCTGAAGATCAGGATACGCCGGATGGGCCCCTAGGGTGACACCGTGTTGCAACGCCAGGCGCACGGTATTGAACATTACCTGCGGGTCTCCGGCGTGAAACCCACAGGCGATGTTGGCCTGGTCAATAAACGGCATGACCTGATCATCCAGACCCATGGTCCAGGCGCCGTAGCTTTCACCGATATCGCAATTTAATAGCATGTGAGCCTCCGGGCTGATGGTTGTTATAAATTGTGGCTGTACGAGTTGTAGCTTTAAGAGTTGTAGCTGTAGCGATTAGTAGTTGTAATAAATAGCGACAAGCGCGGGAATAAATTTATCCCTTACCCACCATCCATACAAACAATTTATAGATAAATTATCAGCATTACAAAGTGAATTTGCGTATATTATTTTGATAAATAGTTTGACACATCATCAACCCATAGCTAATTTTAGCTCATGAGGCGCATCAAGGCGGCTTTTTCGCCGCGCTTTACGACTCACTGACAACAACAACATCTGCTGACGGCTCCGGCGTCAGCTTCGGGAGGCAAAACCTATGAAAAACTCTATACAAAACGTTTACTTACCCATTAAAAAAGGCTTCAGCCTGAAGCGTGTTAGTGCCACCCTGGCAGCCGCCACGCTCAGCTTTATGGTAAGCGGAGCACAAGCCACCGAATGGGACATGCCCACGCCCTATGGCGATTCCAACTTCCACACCGTGAACATCCGTCAGTTTGCTGACGATGTGCGCGACGCCACTGACGGCGAACTGAACATCACAGTGCACAGCAGTGGCTCGCTGATCAAACACCCGGAAATCAAAAACTCTGTCCGCCGCGGGCTGGTGCCTATTGGTGAGTTGATCATGTCGCGCCTAGCCAACGAAGATTCGCTGTTTGAGGTCGACTCGGTGCCGTATCTGGCCAGTGATTACGATCAGGCCTGGAAGTTATGGCTGGCCTCCAAAGACGTGTTGGCGGAGCGCCTGGAAAGTCAGCGTTTGAAACTGCTGTTTGCGGTGCCCTGGCCACCACAAGGCATTTATACCCAGTTCGCAGTTGAAACCGGAGATGAGCTGAAAGGTGTGAAAATGCGCGCCTACAACAAATCCAGCGAGCAGCTGGCCGATTTGTTGGGCGCCATCCCCACCCAGGTAGAAGTGCCAGACATTCCCACCGCTTTTGGCACCGGTCGTGTTGACGCCATGATTACGTCGCCGTCGACCGGCGCCAACACCCGCGCATGGGATTATCTCAGCCATTTTAACCACGCCCAACTGTGGCTGCCGAAGAACATGGTTGTGGTGAACGCCAAGGCCTTCCGCAGTCTGCCTGAAGCGACCCAAAAAGCGCTGGAAGACGCAGCAGCAGTGGCTGAGAAGCGCGGATGGGACGCCAGCAAAGAAGAAACCGACGCCAAAATCAAAATCATGCGAGATAACGGCATTGTCGTGTCGGAGCCCTCTGCGCAGCTGGTAGAACGCCTACAGAAAATTGGCGAAACCATGACCGAAGAATGGCTCGAGCGCGCCGGCAGCGATGGCCAAGCCCTTCTGGACGCTTACCACCAGCGTTGATGCCAAGCCCATAGTGGAGCACGGGCGTCTCGTGTCTCCACGCATTCATTCATGCCGGCCCTGCAGTGCAGGCATAACAGAGGAACATCACTATGCGCAGGGCTCTGGACGCATTCTATCGGTTGGGGGGCGCCCTTTCCGCGATCAATCTGACATTAATCATGGTCATGATTGTTGCCCAGGTACTCAGCCGGGTACTCGATGAATTACTAACCTGGCTGGGCCTTAGCCCTCTGGGACTAAACGTGCCAGGGTTGGCTGAACTGGCAGCGTTTATGCTGCTGGGTGCCACGTTTTTTGGCCTGGCCTACACCTTCTGGCAGGGCGGGCACATTCGCGTGACTCTGCTGTTACAACGTTTGCCCCAATCTACCCACCGCATTATGGACATCCTGGCTCTGCTATTCGCCACTGCCATTACTGCCTTTGCAGTCTGGCACAGTGCCTGGCTGGCGTGGGACAGCTACGATTTCGGCGATCTGTCCATTGGCATGGTGCCGGTGCCGCTGTGGATTCCGCAGACGGCCATGGTCATGGGCCTTTTGTGGCTATTGGTCGCCCTGTTAGACGCTCTTGTGTCGTTGCTCAGCGGCCGTATAACCCAACTTCACGACGAAGCACCCCAGGAGTAAACCCGTGGAAATGATCTGGATGAGCCTACTGCTTCTGGTGCTGCTGCTGGCATTGCTGGGCGCGGGTTTGTGGGTGGCGTTTTCGTTAACGGCCATCGGTTGTATTTCGCTGTATTTCTTCAGCAACGTTCCGGTGGGTGACAGCCTGTCAACTGCTTTTTACAGCGCCAGCGTGTCTTGGGAACTGGCCGCATTACCGATGTTTATCTGGATGGGTGAGGTGTTGTTCCGCTCTCGATTGTCTGAAGAAATGTTCAGCGGCATTTCACCTTGGGTGGGTAAGGTCCCGGGGAAGTTACTGCACACCAACATTTTGGGTTGTGGTATTTTCGCGGCGATTTCAGGATCGTCCGCCGCTACAGCAGCCACCATCGGCAAAATGTCGATACCGGAACTGACCCGCCGCGGCTATAACAAAAACCAGATACTGGGCACACTGGCCGGCTCTGCCACCCTGGGGCTGTTAATTCCACCCTCGATTATTCTGATTGTTTACGGTGTGGCCACCGAGCAATCGATTGCGCGTTTGTTTGTGGCAGGCATTCTGCCGGGCATTATGCTGATGCTGCTGTTTAGCGGCTATGTGATGATTTGGTCACTGCTGAACCCAGATGGCATTCCGACGGGCGAAGCCGAACACCTGTCTTTTCGCGCTAAACTGCGTCGCAGCCGCCCGTTAATTCCTGTGATGCTGCTGATAATTGGTGTGATCGGCTCTATCTATGGCGGCCTGGCCTCACCCACAGAGTCTGCTGCCGTTGGCGTCGCACTGGCTCACCTGTTGTCGTGGAAAGGCGGCTCTATGAGCCGTGATACTTTTATCAGCGGGCTGATGGGTACGGTAAAAACGTCGTCCATGATTGCTTTTATACTGATGGGTGCCCACTTTCTGACCACCTCAATGGCCTTTACCGGTATCCCTCGTGAACTGGCTACCTGGATCAACACTCTGGACCTTTCGCCCAATATGCTGTTGCTGGCATTGACCCTGTTCTTCATTCTGCTGGGCTGCTTTCTGGATGGTATTTCCGTAGTGGTACTGACTACATCGGTGATTCTGCCGATGGTGCAAGCCGCTGGCATTGACCCGCTCTGGTTTGGTATCTACCTGGTGATTGTGGTGGAAATGAGCCAGATTACGCCGCCGGTTGGCTTCAATCTGTTCGTGATTCAGGGCCTGACCGGGGAAAATATTTTGCGCATTGCCTGGGCCGCTTTGCCCTATTTCCTGCTGATTCTGAGCGCAGTGGTACTCATAACGCTGTTCCCTGCCATCGTCACGTATCTGCCCAGCCAAATGGGCAGATAAGGCAACACAGCACTGACTAATCATGATTGTTAACAACGGTGACATCACGTTATGAAAACAAAAAATTCGGCGAACGGCTCTAGCGAGAGCGCAACAGCACGGCGCAATGTTGGGCCCATTGTGTCCTCTGCCCACCTGGCCTCTGGCCGTGCAGTGGAGCTTTCAGAGTTGGAGTTTGGCCTTATTGTGGCCGGCAATGCCTTTGATCGCTGGATGGTGCGCTGTATGAATGCAGCCGGGCTGCATGACTTAAGCCAACTGGACGTGCTGGTGCTGCACAGCGTGAACCACCGCGATCGCGCAAAAAAATCCGCCGACATCTGCTTGGTGCTAAATGTGGAAGACAGCCACACCGTCACCTACTCCCTGAAAAAACTGCTTAAACACGGCGTAGTGACTTCCGAAAGGCGCGGTAAAGAAACCTATTATTCGGTGACTGAAAAAGGTGACGATGTGTGCAAACGCTACGCCGAAATCCGTGAAAACTGTCTGGTGGATTCACTGCGAACGCTGGGATTTGCCAACAGCGATCTGGGCGAAGTGGCTAGTTTTTTGCGCGGCATTTCCGGCCTGTACGATCAGGCCGCACGCTCGGCGGCCTCGCTGTAAAAGCCGGCAGAGCGGCAAGGTGAAAACCTTCACTCTTTGAACTCGGCTTTGTCCAGACCGTGTTTTTTCATCTTGTCGTACAGGGTTTTGCGCGCAATGCCGAGTTCAACCATGGTGTCTTTAATGCTGCCATGGCAGGCATTCAAAGCACTGGTTAAGGCCAGGCGTTCAAAGCCGTCCATCAGTTCCGCCAGTGTGCGGCGGCCGTTCACGTTGGCATCTTGAGCCGTGTCGGTCTCATCCAAAGCTGCCGGGCCCAGCAACACATAACGCTCGGCCAGATTGCGCAGTTCGCGCACGTTGCCGGGCCAGTCGTGGTGCGTCAGTTTAGTTGCCTGGCCCGCGTTCAACGGGATGCTTTCGCGATCGTAGCGGGCCGCAGCAATCAACACAAAGTGGTGAAACAGCGTGGGAATGTCTTCCTTGCGCTCGCGCAATGGCGGGATATCCACTTTCACCACATTCAGGCGGTAGTATAAGTCTGCACGAAACACGCCCTCGTCACTGAGGGTTTTCAGATTGGATTTGGTGGCGGCAATAATGCGCACATCCACCTGCTGCACATGGTTGCTACCCAGGCGCTCAACTTTCTGTTCTTCAAGCACCCGCAGCAGTTTAATTTGCAGTGGCATGGGCATGCTTTCCACTTCATCCAGAAACAACGTGCCCTGGTGGGCGTGCTCTATTTTACCAATACGGCGTTTTTCCGCACCGGTAAAGGCCCCCGCTTCGTGGCCGAACAGCTCACTTTCAATCAGATTTTCCGGCACCGCACCGCAATTAATCGCGACAAAATTATGGCTGCTGCGCCGGCTGTTTTCGTGAATGTAGCGCGCCAATGCGTCTTTGCCCGAACCGGTTTCGCCATACAGCAGAATATTCGCGGAAATGTCCAAAATCGGATCAATGGTGGCCATCACCTTTTGCATAGTGGCCGAACCACCCAGAATTCGCGGGCCGGGTTTTGCCAGCTGCTTCAACTGGGCCTTCAGACGGCGGTTTTCCAATGCCAGCTGGCGCTTTTCCAACGCGTGGCGCAGCAGTTCCACCAGCTCTTCCTGGTTAAACGGCTTTTCGATGAAGTCATAGGCGCCCTGCTGCATGGCGCTCACCGCAGTGCTGATATCGCCCTGCCCGGTCAGAATGATGACCGGTATGGTGTCGTCAAGCTGCTGCAGGCGGCTGAGCAGCTGCAGGCCATCCATTTTTGGCATGTTGTAATCGCATAGAACAACGCCGTTATAGTCGCGACCGATTTCCACTAGCGCATCAGCGGCATTGTCAAAACAGGTCACCGCCAGATCATCCAGGGTCAGAGCCTGGGCAATGGCTTTACGTATATCCGGCTCGTCATCCACGAAGATTACATCAGTCTGACTCATACCTGGGTGTCCCGCTTTTTCAGTGTAAATTCAAATTCCGCGCCATCGCCATCGCTGCGATTGCGGCCGCTCAAACGGCCGCCAAGCGCATCCACAATCTGGCGCGAGATGGATAGCCCCAGCCCGAGGCCCTGCTTAACCGGTTTAGTGGTGTAAAACGGTTCGAACAGTTGCTCGGTATTGGTCGGCAGGCCACGGCCATTGTCACGCACCCGGCACAGCCAATAGCCCTGATGCTCCGCCACGTCTATGGTGATAACCGGCTGCGAGCAACCCTCTAAAGCGTGCACGGCGTTGGCCAGAAGGTTCACCAGTACCTGCTCGATGCGGATTTGATCACCATGGCACCAGGTCGGCTGTGCCGGCCGTAGCCATTGAATGTCAATATCGCCGCTGTTTTTCTGGGCCGCGATGATCTTCACAGAGGCGTCCACCGCCGGGCGTAAATCGACAATGCTGGGCGGCCCTTCGGATTTGCGCGCGAACACTTTGAACTGGCGAGTCAGCTCAGCTATTTTGTCGCACAGCAGCACGATCTCTGCCAGGTTGGCGTCTACCATATCGCTGGCGCCTTTTTGCAGAAAACGCCGACTGTTGCGAGCGTAAGTCTGAATCGCCGTCAACGGCTGGCTCATTTCATGGTTCAAGCCCGCAGACATCTGACCCAAAACCGCAAGCTTTGCGGCCTGTATCAGCTCTTGCTGGGTTTCCCGCAGATCGGTCTGAGCTTGCTCACGCTGCTGTATCTCTTCCACTAACATCTGGTTAGAGCGTTCAAGATCCGCGGTGCGCTCAGCCACGTTCAACTCTAGCTGTTCGCCGCGCAGGGCCAGCTCGGCCTCGCGGCGATAGCGCTCACGCAAGTACAGCCAGGTCAGCAACACCCCAAAGTAAAGCGCCATGCCTCCAAGCAAAAAGCCCAAGCGGGTCCAGATAACCGACTGGGTACTCACCATTATCTGCAGCGTCCAGTCCATTCGTGGCAAAGGCGTGCGAACGCTGAGGTATTCATGACCTCCGCCATTTTCACCAATACGAACGGTGCCGGACGAGCTCGACAGGCCCCAGGGCTTATCCAGGTAGTCCAACTGCACCGGTTCCAGATCTCGCTCCGGATAGCGTCTGCGCGAGGCCTCTCCGGGTGCGGGACCATCGCTGCCGGTAAAGTCACGGTAAAGCCAACGGGGCTGACTGGACAAAAAACTCACTCCGGCGGCGTCCAGCACCAGCATTTCGGCTTCGCGCCTTGAGGCCGGTCGTACCCACTGAGATTCCAGTTCATGCACCAGCACTTTGACCGCTACAACACCCAGCATCTGGCCGCGTCCGTCATGAACCGGGTGGGAAAAGTACAGACCGCGCACCCCAGAGGTGGAACCCAAGGCGAAATAAATGGCAGAACCGTTTCTTTTGATCGCTTCGTAAAAATACGGTCGAAAACTGAAGTTGCGACCGACAAAGCTGTCGGCCTGCTGGTAATTATTGGCCGCGATGGTCAAGCCAGACATATCCATCAGGTATACATCTGAGCTGCCCACAATGGTGGCCATGCGTTGCATTTGCTCGTTGGCCTGCAGAATGACACCCGTGTTATCTGGCATGCTCAACGCAGTTGCCAGCAGCGGATGTTCGGCCATCAATTCGGGAATGGGTAAGTACCGGTTCAGCTCATTGGCCACTAACTGGCGATAACGGAAAGATTCCACCAGGCTCTCCTGTTCTACCTGACGGTACCCTACCCAGCCGCCCAAAATCCAAGCCGTCAGAAGCACCACCACAAACACCAGCACAGCGCCAAAACGGAAGAACATACACTGGCCTCTAAAACACCATTAAAAGCACCGTTAAAAACCCTGGGCGGGCGCCGGAACCGGCACAAAATAACACCGTTTATGGGTTATTCTGCACCGAGCCCGGCGCCGAAGCTCAGGCTACCGCCGGGCGATCACGGCGCTTGCGCTGGATAATATAAGCTGCGACCGCCATACCGATACCCGTCAGATCCGTTATCCACCCGCCCTCAATCATCAGCAAGGCCGCTGTGATCAGCAGTATGCGGGTTATCCACGACGCTGACACGTCAGCAAACCAGCCCAGTACGCCGCCTGACAGGATATAAACCCCAAACAGCGCGGTAACCAGCGAACGCGCAATTTCAAACCATTCGGCGTTCATCAACAAAGCGCCATTATAAAAGAACATAAATGGAACAATGAAGGCGGCAATACCAATACGGAACGATGCCACCGAGGTTTCCATAGCGTTGGCCCCGGAAATACCGGCTGCTGCGTAAGATGCCAGAGCAACCGGCGGAGTAATCGCGGAAACGACGGCAAAGTAGAACACAAAGAAGTGCGCCGTCAGAGGTTCGATACCCAGCTGTACCAGTCCCGGAGCTACCACCGACGCGGCCACTGCATAAGCGGCCGTGGTGGGCATCCCCATGCCCAGTAAAATGGAAATGAACATGGCAAAGATCAGTGCCAGTAATTGGCTGGTCGCAGCCACGTCCAGCAACAACACCGAGAATCGTGCGCCCACGCCGGTCAGCGAGATAACGCCCACAATCACGCCAGCTGCGGCACACACCACAATAATCTGGATGGCCATGTACGACGCCATTTCCAATGCCTTCAGAATAAGGCCTATGCCCATCTTGTTGGGCGAAAACCAACTCACCACCGCAGCGGAAATAGTGGCCAGAGTACCGGCACGAATCACCGAATAACCCATAAATAACGCCACAATCAGAATAATAATCGGCACGAACAGGTAGACCTGCTTGATCAAATTGCGAAGTTTCGGCAACTCATCTTCGCGCATGCCACGCATGCCGGTTTTGGCGGCTTCAAAATCCACCATGAAGTACACCGAAGCAAAATACAGGATCGATGGAATAATCGCAGCAATCGCAATTTCGGTGTAAGGAATACCGGTAATTTCCGCCATGATAAAGGCGCCAGCGCCCATGATCGGTGGCATGATCTGGCCGCCGGTAGACGCCGCCGCTTCCACCGCGCCGGCGGATTTTTTGCTGTAACCGACTTTTTTCATTAACGGAATGGTTAACGAACCGGTGGACACCACGTTGCCGGCACTGGTGCCGTTGATCATACCCATCAGGCCAGAGGCAAAAATAGACACCTTGGCGGGGCCTCCGCGTGAGCGGCCAGCGACGGAAAAAGCAAAGTTCACAAAGTAATCACCCACTTTCGAAGCCTGCAGAAACGCCGCAAAAATGATGAATAGAATAATGTAGGTAGACGACACAGCCGTGGTGGGCCCAAGAATACCGGCATCGGTATACACTTGGCTGAAAAAGCGCTGAACCGACAAACCGGGATAGCCGAGAAAGCCCGGCAGATAGGGCCCGGCAAATACATACACCAAAAACACCAGGCCGATAATAACCAAAGCCAGGCCAGCCATACGGCGAGTCAGCTCCATTATCAGCGCAACACCGGCAACCGCAGCAAAGGAGATACCAATAGGTGCAAACGATGTGCCCGTCGCCATCCGCATAGAGGTGTTATAGGCCACTAAAAAGTAAGCAGCTACCGCAATTGAACATACCACCAACACCAGGTCCGGCAGGCTGAAGCGCGAGCGTTCTCGCTGATGAAACCAGCTCATGATAATCGTCACGCCCGTTACAGCAAGCAGCGGCCAGCCGAAATGCCAGGTTTCCAGGTTAACGGGGATGCGCAAAGCACCGTCTTGTACCATTTGCCAGAAGGTGAACACCTGATAGCACACATAAAGCGCAGGCAACATGGCAACAGCACTCACCCAGGTGGTCCAGCGATGGCGGGCGCCGCCCTCTTCAGCGGACACAAAACGGGCACCGGCAAACAGTATGAAGCCCAATATCAGGGCACCAGCGATGTGCACAATCCGGAAAGACCAGGTTTCCAAAGGCGCAATATTCAGGGCATAAAGATGAAACGACGAGTAACCAATGGCTAACAGCGTCACAAACTTCAACAGGTTGCCTTCAAACAGACGGCGATTGTTTGCTACGGGTTCTTCGTCCACATCATGGGCAAGCACATGATCTTGGCTCTCCTCAACGTCAGAAAAGTCTTTGGGCTTTTGTTCGAGGGTCATGGGATATCCTGCCAGCAGGCAAATCGGAGCCGGCAAGCAGCCGGCAAATTAACCGGAGGCGCAGGCGCCCCCGGTGACAGCGTTACTTGATGTTGCTTTGCTCGATGGTGTAACCGTTTTCGTTGAACCAGCGCGCCGCGCCTTTGTGCCATGGCAGTACTTTATTCTTGGTGTAGTTTTCAGGAATAGAGAATCGGGCTGCCTTATGAATCGACACCATTCTTTCGTTGTTTTCCATGGTCAGCTTGGTAATTTCATACACAAGGCTCTCAGGTACGTCGCAATTGGCTATGGAGAAGTTCCACATAGACACTACGCGAGATTCCTTTTCCAATGACTGATAGGTGTTTGCCGGAATGATGAATTCGGATACGGGGAAGTTATCAACCACTTTTTTTGCTTCGGCGTCGGTCATACCGATGATGTTTACATCGGTCTGCACTTCCAGCTGACTGACCGCAGGAATCGGAATGCCAGCGGCAAAAGCGATAACATCAATCAGGCCGTCCTGTAACTGGGTACCCAGGTCCGACCAGCTGCCGTTACGGCGCTCGAAGTTCACACCAAGCGTTTCCATCATGCGTGGAAAGTAGGTATCTGAAGTGGATCCAGCCGGACCAAAGCCGATGGTTGCGCCATCGGGGATGTCAGAAATCGAGGTAATACCGGTGCTGGTTAGAGCCGTTACGGAAAACGGAGTTTCGTACATGGGGAACATGGCACACACGTTGTCCATCTTCAGGCCTGGCGCCAATGGGCTGTTGCCGTCCATAGATTCCCGTGCCGGGCCCAGCGTGGTCAAACCAAACTTCAGGTCGCCGGTGTGTACCAGAGCCATATTCTGCATCGGGCCGCCGGTGATTTCAGCGCCGCCTGACACGCCCAGTTTTTCTGCAACAAAGTTGGCCCATCCAGCACCGTACGCGAAGTAAGTGCCACCCTGGCTGGCGGTGCCTACGGTGAAGTTGTCAGGCCAACCTGCCCGATCTTGAGCGACGACCGGATTTGCGACGGCCAGCGTGGAGGCGAATGCCACTGCCATAACGGCTTGGGTTTTCATAAAGAATGCTCTCCGAATCATTGTGTTGTTTTAGTATTCAACGACGCCTGTACGACCCCGCGTGACATTCAACTATGCAATTAACGAGCCAAATAAAAATTAATCATATAAAACATATATTTATATTTCGTATAGGTTTTTTGGGGGTCGAAAATGGGTGGAAAACGACACATTCTAGAGAAACAGGGAAGAAATACGGGTAAGTAATGACACGTACGGCGAGATGCAAAGGCCCAATGCAAAACGCCCCGAACTGTGTTTCCACAGATCGGGGCGTTTTGGACTTCACATGGTGCGGCTGGGAGGATTCGAACCTCCGACCGCCTGGTTCGTAGCCAGGTACTCTATCCAGCTGAGCTACAGCCGCTAAAACTTGGGTTTACAAAAACTAATACATGAAAAGTGGTGCGGCTGGGAGGATTCGAACCTCCGACCGCTCGGTTCGTAGCCGAGTACTCTATCCAGCTGAGCTACAGCCGCACGTTGATCACTTTCTTTTCTTTGGTTGACTGCAACATCAACCAGCCCTCTTACTTCCTATAATAGGAAATGGCGGAGAGGGAGGGATTCGAACCCTCGGTACACTTGCGCGTACGGTTCCTTAGCAGGGAACTGGTTTCAGCCACTCACCCACCTCTCCTTGAGAACGGGGCGTATACTACCACGTTTTTTTCGTTTTCATAGGGTTGAACGAATTTTTTTACATTTGGCGTTCATTAAAATAAAAAAAACCGCTCCAAAATTCGCAAGCGGCTTTTCTCTAACCAGCTAATGGTTGCCCGGCTCAGCCTCATCGGAACTCTTCTCCGCCTGAATGCGCTGATAAATCTCTTCGCGGTGAACAGCAACCTCTTTGGGCGCATTCACACCAATCCGTACCTGGTTTCCCTTAACCCCAAGCACAGTGACGGTTACTTCGTCACCCACCATCAGGGTCTCGCCTACGCGGCGCGTTAAAATTAACATATCTCTACTCCCTCTGAAAAAGCGACCTGTTCTTGAATAGGTGCTTCGTACGCGCACATTTATAGCGGAATTACGCGCCTTCCTGAAACCGCACATTCCCTTATACGGAACTGTGCGTTAGCCGGTTCGGCGAATGAAAGTCCTATCAGGCGATGATACAGCGGGCATAGGCCCATTGCGTCAAGCTTCTGCCTCTACCAGGGGCTTGTCCAGTTCAAAAGCCGAATGAAGCGCTCTAACCGCAAGCTCAAGGTACTTCTCTTCAATCACTACGGAAATTTTTATTTCCGAAGTAGAAATCATCTGAATGTTAATACCTTCGTTAGACAGCGCCTCGAACATCTTGGTAGCAACGCCCGCGTGAGAACGCATACCGACACCAACGATACTCACTTTGGCGATTTTTTCGTCTCCGATGACTTCACGTGCACCTAACTCAGCCGCTACAGTGCGCAGCACCTCGCCGGCGCGTTTGAAGTCGTGACGTAGAACCGTAAATGTAAAGGCGGTTTTATTGTCTTCACCCACGTTCTGTACGATCATGTCCACTTCAATATTGGCATCACTAATCGGCTTCAGAATACGCAGTGCACTGCCAGGCGTATCCGGCACACCGGATATGGTCAGCTTGGCTTCGTCACGATTGAATGCAATGCCAGAAACCAGCGGTTGCTCCATAGTGTTATCATCCTCAGTGGTAATCAGGGTGCCCTCACCTTCCTGAAAGCTGGACAGCACCCGTAACGGAACGTTGTATTTACCCGCAAATTCCACAGCGCGAATCTGCAGCACTTTGGATCCCAGACTGGCCATTTCCAACATTTCTTCAAAGGTAATGTGAGTCAGCCTGCGAGCGGAATCTACCACTCGCGGGTCAGTGGTGTAGACCCCGTCCACATCGGTGTAAATCTGGCATTCATCGGCTTTCAGCGCTGCTGCCAAGGCCACCGCGGTAGTGTCTGAACCACCGCGACCAAGGGTGGTAATATCACCCAGATCGTCCACTCCCTGAAAACCTGCCACCACGACCACACGGCCGGCATTCAGATCTTCACGCACATTTTTTTCATCAATGTGCTGAATACGGGCCTTTGTGTGGGCACGGTCGGTTAGGATGCGCACCTGTGAGCCCGTGTAAGAGCGGGCCTCGCAACCCAGTTTCTGTAATGCCATCGACAAGAGTGCAATGGTCACCTGTTCGCCGGTAGACAGCAGCACGTCCATTTCACGCTGGCCGGGCTCATCGGTAATGGTATTAGCCAAGCCAATCAACCGATTAGTTTCACCGCTCATGGCTGACACCACGACGACGATGTCGTGCCCGGCCTTACGAAAGCCAAAAACCTTCTGAGCAACCGCTTCGATACGCTCAGTGGTGCCTACCGAGGTGCCACCGAATTTCTGTACATACAAAGCCATAGTATTCCCACTGTCTAGACCGGGACTCAGGGCGGAGGTTGCTCCGCCCATCAAATCAATCGGGGGCGATTATAAACCCTCACCCGCAGCTACAACATGCGTTACTGACTATTTTTTTCAACCCAGCCAGCAACGCCCGCTAGAACCTCAGTGAGCCTGGAGGCATCGTTACCCCCGCCCTGAGCCATGTCAGGACGGCCACCGCCCTTACCATCCAGCTGCGCGCACAGGTGCTTCATAATGTCGCCGGCCTTGACTCTACCGGTCGCTGATTTGGTTACACCAGATACAAGTGTGACCTTGCCACCTTCAACGCTGGCCAAAACCACGACGCCCTCACCTAACTTGTTTTTCAGCTGGTCGGCCGTTTCCATCAGCGCCTGGCGATCCGCTCCCGGCATTTCAGCGGCAACCACCTTTAAGCCCGCCACTTCAACCGCAGACGACGCTAAATCGCTGCCGGCTGAGCTCGCCAGTTTGGCCTTCAAGCCGTCGATTTCTTTCTCCAGCTGACGGTTACGATCCAATGTCTGCTGTACTTTCTCGACCAGCGACTCGCGGGAGCCTTTCACCAGCCTGGCCGCTTCGCGCAAGGTGCGTTCGGCGCTGTCTACCCATTCCAGCGCACCAAAACCGGTGACCGCTTCAATGCGGCGAACGCCGGAAGCGATACCGCTTTCAGAGGTAATGCGCAGTAAACCAATATCACCGGTGCGATTGACGTGGGTACCACCGCAAAGTTCAACCGAGTAGCCATCTGAGCCCATGCTCAGAACCCTGACGGAATCGCCGTACTTTTCACCAAACAGCGCCAGCGCGCCCTTGGCCTGGGCCTGCTCCATGTCAGTCACTTCTGTGGCTACCGGGGTATTTCCCAGAATCTGCTGATTAACCTGGCGTTCGATTTCCTGCAGCTCTGCGGCGCTAACGGCCTCGAGGTGCGAGAAGTCAAAACGCAATTTGTCCGGGTCTACCAGCGAGCCTTTCTGGCTAACGTGTTCGCCCAGGACCTTGCGCAAAGCCGCGTGCAATAGGTGGGTGGCGGAGTGATTACGCTTGGTGCGCTCACGGCGCTCATGATCAATACGCGCATCCACTTCCAGGCCTGGGAACAGCTCACCTTCAACCACCGTGCCGATATGAAGGTGGTTGTTGCCCTCTTTGCGGGTGTCGGTTACTTGAAAGCGGCCGCCGCTCCAGGTCAATAATCCGGTGTCGCCGACCTGGCCGCCAGACTCCGCATAAAACGGCGTGCGCTCCAGCACAATAATAGCTTCGTCGCCGGCTTCCGCGTTTTTGTGTTCACTGCCAATAATCACCGAGCGAATGCGCTCGTGACCATCAATATTCTGGTACCCGCTAAATTCGGTCACGCCCTCAAGCTTCAGGCTTTCCGCGTTGTAATCAATACCAAACTTGCTGGCCGCCCGGGCGCGCTCGCGCTGAGCTTCCATCGCTTTTTCGTAGCCTTGGTAATCCAGAGTCAAACCGCGTTCACGGGCGATGTCGTTGGTCAGGTCTACCGGGAAGCCATAGGTGTCGTACAGAGCGAACACGGTTTCGCCAGGAATCACGTCGCCTATAAGCTCGGCAATGTCTTGCTCTAACAGGCGCAGGCCGTTATCCAGGGTTTTTACAAACTGCTCTTCTTCTTGCAGCAGTACTTTTTCGATCTGTTTATGGCTGCTGACCAGCTGCGGGAAGGCTTCGCCCATCAACTCAACCAGCGCACCGACCAACTTGTAGAAGAAGGGGCCGTTGGCACCGAGCTTGTTACCGTGGCGGGCGGCGCGGCGGATGATCCGGCGCAATACAAAACCACGGCCCTCATTTGACGGCATAACACCATCGGCAATCAGAAAGCAGCAGGAGCGGATATGATCTGCCACGACACGCAGCGAAGCTTCGGTAGTGGCAACGCCACCGAGCACGTCAGAGGCGGCTTTCAGTAAATCCTGAAACAGGTCAATTTCATAGTTACTGTGCACGCCCTGCAATACCGCGGTCACTCGCTCCAGACCCATGCCAGTGTCTACCGACGGTTTAGGCAGGTTAAGCATTTCGCCGTTAGCGGTGCGGTTATACTGCATGAACACCACGTTCCAAATTTCTATGTAGCGGTCGCCGTCTTCGTCCGGGCTTCCCGGAGGGCCACCGGCTACATCAGGGCCGTGATCAAAAAAGATCTCGGAACAGGGGCCGCAAGGGCCGGTATCGCCCATCTGCCAGAAATTATCTGACGAGTAGCGGCCGCCGGCGTTGTCGCCAATACGGACAATGCGCTCGGCAGGCACGCCAATTTCCTGGTTCCAGATATCAAAGGCTTCGTCGTCTTCAGCGTATACCGTGATCCACAACTTTGCTTTTGGCAGGTTCAGCCACTGTTCAGAGGTCAAAAAATTCCAGGCAAAATTGATGGCTTCGCGCTTGAAATAATCGCCAAAGCTGAAATTGCCCAGCATTTCAAAAAACGTATGGTGGCGGGCGGTGTAACCGACGTTTTCCAGATCGTTGTGCTTGCCGCCGGCGCGCACGCATTTTTGCGAACTGGTGGCGCGAGTGTAATCACGCTGTTCACGGCCAAGGAACAGGTCCTTGAACTGGTTCATGCCCGCGTTCGTAAACAACAAAGTGGGATCGTCTGCCGGCACCAGTGAACTACTGGGAACAATGGCATGGCCCTGCTGTTTGAAGTATTCAAGAAACGCCTGTCGCAACTCTGCCGTTTTCATAGCCCTTTAATACCTTTCCATAAACCCGACGAAAACTGCGCCAGGTTCGCGATTGAATTCGGATACTTACATGATTGTACAAATCGGATACTCTAGCACACGCCAACACCCTGAAAAACGTGAAACATCACCGGAGACCGCATGCCCAAACGCTTTAACGATGCTGACGTGCTTTTGCCGCCGGCAACCGGACTGAAACGTGGCTTGGCCATTACTTACGACGCACTCATCAGCATTGCCGTGCTCTTGGTTGCCACCTGGATATACACCATAATCGCCGGCCAGCTAACCGGTTGGGAAAAATACGAACAAATGGCAGCTGCTGGGCAGATTAAAGGCGGCCCGGGCCTGACATTTACCCTGTTTCTGGTGCTATACCTGTTCTTCGGTTATTTTTGGACCAAAATGGGTCAAACACTTGGAATGCAGGTGTGGCGGGTGCGCATTCAGAATCTGGACGGCGTATCGGTGAGCTGGAGTCAGGCTCTGCGCCGTTATGTGACGGCGGCCGCTGTTGTGTTTCTGGCATTACTGGCAGGCTTCTACCTGGGCGCTGTCAGCTTGCTATTTTCCATTCCTGTGATCGTTACTCTGTTTGTACCCATTAACGGGCTGTCGCTGACCGACCGAATGTCAGACAGCGTTGTCGTTGAGGTCGAAAAGAAGAAACTCTAACCTGCACGACGCATTAGTAAAATACCAATGCCAGCGTTCACCGCGATAGGCACCAGTACCGCCAGAATGGGTTCGAAACCGTAGACCACGCTCATTGGTCCCAACAAGTCTTGCATGTACTTAAACGACAGGCCTACCAACAGACCGGTAAACACCCGAAAGCCCATGGTGACCGAGCGCAGAGGGCCAAAGATAAACGAAATTGCCACTAACACCATCACCGCGGTTCCCAGTGGCATTAACGTCTTCTTCCAAAACGCTAACCAATAGCGCGATGCGCTCAAGCCCTGCTCGTCCAGATAGCGGGCGTAAGTCAGCAGGCCGGTCATCGCCAGGTTCTCTGGCTTTACAATCAATACGCTCAGTACGCTGGGTGACAAACCAGACTCCCAACGCAGCTGGTCATGAGTCACCCGGGTGGTGCCCTGCTCTGCCAGCTTGGTGGTTTGTACGTTTTCAAGAATCCAGTGATCGCCTTGGTAAATCGCCCGCTCGGCAAAACTGGCGGCTAACAACTGGCGCTGCTCGTTAAAGCGGAACATGGAAATACCAAAAAGCACACCACTGGGCTGCACGGCGTTCATGTGAATAAATACATTACCTTCGCGATGCCACAAACCCGACGCCGCGGCCACGTTGCTACCTGCACCCAGCGCAACGGCTTTTCCACTTTGTGCCATGCGCTCCGCCGGCGGCGCCAGGTATTCGCCGATACCCACGCCCAATAGCACCACAAACAGCGCCGGTTTCATGGCAGACCAGACAATGCGCTTTATGGAAACGCCAGCGGCGCGAATAACCGTCAGCTCGGAAGAGCTGGCCATCGAACCCAATCCCACCAGGCAGCCCATAAACGCGCCTAACGGCAAGTAATCGTAAATTCGTCGCGGCAGCGTCAGAAACACATACCACAGAGCATCTAAGGTCTGATAGTTATTGGCGGTGCCGTCCAACTCGGCAATAAATGCGAAAATCAAATCCAGCGACAGCACCACCACCATCACCAAAAACATGGCGCCGCCAACGGTTTTCATCACATAGCGGTCAATCTTTTGCATCGGTAGACCCCGCAAGCTCTGCACGCTGTAAGCGGCGCTTTCGCAACCAGGCCGGGCCGAACTGCAGCCAAAGCCCCAGAGCCAAAAACAATCCGTGCACCCAGAACATGCCAATCCACTCTGGCACTTTGCCTTCGGCCAGCGCATCACGAGCCACAATCAATAGGCCGAGATAGGTGATATACACCAACATCGCAGGCAATAGATGGAAGAACCGGCCCTGACGCGGGTTTACCCGGCTCAACCGAACCGCCAGCAGGGTCACCACCGGCACAATAAAGGGCAACGAAAAACGCCAATGCAGCAGCGCTCGCTGTTGCGGGTCGTTAGACTTCATCAATTGCTCGGTACTCAGACCTTCTTCCAGCTCTTTTGTACCACTCTTGCCGCTGACAATTTTTAGACCGTAAGCTTCAAATTCGGTGGTGTTGTAATCCAGTTGGCCGGCGTTGCCTGCGTAGCGCCCGCCGTCTTTCAAAATCAGAAAACGGCTTCCTGTCTGGGCGTCTACCAACTGGGTGCCCGTTTCGGCGGTGATTATGGTCAAACCTTCGCCATTCTTGCCAAACTCGGCAATAAATACACCCTGCAGCTCGCGCTTGTCGTCGCTCAGCCCTTCGGTGTAAGTCACTCGCCCACCAGAGGTAAAGTCCTGAAAGCGCCCGGGCGCCAATAGTTCGAATTCGGTGGCTTTGCGCTGTTCGTTGAATATCTCCTCGACCTGTTTCATGCCCCAAGGCGATACATAAAGACTCATGGCAGCCACTACCAGCATCACCGGCAAGCTGCCAATCAGGGTTTGGCGCAAAATATCGCCTTCACTGACGCCGCAGGCAAGCAACACGGTCATCTCGCTTTCCAGATACATGCGGCCGTAGGCCAATAAAATGCCAATAAACAGACCTAAGGGCAAAATCAGTTCTAAAAAACCGGGAAACCGATAGGCCATCACTGAAAACAGCACACCCGCAGAAATTTCACCTTCTGCCGCATTACCCAGATACTTTAAAAAGCGCCCGCTCATGAACACCATCAGCAGAATGGTGGACACAGCAATCATACTGATCATGACCTGACGAATGAGATAGCGAAAAATAATAGTCAAAGCGGTCTCTCTGGCCGAGCCGGTAACGGCGCCCATTGATGGAGGAAAACGCCAGCAGCGGCTATTCTAAGTAACCTTGCAGACGATTGACAGGGCCACGCCGCGCCCAGCAAGCTAGCCATAAGTCCGCGCCAATGCTTGATAATTCATCGCATTGCCCCAATGCTAGTAGTCATACCCAATCCGTATAAAAGAATCACTAACAGGAGTTGCCATGAATTTTACCTTAAGCAGCAAAGCCCTGGACACCATCAGCGCTGACTGTCTTGTACTGGCGTTACCGCAAAAAGGCGAATGGCCCGCCAGCACCAACGCGGCAGACAAGGCTCTGGATGGTCTGATTGGCAAGCTGCAAAGCGCCGGCGACATCAATGGCAAAAACGCATCGGTACAGACTGTTCCGCTGACCGACAGCCATTGGCAGCGCCTGTGCATTGTCGGCACCGGCGATGACGACAGCCGCACACCGGCCAACTATCGCAAAGCTTTAATTGCTGCGGTAACCGTTCTGAAAGACGGCCCCTCAAAACATGCCATTGTGGCCCTGGCTGACACCCAGCTAACCGGCGACAGCGCAACGACCTCTGAAGAAGCTCGCTTGAGCCTGATCGGCCGCAGCCTGGAAGAGCACCTGTACACGTTTGACCAGTATAAGAGCGAGCAGCCTGCTGCGCGCAAGCTGAATAAAGTAACCGTAACCGCCTCTGCTGGCGGCAAAGCCGAGAAGGACGCCTTTAACCTGGGCTTGGCCACCGGCCGCGGTATGAACTTTACCCGCGACCTGGGCAATACACCGCCTAACATTTGCCACCCAGTCTGGCTGGCCGAACAGGCTGTAAAACTGGCGAAAGATCACGACTGCATCAAGACCGAAATTCTTGACGAAAACCAGATGGCTGACCTGGGCATGAACACCATTCTGGCCGTGGGCAAAGGCAGCAGCCAGCCATCGCGCTTTATTATCATGGAATACCGCGGCGGCAACGCCAAAGACAAACCCCACGTGTTGGTAGGTAAAGGTATCACCTTCGACAGCGGCGGCATTAGCATCAAGCCCGGCGAAGGCATGGACGAGATGAAATACGACATGGGCGGCTCGGCCGCGGTGTTCGGCGCCATGCAGGTTATCGCTGAAATTAAGCCAAAACTCAACGTGGTGGCCGTCATCGCAGCCGCTGAAAACATGCCCGACGGCAGCGCCAGCCGCCCCGGCGACATTGTTACCACCATGTCTGGCCAGACCGTTGAAATACTCAACACCGACGCCGAAGGCCGTCTGGTACTGTGCGACGCCCTGACCTACGTGAAGCGATTTGACCCGGCTGCGGTTATTGATCTGGCCACGCTCACCGGCGCCTGCATCATCGCCTTGGGCCACCACGCCACCGGCTTATTGGCCAACAACGATGACCTGGCTAACGAACTGCTGGCCGCCGGCGACCGCGCCAACGACAAAGCCTGGCGCCTGCCACTGTGGGAAGAGTACCAGAGCCAGCTCGATAGCAACTTTGCGGATATGGCAAACATCGGCGGACGTCCCGCCGGCACCATCACCGCGGCCTGTTTCCTGGCCCGCTACGCCAAAGATTACCGCTGGGCCCACCTGGACATCGCGGGTACTGCGTGGCATTCCGGCAAAGCCAAAGGCTCTTCAGGCCGCCCGGTACCCATGCTGGTCGAATACCTGATGTCTCATGCCGGCAAATAAGCCGCCTGCTGTGCACACTACGGAAACCGGCAGCGCTGCTGCCGGTGCTCCCTCACCGGAGATTGGGCAGGAAGATAAAAACCAGCGCTACTGGTTCCATATCCTGCGCCAGGACACCCCCGCCGCACGCAATCTGCACGCCGCCAAACTGGTTAACAAAGCCTGGCAGCAAGGGGACCGCGTGGGCATTGTGTGCGACACCCTCGAACACGCTCAAGAACTGGACGACCTGCTGTGGAACTTCAGCCCGGATGCCTTCATTCCCCACAGTGTAATTTCCGAAGCCAACACGCCCTGCAAAGACCCCGTCGGCATCCTGCTGCACCCGCCCGCCGCCGAAGACTGGGATACCGTAATCATCCTCTGCACTGAATTGCCGGCTCACGCCGATCAATTTAAGCGCTTGGCATTGATAGCTCAGAATGATCCGGTGGTTTTGGATCAGGCCCGCGCGCACTTTAAACAGTTAAGGGCTTTGGGGATTGAGGCAAGAGTTCACGACCAGCGGCAGGGTTGAACCTGGCGGACTTAACCCAAGATATCGCGCCGCCTCCGCAGCCACACATCTGTTATAATTAAGTGAGAAGCGCTCACAGGATGAACAATATGGCAGCTAAACCGCCAGAGAACTCAACCATTCAAAAGCTCCGCGAGTTACTCACCCATTTCCCCAATATCCGGGTTGCGGCTCTTTTTGGCTCCATGGCTCTGGGCAAAGAGCGGCCAGACAGCGACATTGATGTAGCCGTACAGGCCAACAAAGCGCTGGTAGCAAATGAGCGCATCGCCCTAACCGAGGCCATAGCCCTGGCTTTTAATCGGCCTGTAGACTTGATTGACTTGCGTACTGCAGGCCAGCCCCTTCTGGACCAAATCGTGAGTAGTGGCATACAAGTGGTAGGAAAAAGACACCTGTGGGGCGACCTGATATACCGGAACATTATGGAAAACGAAGATTTTGTACCCTACCAAAAACGCATACTCGAAGGGCGGCGACACACATGGATGAACAACTCGTAGCTCAGAAACTGGAATCGCTTCGGCGTTGCATCCAGCGTGTGGAATTAAAGCTTCCTGACAACGTGGAAACACTACTGACAGACCTTGATGCGCAAGACATCGTCTCATTGAACCTCACCCGCGCCGTGCAAATGAGCGTAGACATCGCCTCCCACTGGCTCGCCGGACATAGCGAATCAACCGCACCCAAAACTATGGGGCAGGCATTCGACGCTCTTGCCAACTCCGGCGTAATTGAGCACGATCTTGCTATCAGAATGCGAAAATCGGTTGGCTTCCGAAACGTGATGGTTCACAACTACGATGATGTGAATTGGGAAATCGTGTTTGCAATTTGCCAGTACCACCTGGGTGATTTCAGAGCGTTTGCCAAGGTGTTTTCAGATCTTATTGAGTAACGTTGGCTGCTCAAACTGGCCTGGCCTCGCTGATTACCGATGCCCTAAACCGAGGAGGAAGGTCACTAGGTATCAGAAGGTCCACTTGAACATCCAGCAGCACTCAATCTGCACGCCCTGAAAAGACCCCGTCGGCATTCCGCTGCACCCGCCAGCCGCCGAAGACTGGGATACCGTGATTATTCTCTGCACTGAACTACCGTCTCACGCCGACCAATTTAAGCGCTTGGCATTGATTGCTCAGAATGATTCGGTGGTTTTGGTTCAGGCCCGGTCCCACTTCAAACAGTTACATGCATTGGGCATTGAGGCACGAGTTCACGACCAAAGACAACTTTGAGCACAGGGCGGCGCAGAACCGCCCACTGACTTTCACGTTATTTTTTTGATCTCACTTTTGATCCAGTCAAGTAACTTTCTAAATCGATCCGTTTCAGCAAAGCTGGACGCACAAACCAACCAATAACCTGACCGCATACGGATTGATGGCCCTACCATCTTGAGGTAACCAGCCTCGACATCTCCTTCGAGGAGAAGAGTTCGACCCAAGCCTACACCCATTCCGCCAATAACCGCCTGAAGCATCAAGTCGGCGCGATCAAATTGATAGTCGGGATTAAAACCGTCCCTTCTCGAACCAATGGTGGAAAAATAGTAATCCCAGCTAAAATCAGTCTCATCGATTTCACCACGACGATCACCAAGAAAAACAGTTTCTGGCTTTTCCAGAAGTCCTGCATCACTGACTCCATCACCAAGGTAGCCTGGACTAGCCACTGGCTGCATCCAGCAATGGGTAAGGTACGACGAATGTAAACCAGGATAAGGGCCTGGCCCAAATCGGATCGCAGCATCGGCGTCGTTTATCAAGAAATCAACGGTTTCCTCCTGCACGTCTAAGGACAGCTTCAGATTCAGTGCGTGCGCATTCGGCAAAGCCGGAATTAACCACTTCATTGCCAGTGAAGATGACAGAGAAAGCCGGATTAAGTCGGTTGATCGGCTGTGCTCAAGCTTATCAAGCGCTGTATCCCAGCTCGCCATACTATCAATCGCCGCATGACACAGAATTTCTCCGATTTCGGTTAATCGCAGCCTGCGCGTGGTGCGATCAAATAGAGTATGACCCAGCGCATCTTCCAATGATCTGATTCTGTGACTTACCGCCGACTGGTCCACACCCAGCCGCTCAGCTGCTTTCGTAAAGCTTAATTTTTCCCCGATCGCAGCGAGCATTGGGGAAGAATTAACGAGTTTGGTGAGGGTTTCCTTTCGATCCGTATTAATGAGAATTTCTCATGCGCATATGAGTTCCAATTTCAGGATAATCGCCATAAGTTAGGCGTATGAGTACTACCGAAGTCATCAGTATTGGAGATTAACATGAACTATTCTACAATCGCGGTTAAAACGATCGAAGCCCACATTATCAAAGGATTTGTGACAGACGGCATGGGCGGCAACCCTGCCGGCGTCGTGCTCGACGCCGGCGAACTTAACGAAGCAGAAATGCTTTCTATCGCCGCAAAAATAGGGCTTTCTGAAACGGCTTTCGTTTCATCATCGGATACAGAGGGCTTTAAACTCGACTTCTTTACACCCAACCGTCGAATTGCCCATTGCGGTCACGCAACCATTGCAACATTTTCCTATCTTGCAGAACTTGGGCGTATTGCTGAAGGAGAAACATCAAAAGAAACCGTTGATGGCCCACGCAAAATATTAATCAAAGACGGTGCTGCCTATATGGAGCAGTTGGCACCTAAATATCGCATGCCCGACGACTGGACAAAAGATGCCGTAACGGTTGCTCAAGTCCTACAATCTCTGGGATTGACTGAGAACGATCTGGACATCAGCATCAGCCCCATGCAAGTGAACACTGGAAACAGCTTTATTGTTGTTGGAGTAAAGGATGGAGCAACGCTGCGTAGCGTAAAACCTGACTTCGACCTCATCTCGGTCATCAGTGAAAAACTGGACCTTATCGGGTACTACATATTCACAACCGATAACCATGCAACCGAAAAAGACGCGACAACTCGAATGTTCGCACCGCGTTATGCCATTAGCGAGGAGTCGGCTACGGGCATGGCTGCGGGGCCTCTCGCTTGCGTCCTCCACGATCACCTACACATTAACAAACGTACGTTTTTAATCGAACAGGGCAAATTCATGGAGCCAGTATCACCCAGTCTGATCACGGTGGAACTTTCCGTCGAAAATGAAAAAATTCAGGGTCTGATGGCGGGCGGGCACGGCAAGGTTTCGAGAAGTCTCAATATCGATTATTAGAGTCTGGCGGAATATAAAACCGCCGAAGTGCGACAAGCCTGCCGATCTCGCATCGAGCAGCTACGTGCTCTGGGTATTGAGGCGCGGATGTATAATCAGCGGTGCAACTAAAACAGGGATGTTTACAGACGGTTTTGCGATCTTTTTCAGATATGCCAGTCTAAGCACTCTCATGGCCCGACCGTGGGCGACCATGTATAATCGAACGCCTAAAATCTTCCCCTCGAATTCATCAATACGGTCACCAGCAAAACCCATGGAAAAAACCTACCAGCCAGAAAACATCGAGCGCCAGTGGTACGACAACTGGGAATCTAAAGGCTACTTCCGCCCCAGCGGTGAAGGCGAGTCTTACAGCATCGCCATTCCGCCGCCGAATGTGACCGGCAGCCTGCACATGGGCCATGCTTTCCAGCACACCATTATGGACACCCTCACCCGCTACAAGCGCATGCAGGGCCATAACACACTATGGCAGGTAGGCAGTGACCACGCCGGTATTGCCACCCAGATGGTGGTTGAACGCAAACTGGCGGCGGAAGAAGGCAAAACCCGCCACGATCTGGGCCGCGACGAGTTCATTAAGCGGATATGGGAATGGAAGGAAGAGTCTGGCGGCACCATTACCGACCAAATGCGCCGGCTGGGTAACTCGGTGGATTGGGACACTGAGCGTTTTACGATGGACGACGGTTTCTATAAGGCCGTGCAGGAAGTGTTCGTGCGCCTTTACGAAGACGGCCTGGTATATCGCGGCAAGCGCCTGGTTAACTGGGACACAAAGCTGCACACCGCGATTTCCGATCTGGAAGTGGAAAACAAAGAAGAGAAAGGTTTTTTCTGGCACCTGCGCTATCCGCTGGCTGACGGTGCCACTACGCAGGATGGTAAAGACTATCTGGTTGTTGCCACCACCCGCCCGGAAACCATGCTGGGTGATACTGCCGTAGCCGTTCATCCGGACGACGAGCGCTATCAGCATTTGATTGGCAAGTTCGTGATGCTGCCGCTGGTGAATCGCCGCATTCCGGTGATTGCCGACCATCACGCCGACCCGGAAAAAGGGTCCGGTTGCGTGAAGATTACCCCGGCGCACGATTTTAATGACTACGCCGTGGGCAAACGCAACAACCTGCCGATGATGAACGTGCTAACACAGGACGCCAACATTCGTCCGCAAGCCGAAGTATTTAACAGCGACGGCACTGAAAATACCGATCTGGACGCTTCCCTGCCCGCCGCCTACGCCGGGCTGACTCGGGAAGACGCGCGCAAGCAGATTGTGGCCGATATGGATGCTGCTGGCCTGGTTCAGCTGGTGGAAGACCACGTATTGAGCGTGCCCCGTGGGGACCGTTCCGGCCTGATCATCGAGCCGATGCTGACGGATCAATGGTTTGCCGATGCCAAAACTCTGGCCAAGCCGGCGATTGAAGCGGTTGAAGACGGTCGCATCCAGTTTGTACCCAAACAATACGAGAACATGTACTTCTCCTGGATGCGCGACATTCAGGACTGGTGTATCTCCCGCCAGCTGTGGTGGGGCCACCGGATTCCGGCCTGGTACGACGCCGAGGGCAACATCTACGTGGGCCGCAGTGAAGACGAGGTGCGCCAGAAGCACGGTCTGGTAGCCGATTTTTCGCTAAAACAGGACGATGACGTTCTGGACACCTGGTTCAGCTCTGCCCTTTGGACATTCGGCACTCTGGGCTGGCCGGAGATCACCGAACGGCTGAAGACCTTTCATCCGACAGACGTTCTGGTGACAGGCTTTGACATCATTTTCTTCTGGGTTGCGCGGATGATCATGATGACCACGCACTTCATGAAAAATGAAGACGGCACCCCCCAGGTTCCGTTCAAAACCGTTTACGTTACCGGTCTGATCCGCGACGAAAATGGCGAAAAAATGTCAAAATCCAAAGGCAACGTGATTGACCCGCTGGATATGATCGACGGCATCGACCTGGCGCCGCTGTTGGAAAAGCGCACCGGCAACCTGATGCAGCCGAAGCTGGCCAAGAAAATTGCCAAACAGACCGAAAAAGAATTCCCTGAAGGTATCTCGGCCCACGGCACAGATGCCCTGCGTTTCACTCTGGCGGCCATGGCCACCACCGGCCGTGACATCAACTGGGACATGAAGCGTCTGGAAGGCTACCGCAACTTCTGCAACAAGCTGTGGAACGCCGCCCGTTACGTGCTGATGAACACCGAAGGCGAGGACTGTGGCGTGAACGGTGAGCCGGTGGCACTGTCGTTGGCCGACCGCTGGATTATCAGCGCTTTGCAGCAGTGCGAGCAGGATGTGGCCCGCCATTTGGACCAGTACCGCTTTGATCTGGCCTCACAGGCGCTGTACGAGTTTATCTGGAACGAATACTGCGACTGGTATCTGGAGCTGTCGAAGCCGTCACTGAGTGACGACAGCGCCAGTGCTGAAGCCAAGCGTGGCACCCGCCGTACACTGGTACGTGTGCTGGAAACGGTTTTGCGTCTTGCCCACCCGATTATGCCCTTCATCACCGAGGAAATCTGGCAGCGCATTGCGCCGCTCGCAGGCAAATCCGGTGACAGCATTATGCTGCAGCCGTTCCCGCAGGCGGATAACAGCCGCCAAGATGATCAGGCGGTTACGGATATTGAATGGCTGAAGGGCGTGATTGTGGCGGTGCGTAATATTCGCGGCGAGATGAATATTTCCCCGGCAAAGAAGATTCCAATTCTATTCCGTGGCAACAGCGCCGAAGGCCAGCGGCGGATGCATGAAAACCGCCAATTCTTGAGCTCGCTGGCGAAGCTGGAAAGTCTGGAGTGGTTTGAGGGCGACAAGGCGCCCATGAGCGCCACGCAACTGGTAGGCGATATGGAAGTGCTGGTGCCCATGGCCGGCCTGATTGATAAGGATGCAGAGCTTAAGCGACTGGATAAAGAGCTGGAGCGCCTGGGCAAAGAGATTGGCCGGTTGGAAGGCAAGCTGGGTAATGAGAAGTTTACCGCCAAGGCACCGGCGGAAGTTGTTGCCAAGGAGCAGGAGAAGCTCACCGAGTTTCAGAGCAATTTGGCTCGCTTGCAGCGGCAGCGTGCTGACATTGAGGCCATGTAGGCATGACTGCGGGAGTTAAGCGTTTCAGGGATGGCGGGCAGATCGCCATTCTTGGAGCGGGTTCAATGGGGCGGCTATGGGCCGCCCTTTTGCCGTCTTCGCATTGTGGGTTTTTGCCTCGGCTCTCGGGGAATACTTCTGAACTTGAGCTTGGGGGGAACTTCAGTCGTCAGGAAGGCCTTCCCGAAACACGCTGTGAATACGTCCTTGTACGCTCTGCTCCGCCATCCATGGCTGCGCAAGGTTTCGGCAAGGCCGGCCTGACGGCTTCGCCGAGCGCCGGTGATGCGCGTACTTCTGTACGCCTGCCGTGGCTTCATTCGGCTGCTGGTGTCGAATTACTACTAGTAACCACTAAAGCTGGCGATACACTTCCGGCTTTAGAGGGTTGGCTGCCGCATATTGCCGAGGACACACCTATTGTTCTTTTCCAGAACGGTCTGGGCAGCCAGCAAGCGGTAGCCGAACGCTGGCCGGATCGACCGATTTTGGCGGCCAGTTCCACCGAGGGGGCCAATCGACCAGAGCCGGATGTGTTGGTGCATGCCGGAGTCGGTGACACCTGGGTGGGCCCGCTTACGGACTCTGCCTCTGCCACTACTGAATCAGTGGTTCAGCGGCTGGCACAATCCGGATTACAGGTACATGCCGAAAACAGTATTGTGCCGCGACTGTGGCAAAAGCTGATGGTCAACGCCGGAATTAATGCGTTTACCGCACTACTGGACTGCCCGAATGGCGCCATAGTGGACGCGCCGCTGTATCGGCAGACGATTGACGGGCTATGCACCGAAATCACTGCTTTACTGCAGGCCGATACCGGTGAGCGTGCTACCCCGCAAGCGCTGCGGGAGCGGATTGAGGCGATCGCCAAAAGCACGGCCCGTAACACCTCGTCGATGCGTGCGGATGCAAACGCAGGGCGTAAAACCGAGATCGATTTTATAAATGGTTACCTTGTGCAGTGCGGGCAGCGACACGGGATTGCCACACCGGTAAACCAAATGTTGGTTCAGCGAGTAAAATCTCTTTAGAATTTCAACCAATCGGGCTAGCGTTTTAACCAATTAGGAGAGTTCCATGGGCAACCGCCTGTCAAAAATCTACACCCGCACCGGAGACGATGGCTCTACCGGTCTGGCCGATGGTAACCGCATTGCCAAGAGCGCCCAGCGCGTTGAGGCCATGGGTACGGCGGATGAACTGAACTGTCACATGGGCCTGCTGGTTGAGATGCTGGACAGCGATGATACGCTGTTTGAGCCCATGCGCCGCATTCAGCATCACCTGTTTGACCTGGGTGGTGAATTTGCGATTCCAGGTAGCATCGTCATCAGCGAGCAGCACATCACCTGGCTGGAAGGCTTGTTGGACGACTTAAACGAGCCGTTACCACCATTGAAAAACTTCATTCTGCCCGGTGGAAGCCCAGCCGCGGCTCAGTGTCACATGGCCCGCGCTGTGTGCCGTCGTGCCGAGCGCGTTGTGGTAGCTCTCAGTCATGAAGACTCTATTAATCCGCTGGCGCGACAGTATTTAAACCGCTTGTCTGATTTGTTATTTGTTGCCTCACGCGTGCTGGCACGGCGCGAGGGCGCGGAGGAAATTCTGTGGGAACAGAAGAAGGCCAGCCGCGATGAACTGTCCCCGAAGAAATAGCACCCTGGAAACAGCACCGCGTTTACAGGATTTTGTGCTCGCGCAGCTGCTCCAGTGCAGCTGCCACTTGACCGCCCTGCGCTGGCAAATTCGCCAGCGTTAAAATCAGGTCGCTGTGGCCAGTGTCGGTGTCGGTCAGCACCAGCAGTCCGTTGGCTTTGAGTGCCAGAGCCAACGGTGCTTTAAAGCCTTCGCTGTATTGCAGATTGTCGTGCTGCAGCGTTGCTACGGCACGGCCGTTATCGAACAGCACTTTTTCCAGAGTGTAAATAAGCGTACGAGCAGCGTCTGCTTCGCCTTTTACGTACACCACCGCGGCCTGCTGGCCAAATCGCCGGGCTTTTTGCGCTGTCGTTACCTGTGGGGTGTGATGCAGCGTTTGGCCTTGCTGCTGCACGCTGGGCAGAATCATACCCGCTGCCACTGTGGTGTGAGTTAAGCGATCCACCACAATAAACGAACCGGTGCCGCGGAATTCCTTGTAGTTATCCGCCACCACTGGCTGCTCCAATGTCAGTTCGCAACGGCCGATTTCGTTCAGCGCCAGAGTACTCGCCTCGGTCTGCTGCAGCGAATTCACATCGATCTGGTGGCGAACGGCGGTAACGGCGCCAGCCACGCGGCCGGTGAGCAATTGTATGTCGTAGGTTTTACCCTGTACCAACGTTTGTTCAGCCATCCAGACCAGCGTGGCATCAAAGCGATCCGTCGTCTGCGGCAGCTTTTTGCTGTGCACCAGAATGTCGCCTCGGGAAATATCAACCTCATCTTCCAGCGTCAAGGTCACCGACATCGGCGGGAAGGCTTCGCTCAGCTCGCCGTCGTAAGTCACGATGGATTTCACTCTTGATGACTTACCGGACGGCAACACCGTTACGTCGTCACCCGGGCGAACCACACCAGCGGTCAGGGTGCCGCAGTAACCGCGGAAGTCCCGGTTGGGGCGGTTCACGTACTGCACAGGAAAACGCAGCGTGTCGAAGTTCTGGTCGCGGACAATTTCCACGCTTTCCAACGTTTCCATCAGCGTCTGCCCCCGATACCAGGGCATGAACTCTGAACGATTGACCACGTTGTCGCCTTTTAGCGCCGACAAAGGCACAAACTGGATGTCTGGCAAGTCCAGCTGACTGGAAAACGCCAGATAATCAGCCTTGATCTGCTCGTAGCGTTCCTCGCTGTAATCCACCAAATCCATTTTGTTGATCGCTACTACCGTATGCTTCAGCCCCAGCAGCGACACAATGAAACTGTGGCGGCGGGTTTGCACCTGCACGCCGTGGCGGGCGTCAATCAAAATAATGGCCAGGTCGCAGGTAGAGGCGCCAGTGGCCATATTGCGAGTGTACTGTTCGTGGCCCGGGGTGTCGGCGATGATGAATTTACGCCGGGCGGTCGAGAAATAACGATAGGCCACATCAATGGTAATGCCCTGCTCGCGCTCGGCCTGCAAGCCGTCCACCAGCAACGCCAAATCCAGCTCGTCACCGGCATTACCCATCCGTGCGCTGTCGTTGTGGATCGCCTCCAGCTGGTCTTCATAAATCATTTTGGAGTCGTGCAGTAGCCGTCCAATCAGGGTGGATTTGCCGTCGTCTACGCTGCCGCACGTTAAAAAACGCAGCAGTTCCTTGTTTTCGTGCTGGTGCAGATAGGCTTCGATATCATCGGCAATCAAGTCAGACTGGTGGCTCATTAAAAGTATCCTTCCATTTTTTTCTTTTCCATAGAGCCCGCTCCATCGCGATCTATCGCCCGCCCCTGACGCTCGGAGGTTCGTGTTAACAGCATTTCCTGGATAATCTCCTGCAACGTATCGGCGTCGGAATCCACCGCCCCGGTTAACGGGTAACAACCCAGAGTGCGGAACCTGACCTTACGCAGTTCCGGCTCTTCGCCCGGGTTCAGAGGCAGGCGCTCATCGTCCACCATGATCATCATGCCATCGCGGATAACCACTGGCCGCAGGGCTGCAAAGTACAAAGGCACAATCGGAATGCTTTCCAGAAAGATGTATTGCCAGATATCCAGTTCTGTCCAATTAGACAGCGGAAATACGCGAATGCTTTCGCCCTTGTTGATGCGGGTGTTGAACAGATTCCACAGCTCCGGCCGCTGATTTTTCGGGTCCCAGCGGTGATGCTTGTCGCGGAATGAGAACACTCGCTCTTTGGCGCGGGATTTTTCCTCATCACGGCGGGCACCGCCGAAAGCGGCGTCAAAGCCATACTTGTTCAACGCCTGCTTCAGGCTCTGGGTTTTCATTATGTCGGTATGCGTGGCCGAGCCGTGGGAAAAAGGCCCGACCCCCATGTCTACGCCCTCCTGATTGATGTGCACCAGCAGCTCCATGCCCGACTGCGTGGCCATGCGGTCGCGAAATTCAATCATTTCACGGAATTTCCAGGTGGTGTCTACGTGCAACAACGGAAACGGCGGGGTGCCCGGGAAAAACGCTTTGCGGGCAAGGTGAAGCATGACCGCCGAGTCTTTTCCCACCGAGTACAGCATCACCGGATTGTCAAACTCCGCAGCGACTTCACGAATAATCTGGAGGCTTTCAGCTTCCAGCTGCTTCAGGTGGGTAAGACGGCGTTCTGGCAAAGAAGTCATTAACGGCGGCCTGCGTAAATCGACGGTTTAGAAGGCCGGCGGATACCACCGGCTGGATGAGCCATGCAGTATCACAAAGGAAAATAAGATTTTAAAAGAATAAATAAACGTTTGTTTATTCTTTTTTAGAATAATGAAAGTCTCATCAACGTGAGCTTTATATTCGATATATGAATATCAAAATCCATAAATATCATTATAAAGAATAAAGAGCATTGCGTATGATAACTGCAGAAACTTACACAAGTCGGTGAAACAGTCATGTATCAGTACAATCAGATTGACCAGACACTGGTCGACGAACGGGTGGAGCAATTTCGCGACCAGACCCGCCGGTTTCTGAACGGCGAACTGCCGGAGGATGAGTTTTCTGCGCTACGGCTGATGAACGGCCTTTACATTCAGCGCCAGGCTCCCATGCTGCGTGTGGCTGTCCCTTACGGACTTTTATCATCAACCCAGATGCGCAAGCTGGCCCACGTTGCCCGCACTTACGACCGCGGCTATGGCCACTTCACCACTCGCACCAACATTCAGTTCAACTGGCCAGAGTTAGCTGCGGTACCAGATATTCTGGCGGAGCTGGCGCAGGTGCAGATGCACGCCATTCAAACCTCGGGCAACTGCATTCGTAACACCACCACCGATCCCTACGCCGGTGTAGCGGCAAACGAACTTGAAGACCCGCGCCCCTACTGCGAAATTATCCGCCAGTGGTCCACCCTGCATCCGGAATTTGCTTACCTGCCGCGGAAATTCAAAATTGCCGTCACCGGCGCAACGGAAGATCGCGCAGCCTCCCAGGTGCACGATATTGGCCTGCAAATGGTGCAAAACGCCGATGGCGAAATAGGCTTTGAAGTACTGGTCGGCGGTGGACTGGGCCGCACGCCCATCATCGGCAAGAGCATTCGTAAGTTCCTGCCCAAACAGCATCTGTTGTCGTATCTGGACGCCATCTTGCGGGTGTACAACCTCAAAGGCCGCCGCGACAACAAGTATAAGGCGCGCATCAAGATTTTGGTGGAGGCTCTGGGCCCCGACGAATTCCGCCGCATGGTCGAGGAAGAATGGACCCATACCCGCGATGGAGAGCTGACAGTCACCGATGCCGAATTTGCCCGAGCCAGATCGTTTTTTACCCTACCTGATTACGACGCCAGCGCCGCCGCTGATACATCTTTAAGTGCTTCGCTGGCAGCCGATATCGAGTTCAACGCCTGGTACCGCCACAACACTGTGGCTCACCGCGTTGATGGTTACCGCGTTGCCATTGTTTCTCTGAAGCCGTACCTGAAAGCCCCTGGCGACATCACCGACATTCAGATGGATGCGGTCGCAGACCTGGCCGATCGTTACAGCTTTGGCGAAATTCGCGCCACCCACCACCAGAACCTGGTGCTGACCGACGTGCGCGAGAGTGACCTTTACGCTGTATGGCAGGCGTTGGCGGCGAATAATCTGGCGCGTTCCAACATTGGCACGCTGACCGACATGATTGTGTGCCCGGGGTTCGATTTTTGCTCGCTGGCTAACGCTCGCACGTTGAACATTTCGGACCAGATCAATCAGCATTTTGACGATATGGATCATCTGTACGATCTGGGCGAAATCCGACTGAACATGTCTGGTTGCATCAACGCTTGTGCCCATCACCACGTCGCCGACATCGGCATTCTGGGCGTGGATAAAAAGGGCGAAGACTGGTATCAGATTTCACTCGGCGGGTCCTCCAAAGAAGACGCACGCCTAGGCAAGATTCTAGGAAGGTCGGTACCGGCGAGCGACGTTGCTCTCACCGTGGAAAAAATTCTGGCCGTGTACGTTGACCAGCGCGGCGAAGACGAATCGTTTGCGCAGGTAGTGCAACGTGTGGGCATCAAACCCTTTAAGGAACGTGTGTATGCCACTGCTCATTAACCAGCGCATTGTGACCGAAGACCCCTGGCAATTACTTGGTCAGGCGGCTCTCGACGAGGGTTCATTATTACCCGAAAATGGGCCTGTTGCTGTGCCCCTCGTTTGGTATCGGCAACACCGGGAAGCGCTGCAGCAGCGCAACAGCCCGCTGGGCGTGATCGTAAATGGCGATGATGACCTGGCGGCGCTTTACGCCGACCACAGCCAACTCGACCTGATTGCCGTCGAATTCCCAACGTTTCGCGATGGCCGCGGATTCAGCATCGCCCGCCAGTTGGTGCGTAGCGGTTTTAATCGGCAAATTCGAGCTCTGGGCCATGTTACCCGCGATCGCCTGGCGCTGATGCAAAGCTCCGGATTCAACGCCTTTGCCATCAATGACGAGCGCTTCCAAACCGATCATCTTCAGGCATTTTCCGAGATCAGCGTGAATTATCAGGGTACGGCGGCGGATCCGCGGCCGGCTTTCAGTCAAAGGACATCGACACCATGACGTTTAATGTGGCTTCGGCCAACCAACAGCTTGCCAGTAACCGGCCCCAAGAAATCATAACGTGGGCCTTAACGCAGGCGCGCAATCCGGTCGTCACGACCAACTTCGGTCCTTACGAGGCCGTGATCCTGCACATGGCCGTTCAAGCCCGGCCGGACATTCAGGTGATATGGATTGACTCGGGGTACAACACCTCTGCAACCTATCGCTTTGCAGAAAAACTGATTGCCCAGCTGAAGCTGAATGTGCGCACGTTTATACCGCAGCAAACCGCTGCCCGGCGCAATGTGCTGATGCAGGGCATACCCGAGATTGACCAGCCGCTGCACGAGGAATTTACCCGCCAGGTGAAGCTGGAGCCCTTTGCTCGGGCACTGGCAGAAATTCAGCCGGATGTGTGGTTTAACGCCATCCGCAAAGACCAAACCGACTTTCGCCAATCGCTGGACATCGTCTCCACCAGCAAAAGCGGCATTGTGAAGGTAGCGCCTTTATTCAATCTGACCAGCGCCGATCTGGATGCCTACCTGGCCGCGCACCAGTTGCCCGACGAACACGATTATTTCGATCCCACCAAAGCTCTGGAAACCCGCGAGTGCGGGTTACACACCAGGCTCTGATACTGCTCACTCCGGGAGGCTGCCGTGGATTTTTTACCGCTGTTTTTTAATTTGAACGATCGCCAGGTGTTGCTGGTGGGCGGTGGTGATATTGCCCTGCGCAAGGCTCGCCTGCTCAAACGCGCAGGTGTTGGCCTGACCGTGGTTTCCCACGCCGTCGATGACGAACTTCGGGCTCTGCTGGCCGATGACCGAGACGAGATCATTTTGGGGGATTATCACAGCGACCTGCTGGAGGGAAAAACTCTGGTGGTCGCCGCCACCGACGACGCCAAATTGCACATTCAGGTTCACGCCGAGGCCGTAGCGCGAAATATTCCCATCAACGTGGTAGACACGCCAAAGCTGTGTAGCTTCATATTTCCGGCCATAGTCGACCGCTCGCCAATTGTGATTGGCATCACCTCCGGCGGGCAGTCACCGGTGCTGGCCCGGCTGCTACGAGCACGGCTGGAAACTCTGATCCCCAAAGGCTACAGCAGCCTGGGTGGCTTGGTCGGGCGCTTTCGCGATCGAGTTAAAGCGCGTTTCAATTCGCTGAATGACCGTCGTCAATTTTGGGAAAACGTGCTGGAAGGACAAATTGCGGAAAAGGTGTTTTCCGGTCGCCATGACGAAGCGGAATCCATGCTGGTGTCGGCCATCAACCGGGGCGACGCCGGCCATAAAACCGGTGAGGTGTATCTGGTTGGTGCTGGCCCGGGTGATCCGGAGCTGCTGACGTTTAAGGCTCTGCGTCTGATGCAGCAGGCTGACGTGGTGTTTTACGACAATCTGGTATCGCCAGAGGTGCTGGATTTGTGCCGGCGCGACGCCGATCTGATTTACGTCGGCAAGCGTCGCGATCATCACACGGTGCCCCAAGACGACATTAACGCCCTGTTGGTAAAACACGCCAAACTGGGGCGGCGGGTGGTGCGGCTTAAAGGCGGTGATCCGTTTATTTTCGGACGCGGCGGTGAAGAACTGGAAGAGCTAAAAGCCCATGGCATACCGTTCCAGGTGGTACCGGGCATTACCGCCGCCAGCGCTTGTTCGACCTACGCCGGCATTCCACTGACCCACCGGGGCTATGCCCAGTCAGTCAAGTTTGTTACCGGCCAGTTAAAAAATCGACAACAAGACCTTGATTACAAAGAACTGATACAGCCCAATCAAACGGTCGTGTTCTATATGGGACTGCACACACTGCCGCAACTCAGTGCCGGCCTGATGGCTCATGGCCGGGCGCCGGATACACCGATTGCCATTGTCTCCCGCGGTACCGCAGTCGACCAGAAAGTGCTGATTGGTACTTTAGCCGATATCGCCGCCAAACAGGAGCAGGCGCAACTGCCGGCGCCCGCGTTGATTATTGTGGGTAACGTAGTACGCCTTTACAAAAAGCTGGCTTGGTTTGGTGAGACTGCGCCCAGCGACAACATCACCCACGCCCTGGGCATGGTGCGCAGCGAGGCCAAGTTTACTGAGGCGAACGTGGCCTGAGCCACTCTCACTCCTAGACCCGAAAGGCCTCTACCAGTCGCTGCAGCGACGTTGTTCGCTGTGACATTTCCTGGGACGATTCCAACGTGCCCCGGGCGTTCTGCGCTGTCGCCAAGCCCAGTTCGCCGATTTGCGCCACGCTGGTATTAACGTCACGGGTGACCGCCGATTGTTCCTCTGCCGCCTGGGCGATCTGTTGACTCATATCGACAATGGTCGAAATACCGGCAGCAATGCGGTCCAGCGCCTCAGTCACCAGCGCAGATTTTTGTACGGTCGCTTCAGTCACCTGATGGCTGTTTGTCATTGCGGCAACCGCCCCTTTAACGCCACTCTGCAGACGCGAGATCATCTTTTCGATTTCTTCGGTGGATTTGTGAGTGCGCTGAGAAAGCGACCGCACCTCGTCGGCTACGACCGCAAAACCACGGCCCTGATCGCCGGCGCGAGCCGCTTCAATGGCCGCATTCAGCGCCAGCAGGTTGGTTTGCTCGGCGATAGCCTTGATTTCCACCAGCACCTTGCTGATGTCGCTGCTGTCAGAGCTGACCCGGTGAATCGCGTCTACAGCGCTGGAAATCTCCGTCGCCAACTGGTGAATTGTCGTCACCGAGTCGGCGACAGTCTGGCGTCCGGTCTCGGTATCTTTTTCGGCAGCTCCGGCGCTATCAGCTACCCGATGGGCGCTCTCGGTCACTTCATTGACCGCACCCGTCATCTGTCTCATAGCCTCTTGAATCTGTTCACTTTCGTGCATCTGCCGACTCACTGCATCGCTGGTTGCTACCGCCGTAGCATTCACCCGGCTCGCCTGCTGATCTACCTCTGCGGTGGTGTTACCCACCGAGCGGATCAGGCTGGCGATGCGATCGGTCATGCTGTTAAACTCGCCAGTAAGTTCACCCAGTTCATCACGATTGCTAAGTTCGATGCGCGCTGTCATATCACCCGACGCCACTTGCCGCGCCGAATCGGCAAAACGGTTTATGGCGGTGCGTACTGATATGAAAAATCCAATGTACAGATACACCACTAGCATCAACACGCACAGCAGCGAAACGATAATCAGCATTCGTTGAGTGGTTTCGAAGTGGAGACGATCACCCAGATTTTGTAACAAACCACCAAACGCCACAGCGCCAAGGCGCTGATGGTCCAGCAAATACCCGCTCAGAGCACTGTCATAGGTTTCCCAACTCATCTCAAGGCGCACTGGAGTCAGTACGTTGGTGTCCACAAAAGCTTGGGTTTGCAGCACGCTGGCGCTGACTTTCTGTACACCAGCAGCTTGGGCTGCCAGCACAGGCGCCGCTTCCTGCGCCACCGTCAACGCCGGCGTGAGCAAAGACGCCTGATTGGTCAAGTGATCATAAATTCGATTCAGCTGATCGCCCAGATCATAACTTAATTGCCCTTCCAGCAACGCGTAAATGCCATAGGATCGAGCCTGACCGATCGCACTGCGAGCCTCTGGCAAAGAGTCGCCTAATAACTTCAACAACACCAGATTTTCCCGCGAATCAGTTTGCGCCAGGCCCGACAGTTCAATGGTGGCGGGTAACAGGGTCGATGCTTTTTGCACAAACTCCTGATTGTAGGTGAATTGGGCGTCAAATCGATTATGGAATACCTGCTTGCTACGCAGAGTATTCCAGGCCTCGCGCAACTGGCCCACTTGGGCAGCCCATACGCCGCCGCGATCAAACTCGGGTGCAACACTACCCAAGCGACTAAATGCGGCATCCACAGCTGCAGCCGCTTGGTCTGCGCGGGCATGCAGTTCCTTATCGTCGCGGAATGCAGCTACCGCTTGATAATCGCGATAGTCCATGGCGCGGCGCAGTAGTTCATCGGCCTGTTCTAGCTGTGTCAAGCCAGCCTTGCTGTTGGTCGTGATTGCCACGGAATGGTTAAGCTGGGTCATGACCAGCCAGGACAGCCCGGCAATGGGCAGCAAAAAGAGGAAGCTAATGAGGCTGAATTTAAAAATCATCGGCAGCCGGTTCATCAGCGCAATGGCTGGAGCAATCAATTTTTTCACGTGTTTCGCCGCTTTATCAAATTCTGAATTTTTTATTATTCAGCTTGAGTGTCGTCCAAAATCTTAAAAACCTGAGCTTTTTTTTGTCAGGAAATGTAACAGTATGCCCCGCACTCGGCTAAGCCACGCCCGCAATCACCATCAATGCCAGCAGACACAGCCATATCAGCATACTGCGGTTAAGCAGATCGCGGATGGCGTTCAGGCTACGCTCACCATAGCTCTGCCAGTCTTGCGGGTGTAATGAGGAAAATCGGCCTGGGTCCAGCGCGTAACCGGTCAAAGCGCCATCGGCAGTGGCGACCAGCAGCTTTGCTACTGGCAATCGCCAGTGACCGCGGGCTTGGCGCCGTTGCCGCAGCCAGCCGGCCAAGTCACCGGCCAGGCCAAAGGTCAGCGCTAGCAGCCGCGCCGGCAACCAACCGCCCCACTCGCGCCAACGCTCACACTGGTCACGCCCGGCTAACGGCCAGCTCTGCCCCAATGCCACCAGGCCGCTGGCCAGCACCGCGGCAGAAATGCCGCCCACCGCGTACCAGAACAGCACCATGAAATAACGCCAGAATACTTGCGCCATTAACGCTTCAGAGAGTGCCAGTTGCATGGTTTCAGGCGATAGCGCTGCGCCGCGCTGATGCGCCGGGAGCAGGTGCTGGATATAGCGCCAAGCTGCCTGCATGTCACCACGGCGCCATGCCCGGGCGTAATTTTCCAGAAACTGACGCCAGCCTGGCATACCCAGCAACAGCAGAAGCAATAACAATTCCAGTAACCAACCCGCCAGGGGCCAGTGGTGGCGCTGCCAGTAACTCTGTGCCAGCCACACCACGGCGGTCGGAATAGCCACCGCCAGTAACGGCGCCAACGCACTCATCCGTTGGGAAAGGCTTTGCGGCAGGCCTTGCCCCACACCTTCAAACCAGCTGCGCCATAGCTGATGGCCATCGAGCTGATCGCGACTGTCCAGCCGTCGCCGCAGCAGGTAGGCCAGCACAAATGCAAGCAGGGTCATAATCTGTCCTTTGTGGGTTTCGCCAGGCTTTGATGCAGCCGCGACCAGTCAAACGCCGGCCCGGGATCGGTTTTTCGCCCCGGCGCAATGTCGCTGTGGCCCGTAATCTCGTCAACGCCAATGTCTGGCCAGGCCGCCATAATTTGCTGGCAAACAGCGGACAATGCCTGGTATTGAGCCTCGGTATAAGGCATATCGTCACTGCCTTCAAGCTCAATGCCGATGGAAAAATCATTGCACTCGTTCTGGCCGCGAAAACGGGAACAGCCAGCGTGCCAGGCACGATCCAGCAGGCTAACAAACTGGATAAGCGTGCCATCACGGCGTATCAACAGGTGGGCTGAAACAGTCATTGTGGCGATGGACTGAAAATACGGGTGGGCCTCGATGTCTAGCCGATTGCAGAAAAAATCTTCAATTTCAGGGCCCCCGAACTGGCCCGGAGGCAAGCTGATGCAGTGCACAACAATCAGGCTTACCTGGCTGGCCGCGGGCCGCGCACCAAAATTAGGAGACGGTCGCCAAAAGGCTGCATCTATTCTGCCGCTTGCGCGCAGTGTGGCTGCCGTCTCAGAGGCTTGGGTAAACACAGAGTGGGGGGTTTGAGGCAAGGCGAATCCTGATTCAACGAAGTGGTATAACTCCAATTGAATCACAAAGCGTCACCGTGTGCCACGGCACGCTGCAACCTTCAAAAGCGGCGACTGGTGCGTAAGTTGTCAATAATCGACTCCAGAGCCCGGTCAAAAATCAAACCATCGTCCAGTATTTCAATATGGCCTCGGGCCATCATTTCCGCCAGCTCGTTGCGGCGGTATTCGGCGACTTTGGCGCCGCTGCGATTTACAAATATGTACTTATCTACCGCCCGGATAAATGCCGCCAGCTTACAGCGAATCTGACTGCCATCGCGATTTAATTCAAGCCAGCAACCCACTCGCAAACTATCGGCTTTAGCCAGCCATTCATCGGCAACAACCGGTTGAGCCCTTGTGGGCTCTGAAACCTCCGGCTCGGGCGCCCGGGCAACCACCGCTTCTTTGGGGTCATCTGCGGCAACTGGCAAGGCAGGCGTCGGCTGACTGACGTCGGCGGCCTCACCGGGCGCAATCACCAAGCGCTGGAACACGTCAAGATGTGCCAGTTCCAGATCACGGATCATCGTTTCTACCGACAAACCATCCCAGGCCACACCTTCCAAAGCCCCGCGTAACTGCTCAATAACGTGCGGTATGGCTTGCTGTAACAACTCATGGGTCGTTGCCGTCAGGGGTACCGGGTCAATGGTCCAGATCAGCTGCTCGGTTAGCGCCTTGGCTCGCTGCCAAGCCTTATTGTCGGTGCTTTCATGGAGCGCTAGCCAATGCAGGTAATGGCCCCAGGGGCCATTCAGCATATTTTGCACCGGCTCGGGTAATAGCCGGCCATCCATTGCCTTGTGCAGCAGCTCTTTGGCGTCTGAGATTGCCTGTTCATGGCGCGCACGGCCTTCTTCTGCGTCCCGCAGGCGCTGCTCTACCAAATCACTGCGGCGCTGGTCCAGATCAGAAAACCGGTTGAAATCGTCCAACAATTCGTTAAACAGCGATACGTCTGTGGAAAAATCCGCCAGTATCCGGTTTACCACCGCGCTGATTTTATCCAGTAGTGGGTCACGCTGACCGGGGCGTTTTTCAGTCCAGCCGGTGGCGGCCAGTGCCATTTCGTTAAGCAACTTGCGTGCGGGATGGCCACCACGGTTGAAGAAATTCTTGTCTGTTAACGCCACTTTCAGCACCGGTATCTGCAACCGTGCCAACAGGCTTTTCATCACCGAATGCAAATGGCGGTCGTCCAGAATAAACTCGAACAGCATAGCCACCAGATTGATGACGTCGTTGTCCACCTGGCCGGGCCGCAGTGACTGACCAGACGAACTCTGTAACACCGGTTGCAGCTGCTGGTTCAGAGGTACCAGCGGCGCACTGGCGTCATTGCCAAATGCGGTCTGAACCTGGTTCAGCCGAGCCAGCAGGGCGTCGGTTTGCAACCATTGCCCGCCACTGGCATGAGCGTGACCCTCACCAGATGCAGCCTGACCCTGCCGCAGCAGCGCGCTCAGTTGCGAAAAAGTAGCGGCTGAAACCTCTGCCTCTGTCTGAGGTTTTCCCACACCATACCCGCCCGCCTCTCGGAACGCTGCTGATGGCGGCGGCACCGGCGTGCCCTGGCGGCTGCGAGCCGGTTGCGCCGCGCTGACCGCTTTGCTGTCAGGCAGAACGCCTTCTTCTATCAGAGTCACATTGGCGCCGTGATACACCTCGCCGAGGCTGCTCACCAGCAGTTGGTCAAACAATTTCAACACTATCAGCCGTGCTTTTATGTCAACATCAAGGTCTTTGCTGGCCGCGGCCAGTCCACCGCACAGCACTTCCGGGCACAACGGCATCTGGTCGTCTTCCAGAGTCACACCGGGTAATAGATGGCGCACGCGCAAGCTCAGGTGACGTAACGCTTCACTGTATTGATAGCGCAGTTTTGTGACCATATTATCGATGGCCACCTGTTGCTCAAGTTCGGCGTGATCCAGCAGGCTAAGAGAACCTTCATCCACACTGCCGAGGCCCGGAACGGTGCTCTGCGGGCGGAACTTGCCAATATCATTGAAGGCCTGACTGACGTGATGCAACACCGCTACCGTCATCGACTTGCGACGCAGCCGAAGTTCGCGCATGGCGTCAAAATAGCGGGTTTGTTCCTGATCAGTGCTGGCGCGATCGGCGAGTTCGAACAGAGCATCGTCAGCGCGGTCAAAAAATTGATTCAGCACCGTACGGATACTCTGGGCAGACGCGTCCCGTAGCCGAATTAACGCAGTCGGCAAAAAAAAGCGGGACGTTGAACCCTGTCCCGTGATGTTGACAACTTTTTTGTCCTGCACTGAATCTATCTCCTGTTAGCGCCGAGCCGCCTTTTCCTTTGCTGATCGGAATATACTTTCAAATACTATCATAAAGCCTTATTGCGTCAGTATGTGTCAGGATTTGTCATGATTTGTAGAGTCTTGAGCTGGATCACACTCGGCAACATGTACGCGGCGGTTGGCGAACGCCGGCGGGCGCGATAAACTGCGTTTCTGCCTATTTGTGCCGCGTGCACCTAACTTCTCTGCCGTTACGGACACCACACCATGATCAGTGCCGAACTTCTGCGCCAGTCTAGAATTGAAACGGTTGCCCACAGTCTGCGCGAAGACATTGGCGACGGTGACATTACGGCACAACTTATCGCCGCTGACACCCGCGCCGGCGGCCGCGTGATTACCCGCGAACACGCCGTTATTGCCGGCCGCGAATGGGTAGATGAAGTATTCCGTCAGGTTGATCGCGACGTTGTTCTGGACTGGCAGGTGGAAGACGGCCAACGCGTCGAACCCGGTCAGCTGCTGTTCCGTATGAACGGCCTGGCCCGCAGCCTGCTGACTGCCGAGCGTGCGGCCTTAAACTGGCTTCAAACCCTGTCTGCAGTCGCCACCCTCGCCGCCCGTTACGCGGCGCTGATCAGCCACACCCGTACGCAATTACTGGATACCCGCAAAACTCTGCCTGGCTTACGCCTGGCGCAAAAATACGCGATCACCTGTGGCGGCTGCAGTAATCATCGTTTGGGATTGTGGGACGCTTTTCTGATCAAAGAAAACCACATTGCGGCCTGCGGTTCTATTGCGGCCGCTGTGCGTGCAGCGCGGGAACTGGCGCCGGGCAAACCGGTAGAAGTAGAAACCGAAAATCTGAACGAACTGCAACAGGCACTGGATGCCGGTGCCGACATCATCATGCTTGACGAGTTTTCTCTGGCGGATATGCGCACAGCAGTGGCCCAAACTGCGGGTAAGGCAAAGCTTGAAGCCTCTGGCGGCATTGACGACAGCACCTTGGTGGCCATTGCCGAAACCGGTGTCGACTTTATCTCTTTGGGCACGCTGACAAAAAACCTGCGGGCCGTAGACCTGTCCATGCGCCTAGACGCCTGAGCTGTGATCATATTTCGTGGCCTGGCGATAGCGCTCAGCAGGGCTTCGCTCCCAGCAGTTCGTCCAAAGCGGCCAGTTCACGGATCAAAGCCTGCCCGGGGCCAGAGCCCCTGCGATAGTGCTCTTCTGCCATTGGCGCCACGCCGCTGACCGTGGGTAACGGCTGAGCATCTTCAACCAGCTGTTTTAGCCGCGCCAAAAGCACAAACTGCAACCATTGTTCAAAGCTCATCGTATCCAGGCAGAACGGCTCGCGGCTGAGGTACTTTTCCGCCGCCAGAGGCTCGCTTTGCCAGCAATTCATCTGGCGCAGCTGAATTTCAATGGCTAACAGACGGTCGGCAACCTGATAGGCCTGGCCAGAGCTGTCGGGTGCGGCTGTCATTTTTGCGCCGTCAGCGCTGCATCGGCCATCAGTGGTTCGCCGTGAAGCAGCCGGTACAGGTCTTCGAACTGTTGGGTTAGAGGGTGTCGCGGCGCCATATGAATCAGCGGCTGATGACACTGATGGGACTCTTTCATTTTCACTGAGCTAGACAAGCGAACCGACAATACCGGCAAACCTTCCTGCTCCAATTCAGCCAACAGCTTGGACGGCAGACTGGCGCGGGCCTGAAACTGATTGGCAACAATGCCCTCAATACTCAACTCCGGGTTGTGGTCCTCCTGCAGTTCCTGAATTTCGTGAATGATGCTGTACAGCGCTTGGCGCGCGAAATCATCACAATCAAACGGAATCAGGCAGCGCTGGGCACCAATCAGCGCCGAGCGGGTATAAAAATTCAGCGCCGGCGCGGTATCAATGTAAATGTCGTCGAAATGTTGATCCAGCTTTTTCAAGGCTTCACGCAGTTTGTAGATTTTGTGCTTGGCTTCAAGTTTACGTTCGAGAAACTCCAGCTCCGGGCTTGAAGGCAACACCCAGAGGTTCTCAAAAGGCGTCGCGTGCACAAACGACTCTTCCGGGCGCCGGTTGAACACCGTGAACGCCAAGGTCTGCTCAAGCAAATCAGCCGCGTTATTATCGAGCTCGGTGGCAGGCCGACCCATCAGGTAATGGGTTGAATTACCCTGCGGGTCCAGATCAACCACTAACGTGCGCTTGCCGCGGGCCGCACTGATCGCGGCCAGGTTGCAGGTAATACTGGACTTACCGACACCGCCTTTCTGATTGAATACCACACGTCTCATCGCTCGTCTCCTTACTTGTGTATGGGCGTTCGCTCATAGCGGCCGCAGTTACCAGTTCATTACGGTTTTTACAAACGGAATGGTCAGCCGGCGCTGGGCTTGCAACGAATTTTCGTCCAGCGAGTCCAGAATGGCCAGCAGCTCACCCAGCTGTCGCGGTGCGCGGCGCAGAATAAATCCGGCAACGTCGTCAGCCATCACCAGCCCTCGCTGCTCTGCGCGGGCCATCAGAATACGCTTGCGATCTGAATCGCGGTAAATACCCAGCTGCAGAGTCAAGCCGTGGCTAAGGCGAGAAGACAAATCGGGCAAAATGAACGGTAAAGATGCGGGCACGTCCGACAAGCTCACAACAAGCTGGTGACCGGCATCCAGCATGCGGTTGTAAAGATGAAAAACGGCCTCTTCCCAGCCGGTCTGACCAACAACGCTGTCCAAATCGTCCAGGCACACCAGGTTAAATTGCTCGAGCCCGGTAAGCGCATCTGGTCCAAACGGCCCCAGCTCGGTAATGCTGATGCAAACCGCTGATAACGACTGGCTTTCAGCGTAATGGCACAGGGCCTGTAACAGGTGGCTTTTGCCAGTATCAGAATCGCCACACAACAACAACACTGGAACCGTTACCGGAGGCTGACAAGCCTGCTGCAAACGCTTGGCCACGGCCGCGTTGCGCTCGCCGTGGAAGTTGTCGAAACGGGCATCGTCACGCAATTTAACACCCAGAATGAGCTGTGAACTTGTCACGACAACCTGGCCCTCCATGCCCGTAAGCTCCAAGCGAGCAGATAGTGCGCACCGCTAAGCACTGTGAATACAGCAACTATCCAGACGAGCGCCGAGTTTATCCACGGCGGCGTCATAATTATGACCTGCAACAGCATTACCAGCAGCACTGCAAGAATCTGAATCGCGGTGTTGAATTTACCCAAAAGACTCGGCGCCATTTCGAATCTACCGATTCCATAGTGAAATATCAGTGCGCCACACACAATTAACAGGTCACGCCCCAGCACCAGCAAAAACAGCCATAAAGGAAATACGCCGCCCAGCGCCAACATCAGATAGGCGCTGATGAGTAAAGCTTTGTCCGCCAGAGGGTCAACGATGGCGCCAAAGCGGGAGCGCCAGTTAAAGCGGCGGGCCAGATACCCATCCACGCCGTCAGTCACCGCTGCCACAGTAAAAATAATCAATGCTATGGAATAATTGCCTGCGTGCAACTCCATAGCAAACGGAGCAATCAACGCGATACGCAGAAAGGTTAGAGCATTTGGAATCCAGCGCCAATGATGCAAACTCAAAGCGCCCTCCTCGCATCGAGTTTAACGCACCACCGCCGGAACCGGTGAAGGCTGCCAGCGATAGATCAGAACCGGATACAGCGCCTGCAGAGCCTGTTCGTCGGACGGTCCGGCCGCTGTTGGCTGCGACACCAAGCGGGAATCCAGCGTGATGTAGTCACGCAGCTGGTCCAACTCACCAGAGAATGTCAGGCGCATGGTCAGCTCACTGCCTTTCACTTCAACAGGCGCGACACTGTCAACAGCATTAATCTGCGCCAATGCTCGGGTTATTTCGGCGTAGTCCGCTAATTTAGTCACGCCTTGCAGTACCAAATCTACCGTAGGCTGTTTACCAGCATCGCCTTCGCTTGCCCCGTAACGGCTAACATAAAGTTCGGTCCAGCGATCAACTAAGGCCTGCGCCAGGGCGGCCGGCGAATCTGAGCTCACCGTCTGCTCGCCAGGGCTATCAGAACTGAAGCCGTCCATCACCCAACCCGCGCGCCACTGACCACCGCTACGACTCACCCGCACCAGCGCCATCACATCACGACCAACATCATTGGAAGCGCTGCGTACACGGCTAAAAAACTGACCCCAGATATCCGACAGCAACTCGCGATTACCGGCCGCACTTGCAACCGGTAACACCAAGGGCAAGCCGCGGACCCGCGATGCGCTTTCAAGACCGGAGCGGAAATCGGCACTGGCACCGTCAAGAGGGCCGATATCGGTAATCAATGCCCTCCCACCATTTTCTTCAAGCGCAACCCAAGCCAAGGTCAGTGGCCGGTTGGCACCCCACACCGGCGCCTGAATTGAGGCCAGCGCCTGGGTGACGGCTACCGCGCCAAAGCTCATCTGTACCCGGCTTTCAGCACCTGCATTCAAAACCTGGTAAGACGTCAGCATCGACTCTGCCGCAGCAAGTACCCGATCAACATCTTCACGCTCCAATACTCCACGGCTACCGGCAACACGCACCAGCACCTCACGCAGCCCTGCGTCATAAGACGCCGATAACGCCTCTGATCCGGAGCCTTCCAGAGCTACGTTGGCAGAGTACAGATTGTTGACGGGTACTGCCTGAGCCTGAGCCGCCAGCAACAACATTGCCGCCAATACCCAGCGCACAGCGGACTGCCTGACACGGGCCCGGGCGCTAACGACGAGGCTGCAGCAAGACGCGGACAATAACTTGAAGTTGATTGACCTTTGAAAGTCAGGCACAAAGATTTTTTGAAATTCAGGCCTGTAGTTCTTTTGAAATGCACGCATGTAAAAACCCGGCAATTGCATGGACGACGGACAGGATACACCAAGCCCCCGGGCCTGAGTAGCGCTGCACCCCGGCACCCTTAAGGCGGAATCGTGGCAATTACGGTTGGACCCCTTCACTGCACCTGCTAAAATCCGCGCCTTGACCCACTGGCCAACGGTTTACAGATCCATGAGCGAACACAAGCCTTCTTTAACTTACCGCGACGCCGGCGTTGATATTGACGCCGGCAATGAACTCGTCAACCGCATTAAAGCGACAGCGGCACGCACCCGTCGCCCGGAAGTGCTGGGCGGCCTGGGTGGGTTTGGCGCCATGGTTGCCATTCCTGCTGGCTATAAAGAGCCTGTCCTGGTGTCTGGCACCGACGGCGTAGGCACAAAATTGCGCCTGGCCATGCAGTTACAAAAACACGACACCATCGGCATCGACCTGGTCGCCATGTGCGTGAACGACCTGATTGTGGGTGGCGCCGAGCCCCTGTTTTTCCTGGACTATTACGCCACTGGAAAACTGAACGTAGACGTTGCTGCCAGCGTGGTTGAAGGCATTGGCGAAGGCTGTGAGCTGGCCGGCTGCGCCCTGGTGGGTGGCGAAACCGCCGAAATGCCGGGCATGTACGAAGGTGACGACTACGATCTTGCCGGATTCTGCGTTGGCATAGCCGAACGCGCTGATATTATTGACGGCAGCCGCGTGCGCCCGGGTGATGCCCTGCTGGCGATGGGCTCTTCCGGCCCCCATTCCAACGGCTATTCACTGATCCGCAAAATTTTGGAAGTCAGCAACGCCGATCTGAACCAGCCAATAGGCGATACTACCCTGGCCGAAGCCCTGATGGCCCCGACACGCATCTATGTAAAAAACTTGCTAAAGCTGATTCGCGACATAGACGTTCGTGCTCTGTCACACATTACCGGCGGTGGCCTGCCCGAGAACATACCTCGCGTGCTGCCCAAGGGCACCGTGGCCACAATTGACACCGCCAGCTGGCAGCTACCACCGGTGTTCCAATGGTTAAAAGACGCCGGCGGCGTGGCCACTGAAGAAATGTACCGCACGTTTAACTGCGGCATTGGCATGGTGCTATGCGTTCCACAAGACCAACTGTCGCTGACATTGGATACACTCAATGCCATGGGCGAAACGGCGTGGCATCTTGGTACGATTGAAGCCGGCGTGGATCACCAGGCCGACAGCGTTGTACGCTACCAGCCGGGACTGCTGGCGATATGAAAGCGGATCCGTCACCGCGCCCCAAGATTCTGATTCTGGTGTCAGGCGCAGGCACCAACCTGCAGGCGTTGATTAAAGCCAGCCGTGAGCGCGACTACCCCGCCGACATAGTGGCGGTTGGCAGCAATCAAGCCAAGGCGCCAGCGCTTGCGAAGGCGGCCTATGCAAACATTCCGACCTTTGTGATTGAGCACGGTCGCTATGGCAGTCGCGATGAATTCGATGGCGCCCTGATGCAGGAAATCCGCCGCCACAATCCGGACCTGATTGTGCTGGCCGGTTTCATGCGCATCCTGACCGAGGGCTTTGTCCGCGCGTTCCGCGGCCAACTGCTGAACATTCATCCTTCGCTGCTACCAAAATACACCGGCCTGAATACCCACCAGCGCGCACTGGACGCCGGTGACAAAGTGCACGGTGTATCTGTGCACTTTGTCACCGAAGAACTGGATGGAGGGCCGATTATCGCTCAGGCCCAAATTGCAGTGGGCCCGGACGACAGCGCTGAAACCCTGGCGCAGAAGGCGCAGACTCAGGAGCATGTGCTTTATCCGATTGTGGTGCGTTGGTGCTGTGAGGGCCGCGTGCAACTCGGTGCTGAACAGGTTTTTTTTGATGGCCAGGCGCTCTCCCAGCCCTTGGTATTGCCGGCAAACTAATCGGCCGAACACTGTATTGGAGGAGGCAATCATGCAGAAAAAACCCCGTATTGAATCAGCATTTTCGAGGTTGCCCCTGCTACTCAATCTGGCCTTGTCGGTGTGCCTGGCTATCTTCACCGCGTCTGCGCTGGCGGCGGTTGAGGATGAGTCGTCAGGCACCGCGGAGCTAGCACCTTTCGAGGCTTCTTTTACCGCCTCTATCGAGAAGGGTATTACTTTGAACGGCAGCGCAAAACGCATTCTTAGCAACCAGAGTAATGGCGTTTGGCTTTATCGTACCTCGGTAAAGTCGTTTGTAGCCGATATTGAAGAATCGGTGGTTCTGAAGTGGCAGGACGGTCAGGTCATTCCTCTGCGCTATCGCTATAAGCTGTCAGGTTTGCTAATTCGCGATCGTGAAGAGACCATCGATTTTGACTGGGAGCAAAATCTTGCGACTGGCCGCTATAAAGGCACAGCATTCGAAACTCCCCTCAGCCCTGGCATGCTGGACCCACTAGGCTATCAACTTCAGTTGCACCAGGATCTCAAAGCAGGAAAACGTGAAATGGAATACCGTTATGTGCGCCACGGAAGGCCGAGCGAAGATAGATTCGCGGTGATTGACGAAGGGACGATTGAAACTCTACAAGGCGAAATAAACGCTCTGACGGTCGAAAAACTGCGTGGCGAAGGCGCCAAGCGGGAGACGCTGATGTGGTTCGCCCCAAAATTCAACTACGCGCTGGTGCAATTACTGCAAACCGAGCCTGATGGCAGCCGCTACGAGCTCAACCTGAAAAGCATAAAACAGCTTTAATTTGCGCTCGGGCTAAGGGCATTAGCCCGCAGCTTCAGCCTCAACCCAAACCGCTTTAACTTCTTCAGCAATAATCCTCAGCCCTTCGGCAACCCGCTCGTCGTCCTGCGAATAGGTCACCCGCAGGCACTCGTCACGGTGATTCCAGCCATCCTCGGATAGCCCCGGGAAAAAGTAATGACCAGACACCACCAACACACCGCGAAGCTTCAAGCGCTGATACAGTTCCAGGCTGGTAATCGGTAAATCCGGAAACCACAGCCACAGGAACATCGCGCCCTCGGGTTTGTGGATATACCAGCGGCACGACGCATCTTCCATGGCGCCGGTGAATGCTGCCACGGCGCGCTGCATTTTGGCCTTATAGAACGGGCATACCACGTCACGGCTTAGTGTCAGGATCTCCCCCGAGCGCACCAACGGCTCCGCCAGCATGGCACCAAAGCTCCCAGTAGCCAGATTCATGATCGCATTAATGCTTGCCAGCGCCTTGATGGTAGGCGCTGCAGCAATCACAATACCGGTGCGAGCCGCAGGCAAGCCCAGTTTGGACAGGCTCAAACAAAGAATAATTTGCTCGTTCCAGGTCGGTTTGGCTTCGGTAAACAACAGACTGGGAAACGGTGTACCGTAAGCGCCATCCACAATCAGAGGGATATTTTGGCGCCGCGCCAGGATTTCCAATTGCGCCAGCTCGTCATCGGTAATGACGTTGCCGGTAGGGTTGGTTGGCCTGGACACACAAATAGCGCCGGTTTCGCCGGTCACTTCTACCGCGTCAAAGTCGATTCGGTATTTGAACTCGTGGGCGTCGGTGAAGGAAATATCAGGCTGCACCGCGTGAAACAAGTCCGCGTCTATGCCCGCGTCGGCGTAACCGATGTACTCCGGTGCCAGCGGCAACAGAATGTGTTTGTGCACGCCATCGCCGTAATCACCACCGAACATATTGAACAGCATAAAAAATGCTGCCTGGCTGCCATTGGTGAGCGCAATGTTCTCGCTGGTCAGGTCCCAACCATACTCACGGCTCAATAATTCCGCCAACGCGGCGATAAACTGCTTTTCGCCTTGGGGAGGATCATAAACGCCCACCAGGCGGCGCATATCGTCGTCACTCTGGCTGATCTGAACAAGAATCTCCCGAACCCGCTGTTGTATCTCCGGAATATGACCGGGGTTGCCGCCGCCCATCATGATCAGGTCATCACCCGAGGCCATGGCGTTACCTAAATCATCCATCAACGAGGTAATACCGGCATCCGCCGTAAATTTCTGGCCAAACGCAGAGAGTTTCATCAGATCAAATCCATTGGTCGAACGGTTTTATTCAGTCAAGGTTATTCAGTCAATGTTAATCGGACAGCGAAATGCCCAGATTGCTAACGCCATCGTTTTCCGCTCGCTGGCGCAGGGTAGTGATAAAGTCCTGCCGTGGAACGCGCTGACGCTTTAATTCCAGCACCAGGTCGCGCTGAAACAACTTGTCATCTTTCATCAAGGGATGCTGGTCCAGCAGGCGCACCAGTTCGTCTTCGCTTAGCTCTTCGGCCTCCGAAACCTCAACAAAGCTCATCACGGTTGCCGTGGCAAGCTGTGAAGCTTCTGTTGCTCTATGCTTGCCAGGATTAAGCCGGTTCAACAGCGCCTGTTCCAGCAACTGGCAAAAGTCATATGCGGGGTACACGCCGTAGGCGTCGTAGTCCTCAACGTTTGGCGATAGCGCTTCTAGCTTGCGCAGCCACTGGGGAATGGCAGTCTCGATGGCATCTGGCTTTAACAGATTCCAACCCGCATCCAGAATCTGGCGCATTTTGGCGCCGGTTTTCAATTCCATGGCGTCCGCAAACAGGGCGTAATTGGGAAACGCCCGCTCGGCCAGCGATAGCAAAAACGCGCATTCGCGCCAGCCTTGTAGCTGCTGTACTGCTTTTAAAAACTGATTGGCGTTCATGTGCGTGGCAGCGTTACGCCGGTTTGGCCCAAATACTTGCCGCCCCGGTCTTTATAGCTGGTTTCACACACTTCGTCAGCCTCGAAAAACAGCATCTGCGCCACGCCTTCGTTGGCGTAAATTTTCGCCGGCAAGTTGGTGGTGTTGGAAAATTCCAATGTCACCTGGCCTTCCCACTCTGGCTCAAGCGGAGTGACGTTGACAATAATGCCGCAGCGGGCATAAGTAGATTTGCCCAGGCAGATCGTCAGCACATTACGGGGAATGCGAAAATATTCCACCGTGCGCGCCAGCACAAACGAGTTGGGCGGAATAATGCACACATCGCTGGTAATATTCACAAAGCTGTTTTCGTCAAAATTCTTCGGGTCTACCGTGGCGGAATGCACGTTGGTGAAGATTTTGAACTCGTTGCTGCAGCGCACGTCGTAGCCATAGCTGGAGGTACCGTAGGAAATGACCCGGCCCTTTTCCGATTCACGCACCTGGCCGGGCTCAAAGGGCTCGATCATGTTGTGTTGCTGCGCCATGCGGCGAATCCACTTGTCGGGTTTAATGCTCATGCTGGTTTCTCATATCCCGGAGTTATAAAGGGCGACAGTTTAACTGTTGGCCAGTTTTAGTGCGAATTCCAATGGCCGGTGACCGACACGCTGGAAATAGCGCCGCTTAAATTGCGTTCACGCTTTGACAACTCCGCCCCCACGCGGCGGGCAATGTCCAGATAGCGCCGCGCCACTTCGGAATCCGGCTCTGCCGCCACCGTAGGTTTACCACCATCGGTTTGCTCGCGCACGGTTTTGTGCAGTGGCAACTGGCCCAACAATACGGTGTCGTAGTCATCGGCAATACGCGCTCCGCCATCGGTGCCAAACAACGCTTCTTGGTGGCCGCAGTTACTGCAGATGTGCACGCTCATATTTTCCACCACACCCAACACCGGTATTTCCATTTTACGGAACATTTCAATACCACGCCGGGCGTCCATCACAGCAATATTCTGCGGCGTAGTGACAATCACCGCGCCGGTTACCGGCACTTTTTGCGCCAGCGTCAGCTGGATATCACCGGTGCCCGGCGGCATATCCACAATTAGATAGTCCAACTCGCCCCAAAGAGTCTGCTGCAGCAGCTGCATAAGCACACCTGTAACCACTGGGCCGCGCCAGATCATCGGGGTTTTGTCGTTGGCCAGATACGCCATGGAGTTGGTTTTCAAACCGTGAGCTTCAATGGGAATAAAGTACTTTTGCTCCTGTACCTCCGGCTTTTGGCCATCCGGCACGCCCAGCATCATACCCACGCTGGGGCCGTAAATATCGGCATCCAGCACGCCCACCCGGGCGCCTTCGTGCTGCAGCGCCAGAGCCAGATTCACCGCAGTGGTGGATTTACCCACGCCGCCTTTACCGGAAGCCACCGCAATAATGTTTTTAACCCCGGGAATCGATGGCAATTCTTTCTGGGCTTTGTAGGCGTGAATTTTTTGGGCCACGTGAATGTCCGAGCTTTCCACACCTTCAACTGATTCCAGCGCATTCCCCACCAGCTGTTTCAAAGCCCCGGCAATGCCTTTGGACGGATAGGGCAACTCCACCATCAAGGTGACTTCACCGCGTTTGTCCACGTCCAGCTTCTTTACCGCATCCAGCTCGTACAAGTCTTTTTCAAGGTACGGATCGCGGTATTCGCGAATGGCCGCCTCCAGGGCTTGGCGGGAAATCGTGGTCATAACATCACTCCGGGAGAGTTTAGGGACAGCACAGAAAGAGTTCAGAAAGAGTTCAGGCCGGTAATGCTGCACTTAAACGGGGTTTCGGATGAAAAAATTCTGCGTGGAAGGTATCATTTGTGCCCAATTCTGGCCATACAGGATACCCGCGTTCCGTGCACAAATCTGCGCGGGGGTGTTTTGTTGATTCGCGGCCTACATTCAATTCCAGCAAAGGTTCAAGCTCAACCATGACGCAAGCGAGTGCGAAGCAAAAACGGGACATTCTGGTCACCAGTGCCCTGCCCTATGCCAACGGCCCCATTCACCTGGGCCATTTGCTGGAATACATCCAGACCGATATATGGGCGCGCTACCAAAAACTGCGCGGCCATACTTGTTATTACGTTTGCGCCGACGATGCTCACGGCACCGCCATTATGCTCCGCGCCGAGCGGGAAGGTATTACCCCCGAGCAGTTGATTGACCGCATCCGCCAGGAACATCAGCAAGACTTTGGCGACTTTCTGATCCGCTTTGACAATTACTACACCACCCATTCTGACGAGAACCGCCAGTTTTCAGAGTTTATCTACCGTCAACTGCAGCAGAACGGGCACATTGCCACTCGCACGATTACCCAATCGTTCGACCCTGAAAAAAACATGTTTCTGGCCGACCGATTTATCAAGGGTACGTGCCCCAAGTGTAAAACCGACGACCAATACGGCGATAACTGCGAAGCCTGTGGCGCCACCTACTCACCCACCGAGCTGATTAACCCGCGTTCGGCGGTGTCCGGTGCCACACCCATCGAAAAAGAATCCGAGCACTTTTTCTTCAAACTGCCGGATTTTGCCGACTTCCTGGCCAAATGGACTCGCAGCGGTACCCTGCAACCGCAGGTAGCCAACAAACTGGCTGAATGGCTAGACGCTGGTCTGCACGACTGGGACATCAGCCGTGACGCACCCTACTTCGGTTTTGAAGTGCCAGATGCACCGGGCAAGTATTTTTATGTGTGGCTCGACGCGCCCATTGGCTATCTGGCCAGTTTCAAAAACCTGTGCGTTCGCGAAGGCATCGATTTTGAACACTTCTGGAAAGCCGACTCCACCGCCGAGGTGTACCACTTCATCGGCAAGGACATCATCAATTTCCACGCCCTGTTCTGGCCAGCCATTCTGCACGACACCGGTTTCCGCACGCCCACCGCGGTTTGGGCCCACGGTTTTGTGACCGTTAATGGCAAAAAAATGTCCAAATCCCGCGGCACCTTCATCATGGCCCGCACCTATCTGGACTTCCTGAATCCGGAGTACCTGCGCTATTACTTTGCGGCCAAACTCACCGGCGGCGTTGATGACATGGATTTGAACCTGGACGATTTTGCCGCCCGGGTAAACTCGGACCTGGTGGGCAAGGTGGTTAATATAGCCAGCCGCAGCGCCGGCTTTATTAGCAAGCGCTTCGACGGCAAGCTGGGTCAAGTCACCGAGATCGACAAGCTTAACGAGTTCATCAGCGCCGGCGAAGAGCTGGCCGGTTACTACGAGAATCGCGAGTTTGGCCGCGCCATGCGCCGAATCATGGAGTTGGCGGATATTGCCAATCAGTACGTCAACGACGAACAACCCTGGGTAGTAGCCAAGCAGGCAGGCGAAGACGAAAAGCTTCAAGCCATCTGCACCAACGCGCTGAACATGTTCCGCCTGTTGATGGCCTACCTGGCGCCGGTACTGCCAAAGACCGCCGACGCCTCGGAAGCTTTCCTGAACGCCAAGCTGGATTGGAACAACCGCGCCGAGTTGCTTCAAGATCACGGCATCAACGAATTTCAGCCGCTGATGAGCCGGGTGGACATGACGCAGATCGAAAAAATGCTCGATGCCTCGAAAGAACAGCTGCCGGTGGCTGAAGCGCCGGCAGAAGCCGCACTGAAAACACCACTGGAGCCCATTAGCCCGGAAATCGAGTTTGACGACTTCGCCAAGGTGGATCTGAGGGTAGTCAAAATCATCAAAGCCGAGCACGTAAAGGGCGCCGACAAGCTGTTACGCCTGACACTTGACGTGGGACATGGCGAGCGCAACGTGTTTGCTGGTATTAAATCAGCCTACGCGCCCGAAGAACTGGAAGGCCGTTTAACCGTAATGGTCGCCAACCTGAAAGCCCGCAAAATGAAATTCGGCCTGTCCGAAGGCATGGTGCTGGCAGCCGGCCCTGGCGGCAAAGACATCTTTATTCTGTCGCCAGACTCCGGCGCTACGCCCGGCATGCGGATAATGTAAGTCGTTAATAGAAAATAGCCAGCGAGGCCCGAAACAACCATGACCGAGTACCTGCTCATACTGGTCAGTACCATACTGGTCAACAATTTCGTGCTGGTTCAATTTTTGGGCCTGTGCCCGTTTATGGGGGTGTCCAGCAAACTGGAAACCGCCATGGGCATGTCGCTGGCGACCACCTTTGTGCTGACATTGTCGTCGGTGTGCAGCTATCTGGCGTACACCTATTTATTAGAGCCTTTGAATCTGGCGTTTTTGAAAACCATCACCTTCATTTTGGTGATAGCGGTGGTGGTGCAATTCACTGAAATGGTGGTACGCAAAACCAGCCCCCTGCTGTACCGGGTGCTGGGTATTTTTCTGCCGCTGATTACCACTAACTGTGCAGTGTTGGGTGTGGCCCTGCTAAATTTGAACCGCAACAATAATTTCGTCGAATCGGTGCTTTATGGGTTTGGTGCCGCACTCGGGTTTTCCCTGGTGCTGATTTTTTTTGCCGCCATGCGCGAGCGCATCGCGGTATCCGATGTGCCTGTCGCTTTTCGCGGCGCTGCCATCGGTATGGTGACCGCGGGGCTCATGGCTCTGGCGTTTTTAGGTTTTACCGGCCTGGTCAGCGTGTAACGGAGTCCTTGGCTTATGTGGACAAGTATCATCATCGCAGTTGCCGTTTTATTAGGCCTGGCCGCCGTGTTTGGGGCCCTGCTGGGCTTTGCCGCAGAGCGCTTCAAGGTAGAAGGCAACCCGCTGGTCGATCAGATAGACGCGCTTTTGCCGCAAACCCAGTGCGGCCAGTGTGGTTTTCCCGGCTGCCGACCCTATGCTGAAGCCATCAACAACGGCGAAGCCATCAATAAGTGCCCGCCGGGCGGTGAAGCCACCATCAACGCCCTGGCCGACTTGCTGGACGTAGAACCCCAACCTCTGGACGCCGAACACGGCGCTGCCCAGGCCAAGCGGGTAGCCGTGATTCGCGAAGACGAATGTATTGGCTGCACCAAGTGCATCCAGGCCTGCCCCGTAGACGCCATTCTGGGCGCCGCCAAACACATGCACACAGTGATAGAAAGCGAATGCACCGGCTGTGATTTGTGCGTGGAGCCCTGCCCGGTTGACTGTATCGACATGATCGTCATCGAACCGGACATCCGCAGCTGGACCTGGGCACCGCCTGTCGTAAAAGAAGTGGTGCCAGATGGAGAGCCCGCCGCGGCCGGCAGCCGCCTGATTGCCACCGACAGCCAGGCAGAAACCCGCGAAGCGAGCTTGTTATGACCCAGTTGTGGAACTTTGGCGGAGGCGTACACCCTCCAGAAAACAAAAGCCAATCCAACAATCGGCCCATTCGCCCCGCGGGCTTACCCGCGAAGCTGATACTGCCGTTGCAACAGCACATTGGCGAGCCTGCGCGCTGTATTGTCGAGCCGGGGCAAAAGGTGCTGAAAGGTGAAGTCATCGCCCAGGTCGGCAATGGCATGGGCGTACCGGTACACGCGCCCACGTCAGGCACCGTTGAGCGTATTTCCCTGGAGCCCGTGCCACACCCATCGGGTATGAGCGACACCTGCGTGGTGCTGATACCCGACGGCGAGGAGCGCTGGTGCGAGCTGATACCGCAGCCGGAATATCGCAAGCTGGAGCGCGACCAAGTGCTGGCGCTGATTCGTCAGGGCGGCATTGTGGGCCTGGGCGGCGCGGGTTTTCCAACCAACATCAAACTACGGCCGTCTGTAAACCGCAAAGTCGACACTTTAATTCTTAACGGCGCCGAGTGCGAGCCGTACATTACCGCCGACGACATGACCATGCGCGAAAAAGCAGACCAGGTGATGGCCGGTCTGCGCATAATGGCCTGGCTGCTGCGCCCGGCACGGGTGGTGATCGGCATCGAAGAAAACAAACCCGAAGCCATTGCCGCTTTGCGGCAGGCGGCAGAGGGCAGTAAAACCGAAATTGCGGTGATTCCCACCATCTATCCATCCGGTGGTGAAAAACAGCTGATCCAGATTCTGACCGGCCAAGAAGTACCCAGCGGTGGCATACCGGCGGATATTGGCGTGATGTGCCAGAACATTGGCACCGCGGTAGCCGTGGCTGATGCTATCTTGCAAGGCAAACCACTGATTTCTCGCGTGATGACGGCCACCGGCGAAGCCTTGGCAGAACCCGGCAACTTTGAAGTCTTGGTTGGCACCCCCACCAGCCATTTACTGACCTGCGCCGGTGTTGATAAACAGCGCATGTCGCGGTTAGTGCTCGGCGGCCCGATGATGGGCTATACGCTGCCGAACACGGATATCCCGCTGATAAAAACCAGCAACTGCGTGATTGCCGCCAGCGCCAGCGAACTGCCCGCGCCGGCGCCGGAACAACCGTGTATTCGCTGCGGCCAGTGCGCCGAAGTCTGCCCGATGGCGCTTTTGCCCCAGCAGTTGTTCTGGCACGCCAAAGCCACAGAGTTTGAAAAAGCCGAACATCTGAATCTGTTTGACTGCATCGAATGCGGCGCCTGCTCGTACGTGTGCCCAAGCTCTATTCCGCTGGTGCAGTATTACCGGTTTGCCAAAGGTGAAATTCGTCTACAGCGGGCCGAACAGCAAAAGTCCGACCGTGCTCGCGTACGCTTTGAAGCTCGCCAGCAGCGCCTTGACCGCGAACAGCAGGAAAAAGATCAGCGCCGCAAAGACCGGGCATTGGCCGCCGCCAAAGCTCAAGAACAGAAGAAAACCGACGCCCAGACGAGCGTTCAAGACGGCACAATAAGCGATGAGCGCGCGGGAAAATCCGCTCTGGTAGAGCAAGCTCTGGCTCGTAAAAAGGCCAAAGCCGCCGCGGCTGCTAGCGCTAAGCGCGCCGACCCTTCAACACAGTCCTCTGAAGAAGCAGCGCCGGCTGAAACATTCGCACCTGAAAATGCAGACAAAATTCCTGCGGTCGAGACGGCGCCAAGCATAGAAGAACTGGAACAGCAGCTGACTCAGGCCCAAGCCAAACTGAAAAAAATGCAGAGCATGCTGGAAGACGCTCGCAGTGGCCAAGCGCCCAACGTCGACAAACTCGAACGCGCCGTTGACAAAAATACCGAGCGGGTCCGGCGCGCACAGCAGGCGATTGATGACGCTCAAACGACTCCCCAACAGGCTTAAACTTCATGGCGCTTGAGCAACAGTCTTCCCCTCACGCCCACCGGGCTCGCCCTACCTCTCGGGTAATGTTATGGGTAATTATCGCCGCAATACCCGGGCTACTGGCACAAACGGTGTTTTTTGGGTGGGGGAATCTGATCAATGTAGTCTGGTGTGTCGCATTGGCACTGGCTACTGAAGCGGCCATTTTGAAATGGCGGAGCAAGCCCGTTGGATTTTTCCTGAAAGACAACACCGCGGCAGTCACCGGCCTGTTACTAGGCCTATCGCTGCCGCAATTTGCGCCCTGGTGGGTGTCTGTGGTGGCGGTTTTCAGCGCCATTGTGGTGGCCAAACAGCTTTACGGCGGTCTGGGTTCCAATCCGTTTAACCCGGCCATGGTGGGTTACGCCTTGGTGCTGATTTCATTTCCGCTGGCGATGACCACCAACTGGGCCGCACCGGTCGGCCTATGGCAGGACGCACCCGGGTTTGGCGAAACCCTCAGCGCCATCGCCTCGGGGCAGCAAACCGCCGTTGACGGCTGGACCATGGCCACCCCGCTGGACGAATACAAACACAAGGTGGGCAGCCACACCGCCGCGGAAATTACGATTCACCCCACGTTTGGCAACTTTATTGCTCGCGGCTGGGAATGGGTGAACGCCGGTTTCCTTGCAGGCGGCCTGGTGTTGTTAGCACTGCGTATTATCAGCTGGCACATACCCGTCGGTTTTTTGGGCGGGCTGGTCGCCATGAGCCTGCTGTTTGGCACCAACGCCGACCAGTATGCGCCGCTTTCGCTGCATCTGCTGGCAGGTGGCACCATGTTGGGGGCATTTTTCATCGCCACCGATCCGGTGTCGGCAGCCACCAGCCACCAAGGCAAACTGATTTATGCGGTGGGCATTGGCGCATTAGTTTACCTGATACGCAGCTGGGGCAACTACCCAGACGCCGTAGCTTTCAGCGTGTTGCTAATGAACTTTTCGGTGCCGTTTATTGACTACTACACACCACCACGCACCTACGGTCATCACAAGGCCCGACGCGGTTTACCCACCCGGAAACAGGGCTAACTTTATGGCAACCATGGCTCAATCCATAAGCCGCAGCGCCATCGGCCTTGGCCTTTTCGCGGTGATAACCGGTGGCACCATCGCCCTGACCCAGGCGGTCACCAAGGAACGTATTGCCAAGCAGGCGGCGCGGGCCGAAGCTGCTGCGCTGTTCGAAATCATTCCCGAAAGCACCCATAGCAACGACATGCTGAATGACACCATCAGCTTGCCAGACGCTGCTGTTCTTAACAGCGGTGAAGCGCCGAACGCCTGGGTAGCCCGGCAGCAGAGCGACCTGGTGGGCTTTATCATTCCGGTCACAGCCACCGACGGCTATTCCGGCGACATCAATCTGTTGGTGGGCATGACTCCGTCTGGCGAGTTATTGGGGGTGCGGGTGACCGGCCACCATGAAACACCAGGGCTGGGGGACCGCATTGAAACCCGAAAATCGGATTGGGTTTACCAGTTTAACGGCCACTCACTGGCCAATACGCCGAGCAAACAGTGGAACGTAAAAAAGAACGGCGGCGAATTTGACCAGTTCACCGGCGCCACCATTACCCCCCGGGCAGTGGTCAAAGCGGTTCACAAAACCCTGGTGTATGTGCGCAAACACCAGGCCGAAATTCGCCAGAGCCTGGGTTTGCCCGTCGAGCGTGGCAACCGCAAACAACGCAATGCCGTTGCCAGTCATTTTTCCGAGCCGGAGCACTAATTGCCATGGCAACAAAAACATCACGCGAGGTTATTCGCGACGGTCTTTGGAGCAATAACCCCGCGCTAGTACAAGTGCTAGGGCTGTGCCCTTTGCTGGCCGTAACCAGCACAGTGGTGAACGCACTGGGGCTGGGCCTGGCCACACTGCTAGTATTGATGGGTTCGAATCTGGCGGTATCGTTGATACGGAACTTTGTAAACGAATCCGTTCGCCTGCCGGCATTTGTGATGATCATCGCCTCGTTTGTAACCTGCGCCGAACTGCTGATGCAGGCATACACTTACGAGCTGTATCAGATTCTGGGCATTTTCATCCCGTTGATTGTGACCAACTGCGCCATTCTGGGCCGCGCCGACGCCTTTGCATCACGTAACCCTCCAGGGCTCGCGCTGCTCGACGGTGCCATGATGGGGCTGGGCTTCTTAGCGGTTCTGGTGGTACTGGGCGCCATGCGCGAACTGATCGGCCAAGGCACGCTGTTCTCGGACATGCACCTTCTGCTAGGGCCTGTAGCAGCTGGGTGGACACTGCGCCCGTTTGCGGATTACCCCAACATGCTGTTTATGATGCTGCCACCCGGAGCGTTTATGGGTCTGGGCCTGCTGATCGCACTGAAAAACGTGATTGACAGTCGCATTGAAGAAAAACGCAAAGCTGCGCAAGTTGAGACGATCAGCGCCGGCAGTAAACGGGTGCGAGTTACCGGAACTATTTCTTAATGAACAAACAGAAACGCACAGAAATTTTCAGCCGTTTACGGGAAGAAAATCCTAAGCCGGTCACCGAACTGAACTACAGTTCCGATTTTGAATTGCTGATTGCGGTCATTCTTTCGGCGCAGGCCACCGATGTGGGCGTAAACAAAGCCACCAACAAACTGTATCCGGTGGCGAACACCCCGGAGGCCATTTTTGCCCTGGGCGTAGATGGCCTTAAGGAATACATAAAAACCATTGGCCTGTTTAACAGCAAAGCCGAAAACGTGATAAAAACCTGCCGCGCGCTGATCGACCGCCACGCAAGCGAAGTACCGCGAACCCGGGAAGAACTGGAAGCATTACCCGGTGTTGGTCGCAAAACCGCCAATGTGGTGCTGAACACCGCCTTTGGTCAAATCGCCATGGCCGTGGATACCCACATATTTCGAGTATCTAACCGTACTGGGATTGCTCCGGGCAAGAACGTGCTGGAAGTGGAAAAGCGTCTGATACGCTTGGTACCGCAGGAGTTTTTGCTGGATGCCCATCACTGGCTTATTCTGCACGGGCGCTATATCTGCACCGCCCGTAAACCCCGGTGCGGTGCCTGTCCTATCGAAGATTTGTGCGAGTTCAAGGATAAACGCGACTATATATGATGCCTGACGCCCGATCAGGCTCGGCTGCCAACACGCGAGCGGCGCTGGCAGCCCTGACCGCTACTGGAATAGAAGGTTTCCAGTAAGCCCCTCTTTTTCCAATATCTCGCGTAGCCTACGTAGAGCTTCCACCTGAATCTGGCGCACTCGTTCTCGGGTCAGTCCGATTTCCTGGCCAACTTCTTCCAGCGTACTAACAGGATAACCACGTAAGCCAAATCGGCGAGCCAGCACTTCCTGCTGTTTTTCGCTAAGTTGGTCAATCCACTGTTGCAGGCAAACCGAAATGTTGTTTTCCTGCAGCACATCGGCGGGGTCTGATGCGCCTTCGTCAGCTACCGTGTCCAGAAGGGATTTTTCACCGCCGGCACCAATGGGCGTGTCCATAGAAGCAACGCGCTCGTTCAACCCAAGCATACGCTTGACATCTTTGACCGGTTTGTCGACCTTGCGGGCAATTTCTTCAGCTGTGGGTTCGTGGTCTAGTTGCTGGGTCAGCTCGCGGGCCGCCCGCAGATACAGGTTGAGTTCTTTCACCACGTGAATGGGCAAGCGAATAGTGCGGGTTTGATTCATGATGCCGCGTTCGATGGTTTGGCGAATCCACCAGGTGGCATAGGTAGAGAAGCGAAACCCGCGCTCTGGGTCAAACTTCTCAACCGCGCGAATCAAACCAAGGTTACCTTCTTCAATTAAATCCAACAGAGTCAAACCGCGATTCACATAGCGCCGGGCGATTTTTACAACCAGCCGCAAGTTGCTTTCAATCATGCGTTTACGACCTGACTCCTCGCCTTTTCGGGCCAGGCGCGCAAAGTATACTTCCTCTTCAGGGGTAAGCAGCGGCGAAAAGCCTATTTCGTTGAGGTAGAGCTGTGTGGCGTCCAGCTGTTTGCTACTGCTGTAATAACGACTGCTCGCCAAACGACTAGCGGGTTTCGCGGTTGTTTTGGTGGCAACCTTGCGCGGTGAGGCTGTACCCCCGGATTTTGGTTTTTCCTTTTCAGCGCCTTCGGACTGTTCGACGCGATCGACGATCAAGTCTTCCTGATATTGTGACATTCTGTTTGCCCCGCCTCTAAATGATCCTGGACAGCGCCCGTGTTTTGTTTATTAGGTCGGGCGTGCCGTTCTATTTGTGGTCGTATTCAGGACATCTATTCATGGCCACCCTGGCCGCTGTTGTTCCATTATTATTTAATGTGCTTTTAGGTGCTCTTACGTAATGATACCTAGTCTACCGCGCTGGTAAATAATATGCTGGATTCACTGGGTTGCCATTTTTTCGTATTTCAAAATGCAACATTGGCCGCTCTGCGCCGCTGTTGCCCAATTCGGCAATTATTTGACCCGCCTGAATGTTCTCCCCTTCTTTGACCAGTATTTTACGATTGTGTCCGTAAGCGCTGAGATACTGCTCGCTGTGATTAACGATTACAAGGTTGCCATAACCCAGTAAACCACTGCCTGCGTATACCACACTTCCGCCAGCCGCCGCCCGTACAGAATCGCCGGATTTTCCGGCAATATCAATCCCTTTGTTGACTTTTCCAGATGCTGAAAAGTTAGCAATTACAGTGCCAGAGTGAGGCCATCGCCATTTTATATCGGCAACAGTTTGGGTCTGCGACGCCAAAGGTGCGTTTGTGTCAGGCTTTCGAGTAATCACCGGTTGCCTGGTCGGCTTGGGGACCCGGGCGCTGCTGCTCGTTATTGCCGCTGCGCTGCGTTTGGCCCCGGCCCCTGCAACCGCTGTAGTGGGCGCTCGGCCACGCTTGTCAAGACGCAACATCTGGCCCGGCAGAATGGTCCAAGGTGCTCGCAGACCGTTTGCGTTACCCAGCTCCCGATAATCGCGACCGTAGCGCCACGCGATGCCGTACAGCGTTTCCCCTGACTTGACCATGTGGTGGCCCCAATACACCGGGGGGTTATAAATGTCGTCCTGATACAGCGCCGCCGTATTGCAACCGCCCAGCATCAACGTCAGCCACAACAGAGCTGCGACTGGATAGGTCAACAAAACGCGGGGCTGGAAAATCACGACATAGGTACCGGTGCGGTTATGAAAAATTCAACTCAACAATAATGCAAGCCCGCGCCGGTGTCTAAGTAGATTCGGGATATTCGCTGTAAGCAATTATTGTTGCAGTGATTTTTCTAACGGGCAGAACCGTGTTTACGGGCACTCATGTTACCCGGGGGAACAGCGCTTCTTACATTTCGTAACATTCAGGAGCGTTTACGCCCGGCAAAACGCAGCCCCAACCACTCCACCACCAGCACCAGCAGAATGCCCGCCACGGCCATCAGCAAGGCCTGGAAAACAAGTGGATTCAAGTCGGTCTGTTCAGCAAACAACGCTGGGCTAATGTTGATTTCGTGCACGGGCACCTGCTCTCCGGCGCTGTTAATCCGCCAACTCAGAGTTTCTTTCCAAGGCCAGACCTTGTTCAGCGCCCCCAGCATAAATCCGATCAACAGTGCCAGAACGCCGTCGTGAAAACGGTCAAAGGCCCAGGTAATAACGCGGGCGATAGAAAAAAGGCCCGCTGCACAGCCGGTAACAAACAGCAGCAACAACGCAACGTCAAAGCCCCTTATAGCGCTGAGCACTGGCACGTACATACCCATAATGACCAAAATGAAACTACCTGAAATACCCGGTAGTATCATCGCACAAATGGCGATGGCTCCAGCAAACAGAAACATGAGCGCTGAAGGCTCGGCGGCCATAGCCGGCAAGCTGGTTATCCACCAGGCAAAGGCCGTACCCGCCAATAACGGCAACACCAGGCGCCAATGATACTGGCGAACTTCACGCCCGACGTGCCATACAGAGGCCAAAATCAGTCCGAAGAAAAAACTCCACAGCAAAATCGGATAGGTGGTCAGTAAATAGCTGATCGCCGATGCCAAGGTGGCGATGCTGAGTATGATGCCACACAGCAGAGTCAACAAAAAACTGCCATCGCATACTTGCCAGAAAACGGCAACGCGGCCCCTAATCAAATCGGTCAATAGCGCTTTAGGCACCGCATTTATCGCCGCTAGCAGGCGAAAATAAATGCCGGTTATGAACGCAATGGTGCCACCAGAAACGCCAGGAACTATGTCGGCCGCGCCCATGGCCAACCCCCGCAGAAAAACCGACGGCAAACCCTGGGAACGCAAAGCGGCTTTCTTCTCATCAGTCCGCAAAATGGGCGATGTTTGGTTCATCAGCGCACCACCCCGCCCAACAAAGGCACAAATTTAACCGCTTCCAGTTCCGTGCGTTCAAAGCGATCGCCGCGGCGCACAATTTGAACCAGTACCTGTCGTTCAGCCCCCACCGGGGAGATCAGAACACCGTTGTCTGCCAGTTGTTGCAACAACTCGACGGGCACCTCGGTAGGTGCCGCGGTAACAATGATGCCGTCAAAAGGGCCACGTTCGGGCCAGCCCATACCGCCATCAGCGTGGCGCAGCACAGCGTTGCGACACTTTAGATTGCGCAGGCGCTCCCTTGCTCGGTCCTGAAGTGGTTTTATGCGTTCAACGCTGAACACCTCGGCGAACAAATTGCACAGCACCGCCGTCTGATAGCCAGAGCCGGTACCCAATTCCAACACTTTCTTTGGTTGGTGGGCGTATAGCAATTCGGTCATACGGGCGACAATATAGGGTTGCGACAAGGTCTGGTTGTGGCCAATCGGCAAAGCGGTGTCTTCATAAGCCCTGTGCGCCAGGGCTTCATCGAGAAAAATATGGCGTGGAACCTCGGCTATGGCATCTAACACCTGCGGTGACGAAATGCCTTTGTCTTTCAAGCGCTGGATCAAACGCAGGCGGGTACGCCTGGACGTCATGCCTATGCCTTGTATGTGCGCATTCATTGTGATTTGCCCGAGCTGTCTTCTAGCGCTCCAACCCAGTCACGCAGGCTAGACATCACCTGGTGCCGGGTCATGTCGATGTGCACCGGCGTAATGGACACGTAGCCTTGAGAAATAGCGTGAAAGTCGGTGCCCGGACCTGCATCTCCGCCGTTACCGGCAGCGCCTATCCAATAGCGTTTTTTGCCGCGGGGACAGGTCATAGGCACCGCACCCTCGGCCCGTTCACGGTCGCCCAAACGGGTTACGCGGAACCCGGACAGTTCGCTCCAGGGCAAATCCGGTACGTTCACATTCAGAATGGAACGCGGTCCAAGGTCCATGGGCTTATGGAATTTCAACAGCGTAGCAACCACCCTTGCGGCGGTGTCGTAATGAAATCGACCGTTATTCACAAGCGAAACCGCGATCGCCGAAAGGCCCAAATGACGGCCTTCGGTGGCTGCCGCAACGGTGCCGGAATAAATTATGTCGTCGCCCAGATTGGCGTGTGTGTTGATGCCCGACACCACCCGGTCAAAAGGTTCGTCGAACAAACCGTTTACTGCAAGATGGACACAATCCGTTGGCGTGCCATCGACCGAGTAAAAGCCATTTGGATGCTCTTCCACCGTCAACGGGCGCTTCAGGGTCAACGAATTACTGGCGCCGCTGTGGTCTCTATCAGGGGCCACCACATGCAGTTCACCCAGGCCTTGCAAACCTTCGTAAAGGGCAATTAGCCCCGGCGAGTGCACGCCGTCATCATTGGATAACAGTATTCGCACTTTGTGCTCCATAAATTTGTTATTCGTTAAGCCGACTCAGGGCAATATCCTGCAACGCAAAAACGTCTGCCAGCAGCGTTGTTGCATACTGGCCAGCGCCCAGCGTAAATTCGATTGCCAGCGTAGCGCTGTCTTGCCATTCCCATTTCAGGTTTTGCGGCACCAGCTGCAGGGGCCGGCGCTCCGGCTGCATGCGCGTGCTGGCAAAGAGCGCGACTAACTGCGGATTGGCGTCCACCGCCGTGCGCTCCAACTGCTCCTGCTCACCGGTCGCGCGGGTCCCACCATCGCCCCACAACGGGCCCGTGACTCTCTGCTCGTCCGGCTCGCCTGCCATAGGCTGGCACCAGCTTCCATTGTTGACGCGCGCGGCCAGCACTTCATTAAACAGCCACGATCGGGCAGCGGAAAAATACAATACATTTTTCGAATCCTGACTGCTACGGCCGCCACGACCCCGGCCTTTGCCACGGCCTTTTGCGGGGCGATTCAACGAGCGCGGATTCAACAACAACGCATTGTCCAGGTTGGCACCGTTATGGCCAAAGCGCTGAGGACCAAAATAATTAGGCGCGCCGGACTGTGCCAAACGCTCCAATGCCTGATCGATAGCGGCTTTCTCCCCAGCCACATTGCGCAAAATAATACGAAAGCCATTACCGCTGTGATCACCGCGGCGCAACTTGCTCGCGCTGCGACAACTGTCTGTTACTGGCCAGTACTCGCTGACGCTGGCGATAAAATCTGCATCGCTGTCATTCTGGCCCGGGCGATAAAGGCTGAACCACTGCCATGTCACGGCATGGCGATCTTTGAGCCCGCAAAAGCTCACATCAAAGGGGCGTAAGGCGGCCATCGTTGCCAGTTCACGGGCGACATATTCGGTATTGTCGCCGGTTTTTTGCAACCGCAAGCATAGGTGTTCGCCGGCGTTGCCGCTGCCGTTTTCGCCCTGAATGCTGGCCTTGTCCAGAACTTCACTCACCTGGAAGTCGTCTGGACTGTGTTTAAAATCGGCACTGGCCACGCATTTACCTTCAGATGACGGCCATTGCAAACGCCAGTTATGGTTTTGCGCAGGTTCTGGGGTGGCGTTTTGAGTGCTGGTTTGAGTATCGTTCATGAGTTTTGCGCTTGCAGCAGGCAAACCGCCTGGCAGGCAATGCCCTCCCCGCGGCCGGTGAAGCCCAGCTGCTCGCTGGTGGTGGCTTTCACACTGACCTGACCGGCGGTAATGTTCAGGTCTTCTGCAATATTCACACGCATGGCGTTGACGTGAGGCGCCATTTTGGGTGCCTGGGCGATGATGGTGGCATCTACATTCACCACGCTGTAATTCAGTTCCTGAACCCGCTGCATGACGCGACGCAACAGCTCACGACTATCGGCACCGGCCCAGTCGGCGCTGGTGTCCGGGAACAGGTGGCCAATATCACCCAGCGCAAGAGCGCCAAGCAGCGCATCCGCCAACGCGTGCAGCAGCACGTCACCGTCCGAATGAGCCTTTAAACCACGACTATAAGGAATACTGACACCCCCCAGAATAATCCTGTTGCCTTCACAAAAAGCGTGAACATCAAAGCCCTGACCAATTCGCATACTAATTCCGTTCAAATGACCAGATTACAACTGGCCAAGAATGAAGCCGGCCAGCGCCAAATCCGCAGGCACGGTGATTTTGATATTGTCCGGCCGCCCTTCCACCAACAGCGGCCTGTGGCCGGCCTGCTCCATCGCCGAGGCCTCGTCGGTTAGTGCAAAACCCTGATCTAGCGCCCTTTGTAAGGCGTCACGCAACAGACCGTAGCGAAACACTTGCGGGGTTAGCGCGCGCCACAGATGGCGGCGATCAACAGTTGATGTAACCGTATCCGGCGCCTGGGGGCTTGCCACTTTGAGGGTGTCAGTGACCGGTGAAGCCAGCAGGCCACCCACGCTGTGGGCACCCACTTTTTCTAACAGCCGTTTAAGATCGTCAGACGCCACGCAGGGGCGAGCCGCGTCATGTACCAACACCCAGTCGTCATTTTTGGCCTTTGGCACCAATGCCTGCAACGCATTGAGTACCGAATTGGAACGTTCGTTACCGCCGGCGCAAGTTGCAATTCGGCTGTCAGAGCTTGCGTTCGTGCCGGCCCACCAAATGTCGGTGGGGCTTAACGTCACTATACACCCTGCCGCCGGCACCGCAGTCAGCAAACGCCGCAGGGTTATATCCAATATGTATTCACCATCAACACGCAAGTACTGTTTTGGGCACTCAGCCGCCATGCGCTGACCAACACCTGCAGCGGGAATAATCAGCCAAAGAGAAGCTTCAGGCATGAGCCGAGACGCCGTGGTTGTGGAGCAGAAAGCAGCGGTTATTGGTCGACCACCAAAAAGAAGGTTTCATCATTGCGTATCAATCCCAGATTGATTCGCGCACGCTCCTCCACCGCACCCTGTTCATTGCGCAGGTTACGTACTTCAGCGTATAACCGCTCATTGCGAGTCGCCAGCGTGTCATTGCCCTGTTGCTGCTCTGCGATGGCCTGTTCCAGCGCCCAAACTTGGGCAAAACTGCCCTCACCGATCCACAAGCGTACCTGCAGTAACAAAACCAGCACAATAATGAAGGCCCAAATAAGTTTGATGGGCGAAAAAAAAGCGCTTGAAGACGGCTCGGCCATAACAGTTTCCGCGTTGCCAGTGGGCGTTGATTGTACGGTTGGCATCCAGTGCTTATAAAACACTCAACAGCGATAGTATAGACCTTTATAAAGCGGAATAACAAATGCCGCTAACTAACTGTTAAAAAAGGCCATAGCGCCTGGATTTTCAGCTTGGCACCATGACCTTTGCATTTCCACGACCAGTAAAAGGGCCGACCTGAACGAGTTAGCGCTGGCCTTTGATCTCACGCAAACCGTTGTAGGCCGCCTTTTCGCCCAGCGTTTCTTCAATGCGCAGTAGCTGATTGTACTTGGCTACACGGTCAGAACGGCATAAAGAGCCAGTCTTGATTTGGCCGGCGCAGGTGGCAACTGCCAGATCCGCGATGGTGGTGTCTTCGGTTTCACCCGAACGGTGCGAGATCACCGCGGTAAATCCTGCGTCCTGGGCCATCTTGATGGCGTCCAGGGTTTCGCTCAGACTGCCAATCTGATTGAACTTGATCAGAATGGAGTTGGCCACGCCAGTGTCGATACCGCGCTTAAGGATTTTAGTGTTGGTGACGAACAAGTCATCGCCCACCAGCTGTACCTTGTCGCCAATTTTGTCGGTCAGTATTTTCCAGCCGTCCCAGTCGCTTTCGTCCATGCCGTCTTCAATCGACACTATCGGGTAGCGCTCAGCCAAGCCCGCCAGGTAATCGGCAAAGCCGGCAGAGTCAAAGCTCTTGCCTTCGCCAGCCAGCACATACTGGCCGTTTTTGTAAAATTCAGAGGCAGCGCAATCCAGAGCCAAGGTAATGTCGGTGCCCAACTTGTAACCGGCTTTTTCTACCGCTTCCTGAATCATTGCCAATGCAGCTTCGTTAGACGGCAGGTTGGGGGCAAACCCACCCTCGTCACCCACTGCGGTGCTCAAGCCCTGGGCCTGCAGCACTTTTTTCAGGCTGTGGAAAATCTCGGCGCCAATGCGCAGAGCGTCGGCGAAACTCTTGGCGGCCACAGGCTGCACCATGAATTCCTGTATGTCGACGTTATTGTCAGCGTGCTCGCCGCCATTAAGAATGTTCATCATTGGCACCGGCATGCTGTACTTGCCAGAGGTGCCGTTGATATCCGCAATATGCTCGTACAAAGGCTTGCCCAATGACGCCGCGGCCGCTTTTGCGGCGGCCAGTGACACCGCAAGAATGGCATTGGCGCCCAGATTGGCTTTGTTCTCGGTGCCGTCCAACTCCAGCATGGTGTTGTCCAGACCACGCTGGTCGGCGGCGTCTTTGCCCATCAGAGCATCGCGGATTTTGCCGTTAATGGCTGAAACGGCCTTGAGCACGCCTTTACCCAGGTAACGGGAGGCATCGCCGTCACGCAGTTCCAACGCTTCGCGGGAGCCTGTGGACGCGCCAGACGGTGCGCAAGCACGGCCAAGAGTGCCATCTTTAAGAATAACGTCTGCTTCAACGGTGGGGTTACCGCGGGAATCCAGAACTTCGCGGGCTTTGATGTTGGCAATTGTGGTCATTCTAAAAAATCTCCGAGTTTTTAAATAGAATCAGGTGCAAGAGAGAGCGGGGAACGGATTTGCGAAAAACGCTTTCCGCTCTCTCCCGTTGTTCGTAGTCATACTGAAACACCGCCAATCAAGCGGTGTCGATAGGTTTGAAGCTCTTTACCAGATCGTCGACGGCTTTCACCCTTTCCAGAAACGGCTCCAGCTGACTCAGTCGAAGTGCACAGGGGCCGTCGCACATCGCTTCGTCCGGATTTGGGTGGGCTTCCAGGAAAAGACCGGCCAGGCCCTGGGATACACCCGCCAGCGCCAATTCGGTCACTTGGGCCCGGCGTCCACCGGCAGAATCAGCGCGACCGCCTGGCATTTGCAGCGAATGGGTTACGTCGAACATTACCGGCACGTTCATGGCTTTCATAATGCCGAAGCCAAGCATGTCCACCACCAGGTTGTTGTAACCAAAGCTGCTACCGCGCTCGCACAGGATTATCCGGTCGTTGCCGGCTTCCTCGAACTTGGCGATGATGTGCTTCATCTCTTGCGGTGCCAGAAACTGGGCTTTCTTGATATTGATGACCGCGCCGGTTTTTGCCATGGCCACCACCAAATCGGTCTGGCGGCTCAAGAACGCGGGCAGCTGAATAATGTCGCACACCTCCGCTGCGGGCGCGGCCTGGGCGGCTTCGTGCACATCGGAAATAATCGGCACACCGAATCTGGCTTTAATATCCGCCAGTATCTGCAGGCCTTTGTCTAGTCCCGGCCCGCGGAACGAGTTTACCGAAGAGCGGTTGGCCTTATCGAAAGAGGCCTTGAACACGTAGGGTATACCCAGTTTACGGCACACCTCTACGTAGGTTTCAGCAACCTCGAACGCCAACTCACGGGACTCCAGCACGTTCATGCCCGCAAACAGCACGAACGGCCTGTGATTGGCAATGTCGATATCAGCAACGGTAACGGTGCTTTGTGCCATGAATCAGTGCTCCTTTCGATGTGCCAGGGCGGCTTCCACAAAACCCTTGAACAACGGATGGCCATCGCGAGGTGTAGAAGTGAATTCCGGGTGGAACTGACACGCCACAAACCAGGGATGGTCTTCCACTTCTACCACTTCCACCAGCTTGCCATCGGTAGAACGGCCAGACACTTTTAAGCCGGCTTCTTCAAGGCGCGGCAAAAAGTGGTTGTTCACTTCATAGCGGTGACGGTGACGTTCGCGAATGGTTTTGCGGCCGTAACAGTTGGCAATATTGGAACCCTCGACCAGAACGCAATCCTGGCCCCCAAGGCGCATGGTGCCGCCAAGGTCGGAGTTATCGGTACGTTCTTCGCGCTCACCGCTGGCATCCAGCCATTCAGTGATCAGACCAACGACCGGTTCGGGACTGTGGGGACGGAACTCGGTGCTGTGAGCGTCTGTCAGACCGGCCATGTTGCGGGCGTATTCAATCACCGCTACTTGCATACCCAGACAGATACCCAGGTAAGGTACCTTGTTCTCGCGGGCGTACTGTACGGTGCGAATTTTGCCTTCCACGCCGCGCTCGCCAAAACCGCCAGGCACTAAAATAGCATCAACATTTTCCAACACGCCGGTGCCGTCACGCTCGATGTCTTCCGAGTCGATGTAGTTAATATTAACCTTGGTGCGGGTTTTGATTCCGGCGTGGAGCAGGGATTCAATCAGCGATTTGTAGGCTTCCAACAGTTCCATGTATTTGCCAACCATGGCAATGGTCACTTCGTGCTGCGGATTCATCAGGGATTCAACCACGTTATCCCATTCGCTCAGGTCGGCTTCACGGGCCTTCAGGTTGAAACGCTCGATCACCAGCTGGTCCAGGCCATGGTCGTGCAACATACGCGGGATGACATAAATCGACTTGGCATCGCGCAGAGGAATAACCGCACGCTCTTCAACGTTGGTGAACAGAGCGATTTTGCGTCGCGAACTGGCATCCACTTCGTGATCGGAGCGGCACAGCAGAATATCTGGCTGCAGGCCGATGGAGCGCATTTCCTTCACCGAGTGTTGGGTCGGTTTGGTTTTGATTTCGCCGGCCGTAGCAATGTAGGGCACCAGGGTAAGGTGCATAAACAAAGCGCGGCTGGAACCTACTTCCACTTTCAGTTGCCGACAGGCTTCCAAAAACGGCAAAGATTCGATGTCGCCTACGGTGCCGCCCACTTCCACCAGCGCAACGTCGACGCCTGCGGCGCCTTCAATGACACGGCGTTTAATTTCATCGGTGATGTGGGGAATAACCTGCACGGTGCCACCAAGATAATCGCCCCGGCGTTCTTTACGAATCACTTCTTCGTAGACGCGGCCGGCAGTGAAGTTGTTCCGGCGGGTCATCGGGGTGCGAATAAAGCGCTCGTAGTGGCCAAGATCCAAGTCAGTTTCGGCGCCGTCGTCGGTGACAAACACTTCACCGTGCTGGAACGGGCTCATTGTTCCCGGGTCTACGTTAATGTACGGGTCCAGCTTGAGGATGGTTACCTTCAGGCCGCGTGCCTCGAGGATCGCGGCCAGTGAGGCCGATGCGATTCCTTTCCCAAGTGAGGACACAACACCGCCGGTGACGAAAATATAACGCGTCATGCAGATTCCATGATTATCAGGTTCTGTGGAGAGGGGAGATTGTCATCTCAAGATGGGAGATCAGACTACCAGAAAGCCCCAACCTGCTCAATCACAATCCCGCCCCACAATCAGCCGCCAGCCACTTGAAGGAGCGCTTCCACTGTATTTTTCCGAACACCATAACGAGCCCACCGCAATTAACTCCTCGGCAGCGCCGCAGCCCGCAAAAACCAAGGGCAAACGGGCTCTTTCCCAAGGTGGCACGGCCTGCTCCTGCAGCCATTTTTTCACGACTTTTGCCGGTCCTTCAGGGTAAAGGCGGATGCGTTCGCCGCCCTGCCTCGTAGATACCCGTATTGGCGGCGGCCCGATTTTCTGTCCGTTGCCTTGATTGGGGTCGTTACTTTGCCAGGCCAGCGCCAATGTCCACTCGCCCCAGCGCAGCGTCTGCTGCGGTAACACCGACTGCGAGCCTGCCGGCAAGGGGTTTTGCGAAGCCACAAGATACAGTTTGTGCTGAAAGCGTCGAACGCTGTAGCCCTGCCCCAACAGTTCCGGCTCACGATCCGCAGCAGCATCTATTAACCCTGCCAGAGTCCGCTGCCAGTCTGCGGACACAGGCGCAGGTAAGCCGCAAGACTGGCACCACCAGCGCAGCAGGTTGCCCTGCTCGAGGGGCGACAGTTCAGCAAACGCACGCAGATCCAGCGAATAAGGCTGGCTGTGCTGGTAGACCCCATCGCAGGCATGCCACTGAAGCTGCGCCAGCTTTTGGTTTAGCGCATGACTGTCGGCACAGCCGCGGGCTGATGCCTCTACACGCCGTATGAAGGATGGCCAGCGGGTTTTTAGCAGTGGAATCACGCTATTGCGCAGGTAATTGCGATCAAAACGTTGGTCGCTGTTGCTGGGGTCTTCTATCCACGGCAGGCCGGCGCTATTGGCCCAAGCTTCCAGCTGCCCACGGGAAAACTCAAGCAGCGGTCGCGCCAGAGCACCAGCACCCAGGGCACGGGTGAAGGGCATCCCTGCCAGACCCGCCACACCACTGCCGCGAAAAAGACGGAACAACACGGTTTCCAGTTGATCGTCGCCGTGATGGGCCAATAATAACAGCTCACCGACACGCAGTTGTTGTTCAAACACGTCGTAGCGGGCTGCGCGCGCAGCCTGCTCCAGGCCCCCGGCGCCCTTTTTTTTGACGGGCACCGTTACCGCAACAACCCGCAGAGGCACGCTCAGGCGCGCGCAGGTATCGCGACAAAAGGTTTCCACGTCTGCAGCGTTAGGCTGTAACTGGTGGTTGATGTGAAGCGCAGATAAGGCAATAGAGGCCGGCGTAATCGCCGCGAACAGATGCAACAATAAAGAAGAATCGAGACCGCCACTAAAGGCAATGCACAGGCGGTCATGGTGGGGAAGCTGCCTGGCCAGATCGCGCAACGGCGATGGCCAAGCCGGAGCATTACCGCTAGCGCCCGCTGTCATAGCGGGTCAAGCGCTCGTAGCGCCTTGCAACCAGTTCGTCCAGAGGCAAGCGGGTCAACTCGGCCAAGCCTTCTGTTAACGTCGCCTTAAGCGAGTTGGCCATATCCTGGGGTTTGCGGTGAGCGCCACCCAGGGGTTCTTTGATCACGTTATCGGCCAGGCCCAGGTCTTTCAGACGATCTGCCGTCACGCCCATGGCTGCGGCGGCTTCCGATGCGTAGTCTGCGCTTTTCCACAAAATGGAGGCACACCCTTCCGGAGAAATAACCGCGTAGGTGGAGTACTGCAGCATGTTCAGCTTATCGCACACGCCAATAGCCAGTGCACCACCTGAACCGCCCTCGCCGATAACGGTGGAGATTATGGGCGTTTTCAAACGCGACATAACCGCCAGGTTGAACGCAATGGCTTCACTCTGTCCGCGTTCTTCCGCACCAATACCGGGATAAGCGCCCGGCGTGTCGATAAAGGTCAGAATAGGCATTTTGAAACGCTCGGCCATTTCCATTAGCCGTAAGGCTTTACGATAGCCTTCAGGTCTTGGCATACCAAAGTTACGCTTCACTTTCTCGCGTACTTCACGGCCTTTCTGATGGCCAAGCACCATAACCGGCCTGTCATTAATGCGGGCCGTGCCACCCACCATAGAATAGTCGTCGGCATAACGCCGGTCACCGTGCAGCTGATCGAAATCGTCAAACAACATTTCGATGTAATCGAGCGTATAAGGTCTGCGCGGGTGCCGAGCCAAGCGCGTAACGTCCCACGGTTTAAGGTCAGAGAAAATACTCTCCGTCAGGCTAACGCTCTTTTTCTTGAGCCGGGCGATCTCATCAGTAATGTTGATGTCGGTGTTGTTGCCCACCATCCGCAGCTCTTCGATTTTGGCTTCCAGATCGGCAATGGGCTGTTCGAAATCGAGATAATTAGGGTTCATGATGTTCCATCATTTGAATTCGCGGCAGCCAAAGCTACCAGACCAGAATTTGTGCCCAAGATAACAGCGCAGTCGCCGAGCCTAAAGCGGACATTGGCTGGACTGCACCTACCTGACAAAATGGTAATCTTTACGATGCTACGCCCGCCTCGGCCAACGTAGCTAAAAAATAAGTATTGCCTTTAATCATAGACCAGTTCCACGCTGCGGTCGCCCACCAGGTATTTCAGCTCAAGCAGCAGGCTATCATTGGGCTCCACCCGCCAGGATGGACCCAGCTCAATACGAGTACTGGCGGCCGGACTGGTGTACTCAATCCACACCGGGCTGCCTTCGCAGCGATGCGGTGCCAGCAATTTTTCCAGTGAGTCCAGCAGGCCGTTGCCAAGCTGATTTTCATTCAGCTTCAGCTGCAAACCGCGACTAAATTGCTGGCGGGCGCTGGCGACGTCCATCACCGAGTTGACCCGCATCTTCATCTGCCCAGAATAGTCATCGTGGCTGACCTGGCCATCCACTACAATGACTTGATCTGACTGCAACAGCTCGCGGTTTTCAAAAAACGCTTCGGAAAAAAGCGTCGCTTCGATGCGCCCACTGCGATCATCCAGGGTAATAAAGCACATGGTGGAACCGGTGCGCGTTTTCATGGTGCGCTGTGCAACCACCAGTCCAGCTACCCGCTGCGGCGATTTGTTCGGCTTTAGATCAGCGATAGAAGAGCGCACGAAGCGCCGAACTTCGCGCTCGTATTCATCAAACGGATGCCCGGTCAGATAGAGCCCAAGCGTGTTTTTTTCACCTTTAAGTCGTTGTTTTTCAGACCACTCACGAATGTCCGCAACATCGATATAGGCGTCTATGTCAGCGGCAGCTTCCAAGGCATCGCCAAACATGTCCACCATGCCGGCTGCTTCGTTACGCGACTGCTGACCCGCTTGTAATACGGCTTTTCCGATGCTGGCCATCAGCTGGGCTCGGCCGGCGCCTAATGTGTCCATAGCGCCAGCGCGAATCATCGCTTCTAGCGCGCGTTTGTTCACTTTCTTCAGGTCGACCCGGCGACAAAAGTCGAACAGGTCAATGAACGGCCCGTCTTTTTTTCGCGCCGTAACAATGCTATCAATGGGCCCCTCACCCAAGCCTTTGATAGCACCCAAGCCATACACCACCTGTCCATCGTCGTTAGCGGTGAAGGCGTATTCCGAGGTACTTACATCCGGCAGCACCAACTCCAGTTTCAGGCTACGGCATTCTTCCACCAGCGTAACCACCTTGTCGGTGTTCTGCATATCGGCGGTGAGCACGGCGGCCATAAATTCGGCGGTGTAGTGAGTCTTTAGCCAGAGGGTCTGGTAGGACACCAAAGCATAAGCGGCGGAGTGGGATTTGTTAAAACCGTAACCGGCAAATTTTTCCACTAGGTCGAAGATATTTTCTGCCAAGGTTTTATCAATATTATTGCCTGCACAACCATCCAGAAAAAACTGCTTCTGCTTCGCCATTTCTTCGGGTTTTTTCTTACCCATGGCGCGGCGCAGCATGTCCGCGTTACCCAGACTGTAACCCCCCATCACCTGGGCGATCTGCATCACCTGTTCCTGGTACAGGATAACGCCGTAGGTGGGCTCCAATACCGGCTTCAGACCTTCATACTGATAATCCGGGTGCGGGAAAGACATTGGCTGCTTGCCGTGCTTTCGGTCAATAAAGTCGTCTACCATGCCCGACTGCAACGGGCCTGGGCGGAACAGCGCCACCAGGGCGATCATGTCTTCCAGGGAATCCGGCTGCAGGCGCCGGATCAGGTCCTTCATGCCTCGGGATTCCAGCTGGAACACGGCGGTGGTTTCGGCCTTTTTCAGCATCACGAACGAGGCTGGGTCGTCCAGCGGAATCTCGCTGATGTCCACCGGCTTCAACCCGCGCTTTTCCCGCCGCGGATTGATCATTTTCAGCGCCCAATCGATGATGGTCAGCGTTCGCAGGCCGAGAAAGTCGAACTTCACCAGACCGGCGTCTTCCACATCGTTTTTGTCGAACTGGGTTACCAAGCTGCCGCCGTCGTCATCGCAATACAGCGGCGAAAAGTCAGTGATCTTGGTGGGCGCAATCACCACCCCGCCAGCGTGTTTGCCAGCGTTACGGCACACGCCTTCAAGCTTGACCGCCATTTCCCAGATTTCCTGGGCTTCTTCGTCTTGCGCCAGAAATTCCTTAAGTGACGGTTCCTGCTCTACGGCCTTGGCCAGGGTCATACCCACTTCAAACGGGATCATTTTGGACAGTTTGTCCGCCAGCCCGTAAGACTTGCCCTGCACCCTCGCTACATCACGCACCACGGCTTTGGCGGCCATGGTGCCAAACGTAATGATCTGCGATACCGCTTCACGACCGTATTTTTCGGCCACATAGGCGATGACTCGATCGCGGCCTTCCATACAGAAGTCGACGTCGAAGTCGGGCATGGAGACCCGCTCGGGGTTCAAAAAGCGCTCGAACAGCAGATCGTATTGCAGCGGGTCCAGGTCCGTAATCAACTGAGCGTAGGCCACCAGGGAACCGGCACCGGAACCACGGCCAGGCCCTACCGGCACGCCGTTGTTCTTTGCCCACTTGATAAAGTCCATCACGATCAGAAAGTAGCCGGGGAAACCCATCTGGATGATGATATCCAGTTCAAATTTCAGCCGGTCGTAATAAGCCTGGCGCTTGCTGTCGTAATCCGGATCGTCTTTGGGCAGAGTTTTGGCCAGACGATCTTCCAACCCTTCTTCCGACACCTGGCGAAAGTAGTCGTCCATGGTCATGCCTTCAGGCACCGGATAGTTGGGCAGAAAGTATTCGCCCATGCGCACAGTGACCGAGCAGCGGCGGGCGATGGCCAGGGTGTTTTCCACGGCTTCGGGAATGTCGGCAAAAAGCTCGATCATTTCTTCAGCGCTGCGCAGGTGCTGTTGGTCACTAAAGCGGCGGTCGCGGCGCGGATCGTCCAGAGTGCGGCTTTCGCCAATGCATACCCGCGCTTCGTGGGCCTCAAAGTCTTCCGCATAAATAAAGTGGACATCGTTGGTGGCCACCACCGGCAAGCCCAATTCAGCCGCCAGCGCCACATTCAGGTGCAAGCAATCTTCATCACCTGCACGGCCAGTACGCTGAAGCTCCAAATAAAAACTGTCGGGGTACAGTTCGCGCCAATAGCAGGCCCGTTCACGGGCCAGCTTGGGCTTATCTGACAACATGGCCTTGGCGACATCACCCATTTTGCCACCCGAAAGCATAATCAGGCCCTGGCTGCGGGCTTTCAGCCATTCGCGCTTAATGATGGGCTTGCCAAAACGCTGACCTTCGGTATAACCCAGTGAAACAATCTCGGTCAGATTCAAGTAACCGTCGTTATTACTGGCCAGCAGGGTTGTGCGAAATGGGCTCTCTGGCTCGTCCGGGTTTTCAAGCCACAAATCGGCACCAATAATGGGCTTGACCCCGGCGCCAAGCGCGGCTTTGTAAAATCGCACCAGTGAAAACATGTTGGACTGTTCGGTGAGCCCGACAGCAGGCATACCCAGCTCCACTACCCGCTTGATCAACGGCTTTACCCGTACCAGACCATCCACCAAGGAGTGTTCAGAGTGAACGCGAAGATGTACAAAGGTCTGGGCAGTCATTGCAGATAATCCTGATTAAAACGAGAATACGGATAGCACAAATACAGTTGACCGCCATCAGCGGCCATTCACAGACCGATGGCGGCGCGAATACTGGCCTGGGTCTGTTCGCCAAACAGCACCTGCTGTAACTCGCCCTTTGGATTTATAACCAGCGTAGCCGGCAACGCAATAGGCGTTTGCCAGTCAAACTGCGGGCCTGGGTCTTGGTTCAGCAGATCAAAGCCGATGCCCATGCGCTCACCCAACTGGCTCAGTTCGGCATCGCTGATGCCATCAAAGTTAACGCCTAGCACGGTGATCGCCGGGTTCTGATTCAAGGCATTCAGTTCGGGAATTTCCTTCAGGCAGGGCTTACACCACTCGGCCCAGTAATTCACCAGTACCCATTGCCCGCGCAGATCGCTCCAAACCAGTGGCGCGCCTTCATTGCGCTCCAGCTCAATCTTGCTACAACCCGCCAGCGCAACCATCGCGGCAAACAAACATCCAATAGTCGCCAGGCGGCGGGTATTAAGGGCAAAACCGGTCACAGGGTATTGCAAGCAAAGTCCTCCTGTTAAGCTCCACGCCTGCGAATTCATATTCGCACGCCACGCATCTACTATTATGCACCTACAATCAGGCAAGAAGATGACAGAACCCACCCGAATTTTCCACAATCCCCGCTGTTCAAAATCCCGCCAGGCTTTGGATCTATTAACGGGCCACGGCATTCACCCTCACATTATACGTTATCTGGATACGCCGCCGACAGCGCCAGAGTTGGACATCATTTTGCAACAGCTTGCGCTGGAGCCACGGCAATTGATGCGGCGTAAAGAGCCAGAATACAAAAAACTGGACCTGGACAACGCCGACCTCAGCCGGCAGCAGTTGGTTGCGGCAATGGTGGCGAACCCGCGCCTGATTGAACGCCCTATTGTGCAGGCAAATGGCAAAGCGGTCATCGGCCGACCTCCGGAAAACGTACTGACTGTTTTGTAAATGAATTTTACCAAGCTGACATTTTGAGGATTGTGCCATGACCGCACCGGCTCCCTACGTACTGATTTTGTATTACAGCCGCACCGGCCAAACCGCCGACATGGCCAATCGCATTGCCCGCGGCGTTGCCCGGGTGACCGGTATGCAGGCGCGAATTCGCAGCGTGCCGCCGGTGGCACCAGAAACCACCAGCGCAGTGCCGCCGGTGCCCGATGAAGGCGCACCCTATGTTAGCAAAGACGATTTGGCTGACTGCTCTGGCTTGGCCATTGGCAGCCCTACCCGCTTCGGCAATATGGCCGCACCATTAAAGTATTTTTTGGATACTACCGGTGATTTGTGGCTTGCCGGCGCCTTGGCTGGCAAACCCGCCGGAGCATTTACGTCAACTGGCAGCCTTCATGGCGGGCAAGAAACTACATTACTGTCGATGATGCTGCCACTGCTCCACCATGGCATGGTGCTGTGCGGTTTGCCCTACAGCGAGCCGGCTTTGGGTGCCACCACGACCGGCGGCACACCTTATGGCCCTAGTCATTTCGCCGGCACCGGCGAACAACTGCCACTGAGCGAACACGAACAGATTCTTTGTCAAGCGTTTGGCGAGCGCCTGGCTCGTCTGGCACTGAAGCTGGCCGACTAATCCGCTATCGCGGAATCATCTTAAACAATTGCGGATTTCTAACATGTTGCGTAACCCGAAAGCACTCATAACGGCACGTATTACTCTGGCGCTCTACTTGGCCACGATGATTACCCTGGTGGTGACTACTTTTTTCCCGGGGCCAGACGAAGGCGTCTCCATCACCATGATACTGGCGGTGAAACTGTTGCCTTTAGTGGGTTTTATTGTGCCGGTGTATCGCGGAAACAGTCGCGCTTATATCTGGCTGTCCTTCGTTATCATTTTCTATTTCACTCAAGGCGTGGTGTCAGCCTGGCTCAGTGAGGGCGCCATCGGGCCGGTTATTACAACGGTGCTAACCTTCTTTCTGTTTACTGTGGCGATGATTCATCTTAAGGTAAATCGGCCCGAAACGGCCTGAGTGTTACTGACACAACACGTTTTTCCCTTCCGATGACTGCAACGGACGCCCAGCTTATGGCTTCAGTGCCTCCCCGCGACAAACGCCCGCCGGCCCAAGTACATCAGGCTAGAGTGCAGCAGGCGCCGGCGAGAGCGACGCTGACCCTGCGGGATATTTGCACGGCTTTGGTCAGCAGCGGTGACATTCTGCAAACCGACGCCGAACGTGTGTTGTCGGCTAACCTTGGCAGGGCCGGGGGCGAAACAGCACCGCGCCATCCACTGGAAGTGGTCGCCATTGCCGCTCTGGTCAGCCAGCGTTCCGGACAAACTCTGAATTTGGAGCGGTTGACTCAATGGCTGGCGGATTGGGCCGGGCAGGATTACTACCATATTGACCCGTTGAAAATTGACACCGTAGCCATAGCGCGGGTGATGTCCTTCGCCTTCGCCCAGCGCCACAGTATTTTGGCAGTAGAAATTCATAATGACGAGGTGTTGATCGCCAGCGCCGAACCCTTTCGTTCGGAGTGGGAACAGAACCTGCGTCAGGCCGTGCACAAAGAGCTAAAACGGGTGGTCGTCAACCCCGAGGACTTACGCCGTTATACCCAGGAGTTCTATCAGCTTGCCACTTCAGTAGACAAAGCCAGCGGCGGCCAGACTAAGGGGCCACTGGCGGGCCACCAGAACTTCGAGCAGCTGCTGGACCTGGGAACCAGCGACAAGCCCGAAGCCAATGATCAACACGTGGTGAAAATTGTCGACTGGCTGTTGCAATACGCCTTTGACCAGCGCGCGTCTGATATTCACATTGAACCGCGCCGCGGCATTACCCGGGTGCGCTTTCGCATTGATGGCGTGTTGCATTCGGTATACGAATTTCCTGGCCACGTAGGCACAGCCGTTACCAGTCGCCTGAAGATACTGGGCAGGCTGAACGTAGCCGAAAAACGCCGACCTCAGGACGGGCGCATAAAAACCCGCAAGCCGGACAATCAAGAAGTAGAACTGCGCCTGGCCACGCTGCCCACCGCCTTTGGCGAAAAAATGGTGCTACGGATTTTTGACCCGGACGTACTGCTAAAGTCCTACGAACAGCTGGGTTTCAGCCGTGAAGACCGCGAACACTGGAACGGCATCACCGGCCGACCCCACGGTATTGTGTTAGTCACCGGCCCTACTGGCTCGGGTAAAACCACCACCCTGTATTCCACGCTCAAACAGCTTGCCACACCAGAGCTGAACGTATGCACCATTGAAGACCCCATTGAAATGGTGGAGCCGGCGTTTAACCAAATGCAAGTGCAGACCAATATCGACCTGACCTTCGCCGCAGGCGTTCGGGCACTGCTGCGGCAAGACCCTGACATCATTATGATTGGCGAAATTCGCGATCTGGAAACCGCAGAAATGGCGGTACAGGCCGCGCTGACGGGCCATCTGGTCCTAAGTACCTTACACACCAACGATGCTCCCAGCGCCATCACCCGACTGATGGAACTGGGCATTCCCCCATACCTGATTCGGGCGACCGTGCTTGGTATTATGGCTCAACGCCTGACCCGGAACCTCTGCCCGCACTGCAAAGTGGCCTGCGAGCCCGATGAACATGCCTGGAAAACCCTGACCGAGCCTTGGCGCGCACCTCTGCCAAAAGAATTCTATCAGCCGGCAGGATGCCTGGAATGCCGCCAGACCGGCTACATTGGCCGTTCGGGCGTTTATGAGATACTGGAGTTGTCCAGCGCCATGGTGCGACAAATCACTGAGGGCTGTGAACTGGAGCAGCTGCGCGCCGACGCTTACAAAAGCGGAATGAAGTCATTGCGCCTGAGTGGCGCGCAAAAGGTCGCCGCCGGGCTGACCAGCGTTGAAGAAATTCTGCGGGTAACGCCTGAAAGCCAGCGTTAGATGTTTTTTTAAGCGCGTTCTACGAAGTGATGTTTGTTAAGTACTGTTCGTTAATCAACACGCGCTACGCACCCGGGCGCAGGCCGCACTGTTCCAAAAGCTGCTGCCAGCCGCGGGTGTGGTCGGCCACGGCCTGATCCAGATCACCCCACACGTTTGCACGTTCAGCATCAGCACTCTCAACATGAACATTCCCAACACCGGGCTCGACGGGCAAAGCGCGCGCCTGCCAGCGCTGAAAACTCTGTGGCATCACGGCGGTTTGAATCTGCGCCAGTTGCGCCAACGGCTCCAGCAGCTCGATGCGGGCACGGTGCAGATCCGCCAGATACGGTTGCACCTTACCAATATAAATACTGAAAAACATACCCTGCACGATGGTGGACTGATTGTTGGGCTTACCATTTAAGCACAGGGGGCGCTGCGCCAACCGGCGTTCAATCACCTCCGTGCCGTCATTCAGTCGCGCCGCCACCAACAGGGCACTGTTGATTAACTGGCCGGCGCGATACTCGGCCTGCCAACGCTGTTGCACGGCCCCGGCAAAGTCCAGATTCTGCTCCAATTCGCCATTAAGAAGACCCCGCGCCGCACGCTCTAACTGGACGGCTTCACGGGCAAGGTCCGACAGCGGACTCTTGGCAATCACCGGATAAAATCCCTTGCTGGTGGTAAACAGGCTTTCGACTTCCTCGACACCCCAAGTTGCGTTCCAAAGCGCAATGGGCAGGTTCTCGCGCTTACTACTTATGGCTTGTCGCAACGTGTCCTGCAGCTCTTCATCCCCATCATCGATGCTGCTCTGCAGGCATCTTTCAGCGCTGGCAATAAAACGCAGTTCGTACCTCAAACGGTTCAGGGGCTGCATAACTTTGCCCATGATGGAATTTTTTTCACCGACAACAAATTGTAGGTCACAACCGTAGAGCGACAGAAAGTCCAACATTCCGAGTTCCAGCTCTGGCATGTCCAGAACCCGTTCACGGCGGCGCGGCAAAATAGGGGCTGGGGCCGGTTCGCTGAACTGCGGGTCGGTTTCCAACACACGGCCCAGGCGCTCAACGTATTCGTCCATCATGGGTCGCGCTTCACCAAACGGGTTGCAGGCAGTTAGAAAGATTGCCGCAAACACCACCGAAAAAACGCTAACAGAACGTTTATCAAATACTTCAGAGGTCTGGGTCATTGTCATTACTTAATAACTTTTTCGCCATCTTTATTAACCCAAATAGGGCGATCGCCATTACCCATTTTGCCGTTGGTGTCCCAGATTTCCCGATTTTCGGTGGTTCTTTCCAACGCACCGTTATCTTCCCAGATAACACGATCTTTGCAGCCTGCTAAGGCGGTCAGCGCAACAATGATCAACGCGGTCTTTTTTGTCAGCAGACAGGTCATAAACTTCTCCGATTTATAGTTAATGTTGTCATTAGCGACGCCTAATCGCGCCGGCCGTGAACTTCCCTATTATTCTGTTTCTCACGATCGCTCTTGCGGATCATAACGTAAATGGCTCCGGTACTGCCGTGGTGCTTTTGCGTTGTGTGAAACGCCAGCACCGGCTCCAATTCCGGTAACCACTTAGCAAGGTAACTTTTAAGCCAGGCGATACCGTCGAGGTTGCGCTCACCTTTACCGTGCAGAATCGTTACCGTGCGTAGGTCATAGCGCATGCAGTCATTAACAAAGCCAAACACCTGGCGCCGGGCTTCGTCTACCGTCATCCCGTGCAAGTCCAGCTTGGCTTCGCTGGGGTAGTAACCGAGTCGCAGTTTGCGAAACACGCCGTTCTGAACACCGGGGCGTTTCCAGCTAAGAATGTCCTGAGCGGTCAAAGGCTCAACCATGTCCGCCGTGAGCGGATTCGTGTCTTTCAGTGGCAACGCGATGGCCGCCCGCTGGCGCTCCAGGTGGCCCGGGGTCAGCTCGCGAGGCACAACAACGTTGGCTTTGTTTGGCCGTTTTATACGTTTTACATCGCCCATTTCAGCGAGAAAACGCAGTCGATCTTCTTTGGTAGTCATGACAGTATTATCAATGGTTCCTAATGCGGCGAACTTTACCACTGCCCTGCGATGCCATAAAGCAATCCGGCGACGCCTGCACTAGACTGTAAGCACATCCACCCGTTGTCGACAGAGTGAAACCGACTATGGCAGCAGCCTCTCAAGACCAGAGTCGCCCACAAAATACCCGGGCTGTTATGGCTTTTCTGCAAAATCATCCGCCTTTCTCCAATATGGAAGAAGACCACCTAGCGCACTTTGCCGAGCATTCTACGCTACGTTTTTACGCTAATGACGAGGTGGTTTTGTCCGCGGACGACGGCGTTGCTACCCAATTTTACGTTGTAAAGCAGGGTCGGATTCGTGGCGAGAGACTCAATAGCAGAGACGATCGCACCGAAACCACTTTCGAGATTGGCCTGGGGGACTGCTTTCCCCTGGCCGCACTTGTGGGTGAACGGCCTACCCGCACGCTGCATCGGTCGGTGGGCGACACATTCTGCCTAAGCATTAAACATGAAGCTTTTGTCACCCTGTTTACCCAAAGCGATACGTTCCGTGACTTTTGCCTACGCGGCGTCAGTAGCCTTCTCGATCAGGTGAATCAACGCATACAGTCCGGCGCCATGGCGTCGATTGGTTCGAATTTTACGTTAGACTCGCCGCTGGAACGCTTTGCCCTGCGTAATCCCATTGTGTGCACACCCGACTTGCCGGTGCGCAAGGCTGTGGCGCGCATGCACGAAAACAGCGTGGGCAGTATTGTAATTACGGACGACAACCGACATCCGGTGGGCATTTTCACACTGCGCGACTTGCGCACACTGATTGCCGAAGAAAAGGCCCCCCTGAGTGCGCCGATTCGGCAGGTAATGACACCGAACCCCTGCTCATTGTTGGCAAAAGAAGATGCCTTTGCAGCCGCCATGCTGATGGCGGAGCATCACTTTGCCCACATTTGTGTAGTGGATGAAGAAAACAGATTGATTGGCGTTGTGTCAGAACGGGATCTGTTTGCGCTGCAGCGCGTTGACCTGGTCAATCTAGCCCGCACCATCGGCACCGCAACTCACCTACGCACCCTGGTCAGCCTGCGCGCGGATGTTTCGCGCCTGGTCGATTCCATGTTGGCCCACGGCGCCGATTCCGGCCAGATCGTAAAAATCATTACGACCCTGAACGATGTCACCGTGCGCCGCGTATTAGAATTGAACATCGCCAAAAACGATCCCGGCGTACCGTTCACCTGGCTGACGTTCGGCAGCGAGGGTCGCCAGGAGCAGACTCTGTTGACCGATCAGGACAACGGCATATTGTTCACCACGCCGGAAGGTATGACGGAAGATCAAGTGCGGGAGAAATTGCTGCCGTTCGCGCGCATCGTGAACGACGAGTTAGCGGAATGTGGGTTCACCCTGTGTAAGGGCAATATTATGGCCAGCAACCCGAAACTGTGTTTGAGCGGCGCCGAATGGGACGACTGGTTCGTGCGTTTTATCGATGCTTCGACACCGCAGAACCTGGTGTATTCGTCTATATTCCTCGACATGCGCGCAGTGTTTGGTCCCAGCGAACCGTTGCACGAGCTATTTCAGACCGTTCTGAAACGCATCGGCAACAACGCGCTGTTTCAGAAAATGCTGGCAGGCAACGCTTTTACCCGCAAGCCACCACTGACCATGTTCCGCAGCTTTCGCTATGTCAGCGATGGTAAAAAACCCGCGCTGGATCTGAAGCGTCAGGGCCTGGCACCCTTCGTTGAAGCCGTGCGAGTGTTTGCCCTGGCTAACGGTGTAGGGGCTGCGAATACCCTGGAGCGGATGGATGAACTGGCTCGCAAAGGCGTGTTCGACGCAAAAGATGCCAACGCCTGGAAAGAAGCCTACAGCCTGATACAGGCCATCCGTATGCGGACACATCATGAAATGCTGGAACAAAAAGAACCGCTAACCAACTACATTGATCCAGATGACCTGAACCCGCTGGACCGCCGAATACTCCGCGAATCTTTCCGCCAGGCCCAGCGCCTGCAACAGAAGCTGGAACTGGCTTACCAGCTCTAGCCCCAGGGCCTGATTATGATCGACTTTCTAAAGCAGTGGCTGGAGCGCAAAAAGCGTGGCGGTATAGACATCGCCAACCTGCCGAACCCCAAAACGATTGGTGACCAGCCTTTGATGGCTTCACGATTGATTGTGCTTGACCTGGAAACCACTGGGCTGAACCCGGCCAAAGATCAAATGATCGCCATAGGCGCCGTAGCTATCAACAACAACGCTATACCGTTAAACGATCAATTTGATCTGATATTACGCCGGCCAGAGCTAGATATCCGTAAAACCGTACTGATTCACGGTATCGGCCCCGAAGCGCTGACCGACGGCCGTGAGACCGAAGACGCTCTATTGCACCTGTTAGACTGGATGGATGGAGATCCCATTCTGGCTTATCATTCGGCGTTCGATCAGAAGTTTCTGGAAAAAACCCTGCGCGCTGTACTCGGCTATGGTGAAAATCACATCTGGCTTGATGTTGCAGAGCTGATGCCTGCGTTTTTTCCAAGCGTTAACACCCGAGGCAAAGGTTTAGACAACTGGGCTGATATCTTTGGCGTACACGCCAGTACCCGCCATCACGCCGCGGCTGACGCTATGGTCACCGCTGAGCTTACATTAATTGCTCTTAACAAAGCCGCACAACAAGGTATTCACACTCTGGCCGAGCTCAGCAACAAATTGCGCTACCAGCGCCGCCTGAGAAACATACAACGGTTTTAACAGCACCATATGCAAAGCCATGACCGATATCGAGCTGAAGCGCCTGCGCCAGTTCTCAAATTTCAACCGTAAACCCGTCAAAATCCAGAGTTTTAGACCTTTTGCCAATATCACTCGGGCTCGCATTGCACCAAAGTCAATAAGGTAATCCCGCAAACTCCACAATAACAACAGGAGTACTCTATGTCAGGTCATAGCGAAAACGCTGAGCAGTACTGGAAGGCGAACCTCCGCCTGATTTACGGAAGCCTTATTATCTGGGCTTTGGTTTCTTATGGTTTCGCGATCTTCCTGCGGCCAATGCTGTCCAGCATTTCCATCGGCGGCACGGATCTGGGTTTCTGGTTCGCTCAACAGGGCTCAATTCTCACGTTTATCGCACTGATCTTCCACTACGCGTGGCGCATGAACAGGCTCGATAAACAATTCGGCGTGGACGAGGAATAATAACAATGAGTCAATTTGCCATTAACATCCTTTTTGTAGGTGGCTCATTCGCCATCTACATCCTTATCGCCATATGGGCCAAGGCCGGAAGTACAAAAGACTTCTATGTTGCCGGCGGCGGTATTCACCCTATCACCAACGGCATGGCGATTGGCGCCGACTGGATGTCTGCTGCATCCTTTATATCCATGGCAGGTATTATCGCTGCCAGTGGCTATGCAAGCTCAGCCTACCTGATGGGTTGGACGGGTGGTTACGTTCTGCTGGCCATGCTTCTGGCGCCTTACCTGCGCAAGTTTGGCAAGTTCACGGTTCCAGAGTTTATTGGCGACCGCTTCTACAGCCGCAACGCCCGCCTGGTTGCGGTTGTGTGTCTGATTGTAGCGTCTGTCACCTATGTTATCGGCCAAATGGCCGGCGCTGGTGTAGCCTTCTCTCGCTTCCTGGAGGTTGACTCCACAACTGGCCTGATGATTGCTGCTGTGATTATTTTCATCTACTCAGTACTTGGCGGCATGAAAGGCATCACCTATACGCAGGTGGCCCAGTACGTTGTGCTGATCATTGCCTACACGATCCCTGCTGTATTTATTTCTCTGCAACTGACAGGCAACCCGATTCCAGGGCTGGGTCTGTTCTCCACTCACATCGATTCGGGCATGCCGATTCTCGATAAGCTGAACCAGGTCGTCACTGACTTAGGCTTCACAGAATACACTGCAGATCTCGACAGCCACCTGAACATGGCGCTGTTTACCCTGACGCTGATGATTGGTACCGCTGGCCTGCCCCACGTTATCGTCCGCTTCTTCACGGTTCCTAAGGTTGCAGATGCTCGCTGGTCTGCTGGCTGGGCCCTGGTGTTTATTGCGCTGCTGTACCTCACAGCGCCGGCAGTTGCGTCTATGGCTCGCCTGAACCTGATGACCACCATTTATCCCGATGGCACCGCTGCTGAGCCAATTCAGTACGACAACCGCCCGAACTGGGTCAAAGAGTGGGAAATTACAGGTCTGATCAAGTTCGTTGACAAAAACGAAGACGGGCGTATCCAGCTTTATAACGATGCCCCGTCTTTTCAGACTCAAGCTGACGCACGCGGCTGGAAAGGCAACGAACTGGACGTAAACCGTGACATCCTTGTGCTCGCCAACCCGGAAATTGCCAACCTGCCGGGTTGGGTTATCGGGCTGATAGCCGCAGGCGGTCTGGCAGCGGCGCTATCAACAGCCGCAGGCTTGCTGCTGGCGATATCTTCAGCGATCAGTCACGACCTGATCAAAGGCTCGATTAATCCGGGTATTTCGGAGAAGGGCGAGTTGAGAGCCGCCCGTATATCGATGGCCGTTGCGATTGTTGTCGCGACATATCTTGGCGCCAACCCGCCAGGATTCGCCGCACAGGTTGTTGCCCTGGCGTTTGGCATCGCAGCCGCATCTCTGTTCCCGACTCTGATGATGGGCATTTTCTCCAAGCGCGTTAACAATGTTGGCGCCATCGCGGGTATGCTGTGCGGCCTGGCGTTCACCCTGACGTACATCTTCGTGTACAAAGGATGGTTCTTCATACCAGGTACCGCCAACCTTGCTGACATTCCGGCGAACTGGGTATTTGGTATCTCGCCCTTGTCTATCGGTGCGATTGGTGCCGTCGTCAACTTTGCGGTAGCCTTCACGGTATCCAATGTGACGGATGAGCCACCCGTTGAGATTCAGGAACTGGTTGAGAGCGTTCGTTACCCACGCGGTGCCGGAAAAGCTCAGGACCACTAAGCAACAACCCGGCCTGTTTCACTCATTGAGCTGACAGGTTGTTACCGAACGGGCCTCCTCTTAGAGGAGGCCCGTTCTTTTTTAAGGAAACACATTTATGTTCTGGACTTTTGTCGCCACCGTATTTTGTGGACTGGGCGCCGCCGGCATTGCTCTCGGAATCCGGTTTCTCACCCGCAAGATGGCGCCTAAATGGATTATTCCGGTATTTGCCGGCGCCGGTATGCTTGGCTACCTTATCTACGGAGAATACATCTGGTATGACAATAAACAGACACGCCTGCCTGATGAGGCAGCGGTGGTGAGCACAGAAAGAGAAGGTATATTCTGGCGCCCGTGGTCATTGGTTTACCCATACGTAACCGCATTCTCCACTGTTGATAAAAACAGCATCGCCCGGGATACGAACAATCCGAATATAGTACGGTTCACACTTTACCGCTTTGAACAGAAAATCACTGACACGGTTGCACACCGAGTTCACATTATTAATTGCGGGACTCGCGAGGTTGTTCCTATCGGTTCTGATGGAACGCCAAGGGTCGACAACATGAAAGTTCTGGAAAGGAATGACCCACTTTATTCCACCGTGTGTGCTCGCTGATAATCCGGTAACGGGCCTGGCAGCCTGATCACCTGACGGATATGCATTAATATGATTAGTGTCTGGTTGCTGGTTTTAATTTCCATCACCTACATTTCCCTGCTGTTTGTAGTGGCCTGGGCAGGCGACCGCCACCCGGGGCTGTATAAGCGACGTTTGGCCAGAACCCACATCTACGCACTCTCTCTGGCCGTGTATTTTTCCTCCTGGACTTTCTATGGCGCCGTGGGTCGCGCCACCCAGGAAGGACTTGGGTTTCTGCCCATCTATCTTGGGCCGATATTGGTGTTCGTGTTCGCCGCACCGCTGTTGCGCCGCATCATTCACATCAGCAAGCGCAACAGCAGCACCTCCATAGCCGACTTTATCGCTTCCCGCTACGGAAAATCCCAGTTGCTAGCAGCGATGATAGCCGCCTTTGCGTTAATCGGCAGCGTGCCTTACATCGCCTTGCAGTTAAAAGCCATCGCCATGGGCTTTGCGGTGTTGTCCAGCCCCCACGGCGGCGCACAGGAACTCAGCAGCGCCGCCTGGAGCGATTCAGCTTGGTACATTACGTTGGCTCTGGCCCTATTTACCATTTTATTCGGTACCCGCCACCTGGAATCAACAGAGCATCACCGCGGCATGATTCAAGCCATTGCGTTTGAATCTGTAATCAAACTGGTGGCGTTTTCAGCGGTTGGATTGTTTGTGCTGTTTGGCTTTTTCAATGGCTTTGGCGACCTTACACAGCGGGTAGCCGCGGCCGATCTCACCGGAGTGCTGACAACCCAAAATCTGAATCTGACCGCGTTTATTACCCAAACCCTGGTCGCCGGGGTGGCCATTGTCTGCCTGCCGCGGCAGTTCCACGTTATGGTGGTTGAAAACAGCGATCCCCGCGATTTCGAGACCGCGCGCTGGGCTATGCCTATTTATCTGATCATCGCCAGCGCTTTTGTACTGCCGATTGCCGCTGCCAGCTTGCTTGTACCCGATAGTGCCAACTACAACCCTGACATTATGACGCTTCAGTTGCCCATACTGGCCGGCAATACCTGGCTTGCAGTACTGGCGTTTCTGGGGGGCGGCTCCGCAGCGGCGGCGATGGTGATTGTGTGCTCGGTGGCGGTCGCCACCATGGTCAGCAACGAAATCATTATGCCGGCTTTGTTGAAATTCTTCCGTCCCAGAATGAATCGCAAGGCGGACCTGAGCTACTTGCTCCTTAGTATTCGCCGCATCGCTATCTCCGCTGTTTTACTGACAGCATACGGTTTTTATCGGATGGCAGGGGAAGACACCAGTTTGACAGCCTTCGGGCTACTGTCGTTTGCTGCTGCGGCGCAACTGGGGCCAGCGTTGGTGGGCGGAATCGTCTGGCGCGGTGGTAACCACAACGGAGCGGTATGGGGTCTTTTTATAGGCTTTATACTATGGCTCTACACTTTGCTTCTGCCTGCGTTGGCATCTACCGGCTGGATCAACGACACGCTTGTTCAGCAAGGTCTCTGGGGCATGAGTTGGACCCGTCCCACCGCCCTGTTTGGCGCTGAACTGGACCAAATCAGCCACGGTATAATCTGGAGCCTGGGAGCCAATACTGCAATTTATATAATGCTGTCCTTAGTAACCCGCCAACGAGTGCGTGAGAAAATACAGATCGCCAGTTATTTTCAGGACACTCACGGACGCGGAGAAACCCCCCACCAGCAAACCTGGCAGGGTGAGATTTTGACCTCCGACCTGCAGGCTCTGGCTGATCGCTTCATGGGCGACGAGCGCGCAGAAACGGTGTTTCGCAATTACGAGCGCCGCAATGCCATCCGCCTTTACCCACAGCGGCCTGCAACAACACATTTAATGAAGTACATAGAGCGCCAGCTGGCATCGATTATCGGTGGTTCAACCGCGCGCGTGGTTTTGGAATCGACCCTGACCGGTCGCGATATGCAGATTGAAGACGTCGTCAGCATTGTGGATGAGGCCTCACAGGCAATGACGTTTAGCCGAGAGCTGCTGCACTCCGCTATTGAAAACCTCAGTCTTGGTGTGTCAGTAGTAAATCACCAGCAGGAACTGGTGGTGTGGAATCACCTATACATTGAACTGTTCAATTACCCCAAGAGTTTTGTACGTCTGGGACGACCGGCGGCTGACCTGATTCGCTATACTCTGACTAACGCAAATCTTTCAGCCCGTAAAATCGATGAAATCGTTACTCAACGCATTGGCAGCATGACCCAAGGCCAGCGTATGTCCTATGAGCGCCAGCGGCCCGATGGCACGTTTATCCGCATTGAAGGCGCGCCGATTCCCGGCGGCGGCTATGTCACGACATTTCAGGACATAACGCCCATGCGTCGTACCGAACAGGCGCTAAAGGAAACCAATATCTACCTCGAACAACGGGTTAAAGAGCGAACCCAGGAACTGCAGGTGATCAACGAGCAGATGCTTAAAGCCACATCTGTAGCCGAACAGGCCAATCACAGTAAAACACGCTTTCTCGCGTCAGCCAGTCACGATCTGTTGCAGCCCTTAAATGCCGCACGCTTATTCACCTCTGCCCTGCAAGGTAAAGCTCAAAGTGCCGAGTGTCAGCAATTGGTCGAACACATCGACAGCTCCCTGGGTGCGGCCGAAGAAATTATCAGTACGCTGCTGGATATCTCCAAATTGGATGCCGGTGCTCTGGAGCCGGATATCAGCGTGTTTCCGGTTAGCGATATCATCCGCCGGCTGGCAAACGATTTTTCTGCCATCGCCAATGACCAGGACCTTATATTGGATGTCGTACCCAGCTCCGCCTGGATCCGTTCAGATGCCAAGCTTCTGCGCCGGGTGATCCAGAATTTTTTGTCCAATGCCATACGCTATACGCCCGAAGGTCGCATCCTGCTGGGTTGCCGTCGCCTGGATGGTTTCCTGCGCATTGAAGTCTGGGACACAGGGCCCGGCATTCCGGAGGATCAGCTAACCCAGATTTTTGAAGAGTTCCGCCGTTTCCAGCATGGGCGCGACAAGAAAGGTTTGGGCCTTGGCCTTGCAATCGTCGACCGCATCAGCGGTATGCTCAATCATCCGGTGACCGTTCAGTCGCGGCAGAGTCGTGGCAGCGTTTTCAGTATTACGGTGCCCAGAGTGGCCGCCGAGGAGCTAACCCCCCTGCCAGTACAGGCTTATGGCCCGGCTCGACGGGTATCCAGCCTGAAGGGCCGTCATCTGCTGTGTATTGATAACGATGCCGCTATTCTTCAGGGTATGGTGGCGCTGCTGAGCAACTGGCAATGCCAGATAACAGCCGCGGAAAGCCTGGACGACGCCATGAAAAAACTGGGTGTGGACGTTCCCGACATTCTGCTTGCCGACTATCAGCTAGACGACGACCAGAACGGTCTGGACGCTATGGACACGCTGCGCGTAGCTCTGAAAAAGCGCCTGCCCGGCATTCTGATTACAGGCTATATGGCACAAGAGGTAAGAGATGACGCGACAGACCGCGGCTATCATGTGCTTTATAAACCCGTAAAACCGGCTGCTCTGCGCGCTATGGTGAATAAACTTTTAAAATAAGTCGGTAAGTGGCAACCACTCTACGCCCCGCTGCTTTCGGTAAACTGTGCCAAACCCGACGTTTTTCGCGATAATTTCCTGGTTCAGGAAATCCACAGGGTGTGCTAACTGATAGCCCCGGCCACGCACGGTGCGTATATCAAAACCCTCCTTCAACGCCCGCCGTACGATCTTCCATATTGCGGTGCGGCTAACGCCAAACTCCATGGCGAGTGACTGTCCGGAATGGATCTTGCCGTCATTCAAACGGGTTATCAATACCTTGGCTTTCATTCAGGGATGCCCGCGTCAATGACTAAGCGCTGGATTAAACACTAAATCCGCACGAATTCAAAGCCTATGCATGACGTTGGAATTGGCGAATCACCAGGTGGGGACCGGTTTCACTGAGGGACGGATTTGAAATCCGTCCCTGTTTTGGGCTGGTTTCGTTTTATTCAGCCAAAAAAAAGCCCCGGCAGCGTGAGCTGTCGGGGCTTTTAGCAATAAGAGTCTGACGATGACCTACTCTCACATGGACGAACCACACTACCATCGGCGCAGGCTTGTTTCACTTCTGAGTTCGGGATGGGATCAGGTGGTACCAAGCCGCTATAGTCGTCAGACAAAACGGTTGATCACTGGGGGATGAGATAGAACGCTGGCTTTTTAGGGCCGTGATACGATTTTTTCGTTGCGATATCCGCAATTGTCTTGGGTGTTATATAGTCAAGCCGCACGAGCAATTAGTATCGGTTAGCTCAACGCCTCGCAGCGCTTACACACCCGACCTATCAACGTCCTGGTCTTGAACGGCTCTTCAGGGGCCTCTAGGGCCCAGGGAGATCTCATCTTGGAAGGGGCTTCCCGCTTAGATGCTTTCAGCGGTTATCCTATCCGAACATAGCTACCGGGCAATGCCACTGGCGTGACAACCCGAACACCAGAGGTTCGTCCACTCCGGTCCTCTCGTACTAGGAGCAGCTTTCCTCAAATCTCCAACGTCCACGGCAGATAGGGACCGAACTGTCTCACGACGTTCTAAACCCAGCTCGCGTACCACTTTAAATGGCGAACAGCCATACCCTTGGGACCGGCTTCAGCCCCAGGATGTGATGAGCCGACATCGAGGTGCCAAACACCGCCGTCGATGTGAACTCTTGGGCGGTATCAGCCTGTTATCCCCGGAGTACCTTTTATCCGTTGAGCGATGGCCCTTCCATACAGAACCACCGGATCACTATGACCTACTTTCGTACCTGCTCGACGTGTCTGTCTCGCAGTCAAGCGGGCTTGTGCCATTACACTAACCGTACGATGTCCGACCGTACTTAGCCCACCTTTGTGCTCCTCCGTTACGCTTTAGGAGGAGACCGCCCCAGTCAAACTACCCACCACACAGTGTCCTCATCCCCGATAAGGGGACAGAGTTAGAACCTCAAACATGCCAGGCTGGTATTTCAAGGTTGGCTCCACGCAAACTGGCGTTCACGCTTCAATGCCTCCCAGCTATCCTACACAAACATGTTCAAAGTTCACTGTGAAGCTATAGTAAAGGTTCACGGGGTCTTTCCGTCTAGCCGCGGATACACCGCATCTTCACGGCGATTTCAATTTCACTGAGTCTCGGGTAGAGACAGCGCCCCCATCGTTACGCCATTCGTGCAGGTCGGAACTTACCCGACAAGGAATTTCGCTACCTTAGGACCGTTATAGTTACGGCCGCCGTTTACCGGGGCTTCGATCAAGAGCTTCTCCCTAAGGATAACCCCATCAATTAACCTTCCGGCACCGGGCAGGCGTCACACCGTATACGTCCACTTTCGTGTTTGCACAGTGCTGTGTTTTTAATAAACAGTCGCAGGGGCCTGGTATCTTCGACTGGCTTCTGCTCAACCCGCGAGGGGTGTCACATACCACCAGCGTGCCTTCTCCCGAAGTTACGGCACCATTTTGCCTAGTTCCTTTACCCGAGTTCTCTCAAGCGCCTTGGTATTCTCTACCTGACCACCTGTGTCGGTTTGGGGTACGGTCTCAAATCACCTGAAGCTTAGAAGATTTTCCTGGAAGCATGGCATCAATAACTTCCCGCCACATGGGCAGTCGTCATCACGTCTCAGAATTGAGGACCCGGATTTGCCTAAGTCCCCTCCCTACACGCTTAAACCGGGACGACCGTCGCCCGGCTTACCTAGCCTTCTCCGTCTCTCCATCGCAGTGATTCAAGGTACGGGAATATTAACCCGTCTCCCATCGATTACACCTTTCGGTCTCACCTTAGGGGCCGACTCACCCTGCGCCGATTAGCGTTGCGCAGGAACCCTTGGTCTTCCGGCGTGCGAGTTTTTCACTCGCATTGTCGTTACTCATGTCAGCATTCGCACTTCTGATACCTCCAGCAAGCTTCTCAACTCACCTTCGCAGGCTTACAGAACGCTCCCCTACCCCGCATACACAGTATGCAGCCGCAGCTTCGGTATCCAGTTTGAGCCCCGTTACATCTTCCGCGCAGGCCGACTCGACTAGTGAGCTATTACGCTTTCTTTAAAGGATGGCTGCTTCTAAGCCAACCTCCTAGCTGTCTGAGCCTTCCCACATCGTTTCCCACTTAACTGGAATTTTGGGACCTTAGCTGGCGGTCTGGGTTGTTTCCCTCTTCACGACGGACGTTAGCACCCGCCGTGTGTCTCCCGGATAGTACTCACAGGTATTCGGAGTTTGCATCGGGTTGGTAAGTCGGGATGACCCCCTAGCCGAAACAGTGCTCTACCCCCTGTGGTATTCGTCCGAGGCGCTACCTAAATAGCTTTCGGGGAGAACCAGCTATCTCCGGGCTTGATTAGCCTTTCACTCCGATCCACAAGTCATCCCCTGGCTTTTCAACGACAGTGGGTTCGGTCCTCCAGTTGATGTTACTCAACCTTCAACCTGCTCATGGATAGATCGCCCGGTTTCGGGTCTATGCCCAGCGACTAATTCGCCCTATTCAGACTCGGTTTCCCTACGGCTCCCCTAAACGGTTAACCTCGCCACTGAACATAAGTCGCTGACCCATTATACAAAAGGTACGCCGTCACAGAACAAGTCTGCTCCGACTGCTTGTACGCATACGGTTTCAGGATCTATTTCACTCCCCTCACAGGGGTTCTTTTCGCCTTTCCCTCACGGTACTGGTTCACTATCGGTCAGTCAGGAGTATTTAGCCTTGGAGGATGGTCCCCCCATGTTCAGACAAGGTTTCTCGTGCCCCGTCCTACTCGATTTCACTAGACTCAGGTTTCGGATACAGGGCTATCACCCACTATGGCGGCACTTTCCAGAGCCTTCTCCTACCAGTTGTCTAGCTTAAGGGCTAGTCCCCGTTCGCTCGCCGCTACTTAGGGAATCTCGGTTGATTTCTTTTCCTCGGGGTACTTAGATGTTTCAGTTCTCCCGGTTCGCCTCTTACACCTATGTATTCAGTGTAAGATACCCGACCTAGATCGGGTGGGTTTCCCCATTCAGAAATGTCCGGATCACAGCTCGTTTGCCAGCTCCCCGAACCTTATCGCAGGCTTCCACGTCTTTCATCGCCTCTGACTGCCTAGGCATCCACCGTATGCGCTTAGTTGCTTGACTATATAACCCCAAGACAACTGACTCCAAGAGGAACCACACATAGACATCCCAGCCGAAGCCAAGACGTTCCAGGTGGAACCGATTAGAGATAGTCACTCGAAGTCATACACAACCACTTCAACGACAACACCGGATAACGCTTGAAAAAATCGTTATCACTTGAACACTTCCCTCAAAGACCGTAGAGGAAAGCATTCGTGTTCTATCTCATCCAATTTGTTAAAGAGCAAATCTGACCCAGTGATCAGAAAGAAGGCCTTCAGACTTAGCGGACGCTAAACTGAAACACTTTTTTCTGTACACTGACCGAAGTCAGGGAATTCAGGGAATTCAGGGTAACCAAGTAATTCACAGCAACTGCACATCGGTATAATGGTGGAGCTAAGCAGGATCGAACTGCTGACCTCCTGCGTGCAAGGCAGGCGCTCTCCCAGCTGAGCTATAGCCCCAGAAGCTACTCTACAAATTGCTCAGATCTAGGCATCGAGGGGCGCCGCATAGCGTTTCTATGCAAGTCACTCGATAACGACGAGCTGAGCAATTTTGGTGGGTCTGGGTGGAGTTGAACCACCGACCTCACCCTTATCAGGGGTGCGCTCTAACCAACTGAGCTACAGACCCGGTTTTGCTTGTTCAAACACGAAGGTCTGATACAACAGGTTCGGGCCTGAAAGACCCTTTGCTCTCTTTAATCAATCAACCAAGTAATTCGTGTGGACTCTGACCGAAGCGTTCGGCATCGTTTAAGGAGGTGATCCAGCCCCAGGTTCCCCTAGGGCTACCTTGTTACGACTTCACCCCAGTCATGAACCACACCGTGGTAATCGTCCTCCCGAAGGTTAGACTAACTACTTCTGGTGCAATCCACTCCCATGGTGTGACGGGCGGTGTGTACAAGGCCCGGGAACGTATTCACCGTGACATTCTGATTCACGATTACTAGCGATTCCGACTTCACGGAGTCGAGTTGCAGACTCCGATCCGGACTACGACGCGTTTTGTGAGATTGGCTCCCCCTCGCGGGTTTGCAGCCCTCTGTGCGCGCCATTGTAGCACGTGTGTAGCCCTGGCCGTAAGGGCCATGATGACCTGACGTCATCCCCACCTTCCTCCGGTTTGTCACCGGCAGTCTCCCTAGAGTTCTCAGCATTACCTGCTAGCAACTAGGGATAGGGGTTGCGCTCGTTACGGGACTTAACCCAACATCTCACGACACGAGCTGACGACGGCCATGCAGCACCTGTGTCAGAGTTCCCGAAGGCACCGATCCATCTCTGGAACGTTCTCTGCATGTCAAGGCCAGGTAAGGTTCTTCGCGTTGCGTCGAATTAAACCACATGCTCCACCGCTTGTGCGGGCCCCCGTCAATTCATTTGAGTTTTAACCTTGCGGCCGTACTCCCCAGGCGGTCAACTTAGTGCGTTAGCTGCGCCACTAAGGATTCAAGATCCCCAACGGCTAGTTGACATCGTTTACGGCGTGGACTACCAGGGTATCTAATCCTGTTTGCTCCCCACGCTTTCGCACCTCAGTGTCAGTGTTGGTCCAGGTAGCCGCCTTCGCCACTGGTGTTCCTTCCTATATCTACGCATTTCACCGCTACACAGGAAATTCCACTACCCTCTACCACACTCTAGCCATGCAGTTCGAAGTGCCGTTCCCAGGTTGAGCCCGGGGCTTTCACATCTCGCTTACATAACCACCTACGCGCGCTTTACGCCCAGTAATTCCGATTAACGCTTGCACCCTCCGTATTACCGCGGCTGCTGGCACGGAGTTAGCCGGTGCTTCTTCTGCGAGTGACGTCAATCCTCAAGAGTATTAATCTTAAGGCCTTCCTCCTCGCTGAAAGTGCTTTACAACCCGAAAGCCTTCTTCACACACGCGGCATGGCTGGATCAGGCTTGCGCCCATTGTCCAATATTCCCCACTGCTGCCTCCCGTAGGAGTTCGGGCCGTGTCTCAGTCCCGATGTGGCTGATCATCCTCTCAGACCAGCTACGGATCGTTGCCTTGGTAGGCCATTACCCCACCAACAAGCTAATCCGACTTAGGCTCATCTAATAGCGCAAGGTCCTCTCCGAAGAGCGGATCCCCTGCTTTCCCCCGTAGGGCGTATGCGGTATTAATCCGAGTTTCCCCGGGCTATCCCCCACTACTAGGCAGATTCCTAAGCATTACTCACCCGTCCGCCGCTCGACGCCTGGTAGCAAGCTACCATCGTTTCCGCTCGACTTGCATGTGTTAAGCCTGCCGCCAGCGTTCAATCTGAGCCATGATCAAACTCTTCAGTTTAAATCATACAAGATCCGAAGATCTTAAATCTGCTCAAGTACAAAAACTCAATTCTTGACGAGTCGTTGACTTGGTATTTCTTACCGAAATACTCCAGTCAGCGCCCACACGAATTACTTGGTTAATTTTTTAAAGAGCGTTTGAGCCGTGGCTCAATCAGGAGGCGAATTATACATCGTTTCGCTGCCCTGTCAACCGTTTATTTCGAGAAGCGTTAGAAGCATTTCCTTCCAAACCCCCCAACCTAACCGGCTGGTACTGCTTGATTCGAGAGGCGCATTCTACAGCGTATCCGAACCGTGTCAACCGTTTTCGCGTTCAAAGTTTAAATCACATTCCCTAAACTTTTCAACGTCTTACCCAACAGTTTCCGCTCAATTCCTGCCCCTCTATTCCGGGCTGTCCCTCAAGCGAGATGCGCATTCTACAGACTTCTCGGAACAGGTCAACAGCCAATCTGAACTTTATCAAAAAACATCAAACTGGCCTTGAGCCACCTGTCAGGTATCCATGAATGGCTACCTAAAACTCTCTCACTACTATAGCTAGCTCAGAGACACTTTAATAGCGCTTGCGGCGTTTCTCGCTTTTTCCCGCGCGGCGTCAATAGAACCCGCCAGCGCCAGTGCAACGCCCATGCGACGCCGGCCACTCAACTCCGGCTTACCAAACAGACGTAACTGTGTATCCGGCTCGGCCAGTGCCAGCTGCATACCACTATATCGGATACGCTTCGAGTCACCTTCCGGCAGCACCACCGCAGATGCTGCGGGGCCGTATTGACGTATCGCAGGAACCGGCAAACCAAGAATTGCCCGGGCATGCAACGCAAACTCAGAAAGGTCCTGACTAATCAGCGTTACCAAACCCGTGTCGTGAGGTCGAGGCGACACTTCCGAAAACCAAACGTCGTCGCCCTTAACAAAGAGCTCTACGCCGTACACCCCCAAACCACCCAGGCTTTCAACCACGGTACGGGCAACGCGAGCCGCTCTCTCAAACGCGAGATCGGACATCGGTTGAGGCTGCCAGGATTCACGATAATCACCATCCTCTTGACGGTGGCCAATAGGATCGCAAAACGATATTCCATCACGGTGCTTCACCGTGAGCAAAGTGATCTCGTACTCGAAGTCCACAAAACCTTCAACAATCACCCTTCCTTTACCAGCACGACCGCCGCTTTGGGCATAATCCCACGCAGCCTCGATGTGCTCGGCGCGGGTTATCGTTGACTGCCCTTTACCAGACGAACTCATTACCGGCTTTACCACTAATGGCAACCCCACCTCCTCCACCGCTGCCAAGTACTCTTCTTTAGTACCTGCAAACCGAAAAGGAGACGTCGGCAACTCCAGTTCTTCAGCTGCCAATCGACGTATGCCTTCCCGGTTCATGGTTAGATGCACAGCCCTTGCCGACGGAATCACCGTGAAACCTTCATTTTCGAGCTTAACCAACTCTGCGGTAGCGATGGCTTCAATTTCCGGCACAATCAGGTTCGGCTTTTCAAGCTCAACAATCCGCCGTAATGCCTGAGCATCCAACATATCGATAACGTGACTGTGATGGGCAACCTGCATCGCGGGTGCGTTGGCATAACGATCAACGGCGATAACCTCCACACCGAAGCGCTGCAGCTCTATTACAACTTCTTTGCCCAACTCACCGGCACCGCAAAACAGAACTTTGAACGCGGTGTCTGTTAACGGTGTTCCCAAGGTAACGTCTGCTATTTTTTGTTCCATAACAATTCCATCGGATGATATTGAACGGCCGGCAGCCGGGTTCAGATTAAAGCTTTTTTCTCGCGCTCGGCAACCAGGCGCAATACCTCGCGTCGCTCGTCGCTGTTCATTTGCATCCAACGCATAATTTCATCACTAGAACGATGGCAGCCAATACACACGTCATCTTCATTGAGCGCGCAGATGCTGACACAAGGCGACCTGACTTTATTAGCAACGCTCATCGCCCGGGCTCACAGGGTTGCAGGTTGCCCAGATAGTGCGCAGCATTTTTGACGTAACTGAGCGCGGCCATTTCCAGCATCTTTTGCTGCTCCGGGCTTAATTGGCGCTTTACCCGTGCCGGCGAGCCTATGACCATCGAGCCGTCGGGTATCACCATATGTTCCGGTACCAGCGTGTTCGCTCCTATCAAGCAGTGCTTGCCAATTTTGGCTCCGTTCAGCACAACTGCGTTGATGCCGATCAACGAGTAATCGCCCACATCACAGCCGTGAAGCATAGCTTTGTGCCCCACAGTCACACCACGGCCGATGTTTAACGGTAATCCCGGGTCGGTATGCAATACGGCACCATCCTGCACGTTACTCTGCTCACCAATCGTAATCAGTTCGTTATCACCGCGAATCACCACGTTAAACCACACGCTGGCTTTGTCTAACAAGCGAACACTGCCGATCACCGAGGCATTATCGGCAACAAAATGGCCACTTCCTTCTAACGCCGGAACTCTGTCGTTCAATTTGTAAAACATAATTTCCTCTTGAAGTATGCCGTCTCTGTTGGGCTCTCGAGCCCATTAACACCACAATATTAACGCGAGGGCGGTCGTTCCAGATCAATACCGGCATCGTACACAGCGTTCATAAACTCGACCAGTACTACAGCTGACAAACCCCATATCTGGTATTTCTCCCAGCGGTAGCAGGGCACGTGAATTATACCGCCCATAAAAGGTAAGGCATCGGTACGCTCACGCCGGTCTTCCAGCAACCAGGCTATGGGGACACGGAACACACTTTCGATTTCTGCAGGATTGGGGCGTAGTGGATGGTCTTCGGGTACCACGCCTACGTATGGTGTTACAAGAATACGGGCGTGGGATGTGACCTGGCTTAGCGATGACACAATCTGCACCTGGTCTGGCGGCAAGCCGATTTCCTCATGGGTCTCCCGAAGAGCCGTGACCATCAGGTTTTCGTCTTCGGGGTCGCGCCTGCCACCAGGGTACGCTACTTGGCCACGATGGGTTTTGAGGTGGGCAGATCGCAAGGTGAACAACATCTCCGGATTACCGCTGTTGTCGGTAATAGGCACCAAAATACCCGCTTCAGGATAGTCCAGCGCCAGCTCGTTAGGCCGGTAGCCTGCTAACCGGGAATGTAACAAGTGCTTCAAAGTATCTCCTGGAATGCTTCAATCAAAGGCGCCATGGCGCTAAGGTGGCTCAGATGGTTAAACTAATGGCCTTCAAGACATCTATTATCAGTATACGGGGAAAGCTATGAATTACTGCAGTGACTGTGGTGAACAGGTAGAACAGCGGATCCCTGACGGCGACAATCGTCACCGCTATGTATGCACCCACTGCGACATTATTCATTACCAGAACCCTCGTATTATCGCAGGCACAGTGCCGGTATGGGACAACCGTATTCTTCTGTGTCGCCGCGCCATCGAGCCTCGTTACGGTTATTGGACTCTGCCTGCAGGCTTTATGGAAAACCAGGAAACAACCGTGGAAGCGGCAGCTCGCGAAACCCGTGAAGAGGCTCTGGCGGAAGTTCACATCGAGGGCCTTTACGCCGTGATCGACGTCCCACACATCGATCAGGTACACATATTTTACCGCGCTACGCTGATTGATGGTATGTATGGCGCAGGCGAGGAATCACTGGAAACACAACTGTTTGAACCGTCGGATATCCCCTGGGACGAACTGTCGTTTCCGACTGTGCGCAAAACCCTTGAGTTTTTTATAAACGATATGAAAAAGCAGACGTTCGAGGTTCACGTTGACAGTATCCGTCACCCCATGGCGAAATCCGAAAAAGCCTGATTAAAACTGCACCAGAGCAAGCACTTCGTAGGCGGGCTCCTCGTAGGGGTGCGCCGCCTTCAATGCGGCAATGGCATTTCTCACGCAGTGCTCAGCGCACACCAATTCCACCCTGTACTCTGCAACAGTTTCCAAAATACCCGCTTGACCGATAAACGGCTGGCTTCCGTCCAATGGTCGAAACTGTCCTCGCCCTAATATTTGCCAGGCACATTGATCGTAATGGCCAATGCGCCCCGCACCGGCGCCGAACAGTGCATGTTTGGTTTCGTCAAGATGACTTTCTGGCACAAAGTAGCAAATCTTATACATAGTATCCCTCATAGACGGTCAAATTCTACACACCTAAAAATTCAAAAAAGTTACCCACAGAATCTGTGGATAACTCTGGGGAAAGTTTTTAAGTAGCGCCCCAAAAACCCCGCCATTACTGCCTTTAAGACAGATTGGTGACAAAATCGCCGCCTAAAAATAATCGTTATTTATCAATTACTTAAATTTGTCTACTGAAATTATCATGGTAAATCATGGGGTTGTTTACAGAACATACAGTGATTGCTAGAAAATGTGCATAAAATTTACCAGTCAAGAGTTTTTTTTGGAAATTATGCAGTTTTTTCTCTTGATATCCCCAAACAACGCAAATTGCAGGCAAAAAAAACCGAGCATCCGCCAACTCCTTTAACAGAGGCGACAAAAGCCCGGCTTTTACACCAATGACTTAGCCAAACCAGCGCCGCGCATTACGGAACATCCGTAACCACGGCGCGTCTTCGTCCCAACCTTTTGGTTGCCAGGAATGCTGTACCGCGCGGAATACGCGTTCAGGGTGCGGCATCATGATCGTTACCCGACCATCACGGGTTGTGAAACCGTTCACGCCAGCCTCAGAACCGTTAGGATTAAACGGATAACGTGTAGTAGCGGCGCCGTAATTGTCCACGTAGCGCAAAGCGATTTGTTCGCTCTCTGCCAGCGACGCCAACGGGCTGTTGCTGCTCAACTCGATCCGGCCCTCGCCGTGCGCTACGGCAATCGGCATACGCGAACCCGCCATTCCTTCGAAGAAGGCCGACGGCGAAGGCAACACCTCCACCATAGCCAAACGCGCCTCGAACTGCTCTGACTGATTGCGAACAAAGCGTGGCCAGCCTTCACTGCCAGGAATCAGCTCATGCAAACTAGACAGCATCTGGCAGCCGTTACACACTCCCAGAGCCAGGGTGTCCTGACGATTGAAGAAAGCCGCAAACTGATCACGCACACGATCGTTAAACAGTATGGATTTGGCCCAGCCTCCGCCGGCGCCCAAAACGTCACCAAACGAAAAGCCGCCACAAGCCACCAGGCTGTTGAAGCCTTCCAATGACATTCGACCAGACAACAAATCGCTCATGTGTACGTCAACAGCTTCAAAACCGGCTCGATCAAACGCCGCCGCCATTTCAACGTGGCCGTTTACGCCCTGCTCTCGCAACACGGCTACTTTGGGTCGCGCACCAATGTTGATAAAAGGCGTACTGATATCTTCATTGATATCAAACGTGGTTACTACCTGCAAACCCGGGTCTTTGGCATCCAGAAGATTGTCAAATTCCTCCCGCGCGCAGTCTTCGTTGTCGCGCAACGATTGAACACGGAAGCTGGTTTCGCTCCAAAGGCGCTGCAAATCGAGCACCGGCTCATCCACTACAAATTCGCCGTTAAAGCTCATCTGTACACGAGCCTCCGAAGTCGGCTCACCAATAACGATCGTATGATTATCTAATCCAGCTGCAGAAAATTGCTGCAGCACGAATTCGGTATCGTCGCGGCGCACCTGAATCACCGCACCCAGTTCTTCGTTGAACAGTTCGCGGACAAACTGAGAGGCATCTTCCGCCAATCCGTCCAGCTTTATGTCGATACCGGCACGACTGGCAAAACACATTTCAACCAGAGTAATAAAAAGGCCGCCATCCGAGCGATCGTGGTACGCGAGCAATTTTCGGTCAGCGTTCAGGCCCTGAATCACCGCGAAAAACGCTTTCATGTCCTCCGGGTCGTCCAGATCCGGCGCTACTGCGCCAACCTGGCCATAGACCTGGGCCAACGCAGAGCCACCCAAGCGGTTCTGGCCCGCCGCAAGATCGATCAGAATAAGGTCGGTGGCGCCGACGTCCAGCTGAAGCTCCGGCGTTAACGTAAGCCCCACATCGGTAACCGGCGCAAAGCCGCTAACCACCAGTGACAGAGGCGCCGTAACGCTTTTCTGCTCACCACTGCTTTCTTCCCACACCGTTTTCATGGACATCGAATCTTTACCCACGGGAATGGTAATACCCAACTCCGGGCAAAGTTCCATACCCACCGCACGCACGGTTTCATAAAGATTCTCGTCTTCACCCGGGTGGCCAGCCGCGGCCATCCAGTTTGCTGACAAGCGCACATCTGACAGCTTGGCGATAGGCGCCGCAGCCAGATTGGTTAGAGTTTCACCCACCGCCATACGGCCAGACGCCGGCGCGTTAACCGCGGCAACCGGCGTGCGCTCGCCCATGGCCATAGCTTCGCCGCTGCGCACGTCAAAGGAACTGGCGGTTACCGCTACGTCTGCAACCGGAATCTGCCACGGCCCCACCATCTGATCCCGTGCTACAAGCCCGGTAATGGTGCGGTCGCCAATCGTGATCAAAAAACTCTTGGAACCCACCGACGGTAAACGCAACACGCGACGAATCGCTTCGTGCAGGTCCACCCGGGTGGAGTCGAATAAACGTTTGGTAAATGACGAGCGTGTGATGCTGCGATGCATACGCGGAGCCTTGCCAAACAGCACATCCATCGGCAGATCGACCGGCTTGTCATTGAAGTACGAATCGGCCAACTCCAGGTAGTGCTCTTCAGCGGCTTCGCCAATCACCGCATACGGGCAACGTTCACGACGACAGAGCGCATCAAACAACTCCAGGTTTTCCGGCGCCACGGCCATAACGTATCGTTCCTGGGACTCGTTACACCAGATTTCCAGCGGCGACATACCCGGCTCGTCGCTGGGAATTTCACGCAACTCAAACTTCCCGCCGCGACCACCGTCTTTCACCAGCTCCGGCATGGCGTTTGACAATCCACCGGCGCCAACGTCGTGAATAAAGCAAATCGGATTGGTGTCACCCATTTGCCAGCAGCGATCAATCACCTCCTGACAACGGCGCTCCATTTCCGGATTGCCACGCTGTACCGAGGCAAAATCCAGATTCTCATTACTGGAACCGGAATCCATAGAGGATGCCGCTCCGCCGCCCAGGCCAATCAGCATAGACGGGCCGCCCAGAACAATGAGCTTGGCGCCTACCGGAATGTGGCCCTTCTCTACGTGCTCGGCTCGAATGTTACCCAGGCCGCCGGCAATCATGATCGGCTTGTGGTAGCCGCGCACTTCTTCGCCTGCAGGGCCTGCAACCTTAACTTCAAAAGTACGGAAATAGCCCGTGAGGTTTGGCCTGCCAAATTCGTTATTAAAAGCCGCGCCGCCGATTGGACCTTCAATCATGATGTCCAGCGCGGAGGCAATACGGTCTGGCTTGCCATAACCGATTTCCCAAGGCTGGATGTCGCCCGGCAAATTCAGGTTAGAAACGGTGAACCCGCTTAAGCCGGCTTTTGGCTTGGAGCCTCGACCGGTTGCGCCTTCGTCACGAATCTCTCCACCGGCGCCCGTGGCCGCTCCGGAAAATGGCGCAATCGCCGTTGGGTGGTTGTGGGTTTCCACCTTCATCAGGATGTGGATGTCTTCCTGGTTGTAACCGTAGACACCGGTGTTCGAATCCGGGAAGAAACGGCCACCGCGACTCCCGGCAATAACAGAGGCATTGTCTTTGTAAGCCGACAACACGCCTTCGCTGTTCATTTCGTAGGTGTTACGAATCATCCCAAACAGGGATTTTTGCTGATTTTCGCCGTCAATGTCCCAAGACGCATTAAAGATCTTGTGGCGACAGTGCTCGGAGTTGGCCTGGGCGAACATCATCAGTTCAACGTCTGTGGGGTCTCGCTTCAGATCAGAGAACGCGGCCACCAGATAATCAATCTCGTCGCCCGCCAGCGCCATACCCAGGCGACGATTAGCGTCCACCAAGGCTTTGCGGCCGCCGGCAAGAATACCCACACAACCCAACTCGCGGGGTTCGTCGTGGCTAAACAGCAACTCGGCGCCGCCCATCTCGTGAAATACTTTTTCTGTCATGCGGTCGTGCAAAAGCGCCGCAATTTTTCCCCGCTGCTCCAGGCTTAGCTTTTTCGCCGAACGCACGTAATAAGCAATACCCCGCTCAATACGCAGAATGTGACGCAAGCCACAGTTGCGCACAATGTCAGTCGCCTTGGATGACCAGGGCGAAAGCGTGCCGGGGCGGGGAACCACCAGAAACAAAACACCTTCGGGCTGCTCTACGGGCACACTCGGGCCGTAACTCAACAGGCGATCAAGAATCGACTGTTCCGCGTCAGACAAGTCGCCATCCAAATCGGCAAAATGCATGAACTCGGCGTACACATGGTCAATTTCGGGGACGCTGTCTTTCAGGCAGGCGTGCAGTTTGTTGAAACGAAAAGGTGAAAGCGCTGGTGCGCCGCGAAGTTCAAGCATGGTAGCAACCTGTATCGCGCGTAGCGGGGGTTTGAGGAGACATTTTGAAGGCAGCATCATACTCGAAAGCGCCTTCGGGATACAGCGATCCAGCACCTTACTAAACAACGCCATCAAGGATGCCGCTGATCGCGCTTTTATTGACCGGACCACGCACAACATAGATGATTGTAAGAACTTGTCTGCACCAAGACAACCAATCAGAAATTGACCATACACCCGCCTAAAACCCGACGGAGATAAGGCTTTTGCCGGCAAACACCCAGTTGCAGCTCGCTTCCCGGCGAGCGTTATCGTTGCCCGAGCGGGTCCGCAGGTGCTCAGCCATGGTAGCACTGCTGGCGTTTACTTTGGCTTTGAGTGCCTGCTCACGGCCAACAACCCTGCAGCAGATCAAAGCCGAAGGTGTGCTGCATGTCATTACCCGAGTTGCCCCCTCAATTTATTACAAAGGTCGCGACGGCCCCACCGGCTATGACTACGAACTGGTGCAGCTGTTCGCAGAACACCTGGGCGTAGAGCTCCGGATTCGCGTTGCCGAAGACAACACAGAAATTCTATCTGTGCTGGCCCAAGACTTTGCCCACATAGGGTTAGCGGGACTGTCAGGGCAAAAACAGTTCCAGGGTCAGATGCGGGCACTGGCAACCGGTATAGAAGTAGAGTCAGTGGTGGTGTATCACCGCGACTCTTCCAAGCCCGAAGCTCTTGCCGATTTAGCAGACAAACCATTGCATATAGTGGCCGACAGCAATCACGAGCCGCAACTGGAAGAGGCGCGAATCGATGTCCCTCAACTGTCCTGGCAGGTTCACCCGGGCCTGGATGCCGCCGGTTTGCTGGCACGGGTCGAGAGCGGTGAGTTGCCTTACGCGGTGGTGTCATCCAACGAGCTGGCGCTGAACCACGTGTTTTTTCCTGATGTAAAAGAAGCAATACCGCTGGGGCCGCCGCGCGAACTGGCCTGGCTGTTTCCTGCAATGCAGGATCGGTCATTGATTGATGCTGTAGAGCAATTCTTTGGAATGCTTGCCGAAGACGGCACCATGGAGCAGATCACCGAGCGTTTTTACGGTCATCTGGACCGGCTGAACTACGTTGGCGCGTTAACATTTGTGCGCCACACCGAAAAACGCCTGCCGAAATATGAAAGTCTGTTTCGCTCTTATGCAGAGCAATTTGCCATGGACTGGAGGCTTCTGGCGGCCATTGGTTACCAAGAATCCCACTGGCGACCTCGGGCAACCTCGCCCACCGGTGTCCGCGGACTGATGATGCTTACCCGCTCAACGGCAAAATACGTGGGCGTCAAAAATCGCCTCAGCGCCGAGCAGAGTATTCGCGGCGGCGCCAAGTATTTAAATATTGTGCACGACCAGATTCCCGACCGTATTGAGGAGCCCGATCGCACCTGGTTTGCTCTGGCTTCTTACAACGTTGGATTTGGCCACCTGGAAGACGCACGCATACTAACCGAACAGGCAGGAAGGAATCCGGACCGCTGGCTGGATGTAAAAGAGTTTCTGCCACTGCTGACGCAAAAAGAATGGTACAGCCAAACGAAGTTTGGTTATGCCCGCGGCCACGAGCCAGTGATCTATGTACAGAATATCCGCCGCTACTACGATGTGCTGGTGCGCATGACTGAACCCGCCGCAACACCCGATACACTGCTGGCCGATGACCCGCTAACACAGCCTGGCAACGACGGCGAGGTGCTTATGGCCGCACCCGAAATTCAGGCCGCCTTACCTGAGCAATTGACAGACGTACCACCTACGCTGTGATCTTTTGGAGCCCAGTGCCTTTAGCCTCTATGCCGGGTCTACCGCATCCAGCGCAGCATTAATCTGTTCCTGGGTAAATCCGCGGCGATGAAGAAAACGCATCTGGCGCAAGCGTTCTTCCAACTGCCCTCGCAAATCTAATAACCCGAAGCGCTTACGGCGCAGTCGTGCGGCCTGGTCACACCAATCCTGCGAGCTCATTGCCTGCAGAGTCTCAGCATTTTCAGACACGCCACGCTGGCTCAATTCACCCATTATGCGCAGCACACCGTAACCCGCCTCAATACGCTGCCGCGCGTAGGCTTCGGCAAAGCGTTCATCGCTCAGCCAATCCTGCTCTTGGTAGTCATCCAGCACCGTTTCAATGACCGCTTTTGGCAATTGGCGCTGCAACAATTTATGAGTAAGTTCAAGCCGGCTGTGTTCACGCCGGGCCAGTAAGCGCAGCGCCACAGAACGGGCTTTATAATCGTCATCCTGATCATTTTCAGATTTTGCCATCACATCTCTTTCCGCATCGCTTCACAAAACGCTAGACTAGCGCTCGCGTTCTATACGCCGGTAGCTTCGTACCAAGAAATCCAAGCGTCCAGCGCCAACCTAAAACGGGTGCTGAAGAACGGTAGCGGCACACTTTGCCCGACACCGCAGACTGGTATCAACCAGAAAGATACTTTAAGGAAAACACCCATGGCCGCATTTCTTCGCAGATTGTTCAAATTCCGCACAACACAGTTGAGAACACCCGCACGGGCGGTCAGCAAACAACCACAGCAGGCGGAAGCTGCCAAATCCGCAAAAGAAGATCGCGGCGCCCGAATTGCGAAACAGCTGGAGGCCGTACAAGGTATGCCAGCGCAAACAAAACTGGCGGAACTGGCCATTGGCGGGTTAACCGCTGAAGTTCGCAGTCGTGCCGCCATTGGCCTGCGCGACGAAGCGTTGCTGCATGACGTTATCCGCCAGGCCAAAGGCCGGGACAAGGGGGTTTTCCAGATAGTCCGCCAAACACTTCAACAGCTGCGCGACGTTCAAGCCGCACAGAATGAACTGGAAGAAAAACGAAAGCAGCTGATTCAACAAGCGCAGGACCAAGCCCGCAGTGAAGACACCACCCTGTACGAGCCACGCCTGAACACGCTGCTCAAGCAGTGGAAAAGTGTAGAGATTGGCGCCAGTAACGAGCAAATCACCGAATTTCTGAGCGCCACCCACCAATGCCGTGAACGCATTCGCCAAGTGCAGCAACAGCAGCTGAAAGAACAGCAACAGCATGAAAAACTCGACCAGCGCACGCAAACCTTGATGCTACTGGGCGAAACGCTGACCCAATTAGAAACCGACGACACCCGCGAGCCGCCCACCCTGACAGCTCTGGACGCACTGCTGAAAACCCAACACAACCGCTGGCTTGAAGCCAGTGAAAATACCGACGTAAGCGCGCCGGAACAAAGCCGTTACAACACCGCCAGCGCCGCTCTGCGCGCCTATGTAGAAGCACACGAGCGACTTACGCAGGTGCAAGAACAAATTGTCAAGCTGGCGACCAGCGCAGCCCCAGGCGGCGAAACCAAAGATGATGCAGAACTTGGCATCGAGACAGCAGAACAGGCCAAAGCCCTGCTCGCCATACTGGACTGGCCAACGATGTTTCCGCGGCCCGAGCCCGTCATTGTGCTACAGACACTGGCTAAACAGCACAAGAAAGCAGAACCGGTCGAACAGCCAGACCTGGCACGCCAGAACAGCCTGTCAGCAGATCTGGACAGGCTCCTCACGGAGCTTGATTGCGCCCTGGAGAACAAACAGCTGAAGCCCGCCAAGCAGCTGCTGAAAAACGCCCAGCAAATTACCAAAAAACTCGATTCCCGACACCAGAAGCCATTTGCTGCGCGCATGCAATTGCTACAAGGCCAGTGTAATGAACTCAGCGACTGGCAGGGCTTTGCCACCACACCCAAGCAGATCGCACTGTGCGAACAAATGGAACATCTGGCAGAGCAACCTATTGATCCGGAAGCCAAGGCGGCTCACATCAAAGAGCTGCAAGAAGAATGGAAAAGCTTGGGCGGTTCCTCTGACCGGTTGCTGTGGGCCCGCTTCAGGCAGGCATCCGATGCCGCCTACGAACCATGCAAAGCGTACTTCGCCGCAAAATCCGATCTAAAGCACGCCAACCTGGCCACACGCCGACTGATCTGCCAGCAACTGCAGGAATTTGTGACTCAGGCCGACTGGCTTAGTATTGACTGGAAAGCGGCCGAACGTATTCATCAAACTGCACACCAGGAATGGAAGGCCGCATGGCCGGTAGAGTTCCGCGACAATCGTCCGTTACAAAAACAGTTCGACGAATTACTGAAACAGCTGGATGCCAAACTGAACAACGAGCGCCAGCGCAATGAAGCTCTGAAGCAGGCCATTGTTGCCAGCGCCGAAGAGCTGATGAGCGCCGAACCCCTGGCCGACGCCATGGTGCAGGCCAAAGAGCTACAAGGCCATTGGCAGGCTATCGGGATTACCCGTCATCGCGAAGACCGCAAACTTTGGCAGGCATTTCGCCAAGCTTGCGACGCCATTTTTGCCCGTCGTGAACAAGAAAACAGCCGCCAAAAGCAAGCCGCTGTGGCAGTGGATGAGCAAGTAACCAGCATTCTGGAACGCGGCGACCAGGTACTGAGTGCAAGCACAAACAGCGATGAACTCAACGCCATCTGGGCCGAACTGGCCACCTACAACCCACAGGCGCTGTCTACCAGCACCCGCGACCGCTACAACGATGTGCGCCAGCGCTTGCACACGGCCAAACAGCGGCAGGAACTCGTCGCTCGTCTGCAACAATGGACCGGATGCATTCAGGCCCGCGGCCAGGCCCCTATCGATAGAACCGACGTCCCCTTGGAATGGACAAAGTTTAATCAGCTCGATCAGCCCATCGATTTTCAGGAACTGGCTATTCGTACCGAAATACTTGCCGACCAGCCGTCACCCGCGGCAGACCAGCGTAAGCGCATGGAGATTCAGGTGCAGCGCCTGGCACAGAGCATTGGCGCTGCCGAACAATCGGCCAGTCCAATCACCGATGCCGAAAAACTGGTGGCGTTATGGTGCCTGGCTCCGGCCTCCGCCGCGGCCTCCAAAGAGCTCGAACAACGCATGGTGAATGCGCTTGAAAGCTTGGTTTAAGGTTCCTGCGCAAGCAGACATAATCATCCGCATACACCTTTGCGCCGTAATAGTGATGAATAGATTGTCACCTGGCGTAACGGTGCATCTATAGCCAGGCGTGTAGCGCTTGCCTACAATCATTAAACGGGTCGCTGGTTGAACACTTTAGCCACGACCACCAGCATTTAACTCGGTCAGGTAGGTTCTATGTCCATCGTGGAAAGACTGTGCTCACAGCGCGTAGCCCGCAGCAAGCCCGTAAAGGCGTTGGCGCTCGCGATTTCGCTTTCCGTGTCTTTTGGGGCCGTCGCCAGCAGCGAGTCATTCCAAAGCTATCAGCCGGTTGCGCCCACCATCGATCAGGCACGAGCCAACATACTGATTGCAAGGCAACTGCAGTTCACTCATTTTCGCGAATTGCGGGTTAGTGATGATTTGTCTGGCGACATCTTCGACACGTATCTGAAATATCTGGACGGCCAGAAGGTCTACCTGACCCAAGACGATCTGGACGGTTTCGCCGGTATTCGCGATCACTTGGGTTCGGCCCTGCGCACCGGTAAGTTGCAGCCAGGATTCGATATTTACAATCTGGTGCAGAAACGGATCATTGAGCGGTTGCACTTTGCTTTGAACTTACTAGACCAAGGTGTTGGCACTCTGGACTTCAGCAGTAACGACAGCATTTTGCTAGACCGCTCTGACAGCGACTGGATAGCCGATAGCGCCAGGCTAGACGAACTGTGGACCAAACGTATCAAAAACGCTGTGCTCGCCCAACGCCTTAACGGCAGCGACGACGACGCCATAACAGACACGTTGCGGCAGCGTTACGAAGGCCAGCTCAAGCGCGCTTACCAAGCTCGTAGCGAAGATGCGTTTCAGGCCTACATGAACGCCTTTGCCGGCATGTGGGACCCCCACACATCGTATTTTTCACCACGCACCTCTGAAAACTTCAATATTAATATGAGCCTTTCGCTGGAAGGCATCGGTGCCGTGCTGCAAGGCGACAACGAATACACCAAAGTGGTGCGACTGGTTCCCGGCGGCCCGGCGTTCCAGCAAGGACAACTACAACCCGCAGACCGGATTGTATCGGTCACCCAAGAGGGCGAAACGCCGGTCAACGTGATCGGCTGGCGCCTGGATGAAGTGGTCGATCTGATCCGTGGGCCGCGCAACTCCTTAGTTACACTGGAAGTCATTCCGTCTGGCGCGGCCGATGAAACCATCACTAAAGCCATCGCTATTAAGCGCGACCAAGTCAAGCTGGAAGAACAAAGCGCCAGCAAAAAAGTGATAGAGCTCGATCGTAACGGTGAAACCTATAAGGTCGGCGCCATCACCATTCCCACCTTCTACGCCGACTTCCAAGCCATGCAGGCCGGCGATCGCAACTATAAAAGCACCACCCGCGATGTGCGCAGGCTGCTTGAAGAACTTGAGGCTGAAGGTGTTGAAGGATTGGTCATTGATCTGCGCAACAACGGCGGTGGGGCCCTGCACGAAGCCAACGACCTGGTGGGATTATTTATAGACAGCGGCCCAACCGTGCAAATTCGCAACGCCAATAACGACGTGCAGATTCTGAACGATGAAGACCCAGAGGTTGCCTTCAAAGGGCCGTTGGTGGTGCTGGTAAACCGTATGAGCGCATCCGCGTCTGAAATCTTTGCGGGCGCTATTCAGGATTATGGCCGTGGCCTGGTAGTGGGTTCACAAACTTTCGGCAAAGGCACAGTACAAGCTGTTCGGCCGCTGAATCACGGCCAGCTAAAAATCACTCAGTCAAAATTTTACCGGGTTTCCGGCGGCTCAACGCAGCACAAGGGCGTTATGCCCGACATCGAAATTCCGTCGCGCATCGATAATAGCCTTATTGGGGAAGATGCGTTGGACCACGCCCTGCCCTGGGACCAAATTGATCCTGTTGACCACACCCAGTATTTTGACTTCAGCAATATAATTGACGAGCTGCGCCTGCGCCACGATAAGCGCTTTGAAGCCAGCCCCGAATTCAGCTTGCTACAACAGGAAATCGACTTTCTGAAACAGCAGCGCAAGCAGAACTCCGTCAGCCTGAATATGGACGAACGCCAGCAGCAGTATAAACAAATCGAACGCACCCGGCTGACCATCGCCAACGCCCGCCGTGAACTGCTCGGCGAAACGCCATTCGACACCATGGATGAACTGGACGACTGGCAGGACCTGCAGGCGGCCGACCTGAACTCCAATGATGAAGAAACTGATTTCGTTATCCGCGAAGGCGGCCAAATTATGGCGGACATGCTTGAACTGGACCGTCGAACGGCCGCGCTGCCGGCGATGGGCTCGCCCCTGACGGCTAAAGCACAAACTACACAGGCGTCAACCGAGCTGTAACCGGGTTCTAACCGAACGTATGCGCCGTGGCGGCTGATGTGGGATTCAACATCGCTGCCGCCGCGGCGCTGATACCGATTGCCGGCGCGCCCCGTTACCTGCGCCCCGCCCAAAAGGCTGATCCATGACGGCAGAGACTATTATAGCGGCGGATACCCGTATCAACGCCCGCTGGGTGATTCCCATCGAACCTGCGGATCTGGTTTGGCATAACTACGCGGTAATTGTGCAAGGCGGTCATATTGTTGCCGTATTGCCCCAAGCCGAGGCCGACACTCATTATCGCACTCGCGAAACGCTGAATTTACCACATCATGTGCTGATGCCAGGACTGATCAATTTGCACGGCCATGCCGCCACGTCGCTTTTCCGCGGCGTAGCTGACGATATACCGCTAATGACTTGGCTGAACGACCACATCTGGCCATTGGAAGGCGAATTCGTGTGCGAACAGTTTATTGCCGATGGCACTCAGTTGGCCATGGCGGAAATGCTCCGCACCGGCACCACCACATTTTCCGATATGTATTTTTTCCCGGAAATTGCCGCCCAATGTGCCGCTGATGCCGGCATGCGGGCGCAAATCTGCTTTCCGCTGTTAGATTTTCCCACCTGCTGGGGCAGTGGCCCGGAAGAATACCTGCGCAAGGGCGAGCAGTTGATCAACGCCTGGCAGGGCGATGAATTCATTATGCCGGCCATAGGCCCCCATGCGCCCTACACCACTAACGATGACACTCTGGCCGGCGCCGTCGCGCTGCAGAAAAAGACCGGCGTGAGATTGCAGATCCATCTGCACGAAACCGCACTGGAAGTGCAAAACGCCGAGCAGCACTCAGGCCAGCGCCCTGTCAGCCGAATGGCGCAGCTGGGCGTTCTGGGGCCAAACACCCAATGCGTACACATGACCCAAGTTGATGACAGCGACCTTGAGCACCTGTTGCACAGCGGCGCCCACGTTGTTCACTGCCCGGAATCCAATATGAAACTGGCCAGCGGCCAATGCCCCGTGCAGCGCCTGAGCAAGGCCGGTGTTAATGTCGCCATAGGCACCGACGGCGCCGCCAGCAATAACGACCTTGACCTGTTCGGAGAGCTTCGTACCGCAGCAATGATGGCCAAAAATCTGGCTGGTGACCCTGCCGCACTTTCTGCCCATCAGGCACTGCGCATGGCCACTTTGCAGGGCGCAAAGGCCCTGGGCCGGGAACTTGACCTAGGCTCGCTGGAAGCCGGCAAGTGCGCTGATATCATCGCCGTTGATCTCAGCGACCCGTTTTTACAGCCAGTGTACAACCCTGCTTCGCACCTGGTTTATAGCCTGCACGGTCGCGCTGTCAGCCACAGCTGGATCAACGGAGTGCCTCAGGTACAAAATGGCGAACTAACACGCATTGATGTCCCCGACCTTATGCTGCGCGTGGCAGACTGGGGCGAACGCATTGGTCGTTATAAGGCCGACTAAAAAGGCCACGCGACGAGCTTTATATAACTGTATCCAAATCGCATCACCAGGCAGGCAAACATGACTACTCCTAATTCAGGTCGTAATTCAGGTCGTAATTCAGATAACCCTTTAGATTACTCGTCAGATCACTCTTCAAATCACTCGTCAGATTCCAACTTGAAGCGTAATGTGGATCGTAACGAAATCGCCAAATTTGAAGCTCTGGCCAGCCGCTGGTGGGACCCCAGCAGCGAATTCAAACCCCTGCACGACATTAACCCGCTGCGCCTGAACTACATCGACGAACGCGTGTCCCTACCTGGTAAAAAAGTCATCGACATTGGCTGCGGCGGCGGCTTGCTATCAGAAAGCATGGCCCGCCGTGGCGCCCACGTGACCGGTATCGATATGGGCGAAGCACCGCTAAGCGTGGCGCGGCTGCACGGGCTGGAAAGTGGTGTTCAAGTCGACTATCAGAAAATTACCGTGGAAGAACTGGCCCGCGACTCAAAGCACGCAGGCCAATACGACGTTGTTACCTGTCTCGAAATGCTTGAGCACGTGCCAGATCCGGGCTCGGTCATTCGTGCTTGCGCCAGTCTGCTAAAGCCCGGCGGCCATCTGTTTGTGTCCACCATCAACCGCAACCCGAAATCGTTTCTGTTTGCCATTGTTGGGGCTGAATACGTGTTGAGCCTACTGCCCAAAGGCACCCACGAATGGAAAAAATTCATTCGCCCGTCAGAAATGTCAGACCACCTGCGCACTGCCGGCCTGGATATTCGTGAACTGACTGGAATGACCTACAATCTGCTGACCAAGGTGTACAAGCTTGGGCGCAATGTCGATGTCAATTATATGATGCATGCAAAGGATAGCCGTGAAGCCTGAACTGACTCCCTCAGCGGTCCTGTTTGATCTTGACGGCACCTTGATTGACACCGCGCCGGACTTTGTCCGTGTTTTGAACCGCATGCGCATTACCTACGGCCTTAACGAGTTGCCGGTACCGCATATTCGCTGCATGGTGTCGAACGGCGCCCGCGGCATGGTCCGTGTGGGATTTGGGCTGGAGCCGGACGATGACGGCTACCAACAGAAACACACCGAATTTCTAGACCTTTACGAGCAGGGCATGACCATAGACACCTGCCTGTTCGAAGGTATGGACAGCTTGCTGCGCAATTTAGAGCAGCGTGCTATTCCGTGGGGCATAGTGACCAACAAACCGGTGCGTTTTGCTGCGCCCGTGTTGGCGGCCCTGGGCCTGGCGGAGCGCTGTGGCACCTTGATTTGCCCAGACCACGTCAGTCAGCGCAAACCTCACCCGGAACCCATGTTTCTGGCCTGCAAAGAAGTGAATGTAGAGCCGCAAACAGCCATTTACGTAGGCGATCACCAGCGCGACATAGACGCCGGTAACAACGCCGGCATGACCACCATCGCCGTGCGTTACGGTTATATCGAAAAGCCTGAAGAGGCGGATCTATGGGGTTCTCACTATACCGTCGATAGCGTCAGCGAACTCGCAAAGCTGTTACAATAGTTCCCACTACTTAGCAATACCGGCGGGCCAGCAACCTGTCGGGTTTTGTCGTGCATTTTTACCCTAAATGGAGACAGGTCATGCAGAATTACCAGGCCCCCGCCGACCTACTGAAAGATCGCATTATTATGGTCACCGGCGCCGGCAGTGGTATTGGCCGCACAGCGGCTATTGCCTACGCCGCCCACGGCGCAACGGTGATACTTGTCGGCCGCACCGTGTCTAAACTGGAATCTGTGTACGACGAAATTGAAAACGCCGGTTATCCAAAGCCCGCCATCGTTCCCATGAACTTTGATGGCGCCGCCATGAAAGACTACGAAGAACTGGCGATGACCCTGGAAGACAATTTCGGCAAACTTGATGGCCTGCTGCACAACGCCGCTATTTTGGGCGATCGTAGTCCGGTGGAACTGTCTGACCCGGAAAAGTGGGCCAAGGTGATGCAAGTTAACAGCACGGCGCCGTTCCTGCTAAGCCGTGCGATGATACCGTTGCTGCGCAAATCCGGTGATGCATCGATGATCTTTACCTCGTCTAGCGTAGGGCGTTCCGCGCGGGCTTACTGGGGTGCCTATGCAGTATCGAAATTTGCGGTAGAAGGGTTGAGCCAGTTACTGGCCGATGAGCTTGATGACGAGCGGAATAACATTCGCGTTAACACCCTGAACCCGGGTGCTACCCGCACCAACATGCGAGCCCACGCGTACCCGGCGGAAAACCCCCAGCAAAACCCGGCACCGGAAGAATTGATGCCCATCTACCTGTACCTGATGGGCCGCGACAGCGCAGGGATTAACGGCCAGCAACTAGACGCCCAGCCAAAATAATGGAGCTGTTGTTCTACACCACCGCCCAGTGCCACTTGTGTGAGCTTGCAGAGGCGCTACTGGCCAACACCCCCACGCCACAGCCAATACCCGTGAACGTTGTGGACATTGCCCAATCAGAGCAATTGGTTGCCCGCTACGGCACTCGCATACCGGTTTTACGCCGCACCGACACCGGCAATGAACTAAGCTGGCCATTTACCCAAGACCAGCTTCTTAGCTTTTTACAATGAGGTTTGCCTGACATGCTGATGGTTATTTCCCCTGCGAAAACTCTGGATTACAATAGCCCGCTGGCAACCGAACACCATACCCAGCCCGACTTTCTAGAACCAGCACGGGAGCTGATTGACCAGCTCAAAGAGCTGGAGCCGCACCAAGTCAGCAACCTAATGAGCATTAGCGACAAGCTGGGGCAGCTGAACGCCGAACGCTTCAGCGACTGGAGCACACCGTTCACGCCCAGCAATGCACGCCAGGCAATTCTTGCGTTCAAGGGCGATGTTTACACCGGGCTGGATGCCGAAAGCTTTAGTAACAGCGAATTTCAGTTCGCGCAGAAGCACCTGCGCATGCTGTCCGGCCTTTACGGGGTGCTCAAACCGCTCGACCTGATGCAGCCTTACCGCCTGGAAATGGGCACAAAATTTGAAAACCAGCACGGTAAAGACTTGTATGCGTTTTGGGGCGACACCATCACTCAAGAGGTCAATCGCCTGCTAGATGACGACGACGGCGTACTGGTGAATCTGGCGTCTAACGAATATTTCAAAGCGGTGCACAAGAAAAACCTTGAAGGACGGCTGATCACCCCTAATTTTAAAGATCAGAAAAACGGCCAATATAAAATCATCAGCTTTTATGCCAAAAAGGCCCGCGGACTGATGTGCCGCTACGCCATACAGAATGGTATTACCAAGGCCGAAGACCTGAAAAAATTCGACCTTGACGGCTACTACTTCAGCCCCGAGCAGTCTGATGCCAACAACTGGATCTTCCTGCGCGAGGAGCAAACCAAGGCCTGACGTTACGCCTTGGTAGCTAAAGCCCGAATATTCCTTGCTTGGCGTATTTCCAGCCGGAGCACAATTTTCTATTGCTGATTTTAAACTTCTAAGGAGTCTGTTTATGAACGAAGCAGTATTCTCACAAATTTCCATGGCCGTTCTGCTGACTGGTCTTGTGATCTGGATGGGGTTTATTGTCTGGGATCTGGCCAAAAAATCCAAAGCGGGGAAATTCGGCACCTTTATGATGTTTACTATCATGGGTGCGGGCGTACTGGGTTTTGTCATCAAAACCGTGCTGGTTGAAGTCATCCAGATCTAACAGCGCTATCTATTACAGTTGAACGTTTTACAGTTCAGCGTCTACTTCTTATTTTCTACCCGTGCACGATCTGTTTTTGACTCAAGGATGCTTCCAGTATGTGGTTTCGCAATGCCCGTGTTTTTCGTTTTACCAAACCCTTCGATATCACCACGGATGAACTGGAAGAAAAGCTCCAGGCAGACACATTCAAGCCCTGCGGACCTCAAGAAACCACACGCCAAGGTTGGGTAGCGCCACTGGGCAAACACGGCGAGACACTGGTGCACAGCGCCAATGGCTATCACCTGATTGCATTGCGCCGGGAAGACAAAATTTTGCCCGGTTCGGTGATTAAGGAACTGATGGAAGAGCGCGCCGAAGCCATTGAGATCGATCAGGGCCGAAAAGTACGACGCAAAGAAAAAGACGAGCTAAAAGAGCAAATCATGCTGGAAATGCTGCCTCAGGCGTTTTCCAAAAACCGTCGCAGTTTTGCCTATCTGGCGCCGAAAGATGGCGTGATGGTGGTGGATGCAGGCTCGGCCAAACAGGCCGAAGAAATCGCATCGGCGCTGCGCAAAAGCATCGGCTCATTGCCGGTACGGCCACCCGCCGTGGAACAGGCGCCCATCTTCACCTTTACTGGCTGGCTGGACGAATCCATTGATTTACCGGCACAAGTTGAGCTGGGCGATGAATGCGAACTAAAAGACCCAGCGGAAGACGGCGGCGTTGTGCGCTGCAAAGGTATGAACTTGCAGGCGGATGAAATTCAAAACCATCTTCAAGCCGGCATGCAAGTCACCAAGCTGGCCATTACCTGGGACGACAACGTGTCGTTTGTGCTCGACGAAGAGCTGGGCATTCGTCGCCTCAAGTTCGGTGAAACTCTTCAGGAACAGCTGGAAAACGTTGACGCTGACGACGCCCTTGCGAAATTCGACGCCAGTTTTAGCTTGATGACACTGGAACTCGCAAAGCTTATTCCGGGGCTACTCGAAGCTCTGGGCGGCGAAGACCGCTCGGCTTTAATAGATGACGAAGACCGCCCTGCCCCGGTCAGCCAGTAACCCCATAGCGGGCGGCGTGATTTGAAGATCAGTGACCGCCCTTGTTTAACCTTTCCCTCTGCCAGTCTTTTTCCGGTTCGTTCAATACCAAGCTCAGGTCCATCACCTCCTCATCTTGATTGAACTTGATGTGGAAGCCCAGATGCTCGGCCAGGTTCAGCATGGGCCGATTGTCTGGCAGTACATCCCCGACCATTTCCGAGGTACCACGGGCCCGGCAGTAGTCGATCATTTTCCCCATCAGCGTCTTGCCCAAACCTTCGCCCTTCATTTTGTCGTGTACCATCACCGCAAACTCGCAGCGCAAGTTATCTGCGTCGGTCCAGGTGCGCACGGTGCCCAGGGTTTCCTCACCTTTGCCGTCTTCGCGGGGCGCGTTGGCAATGAACACCATCTCGCGGTCGTAATCGATCTGCACCATCTGCGCCACGTCTTCGCGGGAAAAATGTTTGCGATACTGGAAGAACCGATAGCGAATAGACTCCGGTGACTGCAGTTCGTGAAACGCCCGGTGGGCAGGCTCGTCTTCCGCAAGTACTGGCCGAATAATCACACGGCGGCCTGATCTTGGCAGCACTATCCACTCCTCAAGCTCCCGCGGATAAGGCTGAATGATCGGTTTACCCGGCTCGTCAGACAGGTTGATTGCCACATTAACGGCCACCGCGCCTTCGTCGTTAAACAACAACGGCGAAATTTCCAGCCCTTGAATCTCCGGAATGTCGATCACAATTTGCGACAGCGTCACCAGGGTTTCCGACACAGCGCGAATATCGTGCTCCGGTTTCAGACTGTGCTCCTTCAGGAGCTTGTACATATAGGTGCGCCGTAAAAGCTCGCGCGCCAGCACCATATTCAACGGCGGAAATGCAATCTGTCGGTCGGTCATGACGTTGATCTGGGCGCCCGCAGCGCCGCACACGACCAAGGGGCCGAACAGCGCATCACGGGTGATGCCCACGCTGAACTCAATCCCGCCCACATGCTGATAGGAGAACTGCACCGCAAAACCCAAAAAACCGCTTTCTGGGAAATGCTTGCCGTATTCCTCCAACAAGCTCTGACAGCCATCAATAATGGCTGCCTCACTGTTAAGTTTGGGCATGGTGCAGTTGTAGCGCTTCTGATTCGGGCTGTGGGACTGAAACGGATGGCAGGCCTGCTCATGCACCAGGGTAATATCCATGGGCCGACGCTCTACCGAAAAAGCCCCCAGTACCTCATCCACATCGTCACAAAATATCGTGTCTATAGCGCGAACGTTATAATCGCTCAGCACGCTGCGCGCTTCTTCATTGGTCAAATGGTTACGCCCGGCACGCAACGCGTTCACGATCACCCGGCGGGTTGTGCTGTGGTCTGACAAATGATCGGTAAACGATTCCGGGGTTTCTGTCAGCAGGCGCTGCACCCGCTGATGACGCACATGCTGCATGAACGCCATCACCGCTTTTTCCGGGTTAAAGAACGACGGCACGCCGGCGCGATAGAACTCCTCGCGGGAATCCATCACCGTGCTCTGGCCCAGCCAGCAGGTAAACACGTTCAGCCGTGTGCCCTTCATGCCCTGGATCACCGAGTTGGCAATCTCGCGGCTGTCGCCGGTCAGGCTTGGCGCGTACATCACTAACACGTTCGCAAGCTCCGGTTCTTTCGACAAGATTTTCAATACTTTGGCGTAAACTTCCGGCGACGCGTTGTATCCCAGGTCGATAGGATTACGGCGCGTCCAATACGTTGGCAACAGCTCTGCCAACGCCTCAATGGCCGATTCCGATAACGTGGCGAGCTCCCCACCCAGATACGCCAAACGGTCTACCGCCAGCACGCCCGGCCCCACACCGTTGGCCATCATAACCAGCGATTCGCGGCGCAGGGGCTTCATGCGCGTCAGTGTTTCCAGAGCATCAAACATCTGCCCCAGGCCGTCTACACGCAGCACACCGGCGCGTTTGAGCATGGCATCGTAAATAGGGTCGCTGTGTTTGATGCCGGCTGGCAGTTCGTGAACGAACCACTCCGATTCCGGCACCCGGCCAGACTTCAAAGCAATAACCGGTTTTGTGCGCGACGCTACCCGCACCGATGACATAAACCGGCGCGGGTTAGGCACGTTTTCAAGGTGCAGTAAAATCGCGCGAGTGCGGGTGTCTTGGGCCAGATAATCGATAAGGTCGTCGTGGTCGATGTCCATGCCATCGCCCAGAGTCAAAAAATAGGAAAAGCCGACACCGCGGGCAAAGGCCCAATCCAGCACCGCGCTGGCAATGGTGCCCGACTGGCCAACAAACGCCACTCGACCCGGAATCGCCCCCATGTGGGCGTAAGTGGCGTTCAACTTGCGGGCTGGCACCATCAGCCCGATGGTGTTGGGTCCAAGCACTCGAATTCCGCTTTCACGAGCGGCGTCGCGTACCGAATACATCAATGGCCGGCCGGTTTTGCTGTGGCTGCGCGACATACCACCGGTCATCACAATGGCGGTACGCGCACCCGCCGTGCCCAAGCGCCGGATCATTTTCGGCACGGTTTTCGGCGGTGTACAAATAATCGCCAACTCCGGGACAAATGGCATGTCGGCAACACTTTTTGCGCAAGCCACGCCGTGCACGTTCTCGTAATCGCTCGGGTTCAGAACCAGCAGTTTGCCAGGGTAATCGCCGCCCAACAGGTTGCGCAAAACCATACCGCCCAGGTTGTCAGCCCGCTCAGAAGCACCCACCACTACAATAGACTCGGGATTAAACAGACTTTCCAGGTATCGAGTGCTCAAGCGCAGGTTCCTTATGGATCAGGGTCGTCTTGATTAGTGTATCTTAGGCGCTAATAAATGGGTGTAAAACGTCAATTAGCGTAGTTTTGACGAAGATTGAGGTTAGACCAAAGAAAGACCGCAACCGATTTTTTCCTGATATCATAAAAAAAAGACAATATACCAGCGGGGCAGCCAACGTATTATGACAACCGCCTTTTTTTCCCATGACGACTGCAGTAAACACAACATGGGCCCAGAGCATCCAGAACGCCCTGAGCGCATTGCCGCCATTCAGAGTTACCTGGCAGACACCGCATTCGCTCAGGATCTTGACTACGTTCGCCCGGATGAAATTACCCGCGATCAACTGCTGATTGTTCACCCGGAAAGCTATCTAAAGCAGCTCGACATGATGCAGCCAACCCGTGGCCGCGTGTTCACTGACCCAGACACCGCAATGACACCCGACACCCTGCGCGCTGCGCGCCTGGCGGCCGGCGCCAACATTCAGGCGGTTGATATGGTGATGAGCAGCCAGGTCACCAATGCGTTCGTGTGCGCCCGTCCGCCTGGCCACCACGCCGAACGCAGCAAATCCATGGGTTTCTGTTTTTACAACAACGTGGCCTTGGCGGCCATGCGCGCACTGAGCTTTCACCGCCTTGAGCGGGTTGCCATTATTGATTTTGACGTTCACCAGGGCAACGGCACCGTCGACATTGTCGGTGGCGATGAACGCATTCTTATGTGTTCAAGTTTCCAGCACCCGTTTTACCCGCACACTCATGTGCACCGCCAGGCTGAGAACATCATTAATATTCCGCTGCCGGCCGATTGCTCAGCACTGGATTATCGTCACGCCGTGGAAGCTGGCTGGCTGAAACGCCTACAGAACTTCAAGCCACAACTGGTGCTGATTTCCGCAGGATTTGATGCGCACAAGCTGGACCCGATGGGCGAATTCAATCTGGAAACCGAGGATTTTCGCTGGTTGACCGAGATGCTGGCGAGCGTTGCCAAAGACCACGCCAATGACCGGATTATCTCAACACTGGAAGGTGGGTATCACCTGAAGGCTCTTGCGGAAAGCGTGGCCACCCATCTTGAAGTACTGCACGCGGTAAAGTGAATCCGCGCCGGCCTTGTGCGCCGTTGTTAACCGGCGCCATTAAGCGGCACTCTATTAACCAGCACCAGGCTTAGGTGTAGCACTGGCCTGCTGCCATTCTGTGCTATCGCCCTCGCGCTCCATTCGAATAACAACGCGCCGGTCTTGCGCCGGGTTGCCTGACGCAGCAAATTGGTCACCGTGGGCGCGCACAACAATTTTGCTTTCTGGGACACCCTGGCTTTTCAGATAGCCCGCCACTGCCTCGGCGCGATCCTTTGCCAGCTCCCGGTTATCAATCCGGCTTCCCGTTCTGTCGGTATGACCGTCCACCAATACCGTAGTTACCGTCGAATCGGCCAGCACATAGGCCACAACCTTATCGAGGCTGCGCCTGTCTGCATCGTTCAATGCCACGCTGGCCGAAGAGAACAGAATCCGAGAACCCTGCAACTGATCAAAATTGGCCGGCAACAGATTACCCGCGCAGGCGCGATATCCTTGAAATGGCGAAGCGAAGTTGATGTTCGACACGTGCACCCGCACCGGTTGAGTGTTGAACCAGGACTGCCGGGTAAGCGTCGGCGAGAGACCGTCCAGCAAGCCATAGGCAACCTGCATACTCTGGACAGCGCTTAATACGACCGCACTGCGGCCTTCCGGAACCGTAACCAGGCCCAGTGGTCTCGGCGCAACGCCCGGGCGCCAGCTTGGCGCTTCGACCACCAACATCCCTCTGCCGGGGCGCATTAGCGGCGTGTCGGCTTCCAGCGAAAAAAGCAGGCTTTCACCCGCGCGGTGGCGGAAGGTTGCGCGACCATAGCCGGGCACCTGGTGCACCAGCGCACACTCAAAGACCGACTCTGACAAATACCACTGGCTATTTTCGATGCCCGCGCCAAAACTGGTTGCCAGCGCAGACGCGCTCAGTAAAGGGCAAGCCATTAAGGCTGCCGGCAAACAACGGGTCAACAATTGCATTCGCAACGTCATCGATCACTACCTTTGGGGACTTCATGGCCACACTGGGTGACCGTTCAACACTCGGTTTCCTTAGGTATCGGCCAGTCGCTTTGCATCTTTAGGTCACCGTCCATTTTTATGATGCGGCTGTTGCCATCGCGACCCGTTCAGTAAAACAAACCGCACAACCTTCTGTTATACTTCTGCGAATTTTTCGGCGCCGCCGCGTATCTTTCGCGCAGTGCATCTTTTTTCACCTTTTGCATCTTTCACGTTTTTAAAACGCATCGGTTTTTTAATGAGTGGCTCGCAATCATGACCCAGCAACTAACGATTACCCGCCCCGACGACTGGCACCTGCACGTACGTGACGGCGCCATATTGAATGACGTGGTACCCGCGACTGCTGCGGTATTCGGTCGCGCCCTTATCATGCCCAATCTGGTACCGCCGGTGACCACTGCCGACCAGGCATTGGCCTACCGCGAGCGTATTCGCAACGCGGCTGGCAACAGCCATTTTGAACCACTGATGACCTTGTACCTGACCGAAACCACTACGCCAGAGTGCGTACGACAAGCCAAGGCGCAGGGCGTAGTCGCTGCCAAATTGTACCCGGCCGGGGCCACCACCAACTCGGATTCCGGTGTTACCGATGTGGCCAACATCTTTCCGGCACTGCAGGCCATGGCCGATTGCGGCATGCTGCTGCTGGTACACGGCGAAGTGACCGATGCCGACATCGACATTTTTGATCGTGAAAAAGTATTTCTGGAGCGGGCTCTGGCGCCGACACTCGCGGCGTTTCCCACCTTAAAAGTGGTTTTAGAGCACATCACCACCGCAGATTCCGCCGATTTCGTGCGTCAGCACCAAGGCGACAACCTGGCGGCCACCATTACCCCCCAACATCTGATGTACAATCGTAACCATATGCTGGTTGGCGGTGTAAGGCCTCACTTGTACTGCCTGCCCATTCTTAAGCGCAATCGCCATCAACAGGCGCTGCGTGAAGCAGTGGCCAGCGGCGACAAACGATTTTTCTTGGGCACTGATTCCGCACCCCACGCCAAAGACCGCAAAGAGACGGCGTGCGGTTGCGCCGGCTGCTACTCGGCATTTGGCGCTATCAGCCTGTACGCACAAGTATTTGAAGAGTTGGGCGTGCTGGATAAATTTGAAGCTTTCGCCAGTTTTAACGGTGCCGATTTTTATGGCCTACCGCGTAACACAGACACCATAACGCTGGTACGCGAGCCCTGGACCATGCCTGACGAGCTGCCGCTAGCCGGTGGCAGCATCGTGCCATTGAACGCCGGTGAAACCATTTACTGGCGCCTAGCGTAATCCTTCATTACATTACCTTTTCACATAGCGCCATCGTTGGAGTTTGAGTGACCGAAGAAAACAGCCAAACGCACCCCATGTCCCGTCGCTTTCGCGGGTTTCTTCCTGTTGTCGTAGATGTTGAAACGGCCGGATTCAACCCCGCCAAAGACGCGCTGCTAGAAATAGCAGCGGTTATGGTCACCATGGACGAAAACGGCTTTCTGCACCGTGGCGAAACTTACCTGCAGCAGATAGACCCCTTTGAAGGCGCTAACTTCGAGCAGTCGTCGCTGGACTTTACCGGCATAGATCCGTGGGACCCAGAGCGTGAGGCAGTGCCGGAACGCGAAGGCCTGAGTGAAATATTCAGTCCGATACGCAAGGCGATGAAGGCCTTTGACTGCAAACGTGCGGTTCTTGTGGGGCATAACGCCACGTTTGATCACAACTTTGTATTCGCCGCTAGCATGCGCGCAGACATCAAGCGCAACCCGTTTCATCCGTTTTCGACGTTTGATACCGCCACCCTGGCAGGTCTGGCTTATGGCCACACAGTGTTGGCCCAAGCCTGTAAACTGGCTCGCATCCCGTTTGACAGTAAAGAAGCGCACTCTGCGGCTTACGACGCGGAAAAAACCGCCGACCTTTTCTGCAGTATCGTTAATCGCTGGCAGGAACTTGGGGGCTTTCCACCCCCGCCTTTCGAATAGTGTTATTGCAGAATTGAAAAGTTGCGGTAACAAAAAAGCGGCGATGCTAATGCACCGCCGCTTTTTTGTTACCCGTAATAATGTCTGTTACCAGTGAATGCCCCGCATAATGGCTGCAAATGCCACCTGGTCAGTGGATGCCCCCTTTTCAATACTTACCTCTTTGCCTTTTTTTGGCATGGAGTCCGGGAACATTTTATAGCCGGTATTCATTAGAATTTCACTCGCCTTGGGTGCCAACGCGTTCAATACCTGGGCGAACACACCAAGCCGCGTCGCAATACGCTTGGGCCGGCAAACAATTGCATTTACCACCATATCCGCGGCTTCTTCCGGGCTCAATGTGGGCACCGAATCGTAGATTTTGGTGGGCGCTATCATCGGTGTTTTCACCAATGGCATGTTGATGGTGGTAAAACAAACGTGCCGGTCTGACCATTCCGCCGCGGCACAGCGGCTAAACGAATCCAATGCCGCTTTAGAAGCCACATAGGCCGAAAAGCGCGGCGCATTCGTCAACACACCAATAGAAGAAATATTGATGATGTGGCCACGGCGACGTTCTAACATGGCCGGTGCAAAGCCCATGATCAAACGCAACGAACCAAAATAGTTCAGCTGCATGGTGCGTTCAAAGTCGTGGAAACGGTCAAAGGACTTGTCCAATGAGCGGCGTATGGAACGGCCGGCATTGTTTATCAGCACATCCACCGCACCATGGTTTTCGCTAACGGTCTGAATAAACCGGTCACAAGCGTCCATATCCGCAAAGTCACACTGATACGCATGTACGTCGGCGCCTCGCCCGTTTAATTGCGCGCTCACTTGGTCCAACGTCTCTTGGGTACGCGCTCCAATTACCAGAATCGCACCCGCGTCCGCCAACTTTTCCGCAGTCGCCAGGCCAATACCAGAGGTGGCGCCGGTTACCACGCACACTTTACCTTCCACAGTGCCGCGCAGAGTGCGGTCTTTGAACAGGTCGGGGTCCAGATTGCGCTCCCAGTAATCCCAGATCACCGGAGCATAGTCTGGCAGGCGGGGCACTTCTATACCGGTGCCCTGCAACACACGCTCGGTTTCGCGGGCATCAAAACGGGTGGGATAGTTGATAAAAGAAAGCACCGACGCAGGGATACCCAAATCATCCAGCAGAGCGCGGCTCATACGCTTTACCGGCGGCAGATTTTTCAGGCTCTGGCGAATAAACGGTGGCACAAATCCGAACATGCGCGAATCAATACGCATACCCATTTTGGGTGCGTGGCCCGCCTCACAGAATATATTGAGTATTTCACCTACCTTGTACGGGTCAGAATCCACCAGATGGAAACATTTGCCGTCTTCGCCTGGCAGGTGAGCGATATGGTCTAACGCATCAGCCACAAAATTCACCGGCACAATATTCAGGCGGCCCCCTTCAAGACCAATGGTGGGCACCCACTGGGGCAGCGCGCCACGAATCTTCTGAATCATCTTGAAGAAGTAATAAGGTCCGTCGACCTTGTCCATCTCACCAGTAGCGGAGTCACCAATCACCATTCCCGGGCGGTAAATGCGGAACGGCAACTTGCACTCGTCGCGCACCACCCGCTCAGACTCGTGTTTGGTGCTGAAATAAGGGTGGTCCAGCTTACCGGCCTCTGCAAACATGTCTTCACGGAAGGTGCCTTTAAACAGACCTGCTACCGCGATGGACGACACGTGATGAAAAGTTCCGGCCCCAAGCGCCTCGGCTGCGGCCACGGCAGCATGAGTGCCATCAATGTTGGCGGCTTGCTGTGATTCTTCACTGGCAGACATATCGTAAATGGCCGCCAGGTGAAAAAAGTGATCAATCTTTCCACTCAGCTGCTTCAATGTTTTTTTATCAAGGCCAAGGCCCGGGGCCGTCAAATCACCGACCACCGCCTTAATCTGCTTTTCATCAGCGCCCAGCTTCTCCCGCAAATCCGCCAGCTTTTGCACCGACTGCTCACGCACCAGTACATGAACGATAGCACCACGCGCCAGCAACCTGGCGATCAAAAATCGACCGATAAAGCCGGTGCCACCTGTTACAAAATAATTCATGCAGTATCCGCCCTAATTGTTACGTCATTGTAAAAATAAGTTATAGCAGTATTTGCGTATAAAGGCCCAAAGCATTGAGATTTTAGCAACCCATGACCATCAATGCGATAATCAGGAACTTTCGACGCACACCCGCGTCTGTTATCCATCGTATCTGTTGTTTGGAATGACTTCATGTCCCAGAAAAACCCCAACGCCGAGCGCTACATTGCCATCGCGCGCGCCTGCCTGAAAGCCATCAACGACACCGCCGCCAAAGCGGGTGATCGGGAGCAGAAAATTCAGGCCGTTTACGAAGCCATAGACACCGCGTTTCAAACCGAATTCAAAAGCCAGCGCCAGACTGTTGCGGTTATGGCAACAGTACTGGAACGCATTGCCTCTGGCGAACTCAGCGCAGACAAAGCCGCCGACCTGGCGCGCAAAACCTTAAATCAGCAACCACAGACCCACGGCAAAACAAGGATTCACTGAAATGACGCCTGCCCTGACGCGCCCATTACGCCGAAACCCATTCTGGCCTGCAGCCCTGACGTTCTTATGTCTGTTAGTCGCCAGTTCATTGAGCCTTGCCGCGCAGGAACCGACGAAAAGCCCCAATGACGCCAACCTGTATCGTTATTTACAATTAGATAACGGCCTGCGAGTGTTACTGGTGTCGGACAAAAGTGCAGACAAGGCCGCCGCGTCTTTGAATGTAGCCGTTGGCAGCGGCGACGACCCCGCCGATCGCGAGGGCCTGTCTCACTTCCTGGAACACATGCTGTTTCTGGGCACCGAAAAATATCCGGAACCCGGCGAGTACCAGCAGTTCATCGCCAGCCACGGCGGCAGCCACAACGCCTTTACCGCGTTTCAGGACACCAACTACTTCTTTGACGTACAAGCCGAATTTCTCGAGCCGGCTCTGGACCGTTTCGCCCAGCAGTTCTCCGCACCCCTGTTCACAGCCGAACTGGTAGATCGCGAACGCAACGCCGTGCATTCCGAATACAGCTCCAAACTCAAAGAAGACGGCCGCCGCTTTTTTTCAGTTCGCAAAGCGGTTACGCCTGCCGAGCACGCCTTTCACCAGTTTGCCGTGGGCAACCTGACCACCCTGGAAAATAGCGAACAAAGGCCGTTACGTGAAGACCTGGTCACATTCTGGCGTCAGCACTACTCGGCCAACCTGATGAACCTTGCCGTTTACGGACCGCAATCGCTGGATCGCCTGGAACAACTGGTGCGTGGCCGCTTTGAGGCTATCGAAGACCGCAACCTGACACAGAAGCGCCACAGCGCGCCTTTGGTTGATCGTAAGCAACTACCCACAAAAGTGACCGTAGCGTCGCTGAAAGACATCCGCAATATGTCCCTGGTATTCCCTATTGCTTCACAACAGGATCAATACCGTACCAAGCCAGAGCGCTACGTGACCAACCTGCTAGGCCATGAAGGCCCTGGTAGCCTGTTTGACGTGTTGAAACGTGCGGGCCTGACCGAAAGCCTGTCGGCGGGCCTGGGAATGGACACCGGCGATGGCGCCACACTGGAAATCTCCATGGCCCTCACCAAACAAGGTCTGGAGCAACAAGACACCATCCTTCCTCTGGTGTTCGCCTACATCGATAAAGTGCGCAAAGATGGCATCAGCGAGCAACGTTTTGAAGAAATGCGCAAACTGGCCGACATCGATTTCCGTTTTAACGAAAAAAGCGATCCCGTACACCAGGTAATGCGCCTGGCCGGGCAACTGCAACTCTATCCAGCAGCCGACATCCTGCGCGCGCCCTGGTTGATGGAAAGCTACGCCCCCGACCAGTACCGCGAGATTCTTGAGCAACTCACCACCGACAACCTTCTGCTGTTTGTGCTGCAACCCGAGCCCGATCTGGGCAAGGCTCGCGCTACGCAGTGGTATAACACCCAGTGGCAACAGGAACCCCTAAGTGCTCAACAATTGAACCAACCCGCCAACGTCGCTCTTGCCAGCCAGCTTGCGCTGCCGCAAGCCAACCCCTTCATACCGGAAAACCTTGCCATGCTCAGTGGCAACACCATGACCCAGCCCGAGCACTTGCTGAGCGCTGATGGTATTGCGAGTAATAATGGCAACATTGAACTGTGGTACGCCCGCGATACCCACTTCGGCACTCCCAAAGCCAACGTATACCTCAGCCTGCGCACGCCTATGCCGCTGGAGTCCGCCCGCAACGCTGTACTGCTGCGATTGCTAACCGACGCCCTGAATACCAACTTGAACGCCTGGGCCTATTCCGCGCACCTGGCCGGGCTGGATTACAGCATTTACCCCCATCTGCGTGGGTTAACACTGAGAGTGGGTGGCTACAGCGACCAAGCCAACACGCTGCTGGGCCAGATTTTACAACAGGTAGCCGACCCGGAACTGACCCAGCAACGCTTTGACATCGCGCGCCAGAACCTTGTGGACAGCTTGATGAATGAATCCCGTAATCCTCCCAGTGAACAGATTGCCGACTATATTCAAACCGCACTTCTGCAGGGCGCCTGGCAGACCAAAGACAAGCTAAAAGCTGCTCAAGAAGTCACCCTGAATGACCTTCAAGCCTTCCAGCAACAGCTAATGACCGGCCTGGACCCTGTCATGCTGGTTCACGGCAACCTCAGCGCCGCGTCTGCGCTGAACATGGCCCAACAGGCACGGGCTCTGATCATGGCCGACAGCCAGTACACGAGCGTAGAACGCAGCCGCATACGCCAGATTCCCGCAGGCGAAACACGCGTGAATCTGGACATAAGCCACCCGGATGCCGGCTACACCTTGTACCTGCAAGGTCCGAATAGCAGCCTGGCAGAGCGCGCGCAGTATCGGCTACTAACTCAGATTATCCGCAGCCCGTTCTACGAGAACATTCGCACCCAGCGCCAACTGGGCTACATCGTTTACGCAACATCATTCGAAATGCTGGAAACCCCGGCGCTCGCGTTAGTCGTGCAATCTCCAGACACCAACCCGCAGGCTATTGATGCCGCTGTGGACGAGTTTATGGAAAGCTTCGCCAGTGCCCTGGCAAGTATTGGAAGCAAAGAGTTGGAGCAGGAAAAGCAGGCTGTTATCAGCGGCATACTGGAACAAGACCGCCAGCTGGGCGATATCTCCGGGCGCTTCTGGCAGGAAATTGACCGCGGTAACAGCAACTTTGACTCCCGCGAGCAACTGGTCAAAGCGATTGAAAATGTCAGCCTGGCGCAATTGCAAAGCACTTTCCGCACCGCATTGGAACAACGTGAGCGGGCGTTACTGGTCACTTCGGAAGGCCAGATTACAGACGTAAGTGCAAACAAAGCCCCAGAAGCAAGCCAGACCGCGCCAGCAAATCGCGGCAACGCAGACGAACAAATGCAAAAACTCAGAGCCCAGCCGCCAGTCACCGAGGGATAACGGCTCTTGAAACAACAGAGGCAGCGATTTCAGCCAACAAACTCACGCTGAAATCGCTGCCAGTCTTCAGCTTCATCCACATCCCAGCGCATGGGTAACAAGCCAACGCTCAACCCCGCACTTTCCAGTTTTTCACAGGTTTGCCGCAAAACATGCTCGCTACCCCAGCGAATGCCATCCAACATGCCAGGCACTACCTTACGCGCGCCAATCAACACATAGCCCCCGTCTTCCGACGGCCCCAACACCACATCAACGTGAGTCAGCTTTTCAGCGGCCAGAAGAACATGAGCTGCATCCACTGACGGGCAATCACTGCCGACAATTATGGCGTATTTATGACTATGCAGAGCACCACACAAAGCCGCGGCCATGCGATCACCAAGGTTGCCATCGCTCTGAAAACGCTGCTGTACGCATTGCCCTTGCAACTTTTTCATCACGTCAGCGGCTTCTGGCGGGGGCGCACGATCACAGTCCCACCAGAGCTGCAGCGGAAAAGCCGTCGCCAGCAAATTATCCAGCACCGCCAAGGTTAACTCGCAGTGCGCCGCCAGAGCCCCCTGCTCGCCCAGTGCGGGTATTAAACGGGTTTTTACCTTGCCAGCTTCAGGCCATTTGGCGAACTGCATGACCAGCGGCTGGTCAGAGTTGTTTTCATTATTGGGCATTACGCACATCCAATCGGTAGGCTTGGGCCAAAGACTCAGCAGACTCACCGCGCCAATAACGCCAGCGCAGCCGCCACATCAGCACAATCGTTGCCCAGGCGCCTTGTTGTTGCCAGCGCCGACTGTCTGTCGTTACCGGGCTTGGCACGCAGAAAGGACGCGACACATCGCGTAAACGCCGCGACAACTCAACATCTTCCATTAACGGCTGGAGTGAAAAACCGCCCAGGGCTTCAAAGGTATCGCGGCGTACAAACATCGCCTGATCGCCGGTACAAATACCGGTCAACCGCGAACGCTTATTCATAAACCAGGAAATCACACGAAACAGCGGCCGCGAGCCACTTAAACGTACATCGAATCGCCCCCACGCGTTCGGCGTTGGCAAAAATGCCTGCAATTGCTGCACGGCATCCGCAGGCAACATCGTATCCGCATGCAAAAATAACAACACGTCACCCTGGGCAACCGCAGCACCGGCATTCATCTGTGCCGACCGACCCAACTCCGCACTCACCAACTGGTCACACACAAGCCGGGCCAAGCCTTGCGTACCATCGGTGCTGCCGCCATCCGCCACAATCACCTCGTGGCCTTGGGCCTGAAGCAGCTGCAGCGACTGCAACAAAGCCCCAATCGCAGTAGCCTCATTCCATACCGGCACAATCACACTCAGCTTTACATCCGCTTTCAAATCCGTCATTAAAGTATTAATCGCGCCGCTTCCAAGAATAAACAACCCGCGCAAGGCCTTGAGCCACGCGCCTCAGCCCGTTATCATACCGCCCTTCTTGGCATTACGCCTTCGTAGCTCATCTGGATAGAGCGTCCCCCTCCTAAGGGGAAGGTAGCAGGTTCGAGTCCTGCCGAGGGCACCATCTTCAGGTAGTCGGTTCGAATTCCCTTATTTCTGACTGTCTTGTACTGATATCAAAAACATGAAAAAACTTTCAACCCCTCCTGAGCTTTAGGTCGCAGATTCTGCTCTTGCCTGAGCAACAGCGAATCGAGGGGCTTGGAACCTGGTTTACGGCCTGGTTAGAGATCTTACCACCCACGGTCCATGGCTCTCCGAATGCTGAAATATTCCGAGATACCAGCGGGAGCCCCTCCAATATAAGCGCCATAGCACCGATCACCTTCTTCCTGAGCCGTTTGCTACAACGTTATGTGTCAGAAGCGATTACTCGCTATTTTTAGGTACAGATGTAATTGTTAAAGGCCTGATGTGGCGCCTGCACGGTGCTGGTTCCTCTAAAGTGCTTCAACAATTTCTGACAGTAACGCGTATCTGAAACCCAAAACAGGCACTTTTTATGCTTAGCCAGCGTGCGTTAACCTACCTAAACGAAGTCATTCGCCGCGGATCCATAAGGCGCGCTGCGGCCTTCTTGAATGTCGATGCTTCCGCCGTTAGCCGTCAATTAAAAGCACTTGAAGAAGAGTTGGATACCCGACTGTGTGAGCGGCACGGGCGTGGAATGCGGGCGACCGCAGCAGGTCAACTACTTGTTCATCATTTCCATACCCAGCGGGCTTCAGAAGAAGCCGTACTTTCCCAACTCATGGCACTTCAAAACTTGGTAAAAGGGGAAGTTCGCATTGCCGTGGGGGAAGGATTTATCGCTGACTTAATTGCCGCACCTTTGGGCACTTTCATGTCGGCTTTTGCAGGTATTAATGTAGAAATCCGCATGGCAGGTGTTAATGATGCGATGTCGCTGCTCAAAGATCGTGAAGTCGATATAGCGCTACTTTATGCACCACCGGTAGATCCACAGTTTTTCTGTCATGTGGAAACGCGCCAGCCACTCGATGTCATCGTGCCTCCTAGTCACCCGCTAACGGAACTGAATCGCCCTGTGACGCTGAATGATCTAAAAAATTGGCCCCTTGCGTTAATGGATAATCCTTTCGGTATGCGACAAATGGTCAATATGGCGGCTCACCAAGAGCGCGTTCACCTTGAAGCTCGCCTACATACAAACTCTGTATCCGTTTTAAAAAATTTCGTCCGTTCAGGAATCGGAGTTACGTTTATGCCGGAGCTCACAGTAATCGATGAAATAAACCGTGGAGAAATTTTCACGCTACCTATGCAATATTCTGTTATGAACGATACCCGAGCGCAGATTGTGAGCCTAAAGGGCCAAGAGTTAACGATAGCGTCAGCCGCCTGTATCGATCATTTACAAAAAGGAATGCGTTTTTTCTCGGCCGACGCACCTCGACTGTTGCAATAAAGTCCACACTTTAGGTATTGCATAGTCAACACTTCAACACCTAATCTTCTGACAGGCATCCCTGATAAATCTGTGTGCTCGCACGTAGTACCTCGCAACTAATGACAATAAAACAGGAAACTTACTATGATGACACCAAAATTTTCACCCAAGCGACTCATTTCAGCTTGCCTAATTGGCTCCGCCTTAATGGCTGGAAATGCCCTTGCAGCAACCAAAATTAATCTGAGCTACAACGGAGCCCCTGACCTAGAAAAGAACGCCGTTCACGTTTTCGCCACTAATCTAAAAGAGTTGGTTGAAGAAAAAACCAACAACCAGCTTGAGCTGGCGCTGTATCCCAACAGTATGCTGGGAGAAGAGCAGGAGCGCATGGAGCAGACTATGAGCACACCGTCGCTCAACGTAGCCTCCTTTGCTGGAGTTTCACCTCTCGTCGACGAAATCTTCGTCAGCGCCATTCCATTCCTGTTCGACGATTTTGCTGCGGCACGTAGCTTTTTCGATGACGGCAAGTATTGGCAGGGAGTCGGCGATGTTCTGCAGGAGCGTGCCGGTATCGATATGTTGGCCGTCGTGGAAGAAGGCGGCTTTTTGGCGTTTACCAACAATAAAAAACCCATCAGCCGCCCTGAAGACTTTCAAGGCCTGCGTTTCCGCGCCATGGACCCGAGCCAGGTTGCGCTCTATGAGGCATTTGGGGCATCCGGCACACCCATCCCCTGGACCGAAACTTATATGGCCCTGCGGACGGGTGTAGCTGACGGCCAAATGAACCCGCCAATGTACATTGCCCTGGCCAGCCTTCATGAAGTGCAAAAATACCTGACTCTTGCGAACATTCAGTACTCCGATCAATTCCTAGTGGGCAATAGCGAGATGATTGCGAATTGGGACGACGAGGTTCGCAACGCCTTTATGGAAGCCGTCGCCGAGGCTAACCATAATGCCCGAAAGCATAATGAGGACCAGGTTGAAAAGCGGATTGCTTTTCTGGAAGAGCAAGGCATGGAAGTTATTCGCCCTTCTGAAGAAGACCTGACTGCTTTTCGCAACATTGGCCAGCCCGCCTATCTTAAATGGCTAAAAGAGCGTGACATTGAGCAACGCTGGATTGATATGGCGCTGAAAGATGCGGGCATGAACGGTCTGGTCGACTAACAACGGTTAATACCTTTGCCACGGCAGAGGGCTGGTGCCTCGCCAGCCCTCTATTTTTTTGTGCTTCATGGAATGCTGCAATGCTCAATAAGCTTCGATCCCGCCTACTGGCTAAAAGCTGTCCGTCCACCCTAACCCTGGCAGGGGTCTTATTATCCCTCAATGTTGCGGCCATTTTGTTTGGCGTTTTTGCACGCTACATAGCGGGTGGCGCCCCCATATGGACAGATGAGCTCTCTCGCTTCTTGATCATAGCCACCGTCATGATCGCGGCTGGTGCGGTCTGGTCGGAAGGAGGCCACATGCGCGTCGGTCTCCTGGAAAAACTGCTTCCAGCTCCATTCGCTCGCTTGCTGAATCTGTATCAATGGCTGCTTACTCTGCTAATAGCCGTGGGTGCAGCATGGGTAAGCTACCGCTATGCGCTATCGGTCAGCATGTTTACCACGTCCGGGCTTGGCATTAGCCGCACTGTGCCACTGCTTTCGTTGCCCTTTGGCTTTTTATTACTGGCGTGGCATGTGCTTCTCTACGGACCTGCGCCCCTCAAATCCATAGAGGACCAGATATGATTCTCAGCATGCTGGTTGTTTTTCTTATCCACGTTTTGCTGGGCCTTCCTTTATTCATCGCATTGATTACGACGGCGATAGTCGGTTTTTTGTTTGTCGATCCCTCGATGATTCCACGGATGATGCCTCAGCAGTTTTTTAGCGGTATTAATGTGTTTTCCCTGATGGCTATTCCGCTATTCATCTTCGCCGGTAATCTGATGAACGTCAGTGGGTTAACGGAACGTTTGATGGGGCTGGCACGCCTGATGGTTGGGCACTTACGGGGAGGCGTGGGACACGTCAACGTCGTTTCAAGTGTTTTCTTTGCGGGCATTAATGGCTCAGCGGTGGCCGACACGTCGGCACTCGGTTCGCTTTTAGTACCCGCTATGGAGAAGGAAGGATACTCAAGGGCGTTTTCGGCTGGATTGACCGCGGGCAGCTCGTTGATAGGTCCGATCATTCCGCCCAGTATATTTATGATTCTCTACGCCTCACTAACGAACACCTCGGTGGGGGATCTTTTTCTGGCGGGCGTTATACCTGGTCTCTTGCTAGGTGTTGCATTCATGGGAATGAACGCTTGGTATGCCTGGCGCCATCGATTGCCAAAAAGTGGCAAGTTGCCATCGCTCGGCCAGCTTGGAGTAGCGTTTTTAGCGGCCCTACCCGCGCTTATCGCTCCCTTCATTATCGTTGCTGGCATTGTGTTTGGTTTTGTCACCCCTACAGAATCTGGAGCGTTGACAGCACTATATGTCGCTTTGTGCGGTATTTTTCTCGGTGGGTTACGTTTGAAGGAATGCTGGAAAGCTATCGTTGATACGGCACGCCTAACCTCTGCGATTTTTCTGATTATGGCGGCTTCCGCTACGATTAGCTGGCTACTCTCGTATGCTCAGGTTCCAGCGCAATTCGTGTCACTGCTTTCTCCCTATGTGGACAATGGCGTCGTCATTTTATTAATGCTCAGCGTTATCACCTTCTTCACGGGGATGTTTATGGAGGAAGTGTCGGCGTTGATGTTACTAACGCCAGTCTTTGCGCCCGTGGCAATGATGGCAGGAATCGATCCCGTCCATCTGGGTGTCATCATCACTCTGAATATTACGATTGCCTTAATAACACCGCCGTTGGGCGCCTGCGTTTTCGTGGCCGCGGCCGTTAGTCGGCTTGAGATTGTCTCACTGTTCAGAACCATTTGGCCCTTTGTGCTAACGGCTATTGCGGTACTTATTCTACTAATCCTTTTCCCACCGCTAACGCTGTGGCTCCCTACCCTGTTTGGATAAGACAATGCCTTTAAATACACTATTGAATGCCTTGCCATCTATACCCAGTTATTCAGCCCCGTGCTGGGAACAGTTGCGCTGCGCGCCCATTAAAGATAACGGTGAGCGCCTGGTACCGATGAGTCTCGCCCCTGCACCCGTCAAGGTGTTTCCCGCCTACGCTCGGATGGGCATTCCTGGTGCAGTACAGGAGTGTTTTGTGCGTGAAGGTGTCTATCGGGCTCTGCTAGCAGCAGCGCGCAGCTTACCCGACGGTATAGGTATCATCGTTCTGGACGGTTGGCGCCCATGGCAGGTACAGCAGTATTTATTCGATACCCTGCATGAAGCAATCCAACACCAACAACCTAGCCTCAGCGAAGCAGTTCTGCTTGAACAAACAAGAGAATTTGTGTCAGTGCCAAGCCGCGACCCTTTAGCTCCCAGCCCTCACCTCACCGGCGGCGCCGTCGATGTCACGCTATGCGATGCCGATGGTTTGCCTTTAGATATGGGCACTTTGTTTGACGAGGCACTGCCTGCCTCCCACAGCGACTATTTCGAGCAACTGAAAACACTGACGCCGCAGCAACAAAAAGCGCGGGATCATCGCCGCTTGCTTTACCACTCCATGCATCAGCAGGGCTTCACCAACCTACCCAGCGAGTGGTGGCACTACGATTTTGGCGATCAACTATGGGCTTATTATGGAGCCCATGATCACGCCCATTACGGCCCAGCCGAGCTGGACACCATTGAAAATCGCTGGAGTAAACAGCTGGGATAATTGTGTAACGAACACCAGCCCAGTGTAGTTATGAAGTGGTTCAATGATCTCGGACATCAACCAAAATAGAAATATCGCCGCCCATCGCCCAGGTATAAGCGCGTTAATCAAAGTTAAGTCATCGCTCGGCAAGTTTGGTCCGTAATCTTCTAGACCTCAACAAGACTACAGACACATGCCCTCATTACGGATTGATCAGAAGCACAAGGACAATCTCGAGCGAACCGGCATTAGCCGGCAGTTCCAGCAAGAGCTGAGGTGCAGTCACGCAGGCGAAACCGGTGCGGTGTGGATATATCGTGGCATTCTGGCCGCACGGCCGACCGGAGCGTTGCTGGAGTTCGCGAGGGAACACTTGCAGACCGAGCAGCAGCACCTCGGTATGTTCGATGACCTCATTGTTTGTTACCGCCGCAGTCTGATGTTGCCACTATGGCGATTGGCAGGATTTCTAACTGGGTTTCTGCCTTCTCTAGCGGGCAAAAACGCCGTCTTTGCCACCATCGAAGCCGTCGAAACATTTGTTGATCTGCATTATCAGGCCCAGATTCAATCACTCAGCCCGTGCGTTCATCGCGAGGCCGAACGGGCGGTACTGGACCTGTTTGAAACCTGCCGCCTGGATGAAGTGGCACACAGAGATGACGCAGCCCAAAGGCGTACCGGAAAGCCGACAGCCAGCATGAGTCTGTGGACGACCATGGTGGGCGGGGGCTCCCGGAGCGCCGTCAGGTTGGCGCGATTTCTTTAGGTGAAAGATCACGAGGGTAATCAATATCCAATGTCACTCCAGGATCATCAACGTCCACCCAGATGCAGTGTTGGATACGATGTTTAAACAACTCGCGCGCCCCTTCCTCTCCTTTAACCTGTTGCAACTCGGACCAGAAATTTCGGCCAAAGATAACCGGGTGCCCTGCCTGGCCTTTATAACGTGGGCGGACAATGTTTTCCGCTGTCGCGAAAGCGATTAATTTCTGACATGTTGCGGGTGATAACCAAGGCATATCGCCGAGAAAAATCGCTGCCGCAAGACCATCCGCGTTTTGAAGCATCTGCAAGGCATCGGCAAGGCTACTACCCAAACCACAATTGGCATGCGGCGCTCTCAGGATCTGCACTTGTTGTAAGTACGCCTGCGATAACAACGTCTTCGGGTCATCTCCTGCTTTCAGTACCACATACGTATGCGAAAAATTAGGGAGTACGGCAGACAGGGTTTGGCTCAACAAAGTCTCGCCGTCCGCGAAAAGCGTCAGGCGTTTATCAGAACCAAAACGTTGTGAACGGCCTGCGGCCAGCACAATGGCAATGACGTCGCCATTGACCAACCCTGTAGGCCATTCCATATTATTTATCTCGGCCATAATAAATTCGGACAATGTCGGCCATCACGGCTAGCGCGATCTCGGCGGGTGTTTTACTGCCAATATTCAGCCCTATCGGCATGTGAATGCGGGATACCTCCTGTTCGCTAAGCCCTCCCGAGCGGCGCAATCGCTCAGCCCGGGTTGCAGAAGTTTTCTCAGAGCCCATAGCCCCAATATAGAAAGCAGGCGTTTTTACCGCATCAATCATCGCTAAATCGTCAATGCGCGGATCATGGGATAGAGCCACGATCGCTGTTTCAGCATGACAGCCTTGCCGTGCAAGGTATAAAGACGCTAACACCGGCTGAACGTTCACGCCTGGAACATCAAACGTGGACAACATGTCTTCCCTGGGGTCACAAACAACCACTTCAAAACCCAATGTCTTGGCAAAATCCGCACAAGCTACTGACACCGGCGAAATACCCGCAATCACCAGTCGGCGAACCGGGCCAATTCTGACTCGCACAATGGCCCCCGATTTTTCTACTCGGGGGCCTTCGCCCGTGTCCGGCAGAAGGCTGACTTCTGACGTGTCCAGGTTGACTGTTCGTATACAGCGCTGCTGCCCGAGCAACGATTGCTGCAGTTGATACAACTGGTGCTGGTGTTCTTCGGAAGGCGGAAAACGCTCAACCAGAACCTCAAGTATGCCACCGCAAGGAAGCTTTAAACGCTCTTTTTCTGCGTTATTGTCACCGTAACGAATGATCTCGTTGACCGAAGAAAATCTTCCAGCCTGCAGCTGCCCTAAAAAGTCTTCTTCCACACAACCGCCAGAAAGCGACCCCACATGTCGGCCATCTTGACGGGCCACCAGCATGGCTCCCGGAGCACGAGGAGAGGAGCCATAGGTTGCCAATACGGTGCACAGCCAAACAGTGTTACCGGATTTACTCCAGTTAAAAGCATGTTCAATAACGTCAAGATCAAGATACTGCATGATTACCCTGTTTTCCCGGTCCAACTGCACCGTTTCGGCTTTGCTGTGCAGATGCTCTACAGTCGATAATTCACCACCAAACTGTCAAAGCACTGATCACACGGAGGCTACTTGTCCCGATTGAACATGCTCGGGTTCCCTTTTACAAAATCCTGTATCCAGCGCTCCAGGAACGATTCGTTCTTGCCGGTTCTGACATACCGATAGCCCAAAATCGAGATAACCAGCGCACCCAGAGTATCTACGATCAGGTCCCACATGGTGTCGGTCAGGCCTGAGGGGTCGCCCAGCATGGGTTTTTGCATATTCAAACCCAATAAAGTGTCCATGGCAAATTCAAAGATTTCCCACAGGGCGCCGATGGCTACGGCGAACAAAAAAGCAAAAAAGGCGACAAAACCGGGGCGCATATGTCGATTAATATCTTCAACTTCGTTCATTACATGCACCAGCAAAAACCCGACAATGCCCAGCAAGAAGCCGGAGCTGGTGTGCAAGGCAATATCCCACCACCAATAACGGGTGTAGTAACCGCGTACCTCCCCTAAAAACAGCGACGCGAACACAAACAGGATGGCAAGAAGCACAAATTCAGGTGGTATGAAAACACGAAAAAAGCGACCAATAACCAGAGGCGCCAGAGTAATAAGCAAAATGCCAATGGTAAGCACCATCGCCAGCCACTGTTGCTGCCAGGTGGCGGCCAGTATTTCGGCGACCAGAATAATCTGGAGAAAAAATGTCAGGCGTCGGTGAATCAGTCGCTTTTGCATGCAAGGCCTTGAAAATTGTGGTTTGGTAACCGCGACCAGATCAATTCACTAGCTGCAGAATTTCCTGATCAATTGTTTGTGCATCTACCAGGTGCGAAAACCACACCTGCTCGCTTTGGCCGCGCAACAAACCCAAAAGAACCCCCAGTACGGCCCCACGGTGAACATTGTCGCCACCCACGTGGGTGTTGGCCAGCAATGTCTGTTGTGGTTGATCGCGGTAGCGGCATAAAAAGTACAGCAGCGCGGGCCAGGAATCGGAAATATAGCACGCGGGGGATAGCATACGGCCCACCACATCGGAATCTGGGGCCTGCTTTTCAATCGCGGCCAATAACGCTTTGCGCGTACGTGCCGGAACAGATTGCAGTAATTGCTCATTGGTAGGCTGTTCCCCATCAGGCCGCAGCAACAACTTCGCTATCAGGCCTACGTAAGCATCACAGACCAGTGCCAACTCGTCGCTGGGGTGGGTTAGAAACAAGTGCTCTCGACACTGCGCTTGCACTTGTTCTAATGGCAAGCCGTTTAACAGGCTTTGCAGCGCCAGTGGCGCGATGGTGACCAAGCCGCCGACCGATGCGGTGTCGTGGGTTACTGCTCCGCATTTGCGCGGTGGCAATCCCTGAGCGTAGTTGTGAAAAAAGCCGCGATGGTAGGACTCAGCGTAAGTGTCCGGGTGTTGTGGCACGTCGGCTGTCATGAAGTCGATGTAGCGAGCGGCAAAATCGTCCACGCTGTACGCACTGCCTTGCATTTTTCCGTCATTCTCTGAGCCAATTTCCACACCCTCTGCATGGCCACGACTCTGCTCAGCCTCTGCCAAGGTGCGCATTAGCAGTCTGGCGCAGTGGGCGTTCAGGGTATTGTCACCTGCGGCCATGCCCACATGGTAATGCACGTTCGCGCGGTCCCAGTGTTGGCGACGGCCTTTCAGTATAACGTCGCCAACCACATCTGGCGCCGCCATGGCCGAGGCTTTGCGGCCACCCTGAGCAGTAGAGTGCAGAGACATAATAGACGACGGATGCCATTCTGGCGGCGCCTCATAAGCACTAACGCCGTTTGGAAACGCGGCGAAAATATCGCCCACCCGGTAATACCAGTGCACAGGCATAGCCAAGGAGTCAGCCACAAATGAATTCTGAAGTGCCGCGCGAGCGCGCTCTTGCATTAGCGAAAGCTTGGATGAGTTCATAAAATCAGGTTCCTTCAATTAAGTGCCATTGCTGTGAAAAAGTAAGTGGCATTGTTGTAGAGTGCGCATAGTGCTTTTACGCCCTTCACCCTGCGATGTATCTTTACACATTGGTCAGATCGCTTTATTTCCAACGTTCACAAGGACACGCCATGCATCCGGAGAAGCCTTTTTCGCAAGCCTGCGAAAACAACAAGGGGCCGATACTCGGCGTACTGCGACAGGTTTTCACAACGCCCGCCACCGTCTTGGAAATTGGCTCTGGGACAGGGCAACACGCGGTGCACTTCGCCACTCACCTGCCCCATATTTATTGGCAAACCAGTGATCATCCCAATCAGTGCTCCAATCATTACCAACTTTGCCAGCCCTGGCTGAACGATGCCAAGCTGCCCAATATTGGAAACCCCGTTGCCTTGAATGTGAGCCAGGAGCCTTGGCCAGTGAAGGCGTTTAATGGTGTATTTTCAGCTAACACCGCCCACATCATGGCCTGGCACGAAGTGGAAGCGATGTTTGCGGGCGTGGGCAAAGGCCTGGCGGATTCAGCCTTATTGGGGAACGAAGAACGCGGGCAGTTCTGTCTTTACGGCCCGTTCAAATACAATGGCGACTTTACCAGCGCCAGCAATCAGAGTTTTGACCAGCACCTTCGAAGCCACGCGGCGCACATGGGCATTCGCAATATTGAGAACTTGATCGAACTGGCACAAAGCCACGGTATGGTTCTAGCGCAAGACCACACCATGCCCGCCAACAATCAGCTGCTGGTGTGGCACACAACCACTAAAACAGAAGCACTTTAAAGCCAATCAAAATGAGCACAACGCCCCCCCAGCAACGGCGAAGGCGTCCATGCTGAGCGCCAGCGCTAGAATAATGAGTTCGATCACAATGTAGACACCTGGATTATTTCGCCGTATTTTGGAGTCGATCGATAAAATACCGATATTTTCCACAAAAACCAGTCACAAATTCAACCGTGCAAGGCTTGTGGAAGTCGGCAAAAGGTTATAGATTGACTGAAAGCCTTTTTAGGCCAATATTTCACTGTTTTCCCGCACAAAAGGCCCTATTGGGAGCAAGTTCTTTCTAAAGTTTAACTATTCGTACTTTCACATCGTCCGCCAGGCCGATGTGAAAGTACGCTTTTGCGTTTCTTACTGTTCGCTGAATCCGCTTTTTTAGCGCCGGGTTCGGCGTTTTATATCTACATTGCTTTACACTTTTTATTTTCTGGAGATTACGATGTCCGAATTGCCAGCGATTTTGGTTGCTGAAGAAGATTTTAACCGCCTGTCTAGCATGATTAAAAAACAGGGCGACTCAGAAACCGTTGCCGCGCTGGATGAAGAGCTCAGCCGTTCAACCCTGGTGCCGTTGGTAAATATGCCCGACACAGTGGTTACCATGAACACGGCGGTGCGTTTTCAAGACGAAGACAGCAAAAAAGAACATCAGTTAACCTTAGTCTACCCCCACGAGATGGGTGACGGCGAAGGTAAAATATCTATTCTGGCCCCCGCTGGCTCGGCGCTGCTGGGTTTGAGCGTGGGCGAATCCATCGAATGGCCTGTGCGCGGTCGCAAAAACCTGCACCTAAAAATCATTTCGGTCCAGCGCCGGAAATAAGCCGGCCCGCGCCGTGATAATCGGCGCCCGGTTATCGCCTAGGCTTTGTTGTGCAAGATGTCAGCAAACGCCTGGGCCGATGGCGACAAAGGCCGGCCACGGAATTTTAATTCACACAGTGACCGGCTCAAATGTTCTGCACCGGGTAACGCCACTTCCTGTAACCGTTCTAGCTCCAGTAATTCGCTGATCACTATCCTGGGCAAGAGCGCAAAACCCATACCGTTGGTAACGCACCGAGCAATACCCTCGTTTGACGCTATCTGCAAGGTGGTTTTCGGTACAACGCCCAAGCTAGCAAGTAAGCGATCGCACACCGAGCGCGTTCCAGACCCCACTTCCCTTTGGATCCAGCAGCCACTGTTCAGTCGCTCCAAGACGCCGTTGCCCTGCGTCCACTCCGTTCCTGCCACCAGCAACAAGCCTTCGTTGCGCCAATGGCGGCTTTCAATCCGGGGGTCTTCCACATCGCCTTCAACGATCGCCAGATCCAACTGGCAATCCAACAACCATTCACTGATTACCTGGGTGTTTGCGACGCGCACGTTCACTTTAATGCCTGGATATCGGCGCGTAAATCCGGCAATCGCCGCCGGCAGCCAATAACCGGCCACGGTGGTACTAGCGCCCAACGTCAGGTTGCCAATGTGTGCGCCTACGCGGGCTTCTATGTCATCCACGGCGGCTTTTTCCAACGCAAAAATACCGCGAGCATGATCAAATACCGCACTACCACCGGCGGTCAGCTGAAGTTTTTGACCATGCTGGCTTTTGCGCGACTGACCACGATCGACCAGCGTCAGCCCCAGCTGACTTTCCAGCTCACGCACGCCCTGAGATACCGCAGGCTGGCTGATGTGCAAAACAGTCGCCGCGCCGGAAAAACTGCCTTCCTGCACCACTGTATAAAAAATCCTCATTAGATGCAGATTCAACACTATAACCTCAGCTTATAAGTATTTAATAAAAGCATATTCGATCACGTCATAACGCGGGCGTAAGGTAGCACCATCTCAACGCTATTCGGAGAACGCAGGTGAATACTGCAGAGCAACACACAGCATTAGCAGACCCCACAAATATCGCAACAGAAACCCCCAAAAAGCAGATTGTGCCGGGCCTTGCGCTAGTGGCCGCACTGGCCGGCGCCGCGTTTGTTCTGGCCCAACAATCCTGGTTTCAGAGTATGAGCATGGGCCCGTTAACGCTGGCAATTGTTCTTGGCATTGTGGCGGGCAATACGGTTCTGCGCAATCAACCCGCTATTCTGGCCGATGGCATATTCTTGGCAAAGGGCTCATTGCTAAGGCTGGGTATTATTCTTTACGGCTTTGGCATCACCTTTCAGCAGATCAGCGCGGTTGGCGCTAACGGTGTGTTACTAGATGCCATCATGATTGCCTCTACCTTTGCGCTGGCGCAGCTCATCGGCCGGCGCTGGATGAAGATGGAGAAAGAAACAGCCATTTTAATCGGCGCCGGCGCTTCTATTTGTGGTGCGGCTGCGGTTTTGGCGACCGAGCCCGTGGTGAAAGGCAGAAGTGATCAGGTATCCGTCGCCGTCGCAACGGTGGTGATTTTCGGCACCATCAGCATGTTTCTTTACCCATTGATGTATCCGCTACTGGGCATGACCGAACACCAGTTTGGCATTTACGTGGGCTCTACCGTTCATGAGGTTGCGCAGGTAGTTGCTGCTGGCCAGGCAATCAGCACTGAAGCGGCTAACAGCGCCATCATAGAAAAAATGGTACGGGTAATGATGCTGGCGCCGTTCCTGCTTATTCTGGCCAACGTACGCCTGCCAAATCGTAAAACAAACGCTGGCGCTGGCAAAAAACAACGGCAGAAGCTAGTCATTCCCTGGTTTGCGGTTCTGTTCCTGGCGGCGGCTGCGGTTAACTCTGTGATTGCCATGCCCGCCACGGCCACCAACGCTATTCGCCATGTTGACCTGTTCCTGCTATCCATGGCGATGACTGCACTGGGCTTGAGCACACAGATGTCTGCGATACGCCGTGCCGGGCTACGCCCTCTGATATTGGCCGGTTGCCTGTTTGCCTTTCTGACCGTTGGCGGCTATATCCTCAACCGCTTGCTGATCGGTTAAGCCATCTCTAACCGGGGCTGTCCTGCCCCGGTGCCAGTTTGAACTGACCAATTGTCTGGCGTAGATTTTCCGCCATTACCAGCAATTCAGCCGCTATCTGCGCAGTTTGCTGGGCTTCTAATGTGGTTTGCTCGGCAGACCGGCTGATTTCAATCACGTTCTGGTTGATAGCATCAGACACGTTGCTTTGTTCGTTAGCCGCGCTTTCCATTTCTTGATTCAGGCTGGTAATTTCACGAGTGGCTTGGGCGATGGTTTTCAATTCGGCCTGTACCTTCAAAATGGCATCTACCTGCTGGCTGGCCAGGTCTGAAGCACCGCGCATGGTCGATAAACAACCCATTACCTCTTCTTTCAGGCCGTTAATCGTGTCGCGAATGTCAGCCGTAGACACTTGAGTGCGCGACGCCAGAGCCCGCACTTCATCGGCAACCACGGAGAATCCGCGGCCGGCTTCGCCAGCTCGAGCTGCCTCGATGGCGGCGTTTAGCGCCAGCAGATTCGTTTGATCGGCAATATTGGAAATGGTCTCCAGCATCGCTGTCATTTTCGCGGTGCGCTGGTTCAAAGCTTCGATACGCTGGGCACCGTTTTGCACCTCGGCATTTAACGTCTCAATGCCGCCGACCGCACTTTGCGCTAGCTCCTCGCCCAGCCCGGCCGCTTCGGCCGTAGCTGCCGATTTTCGCGTGGTGGTGATGGCGTTTTCCTGCACCTGCAGCGCAGACGCCGCCATTTCCGTAGTCGCACTGGCCACTTGATCGGTGTTGTCGCGCTGGCTCACCACTTCCCGTTCGCTAGCGCCGGCCTTGCTGGCAATATCACGCGCAGCTTGCTCGACATGCTCGGCACTCACCATAACCTGGTTCATGCTGTCTCGTATTTTACTGATCATGCGGTTGAACGCGTTGGACACCAAGCCAATTTCATCGTTACGCACCACATCCAGTTCAAGGGTCAGATCCGAGTTGCGGGATATTTCATCCATGCGGTCACGCAAACGGCGCAAGCGCGAAAACACCAAGTGCCCCAACACCCATGCGGTAATTGCAAATACCCCCAATAAGAGAACCGCCTGAGTGCCCGCACTGGTCAGCAACTGCGTCTGCAACCGTGCATCGGTTTCAGCCACGGAATATTCGATACGGATGGCACCCAGCACGTCCCCTTCCTGAGCCTGGTGACACCCCAGGCAATTCACACCCTGATAATCTGCCATCGCAATCACCGGCTCAATCAGGGTGTAAACCCGGCCGCTTTCATTGCTTGAATAATGCTCTATGCGCTCACCCGCCAGCGCTTTCTCGTCAAGCGGGCCGCGCGTTTGTTCTGCGATGTTACCGCTGCCAAAAATCCGGTTCAGGTGATCGCTGCGCACCACTCGCACGTTCAGCACGTCTTCCGGCGCCATCGTCTTCTCACGCAGAATTTCACGATTGTGCATGGTGCCCGTCACCATCATGGTGTTGAGCGCATCAAAGTAAGATTTCGCCAAGCCGTCTACATATTTGTGGCTGAATTCCTCCACGTGTTCACGCTGGGACTGTGCGCTAAAAAACACGGTGAACGCGAGCACAAGTGAAAACGCCGTCGCAAGTGCTAAAAGAAGCATAAAGCGAATGGAATAGTGTTTTTTCATAGTCAACCTGGCTTGTAGATGGCTTTGACGACAACGGGAATTCAAGCCGCAAAGACGGGGGGGGCACGAATCAGGAACTTCAACCGGCGCTGCTTATTTAGGGTGACGGCCAAAAGACGGCGAACTTTACCGCAAAACTCCCTGGAATTCATTGGACCCAAGTCAATTTAACGTGCGATTACGTCAAACGCGAGCTGGCCCGCTACTTGCTTACGTGATTGCAGTGGCTAAAAACCTCGTACGCCAAACTCGACACTGCCGCTGGAGGGCACTGCCATGTCACTACTGTCTACCCTGCTTCGTGCCGGCAGCGAATTACACACTGCGCTGGAAAAACGCCCACCTATTGCGCCTGTCGGCACTGGCAGCCGTGCTCAGGGCAAAGCGGAACTGCCTGCGCCGCCCGGGGCAGACCGGTTCACACCTTCCGGAAGCAAAGAAGACGACTCGGCACGTAAGGTAAGCAAGCTCGCGATTACCGATTACAAAAAAAGCGTCGGGCAGGATCTTGCCTTTATCAGAGAAACACTGCGGCACAAACTTGCCGAGTACAACGTGCCCCCGGCAACGGCGATTCACATCAAAAATGACGAGCAGGGAAACATCGCGGTTGAAGGCAAAGGCCAGAACCCGGCGTTTGCACGCATTGCCGGGGACTTGAACGTAAACACCGCGTTTCAGGATGCGTTCCGGCGAATGAGTATGAACGAACCTACGCTGCACTTTATGGACAACGCTCTGAAGTTAGAGAAGGCCTACGGCGTGAACAACTCGCTACTGAGCACACTGGTCAGCGAGAACCAGCAGTTCAACGGCCTACAAGACCTGGTGCACCGCTACGACTCACTGCGCCGCAACGCCGGAGCCGTGTCAACGGCCCCGGCCAACACGGCCCGGGATTACGCGTTGAGCTTCAACGCTAGGGCCTGATCTGGAACGAGCTTACTCAAATGGCGACGGGTCGCCCTTGCCTATCCGTGTTACTTCCGGGCTGCCGCTGGTGAAGTTAACCACCGTCGTTGCTTCCATGCCGCAGAAACCACCGTCAATAATCAAGTCCAGCTCGTGCTCGAGCGCATCGCGAATGTCTTCCGGATCGGTCATTGGCTCGGTTTCGCCGGGCAGTATCAACGTGCTGCTCATGATGGGTTCGCCCAACTCTCCCAAAAGTGCATGCACAACCGCGTTGTCAGGAACACGTACGCCAATAGTGCGGCGCTTGGGGTGCAACAAACGCCGTGGCACTTCGCTAGTGGCGTCCAGAATGAAAGTGTAAGCACCGGGTGTGTAGGTTTTAAGAAGGCGGTAGGTGGTATTATCAACCTTGGCGTAAGTGCCAATGTCTGACAAGTCCCTGCAGACGAGGGTGAAGTTGTGCTTGTCGTCCAACTTGCGAATGCGCTTTATGCGGTCAGAAGCAGATTTGTCACCCAAATGGCAGCCTAACGCATAGCCCGAGTCGGTCGGGTACGCAATAACGCCGCCTTTGCGAAGAATATCCACCGCCTGATTAATAAGGCGCTTTTGCGGATTATCCGGATGAACCTGAAAAAACTGACTCATGAATCAGCCCTCTTGTTAAAGCTTGCCCCGGGGTCGTTTTTCGAGCCGTCCAGGCAGTTTGGGGAATCGGGTGTGGATTGATTTTGCGCGACCCATTCCTCAGGCGTAAAGGGGTGCATGGCCAGCGCATGCACACCAGCAGCCAGCTCGGCAGCCAGTACTTGATATATCGCCTGATGGCGTTTCACCTTTGATTGCCCCACAAATGCCGGTGATACCAGGGTCACCTTGAAATGGGTTTCCGAATTGGGCGGCACGTTGTGTTTGTGGCTTTCGTTCTCGGTTATCATCACCTGGGCATCAAAAGCCTGGTGCAACTTGGCTTCGATTATTTTCTGCACGTCCATCACTCACTCGCTCTTCGTTGTTTGCATATCAACAGTCTACTATATATCAATTGCTAAACCCGACAACCTTGACAGCGTTGCGATGAACCTCCACATTCGCGACGAGCAAGGGTAGCGGACCCAACGCCTGACACCCAGGTTTTTGCCGGGGCGCTCTTTAATCTGCTCGCCAGCCACCCTTAAACTCACTCTTAAATTCGATCTTAAATTCGCACTCCACGTCAGTTTTAAGCCAAACGGGAACACCATGCACCTTTATATCGCCGAAAAACCCAGCCTTGGCCGTGCCATCGCCGCTGCTCTGCCCCAGCCCCAACAAAAAGGCCAGGGCTGGATTCGCTGCGGCAGTGGCAGCAGTGCGGTTACAGTCAGCTGGTGTATCGGCCATTTGCTGGAGCCCGCCGAACCCGCCAGCTATAATCCGGCCTGGAAAAACTGGCGTGCCGACCAGCTGCCGATGTTCCCGGAAAAGTGGCAGCTCACTCCGAAAACCGGCGTTGCCGCTCAGCTTAAAGTACTGCAATCACTGATTCGCAAAGCCAGCGAAATTACCCACGCCGGCGACCCGGACCGAGAAGGCCAGCTGCTGGTAGACGAGGTAATTCACTATGTGGGCACGGGTGCACCCGTAAGGCGCCTGCTGATTAACGATTTAACCCCGGCTGCGGTAGCAAAGGCACTCAAACAGACCCGCGATAACCGTGATTTCCTTCGGTTGTCGGCTTCGGCCCTGGCGCGCCAGCGCGCAGACTGGCTTTACGGCTTGAACCTGACCCGCTTCTACACGCTGCTCTATCAAACAAAAGGCCAGCAGGGCGTTTACTCCGTTGGCCGGGTGCAAACCCCGGTACTGGGCCTAGTGGTTAAGCGCGACCAGCACATTGAGCAGTTTCAACCTCAGGACTTTTTCCCGCTGGAAGCCCGCTTTCACGGCATGGAAGAAGACTCTGACACACGCATCTTTAGCGCGCGCTGGGTGCCAGGTGAAGATTACCAGCAACTGCTGGACAGCGAAAACCGCTTGCTGGACCGCAGCGCGGCGGAACAGGTCGCCGCCGCGGTTGAAGGGAGGCCAGGCAAAATCTGCGAATCCCGCTTTCGCGACCGCTCAGAGCCGCCGCCACTGCCTCTGTCGCTTTCGGCGTTGCAAATCGAAGCCGGTCGATTGTTCCGTATGGCCGCCAAAGAAGTGCTGGATACTGCGCAGAGCCTGTACGAACGCCACCAACTCATTACTTACCCACGGTCTGACAGCCGTTATCTACCGCTGGAACATTACAATCAACGCCAGCAGGTTATAGACGCTGTCGGCAAGGTCGATATCGACCTTGCCGAAGTCTGCAACACAGCCGATTTGCAACGAAAAACCGCAGCCTGGAATGACAAAAAAGTAGACGCCCACCACGCCATTATTCCCACTTGCCGGAGTAGATCGGGTGGTGCGCTATCTGGAAAAGAAGCCCAGATCTACAATTTGATCAGCCGCTACTATTTGATGCAATTTGCGGCAGATGCCATCCATCGCGAGGGCAAATTGGGAGTAAAGTTAGGCGACCACCTGTTCCGCACCTCAGAAACCGCTGTTTTACAGCCCGGCTGGAAAGCGCTTGAACTGAAATTGCGCGACGCCAAAGCCAAACCCGAAAAACCCGCACTGCCTCGGCTGGGCACCGGCGATCCGGTGCTGTGCGACGGCACACAGGTGTTGCAGCAACAAACCCAACCCCCCAAACACTTTACTGACGCGACGCTGCTGGCAGCAATGACCAACATCGCGCGCTTCGTTGACGACCCGGAACTGCGAAAAACGCTGCGCGAGACGGATGGACTGGGCACCGAAGCTACCCGCGCCGCTATTCTGGAAACCCTGTTCAAACGCGACTACTTTTTCCGCGATGGCCGCCACATCCGCGCCAGCGATAAGGGTAAAAGCTTGATAAACGCGCTGCCAGACTCTGTCAGCAAACCCGACCGTACCGCCGTTTGGGAAGCCACACTGGAAGCCATTCAGCGCGGCGAAGCGCAGCCGCGACAGTTTCTGGATTCCCTGAAACAAGAAATTCAGGGATTTATCGGGCACCCGGCGCCCTCGGTTCCTGCAGTTCCTCAGGTAGTAACCAACCCAGATGCCCCGCATTGCCCCAAGTGCCGCGCCGGCATGGTTGAGCGCAAGGGCAAATTCGGTGCCTTTTACGCTTGCAGCCGCTACCCGGGTTGCAAAGGCACCCGCCCGCTGGAAGACCACAGCCCGGAAGATGGTAGCAGCCAAAAACCGGTCCCCTGCCCATTCTGTTTTTCGCCCCTGGTCAGGCGTAAAAGTAAAAAAGGTTGGTTCTGGGGCTGCAGTTCTTTCCCCGCCTGCCGTCAAACAGTGAACGATATAAACGGAAAACCCGACCTGCCGGTAAAAACAGCTACAAAATGAAATAGAATCCGATGCCAGATTTTGCGACAATGTGTTGATGCGCATTGGTGTTAGAACGAACTTAACCGGGCGGCCGCACGCTGAATAGTCATTTACTGATTGCAGGAGAGCCAGATGCGCATTGCGCTGCTTGAGGATGAGCAATCCCAGCATGTACAGGGCATTATTTGCGGACGCGGTGAGAGTTGCGGTCAGAGTTGCGATGCTTTTAAAACAGGTGTAGTGCAAGCGCAAGTGATAGCGGCCAATGACTGATAAAATGCTGCGTAGCAGTATTCTAATAGTGCGTATTTTACCACTGTTCTTAGTTGCGCTACTTTCCAACACATCCGTACAAGCCCACTTGCCACTTGCGATGGGCTCGGGTGTGTCCGCAAACAGCTCGGGTACGGCACTCGCTGAATGGGTTTACACCCTGCAAAAAGGTGACAGCGTTCAGCAGCTGGCCACGCAGTTACTGGCCCCACCCTACAACGCCCAGCAACTGCTAAAACACAACAGCCTGAACAATGCCTTGCTGCCGGTGACAGGCGAGCAGGTGCGCATCCCTATGGACTGGCTTAAGCGCCAGCCCCAGCCGGCCCGCGCAACCTCTGTATCTGGTTTGGTGCAACTGCTAACCAGCAACGGCCAGCGCCGGCCACTGACCGTAAACACACTGATTCGCGCTGGTGACGAGTTACTGTCCGGTTCCGGTAGGGCCACTGTCATCCTGGCCGAAGGTTCTGAAATCCGCCTGTCACCCAATTCCAGACTGGCTTTTAACCGCATGACCCAGTTTGGCAAACCGGGCATGATTGATACCCGTTTACGGCTGAATCGTGGCGAGGTTATCACCCGCGTAAAGTACGTGGTCAGCGGGGGCAGCCGTTTCGAAATCGAGACCCCTTCGGCAACGGCCGCGGTGAATGGCACTCAGTTTGCGATTCAGGCAAACGCCGGGGGCACAGGCTTGCAGGTTATGAATGGCCAAGTTGAATTTAGCCAGCAGGGGCGCTCCGTAGAAGTGCCCGCGGGTTACGGTGCTCACGTTGCCGCCCAGCCCGGCGGCAATGTTCGCCTGCACAAGCTTGCCTCGCCTCCCATCGTTACCGGCCTACCGTCTGTTCTGCGTAAGTTGCCCGCAGAATTGCAATGGCAAAGCCTTGCAAAGACTTACAAGCTGGATATTTTTGACATCGACAGCGGGCGATGGGTAGACAGTCGCACACTGGCCGATGACCGTTTTGACATAAGCCGGCTGAACAATGGCCGTTATGAAATTCAGCTTGCGGCTTTAGACTACCAAGGTATCAAAGGTTTGCCTGCGGTTGTGCCATTTAGTATTGACCTTCAAGCCCGAGCCGCCGAATTGTTAGAACCTGCCAACGGCACAACCACCACCAATCAGCCCGAATTTAGCTGGAGCCTGAACGGCGACAGCGAAATTGCACAAATCCAGATCTCAGCCAGGCCGCAGTTCGAAGACCTGATCGCAACCAGCGACTGGGCACAACAAAGCGAGGCACAGCTGTCCCGACCACTGTCTCCCGGCCAATATTACTGGCGGGTTAAAACAGAGGCCGGCGGCGACTCCACCGCCATCAGCAACGCCAACAGCTTGGTTGTCGACGGCAGCTTGCCGCCGGTGAGCATTATCTCTGTGAACTATCTGGATCAGCAGGTGCGAATATTCTGGGAATCGGTGGAAACAGCCAGCAAGTATCGTATGCAGCTGTCTGCAGAGCCTGATTTTTATCCGATCATTAAGGAAGCAGATATACCGGGAACGACGGCAGGCTTGCGCCTGATTCCCGGAAAGCGGTATTTTGTGCGCCTAAAGGCACTCTCTGACGGGGCGCTGGCCAGCCGCTGGGGTCCGGCAAGGGAGCTGTATATCGATTAACTGTTGAATGGACATTCGGGCAGGAAGCGCGACCTATTAACCGGGGATATTCTTGCTAACAACGGCTGAAGGTGAGCTTAGCAGCCCCTTATCATCTCTGGCTTGAATGGTGAAGTGCCAAGTACCAGCAGACAGGTTTTCAATCGTGTAAGACATGTCAATTAGACCGGCAGCGCCGTCAAAAACCGCTGAGCGATTGAGGTTTTCGGCACTGGTGCCGTAACGAATTTCATAGCTGGCCAAGTCTTGGCCGCTTAAAGTATCGCCATTTACTCGTGTTACAGGCGCCCTCCAACTTAAAGTCGCCTGATTGGCGGTCGAATTTACTGACCTACGCGCCGTGCGACCTGCTGTAATACTTGCCGTGGGCACTACGGCACTGGGTTTGGCAGCACCAGCAGTACCCGATTCATCTCCATCACTGCCACAGCCCGCCAATAAAAACAGCATCCCACCAATCAACAAGCCCCGGTAAAACACACTGCTGGAGAGCCTTCTCACTTTGAGCACCACTATGCCATCATTTAATTACATTATAAAAAAAGTGGCGAGTGTATGATGTTAGGCAGTCCTCAAAAAATGCAACAAAGACAAACTGGCAATTCGCTAAAACTGAACCCGCATAGGCTCGGAGCTGGAGTCCGGCATACCGATCATTTCGTCAGTTCCGGTTGGCGGAATCAAGTCGAAATCCGCCACAATAAAACCACGCATTGCCTCACGTGCTGAGCAAGCGCCCGAAAACATTATCGCTTTATCCTGATCATTCACCAAAATATAGCCTGTGTTACCAATGTAAAAGCGGACCATGTAATACCGGCCCTCCATGGACACAATCTCTGCTAGGCGGATGGGTTCGTGCTTGCGGGATTTCAGTTCGCCAAGTGTCATGTTCATGGTCGTTATTCTCGCATTGAGTGAATTAAGATTTACGCCAACTTGTGAATTGCAGATCATTTCGCAGATTTATAATGGTGTTACGATGGCGATCTGAATAATCGGCTACGCGCCCGATGTCGTATATATGGCAATAAACGGGTGCGAACTATCGTAAGCCGCATTCTCAAAAATCCACTCCTGGAATGCAAAATGTCCGAGATTAATCGCCTCTCCGCAATAATTCCGATGACACCTGACGCTAGATCCGATGTTCGGAAATTGGGCTGCATGCTCCTGAATGCTGGACCTGCCGCGCTATCAACCATCAATTTGCGTGCTGGCATGCTGGCGACGCACGCTCCCTCAAATCCAAAAATGATTTTGGAAAATCGCCTCATGGTCACTGAAAAACTCGCTGCGCTCTGGGACACAGGGCTAGAGGTGCAAATGGCGTTGTTGGATATGCTATCCGGCGGCCACACGCCTTGGTGGACAACCAGTTTGCGCATCCTTGAACCCCTTCACAAACGTGTTATCGATAACTCAAAACGCCTTTCTTAAGGAGGTGGATGCAGGCTCAACTAGAGCGATTACCGCTTTCATCCAGCTTGGGCCTGCTCCCGATGTAACGCTCTGCCCAAATCCTGGAAGTAGTTTTCAAACGCTTCGTTGATCGTCTGTCTGTGCTGGCCCCCTGGGTACAGCCCCGTCTTTGCCTCATCCGAATAAACAGTGCCACGTACCAGGAAACTATTGCTGGGCAAGCTGTCTTCAACAAAGGCTTCGAAGGCCCGTGCGCAGAGTTCCTCCGGCCGAGCGTAATACAGCACCTTCAGTTTCTTGTCTGCTTGTTGCGAGCACTGAAACTGATCACTGGGTTCAGTGCCGCTCTCATTCAGTAAAATGGTGCGAAAGCAGTGTTCCAACTGGGCGTTTAATGGGTGTTGTTTCTGTTTTTTACTATCAAGCCATGCTCCGGACGCAAAGCCATGCTTGACCGGGTTGTGGAAGGCCTTGTTACCCATGTAGTGATCGAAAGCATGAAACCACTCATGGGCCAGACTACCCGCACCGGCATTTTTGGCTAGCGCCAGTTGCCGTGTCGCCGGAATATAGTGTGCAGCCACACCAGGGCGCCCACCAATGCCGTACTGGAGGCTAAGCGTGCTCCGTAACGAAATCAGCAGCTCTGGACTCTTGAGGATTGTCATCAAATCGCACAGCGCCTGATAGAAGCGCACTGCTGCAAAATCACGCTCTTCTGGCGTAACCCAACGACCGACTTCAATACTGCGAAAATCGAACTGGCGTCTGATCGTGACAAAAGATGTCGCGGTGGCGGTCTTCATAATTCTCACCGATTACTGTTTATTTATACAGTATTCTGAAGTGAAATAACGGATGGGTCAAATCTGCAAACGAAAAACCCGGCGAAGGTGGTGTGCGACCAAAGTCGCTTTCAATTACCAATTTGGTCTTATGTACAGAGCCGCCGCTGTTTTGAGACTGTAGCAGCAGAACAATAATACGAGGTTAAAACTATGAATCAGCATCAAGGCACGTGTTTTTGTGGCGCAGTCCAGTTTCAAGTCAGCGGTGCACCCGAAGCGATGGGCTATTGCCATTGCGATTCCTGCCGGCGCTGGTCTGCGGGGCCGGTAAATGCGTTTTCGCTGTGGCCCGCGAACACGCTTGAAGTGCTCTCGGGCGCTGATCAGGTCGCTGAATTTCACCTGACCGAGCAAAGTCACCGCAAATGGTGCAAGCAGTGCGGCGGCCACATATTTACCGACCACCCTGCCTGGGGCCTGGTTGATGTATACGTTGCCAACCTGCCGGGTCTGATGTTTGAGCCGGCGCTGCATGTGCATTATCAGGAATCAGTGTTACAGATTAAAGATGGCCTGCCCAAAATGAAGGACATGCCCGCTGAAATGGGAGGCTCCGGGGAAACCCTGCCTGAATAGCAGTGGCTCGTTCGTCGCATGAAGCCCGTGGCACAGGTCAGCACGGGCATTACATTATTTCGCAGACAACAAACTCGTCAGCAATGCCCGCAAACGGTTGGGTTTTACCGGCTTATTTAAAATCGGCAACCCCTGAGCCCGCATCAGCGAGCGCAGTTCATCGCCCCGATCTGCGGTAATAAGGGCCGCTGGCACCGGCGCGCCCAGTAGCTTCCGTATCGCTGAAATGGCCTGCCAGCCTGTTTTTTCATCATCCAGGTGGTAATCGGCGAGCACCGCCGCGGGTACGTTGTTTGTCTGCCGCAGGTACTCCAAAGCCTGATGCTCGTCAGGGCTGGCGATTACCAGACAGCCCCAGCGCTCCAGCAACAGCTTCATACTCGCGAGTATGGCCGGCTCGTTATCAATCACCATTACCCAAATGCCAGCGAATCCGTGAACAAAGCTGGGCACAATTTCAGTGGCCGGCAACGCAGCTCGACGGGCTGATTGCATGTCCACCGGCAGCACCAGCGAAAACCGCGAACCTCTGCCCGGCCGGGAAACCACCTCTACCCGGTAGCCCAGCACCGACACCATACGTTCAACGATGGCCAGCCCCAGCCCGGCACCCTGGCGCCCGCCGGTTCCTTGCGGCAACAACTGATGAAATTCGGTAAAAATATCCTTCAGCTTAGTTGCGTCAATACCCACACCGGTATCCCACACTTCAATACGCAGGCTGTCGCGGCGGGCTCTCAGTGCCAGTAGAACACGGCCGCTGAGGGTGTAGCGAAAGGCATTGCTCAGTAAATTACGAAGAATGCGTGTGAGCATACGCTGATCGGTTTTTATCAGCGCTGGGATAGTACGAACGTGAAACCGCACGCCGGCGTTGGTCGCCACCGCTTCGAATTCTTGACCCAGGCTTTTTGCCAGCGCAGCAACATCGGTCAGTAGCAGATCCGGCACCATGGCCTGCTGGTCCAGCTTTGAAATATCCAGCAAATCCGCTAGCAAGTCCTCGGCACCTTCAAGCGCGCGATGCACCTGGTGCACCATCCTCGCCTCTTCCGCCGGCAGCGCGCTTTCTTGCAGCGCCGATATGGTCAGGCGCGCGGCGTTTAAGGGTTGCAGTAAATCGTGGCTGGCCGCTGCCAGATATTTGTCTTTGCTGCGGTTCGCATCGCGCGCGGCTTGGGCGGTGATAACCAGTTCGCGCTCGACTTTTTCCCGTTCGGCAATCTGAAAATGTAGCCCAACGTTGGCGTTCTGCAGCGCCTGGGTGCGCTCTTCTACCCGGCGCTCCAGGTCAGCATTAACCTGCACCAGCTTCTGCCGCGCCTGCACCCGCTCGGTTATATCTGCCACAAACGCCTCAACCACCTCTGGCCCCAGATCTGGCCGCCTAAGCAGGGTGATAGCGACATTAACCGGCGTCGCATCGGCGCGACGCAGGCGGGTTTCGCGAGCACTCAGGCTGCCGCTATCTAATAGCTCCTGGCGCAATGCATCAAACTCATTGGCGCTGCAAAAAAGCTGTTCACGCAAGCGGATAACCCGGGATTGCAGGTCTTCAGCACTGAGGTAACCGCAGATTTTGGCCATGGCCGGGTTGCAAGCCAGAAAACCACCCCGTAAATCACCCTGAAAAATACCGTGGAGTGCCTTTTCAAACAGCCACTTATAGCGATTACGCTCCCGCTCTAACTCCTCCAGGCGCTCTTGCAGCGCGAGGTAATAGTTCTTGCGCACAGACTGGCGACCCAGCCCCAACAAATCACCCACCTCATAGCCACGGTCATCATCAAAGGGCTTCTTCATACACAACCTGAACATCTCTGAGTGACGACTTGCGAGGATTGGTCAAAATACATGGGTCCTGTAATGCAAAGCCAGAGAGAGACGGAATATCAGATACCCTAACCCCCAACTCTGACAACTTGGCCTCTAGCCCCACAGTGCGCTTGAGCTGAATAATACGACTCATCAAGCGTTTCTGAATTTCTGCCTGGCTCATGCCGCGTGTGTCAATATTCATGGCTTCTGCAACACGGCGAAAGCGCTCTTCCGCTGAGTGGAAATTGTAAGCCACCACGTGTTCTAGCAGCACCGCGTTGCATAATCCATGGGGCAAATCCAGAAAACCTCCCAGGCTGTGGGACATCGCGTGAACCGCACCCAGGATTGCGTTGGAAAACGCCAGACCGGCCTGCATGGACGCCAACATGATCTGCTCGCGCAAATACGCATCGGCGATATTAGCCACCAAGGGTTCCAAATTGCGGTTAATCAGGCGGATCGCTTCCAGCGCATGGGAATCGGTCAAGGGCCCGCTGCCCGTAGACACATAAGCCTCTATGGCATGCACCAGGGCGTCAACGCCGGTGCAGGCCGTCAGATAACTGCTCATGGTTTCGGTCACTTCGGGATCGATCAGCGAAACATCCGGCACAATGGCTTTGCTGATGATGGAAAATTTGAAGCGACGGACAGGGTCCGAAATGATGGCGAACTGTGACACATCAGCCGAGGTCCCGGCCGTGGTTGGAATCAGTATCATCGGCGGTGGCGGGTTTACGATGGTGTCCACCCCTTCAAAATCCAAAATATTGCGGCCATCGCTGACCACAATACCGATGCCCTTGGCGCAGTCCATGGGGCTGCCGCCGCCAATGGCCACAATCACATCGCACTCGGAGGATTTGTAGAGCTCGGCACCGGCCATAACCTCATCGACACGGGGATTCGCCGAAACACCAGTGTAAACCGTGGTACGTATGCCGGCATCGGTCAGCAAGGTGACGATTTCGCCCACCCAGCCGGCGGCCGCGACGCCTGGGTCAGACACCAGAAACACATGTTTTGCGCCAAAATTACTGGCAAAATTAGCGACAGACTTCCTTGATCCGGCTCCGAATACGATCTCTGGCGAGACAAATTTTCTTAAAGCGGATATGTCGTGACTCATGAACAAGCACTCGACGTTAAGTTTATTTTTATATGTAATAGCCGAGAGTTTAACTCAAGCTTTCTATGCATTCATGGGTGTTTCGACCATACCGTTGATAAAAGCTGCAAAGTGCCTCTAGCATGGCCGCCTGATTCGCCTGTTGTAAAAACCCGTGGCCTTCGTTCTGGAACCAGTGAAGCTCTGGTTTCTGCCCGGCTTGCTCCATGGCCGCGACCATCATGCGGGTCTGTTCGGGAACGACCACTTTATCCTGACCGCCCTGAAAAAAGATCACCGGCGCAGCCATTGCCGCCGCGCGTAACCGGGGGGTGCGGTCCTGCCAGCGTTGCGGATGGCGCTCGGGGCATCCCAACAACCAATCCAGATAACCGGATTCAAAGCGATGGGTCATGCGCCGCAGCTGCATAGGATCGGTCACGCCGAACTGGCTGGCGCCGGCGCTGTAGCGCTGATCCAAGCTCAGTGCCATCAACGCGGTATAACCGCCAGAACTGCGGCCCTGAATAAACACCTGATTGACATCGGCGTGGCCTGTGGCAACCAGGGCATCTGCAGCCCGCGCCATGTCTTCCACATCAATCTCGCCCCAGCGCTCTGCCAGTGCAAGCCGGAACGCCCTGCCGTACCCGCTGCTGCCACGATAGTTCACCTCCGCAACAGCAAAGCCGCGCTGGCACCAGAACTGAATCAGGGGGTTGAATACCGGATAGGCCGCGGAGGTTGGCCCACCGTGGGCGACCAGAATCAGAGCCGGTGGCTCTGTGCCGGGTGTCAGAGGCGAATACAAAAAGCCTTGGGGTGCGGTCGTTTCCTCGGCAAGGGCCGGAACTCGAAACGAGACGGGCTGCGCTAGGCTATGCCCGGGCAGCGCTGGCTCGCCACCGGCGACGACACTCGCCTCAGCACTTTGCGAATCTATTTTTAGCACCGCATCCAGGCGGCCCGGGGAACGTGCAATGGCATAAAGAAAATCGCCACAGGTGCACAGACTGCGAAAATCGCTAAACGCCGGCGCAATCCGTGCAGGGTTCGGATGGCCAGAGCCCGACAACCACAGCTCGCCGCGGCCGAGGTCATAATGGGCGCGAGCCCAACCTCCCCCCAGTAGTGGGCAGTGGTGCACTTCACCCAGTTGCCAAGGTGCATTGGCGTGGTCGCATTCGGGCACCGCGGCTTTTGTCCAGATACTCGCGGGGTTCTGGGTGTCGAGTTGCCAGGGTTGCCACCAGCCCTCATGGTCAGACAGCACCCAAAGGTCCTGCCCCGCAAACACCGGCTGCTGAATAGACGCTGGTTGGGGAGCGGTATGCGCCCGAGGATTCTCCAGTGTGCCATCACCCGTTATGTTCGCCGTCCACACACGGGTTTGCAGCCAGGGCATATCGGGCAGTTGCCAGCTCACCCAGGCAATGTGCCGGCCGTCTGCCGACAACGCGGGCGCACTGTAAAAATCTTCGCCCTGGTGCAGCACCGTCAGCGCGCCATCACGAGCCACCGCGACCAGTTGCTGAAAACCATCCGCCACGCCCTGCCCGGTTTCGCGTACCGCCAGCACCCGTTGCCGCAATGGATCAGCCCGCAATCCGCCATAGGCGGCGGTATCGGTCGTCAGCACCTGGCTTTGCGCAACGCCCAAAGGGATAAAATGAATGCGTTGATCGTCGCTAACGGCAAACACACCATCCGGTGCGGCAGCCAGGGCACCGCCCCCGTAGCCATTCACCCGACTGCGAAGATTGCGTAGATTCGTATCCAACGCAAACGGTGCCCCTTGGTCATCCAAGTGCCATATCCGGCTGGCGCCGGTTTCGGGTTCGTTTTGCAGCCAAAATACCCCAGCGTTTGACGCCACCAAACCTCTGCGCTGGATGTAACCAGCGCAGGCTTCAGTGGCGGTCAGTATGCCTTTGGAGGAAGGCTGGCTAACTGCGGAAGAACATACGGGAGTTGCCGGCGTTACGATAAGTCAGTTCCTCAATGCCCGCGGTGGCATGGTCGGCGGCCTGGCGTGCAGCCAGAACACGGTCGTGGTGGATCGATTTGCTGCACACCGGATCAGCATTGTCGGCGTTACCGGTCAGTAAAAAAGCCTGGCAGCGGCAGCCGCCAAAATCCTTTCCTTTCTCATCACAGGATTGGCACGGCTCCGGCATCCAGCTATCACCGCGGTAATGGTTGAAGCCCGGGCTGTCGTACCAGATGTGTTTCAAATCATTGTCGCGCACATTGGGAAAATCGATGGGCAACAAACGCGCACTGTGACAAGGCAGCGCCGCACCATCCGGTGCCACTGTCAAAAACAGACTGCCCCAACCGTTCATACAGGCTTTCGGGCGCTCCTCGTAATAGTCGGGGGTAACAAAAATCAGCTTCATGGCCGAGCCGGCGTCCAGCAGGCGCGCACGATACTGATTCACTTCACGCTCGGCTTTCTCCAGCTGCGCGCGTGACGGCATGAGGCCTTCGCGATTTTTGAACGCCCAACCGTAATACTGGCAGGTCGCCAGCTCTACGAAATCCGCCCCCAGGCGCTCACACAGCGCCATAATGTCGTTCATCTGGTGAATGTTGTGGCGGTGAATCACAAAATTCAAAACCATGGGATAGCCGGCTTCTTTCACCGCCCGCGCCATCGCCAGTTTTTGCTCAAACGCCTTGCGAGAACCGGCCAGCGCGTTGTTCAGCTCTGGGTCTGAGGCCTGAAAACTGACCTGAATATGATCCAGCCCTGCGCTGGCGAAAGACTTTACTTTGGCTTCAGTCAGGCCCAGGCCAGACGTGATCAGATTGCTGTAATAACCCAGGTGCCGCGCTTCCGCAATCAGCTCTTGAAGATCTTGACGCACCAGCGGCTCACCGCCGGAAAATCCCAGCTGGGCCGCGCCCATTTCCCGTCCCTGGCGTAGCACTTTCACCCAGTCTTCCGTGCTGAGCTCACGCTCGGTCTGGACAAAATCCAACGGGTTTGAACAGTACGGGCACTGCAACGGGCAGCGGTAGGTTAGCTCGGCCAGCAGCCATAAGGGTGGTCCGATGGTGCCCGCTTTCTGGCCGGTCAGCGTGGATGAAGGCATATTCATAAAAGTTCAATCCAATGTTGTTCGCAAGCGTGTTGCAGAAACTCGTTAACATCGCCCGCCAGCGGCCCTGCCTCGGGAAAGGCCTGTTCCAGCGCACTAACAATGTCCTGCACGCAGCGCTGGCCGTCCACCTCGCGCAGAATAGCGCCGGCGCTTTCGTTAAGCTTCACCATGCCCTCGGGGTAGAGCAACACATAGCCGTTCTGTACCGGCTCCCACTGAAACCGGAAGCCACGGCGGAAACGCGGTATGTTTCCAGCTGTTTCGCCAACTGCTGCCGAGTCTGCCATCACAGCCCCCTGTGCCAAACTTGCTGGTCGGTAACCGTATGGAACGGCGGCGTTTTGTGACTGTAAGCCATGGTTAGAGCGTCTAGCAGGCTCCACAGAATGTCCAGTTTGAACTGCAGAATCTCCAAGGCGCGAGCTTGCCCGGCGGCGCTGGTGAAATATTCCAGCGTAATGGCAAGACCATGTTCAACATCGCGGCGGGCTTCTGACAGGCGCTTGCGGAAGTAGCTATAACCCGCCTCGTCAATCCAAGGATAATGCTGGGGCCAGCTGTCCAGACGAGACTGGTGAATTTCCGGCGCAAACAGCTCGGTCAGTGAGGAGCACGCCGCTTCTTGCCAGGTCGCGCGACGAGCAAAATTCAGGTAGGCGTCCACCGCAAAACGCACGCCGGGTAAAACGTGACGCTGGTCGGTCACTTCTTCCCGAGTCAGCCCCACGGCTTCTGCCAGGCACAGCCAGGCTTCAATACCACCCACATCGCTGTCGTGACCATCGTGGTCAAGAATGCGCTGCAACCATTGTTTGCGCACGCTGGCGTCAGGGCAGTTGGCCATAATGGCCGCGTCTTTGCGCGGGATCATCACTTGGTAATAATAGCGGTTGGCCACCCAGCCGCGGATTTGCTCGGGGCTGCACTGGCCGCCGTACATGGCCTGATGATACGGGTGATGAATATGATAGAGCCGGCCCTTATTGCGTAACGCCTGTTCAAAATTCGCGCGACTCAGGGTGGTGTTCACAATGGCGTTCATGGCGCCCCCGACAGATCAATGTGCATTCCGTCCCAGGCTACTTCGATTCCGTGTTGCGCCAATTGCGTTCGCTCCGCGGAGTCCTCGTTCAGAATCGGGTTGGTGTTGTTGATATGTATTAAGATTTTGCGGCTGGACGACATAGTATCTAACACCTCAATCATGCCACCAGGACCACTCTGGGCCAGATGACCCATGTCCTGACCGGTTTTTGTGCCGACTTTCTGGCGAATCATTTCGTCATCGTGCCACACGGTGCCGTCTACCATCAGAACATCTGCCTGGCGCATCCACTGCAGTATGTGCTCGTCAGGTTTACCCAGCCCCGGTGCGTAGAGCACAGTTGAACCCGTGCGCGTGTCTTCGATAAACACGCCAATATTGTCACCGGGGTGTGGCTGGTCGCGGCGGGGCGAATAGGGTGGCGCGTTGCTCAGCAACGGAATAGCGGTCAGTTTCAGATTCGGCGCGCAAGGAATAACAAACGCTTCGGCGACGCCGTCGCCAAGGGCAATTTCTTGCCATTGTAATCCTCCGTTCCAGTGTTCCAGCATCGGGAACAGCGGAAAACCCGAGCTAAGGTCTTCGTGCACCTGTGCGGTACACCAAATATCTAACGGTAGGCCTTCGCGAAGTGTAAGCAGGCCGGTTGTGTGATCCACCTGACTGTCGATCAACAACACGGCTGCAATACCGGTGTCGCGCAGCGCGCGCGCCGGCTGCATAGCAGGAAACGACGCCAGCTGGGCACGAATATCGGGGGAGGCATTAAAGAGTATCCAGCGTTCGCCGTCTTCACTGACCGCGATGGATGACTGGGTGCGTGCGTGAGCGTTAACGGTGCCCTTGCGCAGGCCATCGCAATTGGCACAATTGCAGTTCCACTGGGGGAAACCGCCGCCTGCCGCTGAGCCAAGAACCTGAATAAACATAAGCAGAAGCTCCGGAAGAAAAATAGCCAACGCCGGGGCGCTGGCTACTTCAGACTTCAGCGGTTGGCGAAGTACATAGTGACTTCGAAACCAATACGCAGATCTTCATAAGCTGGTTTTGTCCACATAATGCTTACCTCTTTTATCATGATTGTTTGCGCATCAAGGGAATACCGGCGCTTTCACCGCTTCCCCAAAACCCATCGTAAAGGTAGCAGCAAATGACCAATATGGTACTTTCGCACTGTTTTTAGTGCACCTTGTGTTGCAACTGAGGCCGTTCGCTGAGCACGCACGTTTTAGCGCGGCAAAACAAAAAAGGCCCACGGGGGGCCAAAGAAGAGCGACACATGACTGCCCCTCAAAAGGACTTAAAAGAAAGAACACCCGGCTGGCGCCGGGGTAAAAATAACACACGACCAATGTGCCAGCCCGGGCCTAGAAAAAGCCCAGTGGGTTGATGTCGTAGCTGGTCAGCATGCACTTGGTTTGCTGGTAGTGATCAAGCGCCAACTTATGGGTTTCACGACCAATACCGGATTTCTTATAACCACCGAAGGCGGCGTGGGCGGGATACGCGTGGAAGCAGTTCAGCCAGACCCGACCGGCCTGAATGTTGCGACCCATGCGGTAAGCCACGTTGGTATCACGGGACCAGACACCTGCGCCCAAGCCAAACTCGGTATCGTTGGCGATGGCCAGCGCTTCTTCCTCGGTTTTGAAGGTCGTTACCCCCACAACCGGGCCGAAGATCTCTTCCTGGAACACCCGCATCTTGTTGTCGCCCTTAAACAACGTGGGCTGGATGTAGAAGCCATTAGCAAACTCGCCTTCCAGATGCTCGCGGCCGCCGCCGGTGAGCACTTCAGCGCCTTCTTGCTTGCCAATCTCAAGGTATGACAGAATCTTGTCGAATTGTTCTTTGCTGGCCTGGGCGCCCACCTGAACGTCGGTATCCAGCGGGTTACCCCGCTTGATTGCCTTGGTGCGTGCAACCACTTGTTCCATGAACTCGTCGTACATGTCTTCCTGCACCAGGGCGCGGGACGGACAGGTACACACTTCACCCTGGTTGAAGAACGCCAAAACCAGGCCTTCAATGCACTTGTCGATGAATTCAGGCTCGGCTTTCATCACATCTGCGAAATAAATGTTTGGCGATTTGCCACCCAGTTCCACCGTGGACGGAATAAGGTTTTCAGCGGCGCATTTCAAAACGTGCGTGCCTACCGGTGTAGAGCCGGTAAAGGCGATTTTAGCAATGCGCTTGCTGGTCGCCAGTGCCTGGCCGGCTTCAATACCGTAACCGTTGACCACGTTAAGCACGCCCGGCGGCAGCAGGTCACCAATCAGCTCCATCAGTACCAGTATGCTCGCGGGCGTTTGCTCGGCCGGCTTCAGGACGGTGCAGTTGCCGGCCGCAAGGCATGGGCCAAGCTTCCAGGCCGCCATCAGAATCGGGAAGTTCCAAGGAATAATTTGCCCAACGACACCCAGCGGCTCGTGGAAATGATAGGCCACGGTGTTATGGTCGATTTCACCCATATGGCCTTCCTGAGCGCGAATACAACCGGCAAAATAGCGGAAGTGGTCAGCCGCCAGTGGAATGTCAGCGTTCAGAGTTTCACGAATGGCTTTGCCGTTGTCCCAAGTTTCTGCAACCGCCAGCAGTTCCAGGTTTTCTTCTATGCGGTCCGCTATTTTCAACAGAATGCGGGAACGCTCCTGTACCGACGTTCGGCCCCAAGCCGGCGCCGCTTTGTGTGCAGCGTCCAGTGCCAACTCGATATCTTCGGCGGTGGAACGGGGAATCTCACAAATCACATTACCGGTAATCGGCGTGATGTTGTCAAAATACTGCCCTTTTACCGGGGCAACCCACTCGCCGCCAATGTAGTTTCCATAACGCGCTTTGAAAGAAACGACCGAGCCTTCCTTTCCTGGTTGTGCGTAGATCATGGTTTCGACCTCTTTTTGTGTTTGTTGCTCACCAACGTGGGCTTTCGTATTTACCCACTCAATGTAGATACTAAACCTTTATCGTTGAATGATGCGATAGGGGTGAAACACTCATCCCTTAGTACTAATCGGCGCCAGACGGCTGATCATAAAATCCAACCTCCTGGCGCCTGCTTTCATCGCACTCAGGAATCAGTTGCTGGCAACACGATCCTTCGGCAGTTTAAAGGTCCAGACCATACCGCCTTGGTTGAAGTCTTTGACCACCTTGGCCACTTCGCCGCCCCAAAGCGGAACCGCTCCGCCCCAACCTGACGATACAGACACGAATTGCTCGCCATCCATCATCCAGGTCACCGGGGTGCCGACCACGCCTGAGCCGGTGTTGAATTTGTAAAGTTCTTCGCCCGTTTTGGCGTCAAACGCTTTTAAATAGCCCTCTGGCGTACCGGTGAACACCAGATTGCCGGCGGTGGTCATTACCCCGCCCCACAAAGGTGCCGGGTTTTCATAACGCCACACTTCCTCTCCGGTTTTGGGATCCATGGCGCGCAGTACGCCAATATAATCGTCATTTGTTGGTTTGATGGTGAAACCTGCGCCCAGATACGCTCCGCCTTTCTTGTAGGATACGGGCTCGTTCCAAATGTCCATTGACCACTCGTTTGAGGGTACGTAGAACAGGCCGGTGTCCTGGCTGAACGCCATCGGCATCCAGTTCTTACCGCCCAGGAAGGCCGGCTGCGCCAGAACCGTTTCGCCTTTCGTGCCGTCCATTGACGACGGATCACCCGGGCGCCCCTTTTCGGCATAAATCGGCCGGCCGGTTTTTGGATCAAGCCCGGTCGCCCAAGTGATTTTGTCCACAAACGGGAAGCCGCGAATGAAGTCGCCGTTTTCCCGGTTCAAAACATAGAAAAAGCCGTTGCGGTCGGCGGTGGCCGCGGCCATCACGGTTTTACCATTTTCTTCGTAATTGAACGAAATCAGCTCGTTAACGCCGTCATAATCCCAGCCGTCGTGGGGCGTGGTCTGAAAGTGCCACTTGATACTGCCGTCGTCTGGATCAATGGCCAGGCGCGAAGAGGAGAACAGGTTATCCCCCGGGCGCAAGTGCGAGTTCCAAGGTGCCGGGTTGCCAGTACCAAAAAATAACGAATCGGTGTCTGGGTCGTAAGTGCCGCCCAGCCACGGGGCCGCGCCACCGTTCTTCCACATGTCTCCAGGCCAGGTTTTACCTGCTTCACCGCCAGAAATACCGTTTTCAATGGCCTTACCATCTTTATACACGTAGCCCATATGGCCTTCTACCGTGGGTCTGGTCCAAACCAGATCACCTGTTTCGGGATCGTAAGCTTCCACTTTACCCACTACGCCAAACTCACCGCCAGCCACGCCAGTAATCAGTTTTCCTTTCACCACAATCGGGGCAGCGGTGATGGCATAGCCGGCCTGATAATTCGCGACTGTCTTGATCCAAACCGGCTTGCCGGTGTCTTTGTTCAAGGCAACCAGTTTGGCGTCCAGAGTGCCGAAGTAGACTTTATCACCGTAAAGGGCAACACCGCGGTTGACCACGTCGCAGCAGGGCATGATGCCATCTGGCAGGCGAGCGTCGTATTGCCATATTTCCTCGCCGGTTCTCGCGTCAATAGCGTAAACCCGTGAATAGGAAGCAGTCACGTACATCACACCATCTTTTATCATCGGCTGAGATTCTTGGCCGCGCATCTTTTCACTGCCAAAAGAAAATGCCCACGCGGGCTGTAAATAGCGGATGTTTTCAGTGTTCAAATCTTCAATGGTGCTGAATCGTTGCCCTTGAGTGCCCATGCCATAGCTGACAATGTCTTCTGGGGTGTTGGCATCGTTCAGAATGTCTTCGTCGGTTACCGCCTGGGCGCCGTAGGAAACGGCCAAAGCCAAGGCGCTGACGGCAATGCGAATGCCGAATCTATTCGATCTCATGGTTGCGCTCTCCGAGTCTCTTGTTGTCGGTTTTCGGTGAACCGGGAAGTTTTCCCGCCTCTGTACAGATTCTTCGCTTTACCGGTGCAATCAACAATGATTCCCCGGGCGTGGTTTTCTCATCACTTGGTCGTACTACCCTTACAAAAAACCCACGTCGAAGGCGTGGGTTTAAACAAAAATTGCGATGGTAGATCATCTGCAACGGGCGTCAGGGTTTACCTTCGGCCTGCGCAATCGCCTCTTCGCTCAGGAACGCCCGATAATATTGGGGCACGCTGTAGCGCAGGTTAACGTCAGCAAACATCCCTTCCAACTCCCCCGATTTAACGATGTTGCCCACAATCTCTTCAAGGGCATAACCCAGTTGTCGATGTGTGCTCTTGATGGCCATTCCCACATCCCAAACTTGCTTGCCAATACCCGGAAAAGCATTACCAGCCTGCCTGAACCCGCTGTTTTCAGCTTTCGACAACTCATGATCGATTTCAGCACGCATGCCCATGACGGCGCTGACCTCGCCATCGCGTATGGCACTGAACGCCTCGTGAACATTGGTGTAATGGCGAACCTGACCGCGAAGACGACCGTTCAGGCCAGAGGTCAGATAAAAGTCCGGCAAGGTGTCGATTTCCACGCCAATCGGGTGGTACTGAAACATCGCAATGGTTTCGACGGAGTCCATCTTTTGCGGGTTGTATGCAATTTGCCAGGTTTCTTGCTGGTAAGGACCAAACAGCACTACCTGCTCGTTTATATACTCGCCAGTAGAATCCTGCATATAGGCGTATTGTTTGTCGTAAGGCACCCGCATCATCACATCCGCCAGGCGCCGCTTGGCCAGATAGTGCCCTTTCCAGACGTTGTTGCGCAGGTCGTCCCCCAGGTTTTCATCCGGCACAATCCAGTGCACTTTGAACTCCACGCCCATAGCGGCAGCAATGCGCTTGCCCAGCTCCACATCAATGCCCTGGGGCTCGCCGTTCGCTAGGTAAGAATAGGGTGGAAAATTCTGGTATACCCCCACCTTCAGATAACCGGACTCAATAATGATGTCGTAAGTACGCTCAGCAGGCCGGTTCAGCAGCATGTCGCCGTCATCCACTTCCTGAGCCATACCCGTTTGAAAAAACAGCATCATTACCAAACATCGTAACAGCGCTTTCATTGCTTTCTCTCCAACAGCGAAAGGCCGGCATAATGCCAGCCCGGTAACGAACCGAAAATGTTTTTGGCCAGCACCATTCACTCAGGCTTTGGCAAGGATTCAACGTAGGTTCTGATGGCCCAAATCGCATTCTGATCCAGCGTTTTTTTCCACGACGGCATGCCCCGATCGGTACCATTCTGTACCCGGCCCATATAGTACTCGTCGTCCCATTCCTCGAGTTCGCGCAAATCTGGAGTTAAACCCCCGGACATTGCCCGAATTCCGTGGCAAGCAGCACAGTTGCCGGCGTAGGCGCTTTCACCAATCTGCACAGCCAGGGCGTTCGCATCGCCGTGGGAACCACCCTCACGGAACGGGTTTTCAAGCAGAAGATCGGCGCCCAATACTGGAAGGTCGCCGGTATCTACCGGTTGTGGGGTGACATTGCCGTGCGCTATCACCAAACCCGCGGTGCTCAGTAAGGCTGCCGTTGCGAGTGCTTTGAGTGAGAAGGAGATTGCCATGGTTGTTACCTCTATTGATTCTTTGTGCTCTGGCGGTTGGATTTGTGAGACGCCAGTATCTCCAAACAGTGTAAGAAACTCGCCAGCAAATCCGAATGGCACTTTGGAGGTTTCGGCTTAGTTCCTTGGTAGTAGTACAGTTGGAGCTAAGGCCAAAGCGCGAGAGGCCCAACGTAAGCCTCCTCGCCATGTTAAACAGGCTGATTGGGAGCGGAATAGTCCTTTAGTACTGGCAGTTTCCTACTTTCTGAATATTCCCGGGACTTTTGACCTTCACTAAGCTGACCACACAATAAAAATCCGGAGAGCCTCATGTTTCGATTTGCATTCCTGATCGTCACGTTTTTGTTTACCACTCTGACCGCAATGCTCTCCTTTGCGGCGGACACAGTGAATGTGAAAGTCGGCTACGTACAGTGGACGCCTGACTCAGGCCCAGTGCTGTCAAACGTGCTTCCCGAGCCTGAAGACGCAGGCCTGCGGGGCGCCGAACTGGCCATGGCTGACAACAGCACCACCGGAAAATTCATGGGCCACCGCTATGAACTGGCCACTCAGGTGGCCGATTCGGAACAGGCCGCTATTGCTGCGTTTGAAAATCTGCAGCAACAGGGTGTGCAGTTGTTTGTGATCAACGCGCCCGCCAGCACACTCGCCGCCATTATGGACAAAGCCGCGGCCGATACATTGGTGTTCAACGCAGGCGCTGCAGATGATGCACTGCGCACCCGCGAGTGCCACAACAACCTGCTGCACACCATTCCCAGCTACGCCATGCTGACAGATGCCCTTGGCCAATGGTTGCAAATGCGGCGCTGGAACGAGGTGTTCCTGATCACCGGCCCCACCGAAGCCGATGTGGCCTGGGCCAACGCCTTTCGCCGCTCGGCCAAGCGCTTTGGCATCGACATTGTTGAAGATAAACCCTGGACTTTCGACACCGATTTACGCCGTACAGCCTCCAAAGAGTTACCGTTATTCACCCAGGCTAAAGATTACGATGCGGTGGTGGTGGCCGATGTGCGCGGTGATTTTGGTGAATACGTGCCCTTTAACACCTGGCTGCCAAGGCCGGTGGTGGGTACCCAAGGAATGTCGCCCGTAGCCTGGCACCGGGTGGTTGAAAGCTGGGGGGCGGCGCAATTGCAAAGCCGCTTTCAAGAATTGGCGGGGCGCGATATGAACAGTGCAGACTATGCCGCTTGGGCCGCTGTGCGCTCTGTAGGCACCGCTGTTACACAGGCTGGCAGCGCAGATGCCAGCAGCGTTCGCCAGCTTATTTTCAGTGACCGCTTTCAGTTGGCGGCTTTTAAAGGCCGAAAATTAACCTATCGCCAGTGGAATGGCCAGCTGCGCCAACCAATTCCGCTGGTGCACCCGCGGGGACTGGTGGCAACTGCACCGTTTGAAGGTTTTATTCACCCCCTAACCGAAATGGATACCCTCGGCTTTGATGAGCCGGAAAGCACGTGTCGTATCAACGGTTGACCGCCTGAGCGCGCGCCATTCAGAACAATAAGGAGTTAACCCATGAAATCGCTGCTCAAAAAAACGGCTTTGGCCGCCCTGCTCGGGCTGTCTGCACCTGCGATGGCCAGCCTGGCTTACGTGTCCAATGAAAAGGACAACACTCTGTCTGTTATTGACACAGAAACCATGGAGGTTATTGAAACAATTGATGTTGGCGCAAGGCCACGGGGCATTTTGTTGTCCAAGGACTTCACCAAACTGTACATCTGCGCCAGCGACGACGATACCGTTCAGGTGCTGGACTTGGCCACCCGCAAGATAATCGACACCCTGCCCTCGGGTGAAGATCCGGAGCAGTTCGCGCTGCACCCTAATAACAAGCATTTGTACATCGCCAACGAAGACGACGACATCGTGACCGTGGTGGATGTGACCACTAAAATCGTGCTTGCCCAGATTGATGTTGGCATTGAACCCGAAGGCATGGCCGTGAGCCCGGACGGAAAATGGGCGGTGAACACGTCAGAAACCACCAGCATGCTGCACTGGATCAATACCGAGACGTTTGAAATTGACAAGAACATAGTGATTGGTCAACGGCCGCGCCACGTGGAATTCAGCCAGGACAGCAAGATCGCCTGGGCCTCGGCTGAAATCGGCGGCACCGTGCACATTATTGACGTGGACAAGCTTGAGCAGATTCACGAAATGTCTTTCAAGGTGCCCGGCGTGAATCAGGACCGTGTGCAGCCAGTGGGCATTGAGCTGACGTCTGACGGCAGATATGCTTTTGTCGCACTTGGACCCGCTAATCATGTCGCCGTGGTGAATGCCAAAACCTATGAAGTTCTTGACTACCTGCTGGTGGGCAGCCGGGTGTGGCAGCTGGATCTGAACAAAGACGAAACCCAGCTTTATACCACCAACGGTGTGTCTGGCGATGTGTCGGTTATTGACCTGGACGATATGAAAGTTATCAAATCCATCAAAGTAGGCCGCTACCCTTGGGGTGTGGTTATCGACCCAAACTCATGACACTGGCAGCACGGAATATCGGTTTTTGCTACGGCAGAAAACCGGTACTGACCGACATCAGCTTTGCCCTCGACAGTGGGCGTTTCCACGCCCTGCTGGGTCCCAACGGGGCTGGCAAGTCGACCCTTTTCGGCTTGTTGACCCGGCTGTTGGCGTTGCAGCAGGGTGACATCCTGTTCGCCGCGCAATCACTGAAAAAACACCCCGCCGAGGTGATGCGCCAAATTGGCGTGGTGTTTCAGCAAAATGCGTTGGATCTTGATTTAACGGTGCGCCAGAACTTGATGTATCACAGTGCGCTGCATGGGCTTTCGCGCAAACAGGCGCGGCTGCGAGGCGACCAGGAACTGGAGCGCTTCGGTTTGCTGGACAGGGCCAACGATCCCGTAAGGGCCTTGAATGGCGGCCACAGGCGCCGGGTAGAAATTGCCCGCGCTTTGCTGCATCAACCGACACTGCTGCTTTTAGATGAACCCACCGCGGGGCTGGACATCGCTAGCCGCAAGGCGTTGAACGACCACGTGCGACAACTGTGCGCAGACGATAATCTGACGGTGCTTTGGGCCACTCACTTGATCGAAGAGATTGCGGCACAAGACCGAGTCATGATTTTGCACCAGGGCAGGCTGTTGGCAGATGGCCCCGGGCAAGAATTGTGCAGCCGGGCAGGCACCACTACCCTGGCTGAAACCTTTGAATTGCTCACCGGAGTTGGCTCATGAAACCCGCAGCCTACTGGCATTGCTTTGCCGGCATTCAAACCCGTGAATGGCTGCGCTTCTGGCAACAACGCACCCGATTTGCCAGCGCGTTAGTTCGCCCACTGCTCTGGCTGGTGGTATTTGCCGCCGGTTTTCGAGCCGTCCTTGGTATCTCCATTATTCCGCCCTATCAAACCTACATCACCTACGAAACCTACATTGCACCGGGGCTGTGCGGCATGATCATTCTGTTCAACAGCATGCAGGGCGCGCTGTCGATGGTGTACGACCGCGAACTGGGCAGCATGCGGGTGCTATTGATGAGCCCCCTGCCGCGGCCCTTCCTGCTGGTTACAAAACTGCTGGCCATGGGCGTGGTGTCGGTGATTCAGGTGTATATCTTCTTATTTGTCGCCTTGTTGGTAGATGTGGAACCGCCAACGTGGGGTTACCTTGCCGTGCTGCCGGCACTGATTCTGGCGAGTTTAATGCTAGGCGCGCTGGGACTGCTGATTGCTACCTGGATCAAGCAACTGGAGAACTTTGCCGGGGTAATGAACTTTGTCATTTTCCCGATGTTTTTTATGTCTTCGGCACTGTATCCGCTGTGGCGCATGAACGAAGCCAGCCCCTGGCTATATTGGGTATGCCAGTTCAACCCGTTTACCCATGCGGTGGAAGCCATTCGTTTCTCGCTTTACTTGCAGTGGAGTCCGTTAGCCTGGGGAGTGAGTACAGGGGTTACCGTGGTGCTGGTTATTTTGGCCACGGCGGGCTTCCGGCCACAGAGAACAAAAATACTGGGCACTAAACCAGTCTGAATGTTGGGCTGTATTCAACGCTTAATACCCAGGCTTTTGTCTAGCCCGCTCGTTCAGACTCTCTTAGTTTTCCTAACAGACGCTGGATCTGACCGGGCTGTTCAATCGCACCATCCCACTGCAGCCGCGCCGGCGCGCCATCGAGATACCACAGTCGATTGGCCAGCGTTGCGGCATCCCCACCATCGTGGGTCACGCAAATCATCGCCATGGCGGGATTGACATCCAGAATTCCCGCAACCAGCTGTTTAAGATCACCCGCCATAACCGGGTCAAGAGACGCAAAAGGTTCGTCTAGCAGCAGCAATTCGGGCTTGACCGCCAGGCACCGAGCCAATGCGGCGCGACGGGCCATACCCAGTGACAACTGATCAGGCAAGTAGTGGCCGTAACCGGCCAAACCTACCCGGGCAAGGTAGTCGTCAGCCTCTGGCGCCGAGACCCCCACAAGCTCCAAGTTGGCCCTCAGGCTGCGCCAGGGCAACAGACGATGCTCCTGGAACAAGTACCCAATTCGAACTTCCCGGCGGCCAATAATGGCGCTTCCCGGCACACTCGAATCCAGCCCGGCAATGGCGTTCAGCAAGGTGGTTTTGCCGATGCCGGAGGGGCCAAGTAGGCAAATACGATCGCCAGACTTCACCACAGTGGCGATTTCGCCCAACACCGGCTGAGCAAAATCGCGACCAGCAATGCACAGCTCAAGCATGGGCTTGCTCAGGCTGGCGCCAGCGGCTGCACCGGCGCTCCAGCGGTTGCAGAATGGCCAGCTCTATCAGTTGGACCACAGCAATAAATGCCAGGCTATAGGCGAGAATAGCGGCCACGTCGAAAATCTGGAAAGCCATCTGGAGCTGAAAACCCACCCCGCTGGAACGGCCCAACAACTCTACCACTAACACGATTTTCCAGATTAAGGCCAGGCCACCCCTGGTGGCAGCCATCAGGTAGGGAAACAATTGCGGCACCCAAACGTCGCGGAACCGCTGCCAACGGCTGAAACGATAAACCGTTGCCATATCCTCCAGCCGGAAGTCCAGGCTGCGGGCGCCTTCGCGCACTGTTACGGCAACGTTGGGAACTTTATTGATGACCACGGCCATGATCGCTGCCGACTCAACGAGACCAAACCAGACGTACATCAGAATGATGGTAACCAATGCAGGCAGGTTCAGCAGCAAAACCAGTAGCGGATCGAAAAGAGCATTAATGAAGATTGAACGGCCCATTGCCAGGCCGATCAGAATACCCAGCGACATCGCTAGAAAAAACGCCAACACCACCCTGCGCAAGGTGGCGGACAGGTGGTACCAAAGATCACCGGAATTGGCTTCCCGCATCAGGCTGTCCAGCACATCCGATGGCGACGGTAACAGCGGCGACTGGATCAGCCCCGATACCAGCGCCCACAGCACAAGCACCGATGGCAATACAATCCAGTAGGTCCATATCGGCGGCCGCCCCGGTTTCGAAGCGCCTCCACCGTTGGTCATGGCTGCGGCCGATAAAACAGGCGCGCGGGCATAAACGATCCCGCATCGGCACCCGTTAGAACCAACAACTCTCTTAAGTCAGCAATGCGATCGTCCGTTAGAGGTTCCGGATTTCCGGCAATGAAACCGTCTCGCAGAGCATGGAACACGCCAGCTTCCGGATTCTGTAGAAGTGGCCGTAACCGCTCCCAGGCCAACGGCCGGGCTGCGAGCTCCGCTTTTGCTTCAGCAACCGAACCGGCAAAACGATCAATCAGCTCTTTGTGTTGGTTTGCCCATTTTTCCGGAAACACATACCCCAGAACGGGCAAACTGGGGTCCAGGTTCATGGCAACCAGCAAATCGGTCATACCAAAAGCCGAACGCCAGCCTCCCTCTTCCCCGTGCTCTCCCTTCAATCGAGCAGCAAAATGCCAGTAGGTAACTATGGCATCCATTTGCCCCCTTTTGAGCCCTTGGCTCAGCAACGGTGGTGCAGCAAACTGGACCTCGGTCGAACCTGCAAGGTCGATACCCTGTTGGGAAGCCACCTTCTGCAGAAGCACCCAGCCCTTGCTGTCTGGACCTCCCGCTACGCCAATACGCAGGCCTTGAAGGTCGGCCAGGTTGCGAACGCCAGAACTTTCCGACACCACAATGTCGCCAATCTGGGATGAAAAAGGTAGGTACAGATAGGGGCTTCCGGCCTGATACCGTGACTGTGCCCACAGCAGATCGGCAACAGCAGCGTTCGCTGAACCACTGACAACGGCAAGATGCGATGCCGAAAGGTTAGCAACCACCTTCAAAGCCAGGCGATAGCCATGCTTGCGGTCCAGCTGCTGATGAACGATGTGGTCCAGCTCCCAGTGCGCCGTACCAAACTGCAACACACTCACCGACAGTTCAGGCAGTTCTGGATCTGATTTTATGGATTCCGCCTGGGCAATCGATCCAAAACACTGAATCGTGACCAGCATAGCGATGCCAGTAAGTACCGAAAAACGCAAATTTCGTTGTGGTTTATTCATCTCCACACAATACGAACCAGAGCGACTCGCAAATATTGTACTTTGGTGTCTGTTTTTTGGTGCGATGGTCGCATTCAACTCAACAACGACATAACGTGTAATAGGCTTATTACAATAACAACCAGAGGTCCGCAGGCCACATTGGCCGCAGGAAACTCGCCGCCCAGGAATCGCTATGCTTGCCAAGCCGCATGCCACACATTCGCCTGAAACCCGCTATGATGAACCTGCAGCAGTTCTCACTGACGAAAAAAAACAGGTAGAAACGTTCATGGAGCCAGCCTACAAAATCCTGATTGCCGATGACCACCCACTATTCCGGGAAGCAATCAGCAGTGTTATCGCGTCAGGTTTCGAAGGCAGCGAGATCCTCGAAACCGACGACCTGGACAGTGCGCTGATAATCGCCAAAGAAAACGACGATCTCGACCTGATTCTGCTGGATCTGAATATGCCCGGCATGCACGGTCTGAACGGGTTGATTACACTGCGCAACGAAGCGCCCACCATTCCGGTGGTGATTGTGTCAGCCGAGGAAGAAAAACAGGTGGTGCTGCAAGCCATCACCTACGGCGCCGTGGGCTTTATCACCAAATCTTCGCCCCGGGTTAAGATGACAGAAGCCATTCAACAAATACTCAACGGCAACGTGTATCTGCCCTCTGACATCATCCGCACCGGCAAAGAAAGCTCGGGCCGGCGCCGACGTAATGATGACAATCCGGTTTCCCCAGAGCTGCTCAACTCTCTGACCCGGCGCCAGTTACTGGTACTGGAACGAATGTCCAAAGGCGAATCCAACAAACAGATTGCCTACAACCTGAACATTGCCGAAACCACCGTTAAGGCTCATGTTTCTGCAATATTGCGCAAACTCAGCGTACACAACCGGGTGCAGGCTATTTTGTCCGCCAGCGATGTGGACTTCAGTCAATATTTGAAGCGCTAACCACCCGCCTTACAGAGCGCGCACCGCCCCGTTTGCGTGGTGATTTCAGCGCTGCATTCACTCTGGCCCGCCAATCAGATGGTTTAGCGTATTTCTAAGTTTCAATGGCTTGACCGGCTTGTTCATCAGCACGTAACCCAAGTCACGGATTTGCTGCTTCAGTTCGTTCGTGTAGTTGGCAGTAATCATCACCACCGGAGCCGGGTCATGTCGTCGACTATTAACGCTCGCCACCACATCCACTCCGGTTTCGTCGTTATCAAGGTGATAGTCCGCCAGTATCAGGTCCACCGGGCTGGTCACCGGATCAAGCTGGCGCTCCAGATCTGCCAGTGAAATGGCGCAGGTTACCCGGCAATCCCAGCCTTCCAACAGAGTTTTCATGCCGTCGCAGATAGCGCGATCGTTATCGATGACCCAAATCCTAGCGCCTTCCATGCCATGTCGGGCTGCCACGTGCTGCACTTCAGTGGTTGTACACCTCGGCTGCAATTGCCCCAAAGGTACGCGCACACTGAACACCGAACCTTTGCCTTCCACCGACGACACCGTAATGTCGTGGTCTAACATCCGCGCAATTTTATCCACAATGGCCAGGCCCAGGCCCAACCCTTTGTCGGGGCGTGATCCCTCCGGGCGAATTCGTTTGAATTCCTGGAAAATTTCGCCGAGTTTATCGTGCGGAATGCCTGGCCCAGTGTCCCAAACTTGCACCAGCACGTGCCCCGCTTGCCGCCTGCAGCCAAGCAAAATTCGGCCACTGCTGGTGTAGCGAATAGCGTTGGTCAGAAAATTTCGCAGAATGCGGGCCAATAGCTGGGAGTCGGACTCCACAACGGCCGAAGACGGCACAAAATCTAGAATAAGATCTACAGCAATGGCCATTTGCTGGCATTCACGGGCGATATTATTCAACAAATCACGCAGATCAAACGCGGTTACGTCTGGCTTGATCACGCCGGCATCCAGCTTGGAAATATCCACCAAAGTACCCAGCAGACTTTCCACGTCATCCAAAGAGGTGCTGACCGAGCGCACCAGGCCCTCGGCTCTCGGGCCAAACGATTGCTCTAATAAGGCACTGGTGAACAGCCTGGCGGCATTCAGGGGTTGCAGTAAATCATGGCTGACAGCGGCCAAAAATTTGGTTTTTGACAGGTTAGCCTGTTCCGCTTCCTGCTTCGCCTCGGTCAGAGCCGACGTGCGCTCCTTGATGCGGCACTCAAGATCATCATAGGCCTGCTCTAGGGCAAGTGCCGTTTTACGACGTTCGGTAATATCGCGAATGAGCACAAAAAAGCCGACAACATCGCCTTGTTCGTCAAAGTTCGGCACGTAAGAACGCAGCATATGCCGGACTTGGCCTTCCTCACCGGTTTCTTCAAATTCGAAGTTAACATTATGACCCGCCAGCACCTCTAACATCTGCGGTAGCAGACGCTGATAGAACTCGTCGGAATGCACGTGGTCAAGGCGCTTGCCCAGAGGCGACTCGCCGTTGCGTCCATACCAAGCTTCGTAAACCTGGTTACAGAACTGAATGGTCAAGTCAGCGCCCACATAGGCAATCAACGCCGGCACATGGTCGGTCACCACGCGAATCCAGCGTTCGCTCTCTTCAAGCGCTTTAATTCGTCGCGCCATTTCGCTGTTTTTCACATCGGTGATATCGGAATACAGAACTACCCGACCGCCCTCTCGGGTGGGTCTTTCGGTCATTTGCACCCATCGGTCATTGGACAGCAAAAACACAACGCCCTCTGAATCAGGCTCGCGGTGTTCCTCCACAATCAAACCCGACGCGAATGCCAGCTCCCGAACAGTTTCGATACTGGTGCCCGCAGTGGGCATGGCAACGCCGGCATGGCGCCAGTAACTGCGGAAGCGACTGTTGCTCTGAACCAGCAGATGGTGATGGTCAAACAACACAAAACCATCCGCGATGCTCTCAATGGCGTCGCTAAGACGTTGACGGGTTGTTTCCGCTTCCTCGCGAGCGCGGTTCAGCGCCTTATTGCTGTTACGGAGCTCGTCCATCGCGTCATTCAACGCTTCTGTGCGTTCACGCACTTGTTCCGCCAGCACCACCGAGTGCTCAAACGCAGCGTAAGGTTCAGGTTTTTGGGCCGTTCCAGATTCCACCCTAACAATCAGCGCATCGCGAATTTTGCGCAGGCGCTCATTTTCAGCTTCCAGCAGATCAATACGTCGAATCAGCGCCGTGTTCGGGTGCGCCTGATCGTTACAAGGAACCGGCATCAGGCTGGCCAATCACCACCCCCGTAAATGTCTGGTTAATGTGCATACCGTTAAACTGCTCGCCGTAGCTGTTAAAACCAACCACCTTGTGTTGCCGTAAAAACGCCGACACCGCTTCAGCCTTACCGGTTACTTCGGCTTCAAGACGGCGTAGAAAACAATCGCAGCCGATGGTGATTAATGGCGGCCCAACAATGTTTTCAGAGATTTCAAGCTGTTCGCGCACGCTGTCTAGCAGCGACTGCGGCTCCATAGACGTCATCACAATCCCGGTCTCGACTGCGCAATAAAACGTCAGGCTTTTATCAGGATTAACGCATTGAATGGAGCGCACAAAATAGTGACCGCCAACTTTGACGCCCAACGGCCGCAGCGCGAATACGGTGCGGTCTAGCTCGCTGGTAGCAACGCCAACCGCTCGGGCGTAGGCATCTGCGGCAGGCTCGGCGTTTAGTTCATACACCGTTCTGCTGTCTGAACAGGCACGGGTGACCACCAGCTTTTCCTGTCCTTCTTTCATGTGATGACTGGAAAATACCCGGAAGTCTAAAGGCGTGTTTACCAACATCACCGTGGCAGCGCCAGCATGAAAGCGGCCGTCGTAAAATACATGAGTGTTGGAGAGGCGCTCGTCATCGCCTGCCGATCCACCGAATTGCGGAATGCTGCCGAGTGCTGCATTAAGCGTGGCAAGCACCAACTCTTCACGGCTTGAAAGCCCGTCCAATAAGGTGATGGCAAACGTATTGCCTTTGATGGGTGCCAGACGCGCGTTACGACAGTTCGTTAGCAGGCCATCAATAACGTTTTGAGCATCAAGGAGCGAAAACCGGTCCATTTCGCGAATCAGCGCGCAGTCGATCGAGAAGAAACGGCTATCGAAACCAATGGCTGTGATACACCCCCGATCGTAACCACGAGTGGTAATTTCACCTGCCGAGGTACAACCTGACAGAAGAATATTCGGAAACACCTTCTGCAAAGCCGGCCCAAGCTTCTCTAGGTCGTACTCTGCAGAACAGAAAAACAGAACGCATCCCAGGTGTGAGTGGCTGAGCTGGCTGGCAAGACTGTTCGCCGCCAGAGCCGGCTCGCGAAGGCAGGTACTGGCAACACGAACAGCGGGCAGAGTCGTTACTGGCTGCATAGGGGACAATTCCGCAGAAAAAGAACGTCCTAATAATTCTACGGACTGCGGCCGGTTCGCCAATGCAACTTCAGTGCTTTTTATAGGAGCACCAAAATGTTCGTAGGTCATTGATTAGAAAACTCCTTTATCAATGTCGAACGGCAAGGTCGATGCACCCATCAGAAAACCAGCACTTTAGTTCTAGCCAGCAACCCAAGCAAGGCGGCAGAGCCATGGCTCCACCGCTTCTGGTGAGGCGTTTTTAGAAGGTGACAACCGCGCCAAGGGCGATGGTGTCCGCGTCGGTGGTGGTGGCACCGGTCGTGCGATTCCGCTCTTCAAACATGTTGTATTCTGCCACCAGCTTGAAATTGCTGTTCACATCGTGGAAGAAACCGAAGGTAGTACTCTCGGTTTCAAAGCTTCGGATTTCGGAATCCGTCTCACCGTAAGACAACACCAACCGGTTCGCACCAAAGGCGTAGGCGCCCTGCACCAAAAAGCCATCGGCGTCGTCTTCGGTCACCGCAGTATTGCCAATCAACACCGGATCGTCGCCCTTTGAAGTAAAGCCAGACGCCCCCAGAGTCAGCCCTGCAAGCGCTGCCTTAAGGCCGTAGCCAACGCCAGTACTGTCAACGGTGCTGCTACCATTTTCCGCAGATTGATAACGGCCATTCACCCAGCCAGTAAGCGCTACGTTGCTCAAAGTGGTGGCGTAAGTCACCTCAGATTCGAACCGCGGTGCGGCGTTCTCATCAGCTGCAGTGCCGGTCACCGTGTCTGCAGGATCCAGAACACCAACAGCAATATTGAAACCGGACATTTCCGGCGCGCGATAGGTTATCTGGGCTGACGGTGTCGGGTACGGATAGCCGGCGCGAATATTGCCGAATGACACACCTCCCGCAGTACCTGGGGAGCCGAAGCCCATCAGGATTTCATCAAGGAAAATATTAGAGCGGGCGTACAGACCAAAATCTTTACCCATTAGCACCTGACCAAAATCGCCGTCAACGGTGGCGTAAAACTGGCGCACATCAATAGCAGTATCGATTCCTGAATCCAGGCTGTCGTTGATCGACGTCCAGAATGAGGAACGACCGCCCAGGGTCAGATCACCCATTTTTTTGCCGAAATTAAAACCGATGGTGTTGGGCAAGAAACCCATTTTCACGCGGGAGTCGCGGGTATTGTTTACGTTGTCGTCACGATTTACGTAAAAGGCGTTGAAATAACCATCAACAGAAAAAGAAGTGCCGTCTTCGTTATACAGCTCTACCGCCGCATTCGCCGCCGCACTGGCTCCCATTGCAGCCGCCATCGCAATGACCAGGCCTGACCGTCTGATTTTATTATTGTTCATAATTCCCCCGGGGTATGTTTGGACATTCAGAACGAGGCGCTGATTTAACGGCGCCGCAAGCGAGATCTTTCGCCTGAACTCCATAATCGGCGAACGTAGATAACCGAGGTATCCGCCGGGGGAGCCGGTTTCATACTTATTTGGGAGGGCTTAGAAATCTGAACTTTGGGATAAGAGCATTTCGACCACTGCACACGAACGCCAAAACAAAAAAAGCCCCCGAAGGGGCAACAAGCGGTTAAATAAGTCTGTCGCGACTTTCACCGCCATGGGGCGTTTTACCCCATGGTTTTCCGAACAGCATGAACGATGTCAGAAAATGACTCAGGGCGAGATTCGGCGTTCACCTGCACACCAAGGCGCCGGCTGAGTTCGTCAGCAGACAAGAGCCCGCGAACAACGTTACCTTCTTCACCGGCAACCGTTTCTGTTACCAGAAGGTAGTCCGAACGCAGCTCTCTGAAAATGGACAGTAAGTCATCAACGGTCTGGCTTTGCAGCTTACTGAAACCAATCGTTGGCAGGCTCCAAACCGGTCGCATAACATCCTGTGCCACCAGGTCAGCAATGGAACTTCTACGCTGGCTGGCGAGGCTCATGGGTAAGGACCCGATCAAATCCTTCATGTGCAGCATTCCGATCACATCATCCTTTCGGTTAATAACCACGCACATGGTTTCTCTGGAAAGCTCCAGCTTTTTCCCGATCGCGTGGATATCCTCTGATGAGCGGACGGTTAGCGGGTTCTGCCGGTTAAAGTCTTTCAACAATTCTGTTGCGAGATCGTCGTGGGCAAGTGTATTTTGCGCCCGGGACGCAAGCCGATAGCGGTCACTGACCGGTTGATCAGCCATAAAATGCAATTGATTGCTCATGGTGTTTCCTCTTTGCTAAAGCTCATTTTGTCAGACACAACTTGCTCGAATATAGGCAAGTAAAATCCTGCATTCGCAAATGTCTAAAGCAGTGAGGGCGGCGCCTGTGACTGGCCGGGGTAACTGAGAAGTCGTGCAGGAGGCCTTTCAAAAGCCAACAGGTACAGGGCATGGGAAGTGAGTGCCAGAGACGGAAAGCCGATAGTGGGAGGCTGTGGTATCGCATCCCCAGGAGAAGATGCTCCCTCGGTTGATTCCGCCGTTCCCTGCCAGTCGCCCAGCGTAATGTTGGTTGCGGCCGGTTTGCCCTGTTCTGGAAGGGCAACGGATACCAATGTCCAGACAACAAAAATCAATCCAAGCAATGCTACAAAATTGCCTGTTAAACTGATTTTTTGTTCGGGGCGACTGGTCATCATTTCACCGTTAACTGCTTAACCAACGTCTGGGTTAATGTCTATAATAACGCCAACTAAGGATAACAATAAAAGCTGGCTAATGGAAAAGCACGCAATCTATCAAGCCGACATTGACACCCACTGCTTTCGGATTCTCAACCCGTTTCGCGGCGCCTCATCCGGACGGGGTCTGCGGTGCTGGGAACAGCATTAGCCAAAAGACACTCGGCTGGACTAATCAGCACCTCTTTTTTTAAAAAACTAGCCTTAAAGTAGCAGACGGCTGGCTCTGAGGTCGCATTGAGCCAAAACCTAAATCCAATAATATAGGGTGTACGACCAAAAAAATAATAGGAGTCACCCATGATCGGGCGCATCACGCTCCTTTTTATTTTCTTCTTTGCCAGTTTTTCCGTGACTCAGGCCGAACTCTCTGAAGACAAAAAGGCGCTGATACAGGAACTGTTTCCGTCGGCAACGGTTATTGAAGATAAGTTAGCAGACTTTCCGGTGTATCCCGTTTACCAGCTGCAAGAACTGCTGGGCTATGCCTACAAGTCGACTGATTTAAGCCCGCTTCAGGGATTCGCCGGACAACCCATCAGCATGCTGGTTGGCATGGACACCCGTGGCCGCTTTACCGGCGTAAAAGTATTGAATCATCACGAACCGGTGTTTTTGCACGGCCTGGGAGAAGAACCGCTGTTCGACTTTGTTAATCAATACAAAGGGCAGTCACTACGGGAACAGATCATTATAAACACATCCAATACCGGCCGGCCGGGGCGAACCAGTGACGGAAATACGGTGTATTTTGACGGTGTCAGCAAAGCCACTGTTTCCGTTCTTATTATCAATGACACCTTAATTTCATCGGCTTTAAAAGTGGCCCGCAACAAACTGGCGGGTTTTGTGCAGACCGCACAAACACGGGCAAAACCAGACTTTTTTGAAAGGCTCAGCTGGCAACAGCTGCTCAAGCGGGGCTACATTGGCTATTGGAAGCTAAGCCGTGATGCCATTGAATCTGAGTTCGGCCACCCACTTACGGACTATCCCCAGGGTTTTGAAGGGACTGACGACAGCCCCTTCACCGAACTGTTCTTCGGCTATATCAACGCCCCTATGGTAGGCCGCAACCTGTTGGGAGACCAAGGCTATCAAAAGCTAATGGCTTATATAGCCCCGGGCGCGCAAGTAATGCTGGTGCTGTCCGGCGGAGCCTTTCCCCACGTATCCGAAAGCTTTATACCCGGCAGCAATCCAGAGCGGCTTAGCCTGAGTCAGAATGGGCTGGCCGTGGAAATGCGCGACTTGAACCTATCCGGCCAGGGCCTGGAGCTGCAGGCCGCCGGCATGCCCGATCTGGCAGCCCACAATTTCTTCCGCATAGGCGGAAGCGCTGGCTTTAGTCCCGGTGCCGATGTCACGTTGAATTTTCACATCGAACTTGCCCGTAACCATCTGGTGCGAGATAGCACCATTATGGACGTGCCTGTTCGCTTCAACGTGGATTTGTTTGAAACGGTAGAACCTGGTCCGTCGTTTATGGATGAACGCGAGCCTATATGGATTGGTCTTTGGAAGCAGCGCTGGTGGCAAATCGCCATTTTGCTAACAGCTCTCACGGTATTGACGGTTTTTTTTGCCCGCCAAAAAACACTAAGCCGCCACCCAAAACTGGTACACCGGTTTCGCTGGGGGTTTCTGTTTTTTACCCTTTTTTACATTGGCTTTTTCGCTCAGGGCCAGCTGTCGGTGGTTAATATCTACACGCTTTTTCTGGCGATCTGGGATGGTTTTTCTCTCAATGTGTTTTTACTCGACCCCGTTATTTTCATTCTATGGGTGTATACCTTTATCAGCCTGTTCATCTGGGGCCGCGGCCTGTTTTGTGGTTGGTTGTGCCCGTTTGGCGCACTTCAGGAGATGGCCGCCTGGCTGGGCGCAAAGCTTCGCCTGCGCCAGATCAAAGTGCCAGAGCGATGGCATCGTCGCCTGATTCTTATCAAGTACCCGATTCTGATCGGCTTGGTGGGCACGGCTTTTTACTCTCTTACGCTGACGGAAAAGCTGGTCGAAGTGGAACCCTTTAAAACCAGCATCACCCTGCTTTTTGTACGTCACTGGTCGTTTGTGCTTTACGCCGTCGGATTGCTGGTGATCGGGATGTTTATCAACAAGTTTTATTGCCGCTACCTGTGCCCACTGGGCGCCGGATTGGCGATCATCGGCCGGCTAAGGCTGTTCAGCTGGCTGGACCGGGTGGAGTTGTGTGGCACCCCTTGCCAGCATTGCAAGAACGCCTGCGGCATTAACGCCATTCGCAAAGACGGAAGAATTGATTACGACGAATGCATTCAATGCCTGGAATGCGTGGTGATACTCAACGACGACGAACAGTGCGTAGACAAGCGCCTGCAGAATAAAAAAAGCCAGCGCCAGGCCAACATACTGGCCACCGACGCTGGCAATCCTTAACAAGCCGGGGAGGCCTGAATGCTATGAGTAATTTTCACAGCCTTGTGATGATCTACGGGTACAGCTCACACTACGCCCGTGTCAAAAACGCATCTGTGGTAATGACCTCAGCGTAAGCAAATGCCAAGCCGGCCATAAACGCTGCGTGCACATGCTCCGCCGGCACCTTAACGCCGTTGAACTCGGCTTCCCGCGTGGCACAGGCATCGTGTAAAACAACGTTGGCGTAGCCCAGGTCGCCAGCCGCACGGGTAATAGCGTCGATGCAAATATGGCTCATCGCACCCGCAATCACCAAATTGGTAATCTGCTCGCGCTGCAGCAAAGCTTGCAGTTCGGTGCCTTTGAAGCTGTTTACTTCGTGCTTCAGAACCTGAAATTCACCGTCTGCCGGTGCCAGGCTGGCGCGAATGTTGGCGCCGTCAGTGCCCGGCACAAAAAACGGAGCGTCACTGGAGGCAAATTCATGGCGAACGTGAATCACCGGTTGCTGGCGTTCGCGGAAATCAGCGAGCACCTTTGCAACGTTTTCAGCAGCCGCTTCAACGCCGTTCAGCGTCCACTTGCCATCAGGAAAGTAGTCATTTTGCATATCGACGATAATCAGGGCGGTCTTGGTCATGTGTCTCTCCAGTTAGATTGATACTGCTTATACTAACGTGCCCTGTTAGCCTACGCGGGTGGCAATACTGACAATAAAAAGGCAAAAACTGACATGTTGCAAACCGTCAATGTCGCAATCCTGGTTGTGCCCGGTACCGCACTTTCAGCCGTTTACGGGCTGATAGACCTGTTTCAAAGTGCCAACCGCATTCTTGGTGAATTTCAAAGCACCCCTGACGTTACCTTCAGCGTCACCCGTTGGCAGTTGGATCAGGAGCACGTTATTTCGACGGATCCCGGGGCCGCGCGCCCTACCCTGGTCATTGTTCCGCCAATACTCGACGGCCAAGCTTATCTTGATCCGCAACCTGTCATCAGCGCCCAACTGGCTACTTGGCATAAGCAAGGCGTGGTGATCAGTTCGGCCTGCGCGGGTGCTTTTTTTCTGGCGCAAGCCGGCCTGCTGGAAGGGCGTCGCGCCACCACACACTGGCAGTTAGAAAGCGCTTTTCGCTGTGCATACCCAACCATCGAGTTGGACACCGATGCATTGCTTTTAACAGATCCAGACGTCGTGACCGCCGGCGGAGTAATGTCCTGGATGGACCTTGGGCTGCACCTGATCGGGCGCTATGTGCCACCAACGGTGGTGCAGGCATTGGGCCGTTTTTTACTGGTTGATACCGGCGCGCGCCAGCAAAGCTACTACCGCAGCTTCATACCTGTATTGGACCACAACGACCGGGCCATCCTTCACGTGCAACATCATATTCACCGAGCCTATGACCAGCCACTAAATATTGCGCAAATGGCGGCGATGGCAACGCTTACAGAGCGAACGTTCATCCGTCGTTTTATAAAAGCCACACGGCTGCGACCGGCGGAATACCTGCAGCAGCAACGGGTTCATAAAGCACGGGAAAAACTGGAAAACACCGCAACAACCATCGAGCGGATAGCCTGGCAAGTTGGCTATGAGGATATCAGTGCGTTTCGCCGAATGTTTCAGAAACAGACCGGGCTGACACCCAGCCAGTACAGAGAACGCTTCGCTCGCAGCCAAAAAGAAAATTCAGGCGGTAAACAAAAAAACCCAGACCGGTAACTTGCGGGTCTGGGTTTTTCAGGCAATAAATCTGTCTTACATACTCATTACCGACCAGCGATTAACCACTGACTGCTATCGCCGTCGCTTCACGCTTGCTCGCCAGCCAATTAGCAGAGATAACAAACACCATCACCACCACACCGGCAATTTCGGTCATCAGACTGGGGTAAAACACACCAAAAATTCCCGCAGTAATAGCCAGACGAGGCAGCCACGACATCCTGGTAAACAGATACCCTTCCAAGGCTGCCGCAAAGGCACCCAATGCAAGAATGGCAATGATTGCGTTCCAAGCCACCAACAGTACGGGGCCACCCATGATGATTTCTGGATTAAAAACCATAAACAGCGGAATCAAGTAAAGCCCCTTGGCAAACTTCCACGCCTGGAAGCTCGTTTCCATCGGTTTACTGCCTGCAATTGCCGCCCCGGCAAATCCTGCCAAGGCGATTGGCGGCGTTACATTGGAGTCTTGGGAGTACCAGAAGACCACCAAATGCGCGACCAGCAGTGGCACACCGAACTCAGCCGTCAATGCAGGCCCCACAAGCACAATCAATACGATATAGCTGGCCGTTACAGGCAGCCCCATGCCAAGAACCAAGCTGGCCAACAACACCATCACCAAGGCTAAAACAAGGTTGCCGCCAGAAAAGGCCAGCATCATGGCGGAGAATTTCAGGCCTAAACCGGTCAGGCCAACCACCCCGACGATAATCCCGGCCACCGCGCAAGCCATAGACACTGCCACCGCATTGCGCGCACCTAGCTCTAAGCCTTCTATAAGCTTGGCCAAGCCAGCACGCATAATATCTTTGACGGCTATAACGGTCACCGGTTGCCCCTGCCGGGGCGCCAGCACAAAAAACCACACTGAGTAGCGCAACACGGCTACCGCCACTATTGTCACCACAGCGTAAAAACCCACCCGCATCGGCGACATACTCATCGCCAGCAGCCAAACCAGCATCGCCAGCGGAAGCAGGAAGTGCCAGCCATCCCTCATTACCTGACGCATCTGCGGCAGTTCTTCTTTGGGCAGCCCTTGCATACCCTGTTTAAGGGCAATGATGTGCACAAACAGATAAACCGTGGCGAAATACATAATCGCGGGCAGGATACTAACCTTAACGATCTCCAAGTACGGCGTATTGGTGTACTCAGCAATCAAAAAGGCACCTGCGCCCATCAACGGTGGCATAATCTGCCCGCCGGTAGAGGCTGCGGCTTCGATACCACCTGCCTGTTTGGCCGAATAACCCAGCCGCTTCATTAGCGGAATGGTAAAGGCGCCCGTGGTGACCACATTGGCAATAGCACTACCGGAAATAGACCCCATGCCAGCCGAGGCTAGCACCGCCGCCTTGGCGGGCCCACCGCGCTGGCGACCGGTGGCTGCATAGGCCATATCAATAAAGAATTTACCGGCACCGGTGCATTCCAGGAAGGCTCCAAACAGTACAAAAATAAAGATATAGGTCGCCGCCACGCCCAGCGGCAAGCCAAAGATGCCCTCTTGCCCAAGATAGAGCTGCCCGGCAACACGATCAATGTTATAGCCCCGGTGTTCCAGAATACCCGGCATCCATTGGCCCAACCACGGCAGCTCGCCTCGCGGGCCGGCAAACGCGTATACAATTGCCAACAGGCCAATGACGGTCATACCGAAACCCACCGCACGGCGACTGGCTTCCAACACAGTCACTGTGGCAATACAGCCGACCAGAATATCGGTGCTGTTCCAAAAACCTGCACGGCTAAAAATCTCGTCCAGATTGAGTACTAAATAGCCGCCCGTCAGTACGGCACCGGCTAAAAATATCGCGTCCAAGCCCCATCCCATCACCCCGCGTTTGCGGGTTGGGCCAAAAGCTGGAAACATTAAAAACGCCAGCACCATAATGAGCGCCAGGTGAATGCTGCGCTGATAAAAAAGCCCTAAGGGCTGAAGACCCGCGGCATAGAGTTGAAACAGGGAAAGACCCACCGCCACCAAAGTAATGGCCCACAACACCGTGCGGGGTTGAATCACATTTTCCCTCGGCATTGTGGTCGGCGGTTGTTTGGATTCGTTCATGAAGTCCTCGTCAGACGTTGTCTGGCTTACTTATAATTCACGCTAGGCGATGCCGGTTTGACAAGTTGAACAGTCACGCGTTGCCCCGAAGCATGGTCGCTCAGACTCACTTCCCGACGTTGACCGTCTACCTGCCATACCACACGGTGATTCACCGCATCAGCGCCCACACGCAAAACGTATCGGTTATTGACCACTGGTTCGTCAATTTCATTGATCCAGTAGCCGCCTTCTCCGTCAGAGACTTGCTCACCCCGCCCTACCGTATGGCCTAAACCCGCCGCAAAATCGGGCTGATGACTTCGCTCTAACTGCATCACACCGGCAACGTTTCGATAACAGTCCAGCACGGCGAATTTTTTCACCGAGTGGTTCCACTCAATGCACCAGCGCTTTCCTGGTAGAACAGCGATATCGACCAGCATTTCGCCTTGCTCAGTAACAACTTGAAGGCGGTCAGACGAAATCGCCGGAGCGGGAGATGCCCCGGCTCCGACAAGAGGCAAACACATCAGCAACAAAGCCGTTCCGAAATGCTTGGCGAACGCAAAGCGTGACAGAACAGTGCTGCATTGCCTTTGCATAGCTAGTTCACCATTCACAGTTAAGGGCGCAGACGATCCGGGATAACAGCGCCTACTTCTTCGAAGTAACGAAGCGCACCCGGGTGCAGAGGCACCGGTGTGGAGTCCATAGTAAATTTCACGGTGGTGTCGTTCGCCGCGGGGTGAACGGCAATCAGCTCATCCGTATTTTCAAACAGCAATCGCGTCAACTGATAGGCTAACTCTTCGTCCATATCCGCATTAACAACGAGCACATTGGGAATGCCGATGGTCTGAACCGCTTCATCCATACCGTCATACATGCCTGCTGCCAGCTCATACGGAGCAAAAACCGCCACTTCTTTCTGTGCATTGGCGACTTCTTCACCGGAGAGGCTAATCAGGCGGATATCGCGTGTTGCGGCAAGGTTAAGAATGGAGCTGGTCGGCGGGCCGACACTCCAGAAACCGGCGTCGATATCGCCATCACGAATCGCATCCGCGGTTTCATTGAAATTAAGACGCTGCGGCGCGAAATCGTCGTAGCTAATGCCATTCGCTTCCAGTAATGCCCGCACATTGAGCTCTGTGCCGCTGCCCGGTGCGCCCACTGACACCCTCTTACCTGCCAGATCCGCAATCGACTTAATATCCGATTCCGCCAGAGTCACCAACTGCACGGCATTGGGGTAAACCGAAGCCAGCGCGCGAATATTTTTGATCTGGCGATCTTCAAAGTTATCAGTGCCGGTGTACGCTTGATAGACCGTGTCTGCCAGTGCAAGCGCAAGATCCGCATCACCGCGCATAATCAGACCCATATTTTCAACCGACGCGCCGGTGACTTCAGCCGTCGCCTTGGCGCCTTCAATATGATTATTGATCATTTCGGCGAAACCACCGCCGATAGGATAGTAAACGCCGCCGGTGCCGCCGGTAGCGATCGAGAGTTGTTGTGCGCTCAAGGGTAGCGCAACAGCCAGCATGGATACCGCAACTGCATATTTCAGAATTCGCATGAACGTTTCCTCCGCCCTATTGGACTTATAATTATGATTGACGATAAAGGAGGTGTTAAATCCCCAGCTTCTGTTTGCCATTAACAGGTAAGTAGAAGCAACGATGGAGAAACTATCACGTCTTGGGTGTTGGTGTCTTGTAACAAAAGATCGCTCTATCATTTCATTCAAAAGAGAAGGAAATCATGATCACGATGGCTTGGGCCACGACACCTTGTGACCCAAGTTTATGGCCACTACACTGTGATAAAACAGGGCAAGCCTGGGAGGGCGCCCAACCAAGCAATTAAAGGACTCTGTGATGAAACTTGCGTTTACCCTGCCCCTGCTCATCGGTTCACTAACGGTGCTATCCGGATGCAGCACCGCCGATACCAAGGCTAACGCACACCAAGCCGCAGCCGCCGAAAGCAGCCAAACGTTAGTTCAACTTGGCCCCCGGCCTTACTATCTGATCAACGACATGGATGCCGGCGAACTAAAGAACACGCTGCAGGCTTGTGAATCAAAGCTGTTGGCACCGTCGGACTTCTCCATCGCCCACCGCGGCGCGCCTTTACAGTTTCCTGAACATACCCGCGAATCCTATATAGCAGCCGCCAGAATGGGGGCAGGTGTCATCGAGTGCGACGTCGCCTTTACCAAGGACCGGGAATTGGTCTGCCGTCACGCCCAGAATGATTTGCACACCACCACCAACATCGTGGCCGTGCCGGAGTTGAACGCCAAATGCACCCAGCCCTTTGTGCCCGCCGATCCGGCCACCGGCACACAGGCCCAAGCCGAATGCCGCACCAGCGACATTACACTGGCTGAATTCAAATCACTCAGGGGCAAAATGGATGCATTTGACCCTGAGGCCACCACACCCGAAGCGTATCTTGGCGGCACAGCCGATTGGCGTACGGATCTGTATTCAACTCGGGGCACCCTGTTGAGCCATCGCGAAAGTATCGAACTGTTCAAGGAGCTTGGCGTTAAGTTCACTCCGGAACTGAAAACACCGGTGGTTGATATGCCTTTTAGGGGGGGCTATTCACAACGAGATTATGCCCGCCAGATGATCAATGAATACATCAAGGCCGGAGTCAGCCCCAAAGACGTTTGGCCACAGTCCTTCCTGCTGGATGACGTTATCTTCTGGGTCAATCAGATGCCCGAATTTGGTCACCAAGCCGTATTTCTGGATGAGAAACCGAACGAGCCAAATAACGTATCAATGGCGTACATGGAAGATTTAGCCCAACAGGGAGTTCCCATTCTGGCACCCGCACTTTGGAAAATGCTGACTTTAGATGACAACCAACAGATCGTACCGTCCGAGTACGCAATCAATGCCAAAGCTGCAGGCCTTGATCTGATTGCCTGGTCAGTGGAGCGCAGCGGGCCGCTCAATAATGGCGGTGGCTGGTATCATCAAAGCATCACCGATGCCATTAACAATGATGGTGACACCTTCACAGTGATTGATGTGCTGGCTCAGGATGTGGGTGTAATCGGGATTTTCTCGGATTGGCCTGCAACTACAACCTACTACGCCAACTGTATGGGGCTTTAAGCGCGGCTCGCACACCAAAAGCACAAACAAAAAAGCCAGATCAGTGAATCACTGATCTGGCTTTTTTCTAATATATGGTAGCGGGAGCAGGATTCGAACCTACGACCTTCGGGTTATGAGCCCGACGAGCTACCAGACTGCTCCATCCCGCATCAAACTGGTATTGGTGAAGCGCTTTTCAAACTCGCCTCAATCAATGTGCGCGTATACTAATGCCCGGCTAGAGACTTGTCAACGCCTTGTACAAACAAATCTTCTTGAGCATCGGGGTTAAAGTCGCCGACGGTGTCTAGTGCTTCTCTGACCGGGCGAAACGAGCGTCGGTGCTGGGGTGTGGCGCCCAATCGCGCCAACGCTTCCATGTGAACTGCAGTTGGGTAGCCTTTGTGTTGCGCCAGACCGTAGCCCGGGTATTGTTTGTCTAGCGACTGTAATTCTCGGTCGCGGGTTACTTTCGCCAGAATGGATGCGGCGCTGATAGCGGCTATTCGCATATCGCCTTTCACCACAGCCGCAGCGGGCCAGCGCCAATCAGGGCAGCGATTACCATCTACCAACACATACTCAGGTTGGGGGCTCAGCCCCTCAACGGCGCGGGTCATGGCCACCATGGTGGCCTGGAAGATGTTCAAGCGATCAATCTCTTCGGCTTCGCAACGCCCAAGGCTCCAGGCAGTGGCTTTTTCGATGATTTCGTCAAACAGTTGGTTGCGCTTTTTTTCGCTGAGTTTTTTCGAATCGGCCAGGCCTTTTATGGGCCGGGCCGGGTCCAGTATCACCGCGGCGGTAACGACCGCGCCGATCAAGGGGCCACGCCCTACTTCGTCAACGCCGGCCAGAAGTTCGCCCTGGTAATCACACACAAACGGCGGAAAGGGGGTTTTAATGGCCATAATCAGACGCCCCTGCACTTTCAAGTTTCAAGCAATCGCGCCTTGTGGTCATAGCGTTCTTCCAGCAGGGTCGCAATGGCCGTGGCCGCTTTCTCGTCAGCGTTCTGCTGCAGGGTCAGATGCAGCTCGGTGAAGGCTTCAATCAGCTGTTCGCGCTTTGAGGTGTCTTCAAGCTGGCTGAGTACAGCGGCGCCCAACGCTTCCGGCGTAGCGGCGTCTTGCAGGAGTTCGGGCACCAGTTCCTGGCGCGCGAGTAAGTTTGGTAAGGCAATGTGGGGTATCTGCACCATGCGCGACAGTATTCTGTAGCTGAAATCACTAAGCCGGTAGCCCACCACCATGGGCTTTTTCAGCAGCATGGCTTCCAGGGTAGCGGTGCCAGAGGCCAGTAATACTGCGTCTGAGGCCGCCATAACTTCTCGAGAGCGGCCTTTTACAATGGTCACTGGCAAGCTAATTTCCAACGCTTCAGTAATGCCACGAATCTGCTTCTCGCGCTCGCGATTGGCGCAAGGGATTACCAGTTGCAAATCGGGAACACGCCGCTGCAACCAGCGCGCAGCTTCTAGAAAGAGCGTGCCCAGGCGCTCGACTTCTCCCCCCCGGCTTCCTGGCAAGATGGCCAGAACGGGCTTATCAAGTTCCAACCCCAAATCGGCTCTCGCCTGCACAGTGTCTGGCCGCATAGGTATGCGATCCGCCAGTGGGTGACCTACAAAGGCCACGGAAATGTTGTGCTGGTGATAGATATCGGTTTCGAACGGAAACAGAGTCAGCATTAAGTCAACGGATTTGGCAATCTTGAAGATGCGCTTTTTACGCCAGGCCCACACCGATGGGCTGACGTAATGCACCGTGGGTATGCCGGCCTCGCGGCAGCAGCGCTCTACTGCCAAAGTGAAATCTGGGGAATCGATACCGATCACCACCGCAGGGGGCGTGGTCAGGAAGAAATCCAGCAGGCGGCGGCGAATGCGCACCAACTCACCAATACGACCCAGCACTTCCACCAGACCCATAACGCTCAAACGCTCCATGGGCACCAAGGACTGGAAGCCTTCGGCCATCATTTCTTCGCCGCCGATACCGGCAAAGCGGGCGTTTGGGTAGCGTTTGCGAAGGGACCGTATCAGTCCTGCACCGAGGATATCACCAGAAGCTTCACCGGCGATGATGCCAAAGGTGATGCAGGATTCGGGGTTTTGCAATGTCAGCCTACCCGTTTAGCGAATGATGCCGCGATCGGCTCGGCGCAGCGATTCAATCAACAGTGTAATGTCTGGCAGGTCAGCAAAGTCGGCTTCCAGCGTTTTGATGGCTTGCTCGGTGGTCAGCCCCTGGCGGTAAATCACCTTATAGGCTCTACGCAGACTGACCAGAATGTCTTTACCAAAACCGCGGCGCTTCAGGCCTTCCACATTCATGCCGTGGGGCTGCGCAGACTGGCCGCTGGCCATAACGTAAGCGGGTATGTCTTTCAGCACGATACTGCCGCCAGCCGCCATGCTGTGAGCGCCAATGTGGCAGAATTGATGCACCATGGTACCGCCACCCAGTATGGCGTAGTCGTCCAGGGTTACATGGCCCGCCAGAGTAGTGCAGTTGGCCAAAATGATGTTATCGCCCAGCACGCAGTCGTGGGCGACATGCACGTAAGCCATCAGCAGATTACCGTCGCCGATGCGGGTTTCGCCCCGGTCTTGCACGGTGCCGCGATGCACGGTGCAGTTTTCACGAATGGTGTTGTTGTCGCCGATCACCAGGCGGGTAGGCTCACCAGCGTACTTTTTATCCTGGCATTCTTCGCCAACGCTGGAAAACTGAAAAATTCGATTATTGCGACCAATAACAGTTGGCCCTTTGATGACCACGTGGGACATGATTTCGGTGCCTTCACCGATTTCAACACCCGGGCCTATGTAACTCCAGGGCCCAACGGTCACGTTATCTGCCAGTTTGGCTGAGGCATCAACAATAGCCTGGGGGTGCACTCCGGACCAGTCACGTGCCGCCATCAAACTTCTCGCTCCGCAGTCATGATTTCCGCCACGCAAACCACTTCGTTATTCACTAAGGCACGGCAATCAAACTTCCAGATGCCGCGCTTGGTCGACACAACGGTAGATTCCATATACAACTGATCACCCGGCAGTACCGGGCGCTTGAAGCGCACTTTATTAGCACTTGCCAGGTACTGCACAAAGCCATCTGCGGGTTTGCGGCCTACGGTATAAAAACCCAAAATACCGGACAACTGGGCCATGGCTTCTATAATCAACACGCCCGGCATAATCGGATTGTCAGGAAAGTGGCCTTCAAAATACTGCTCGTTGAACGAGATATTTTTGTAGCCCTTGATGGACTTGCCGCTTTCAATGTCAGTTACCCGATCCACCAGCAAAAACGGGTAGCGGTGCGGCAAGTATTCAAGAATTTCGTTAATGTACATCATGTTGATCGGCCTCAGCCCTCTGATTTCTTTTCCAATTCTTTTAGCCGTCTGGCCATGGCGTCCAACTGACGGAAACGCACCGCGTTTTTGCGCCATTGCCGGTTCGTTTCTGCGCTGGTTCCAGACGAATAAACGCCAGGTTCGCTGATGTCGCCGGTTACCAGTGTCATACCCGTGAGCTGCACACCATCGCTGATGGTCAGGTGCCCGGCCACTCCGGCCGCACCGCCAAAAACGCAGTGGCTGCCAATACGGGTACTTCCGGAAATACCCACTTTAGCGGCCATCGCGCTGTGATCGCCTATGTGTACGTTATGGGCGATCTGAATCAGGTTATCAAGTTTGACGCCGTCACCAATCACCGTATCTTCCAGCGCGCCGCGGTCAATAGTGGTATTAGCGCCCACTTCTACATCATTGCCCAGAACAACCCGGCCAATCTGTGCGATGCGGTGCCAAACACCCCGTTCATTGGCAAAACCGAAGCCGTCCGAACCAATAACCGCGCCGCTGAGAATGTGGCAACGCTGCCCTATGACCACGTCGTGCGCCAAGGTCACCCGGGGTCGCAGAAGGCTGTCGCGCCCAATACGGGTGCGCGCGCCAATCACGCAGCCGTGACCGACAACCACGCCTTCGCCAATGTCTACATCGGCTTCAATGACCACCTGAGCGCCGACGCTGGCCCCAACCCCTATGCTGGCGGAGGGGTCAATCACCGCGCTAGGATGAACGCCAGCGGGGGCTTTTGGCGTGGTGTCAAACCAGTGGCTCAAATGGGCATAGCCCAGATAGGGATTATCCATCACTAGCGCGCTGCAGGTGGCCAGCGCAACAAATTCAGGCGAAACAATAATGGCACCAGCTTGGCTGGTGGCAACGTGTTTACCGTATGACGGATTCGCCAGAAAGCTGATTTGCTCCGGGCCTGCGCACTGCAAGGTGGCCAGACCGGTGATGCGCTGTTGCGGGTCGCCCCTGAGGTCTGCTCCCAGCTCGCGGGCGATATCACCCAGCAGATAAGACGGTGCTTTCATCGCAGGTCTCCTGGCACTACGCCGTTAAAAAAAGGGTTCATAACAACCCGACTTAACGGTTCAGTTTCTCCAGGAGCTGCTCGGTCAGATTCAAATCAGGCTTCACGTAAACCACGGCTTCGCTCGGTAAAATCAAATCTAGGTCGTTTTCGTCCAGCAGTTCTTTTACCGCGACATCCACCTGCGGGCGAGCCGCTTCAAGGAACGCCTGCTTGCGCTGTGACACGGTGGTGTCCAGGCGTTGCTTCATGGCATTGAACTGTTGCACGGTCTGTTGGAATTCGCCGGCCAGCTTCTCCCGCTCACTGTCGTTCATCATGGCGCCGTCTTTTTGCAGGCGATCCTGCATTGCCCGCGCCTTTTCCTGCGTTTCACGAACCTCTACTTCGTCGCCGGCAAAGTCCTGTTGCAATTTTTCGCTGAAGGTTTTTGCGCTGTTCGACGCAAACAAGGCTTGGCGCAGGTCTACCACTCCAATACGGGTATCGGCCATGGCAGGAAACGACAGTGCCATTACGGCCGCAGCCACAATCAAGGTTATGCGGGACATCGATTTTCTCCTTGTTTCATTTTTATGATTAATCTCGTTTGAAAACACGCTAGAACGTCTGGCCCAACGAGAACTGGAATACTTGAGTATCGTCGCCGGGCTTGTCATTCAACGGCTTAGCCAGGCTGAACGCCAGAGGGCCCACCGCGGTAATCCATTGGAAGCCAATGCCGGCGGAGAAACGTACGTCTCCGAGATTCGGACTAAAATCACGATCTGTATCAAATACCTGGCCGCCATCGAGGAATATCGAAGTGCGCATTGAGCGAGTATCGCCAGCAAAAGGCGTTGGCAATATCAGCTCCACGCCCGCTTCTGTGAGCAGGTTACCACCGAAAGGATCGGGATCGGAACGGTCCAACGGATTGCTATTCTGCGCGCGGCGACCCAGAGAGTTGGCTCGAAAGCCACGAACTGAGCCAAAACCGCCGGAATAGTAATGCTCATAAAACGGCATCACGGTACGATCACCGTAACCATCACCGTAGCCAATTTCGGTGCGGGTTCGCAGAACCCAGCGCTCGGAGTCGGTCAACGGGAAGTAGAAGTCGGTTTTGTGCCCAACCTTGTAGAAGGTCAGATCACTGCCCGGCACCGCGACGTCTAGCGACAACGATTGACTATAGCCATCCGAAGGAAGAATGCCGCGGTTCAGGGTACTCTGTCGCCAACTGCCGAACAGGAAAAAGTTATTGAAGGCATCACCCTCTTCGTTAATAAAATCTCTCACTTCCTGAGCGCTGAAGATGCCCTCTTTCACTTTTGACAGGGTGTAACCGGCGCCGAAATTCAAGCGCGTGATGTTATCAATGGGATAGCCGAAAGTGACGCGCGTACCGTACTCGTCCAACAGATAGGATGAGATATCTTCTTCTTCGTAGTCCGTTTTACGGGCAAACACACTGAAACCGCGGCTAACACCGTCAACGGTGTAGTACGGATCGAGATAAGACACGTTGGCACTCTTAACAGAGTCGCTAAAATTGACCCCAAACGATACCCGTTTGCCGGTTCCGAAAAAGTTATTTTCAGACACGCTGGCGCCAAGGATAACGCCGGAATCCTGAGAGAAACCAACAGAGGCAGACAGACTACCGGTGGGCTGCTCTTCAACGCTATAGTTTACGTCTACCAAATCATCTGTGCCTGGCACCGGCACGGTTTCCACATTCACGCCTTTAAAAAAGCCTAGGCGCTCAAGTTGGACTTTGGAGTATTCAATCCGGTCAGAGGACGCAATGCCGCCTTCCATCTGGGTCATTTCCTGGCGCAATACATCGTCGCGAGTGGACACGTTGCCCGAGAAGTTCACCCGACGCACGTAGGCGCGTTTGCCCGGCTCAACAAAGAAGGTTACCGCCGCGGTACCGTCTTCGGACGTTTCAGGGACCGCGTTTACATCAGCAAACGCGTAACCTTCCCGACCCAGACGGAATGACAAACTTTCGGAAATAGCGGTCATCTGGGCACGCGAGAACACATCACCCACTTTTACCGGGATCAGATCGAGCAATTCCTGCTCCGGCACAATAAGGTTGCCGCGCAGACGAATGTCAGACAGCGTGTACTGCCGGCCTTCATTTAGCGCGATGACAATGAATACTTTTTGCTTGTCTGGCGATATGGACACCTGGCTGGATTCTACGTTGAAATCCAGGAAACCACGGTCTAGATAAAAGGACCGAAGGGTTTCCAAGTCGCCACTCAAACGTTCACGGGCGTACTTGTCAGAGTTAGTGATGGAGTTCCACCAGCCGGTGCTTTGCAGCTCAAGCAGGTCTTTTAACTCGTCATCGCTATATTCCTGGTTACCAACCAGGTTAATGTGATGAATCGCGGCAACACTGCCCTCGTTGATATCCAGAATGATATCAACGCGGTTGCTGGGTAGCTCATTGGCCGTGGCTTTAACACGGGCATTATACCGGCCTTGGCCAATGTACGAGCGCAGAATCTCCAGCTCTAGCCGTTCAAGTGTTGCACGGCGGAATACTTGGCCTTCTTCGAGGCCGGCTCCCGAAAGCGCGTCCTTAAGAATATCAGTTTCGATATTCTTGTTGCCGTCAATGTTGATAGAGCTGATCGACGGGCGTTCGCGGACGGTCACAATCAGTGCACCGGAATCACGGCTGGCCTGGATGTCGGTAAACAGGCCTGTACGGAACAGCGACTTTATAGCCTCTGCCAGCTCGGCGCCGTCAACCTGTTCGCCAATATTGATCGGAAAGGAACCAAAAACCGTACCTGCAGATACGCGCTGAAGGCCTTCAACTTCAATGTCAGATATTGTGAATGTGTCCGCAAGCGCGGGCTTCATACCGAGTGTGGCCACTGTCAGGCCAACGGCTAAACCTAGAAGAGTAAGTCTCATTCAAATATTTCGCCTGGTTAGTGCGCTAAGGGGCCGCAATTCTCACAACCGCATAAGGTCGTTGTAAAGAGCAAACACCATTAAAGTCAGTATCAAAGCCATACCAATTCGTAATCCAACGGCCTGCACCTGCTCAGACACCGGCTTACGGCGGATCGCCTCAATCGTGTAGTACAAAATATGACCACCATCAAGTACCGGTACCGGTAGCAAATTCAGCACGCCAAGGCTAACACTCAGGTAAGCCAGGAACCGCACAAAGTCTTCAAATCCCGAACTGACGCTAGCTTCGGCCACTCGAGCAATAGTAATTGGCCCGCTCAGATTGCTTGGCGACAATAAGCCAGTCAGCATTTTCTTGATGGCCACCAGCGTTAAGCGCGTATCTGCCCAGGTTTCTTCAACCGCGATCGGAAACGCTGCCAACGGGCCATAACTGATGTCGCGAAGACTGCCTTCCGGCCATTCCGGCACCTGCACCCCGGCTCCAATCAGGCCAATAATTTCACCCGTCTCTGTTGTGCTCTCTGCCGGAACAATACTCAGCTCGCGCTCGGCGCCTTCGCGCTCAAAACGCAGCACCAAGTTTTGCTCAGGCGATGTGCGAATGTGCTCAACCAACGCGAACCAATCTGCAACCGGCTCGCCGTCGACCGCGGTTATGCGATCACCCGGTTGAAGGCCGGCAGCGCTGGCACGGCCGTCTGCAGAGATTACCCCCAACACCGGCGGTATAGCAGGACGATTGGGCACAATCCCAAATTCGCCGAGCGGGTCGGGAGTATTAGTGCTCAAACTCCATCCACCCAACTCGCCCTGTAATAGGCCCTGGCCGCCGGTTACCGCGAAGCTCACTGTACCATGTTCGCCAGCACGCTCCAGCAGGCGCATGTTAACGCTGCGCCAAGAGCTAACATCGTGACCGTCAACTTTCGTCAACTCCATACCCGGCGTAAGGCCTACCCGCTCGGCCACCGAGCCCGGTGTGACCGAACCAACAATAGGCGCAACCGTGGTCACGCCGACAACCGCCAGAAGCCAGTAAGCAGCGATGGCAAATATAAAGTTGGCCGCGGGACCGGCAGCCGCTATGGCAATACGCTGATATGGCGACTTCGAGGTAAAAGCCTGATCGATCTGCTCTGGCGGCACCGGCCCTTCGCGGGCATCCAACATTTTCACGTAGCCACCCAATGGAATCGCAGCTACGGCAAACTCGGTGCCATGGCGGTCATACCAAGACCACAAAGGTTTACCAAAACCCACCGAAAAACGCAGAACTTTTACGCCAAAACGGCGGGCTACCCAGAAATGCCCGTATTCATGAATGGTCACCAGAATACCCAGCGTTAGCGCCAGCGAAAGAATCGTCTCAATGATCTGCATAGCGCCTCTCGGAATAATAGCTATCGTAAAAATCCGACTCTGATTTCAGCATGCCAGCTCTGCCACTCGGGCGCTGGCGTACTGTCGCGCTTCAGAATCTTTGCTGAAAATTATGTCAAAGCTGTCGGCCGGAACCGCAGCAACGGCGGATAGGGTTTGGCCAATGATAACGGGGATGTCAGTAAAGCGAACCCTGCCCTGTAAAAAAGCTTCTACCGCGATTTCGTTAGCGGCGTTAAGCACTGCCGGTGCGGTACCGCCTGTTTTAAAGGCTTCTGCGGCCAGCCGCAAACACGGGAAACGCTCGATGTCAGGGCGTTCAAAGTGAAATCGGCCAATCGCAAACAGGTCCAACGGTGCTACGCCAGCTTCGATACGCTCTGGCCATGCCAGGCCGTTGGCAATTGGCGTGCGCATGTCCGGGCTACCCATCTGCGCCAGCACAGAGCCGTCAGCGTATTCCACCATAGAGTGGATGATACTCTCCGGATGAACGTGCACTTCAATTTTTTCCGGCGAAATGTTGAACAGCCAACAGGCTTCGATCAGCTCCAGCCCCTTATTCATCAGGGTGGCAGAATCGACAGAAATTTTTCGGCCCATGGACCAGTTGGGGTGGGCGCATGCCTGATCGGGCGTTACCAGTGCCATGTCTGATGCTGGCATTTCACGGAAAGGCCCGCCCGAAGCGGTCAGCAAAATACGGGTAATACCCGCGGCATCGGGCTGGCGAATACGATCTGCCGGCATGCATTGGAATATGGCATTATGCTCGGAGTCAATGGGTAGCAATTCCGCGCCTGACTCGTCCACAGCATCCATAAACAGGCGCCCGGACATCACTAGCGCTTCTTTGTTGGCCAGTAAAACCCGCTTGCCAGCGCGCACCGCGGCCAGAGTTGACGGCAAACCCGCTGCACCCACAATGGCCGCCATCACCGTATCAACGTCCGGGCTTGTCGCCGCCTCACTCAGGCCAGCTTCCCCGGTCAGCACTCGAATGTGCGGCAAGTCAGACAAGGCCTCGCGCAGTTTTTCAGCCGCAGGCCCATCAGCCATTACGGCAACGGCCGGTTCAAACTCACGGCACAAAATCGCCATTGCCTCAACGCTTGAGCAAGCTGTCAGAGCGTATACTGAAAAGCGCTGTGGGTGACGACGCACGACATCCAGCGTACTTAAACCGATAGAGCCGGTGGCCCCGAGCACTGATAGATGGCGGCGTTGCATCAAGATAAGAGTCCAACATTAAGCCAACCAAGTTGAATAACAAACACGGTAAATATCGGTATGGCCGCAGTCAGACTGTCTATGCGGTCCATAATGCCGCCGTGCCCGGGAAGTAACCGACTGCTGTCTTTAATGCCGCGAAAGCGCTTAAGCATACTTTCGAACAAGTCGCCCAGCACCGACACCGCAGCGGTAACGATGGAAATAACAATTAGAGCAAGCGACTGCCCAGCCCCGGCATCCAGTGTTTGGCTAACCACCCATGCAAAAACCGCAACCGCCGCCAAACCACCCCATACTCCGGCCCAGGATTTACCCGGACTGACCCGCGGCGCTAACTTGGCATTGCCAAATTTTCGGCCAGAAAAATACGCACCAATATCGGCTACCCACACCAGCGTAAACACATACAGAATTAACAACAGGTTATTGTCGGTCAGCCCAAATTTGAACTCACCGCTGCGCAAATAATTCAAGCCAACCCAGGCCGGCACCAACACCAGCAGACCCATGGCCGCCCGTGCCGGAACCGAACCCCAATGCGCAGAACCTTTGGGGTAGTAAGCCACCAGGCCAAAACCGGCCAGCCACCAGAACAACGCTAACCAGAGCACACCTTGCGCCGTTATTGTGTATAAAGCCGCCAATACCAGCAATACGGCGGCGCTGTAGCCAACACGTGCGGGCTGCGCTGTCAGCCCCGCCATATTGGCCCACTCCCAGGCACCCAGGGCAATCAGCGCGGCGGTAAAAATTGCAAAACCCACAGGTGGTAGGAAGAAAACGCCACCTATAGCAATGGGCGCCAGAATCAACGCAGTTATTATTCGGGTTTTAAGCACAGTGAACCTGCTCTTGTTGTGTTATCAGAGCGACGATCGGGCCGCGACCTGGTCATCCGTCTGGCCAAAACGTCTTTGCCTTGCGGCGTAGGCGGCCAGCGCTTCCTGCATCTGCGGTTGCTTGAAGTCCGGCCAGAACACCGGCGAGAAATAGAACTCGGTATACGCCAGGTGCCATAACATAAAATTGCTGATGCGCTGTTCGCCGGCGGTGCGAATCATCAAGTCTGGCATGGGCAAATCACCTAGGCTCAAGTGGCTTTGAATCAGGTCTTCGGTGATATCCGATGGCAGCAATTGGCCACTAGCGACTTTTCCGGCAATTTTACGGGTGGCTTCCGTGATGTCCCATTGGCCACCGTAATTGGCGGCAATTACCAGCGTCATCGCTGTATTGTCAGCGGTGAGTGTTTCGGCTTTCGCCATCAAGTCCTGTAACAGGGGGCTAAAAGCCGAACGATCACCGATAAGACGCAGGCAAATATTGTTGCGATGCAGTTTGCGCACTTCGCGTTCCAGCGCAAACACAAACAGTTTCATCAATGCGGAGACTTCGTCTTGAGGGCGGCGCCAGTTTTCACTGGAAAACGCAAACAGGGTAACAACCTTGACACCCTCGCGGGCACAGGTTTCCACCACGGCGCGGACGGCGTCCACACCAGCCTTGTGACCGGCCACACCCTTAAGACGCCGGGCCTTGGCCCAACGATTGTTACCGTCCATGATAACGGCAACATGTTTCGGCCGGCTTGGTGCCGATTCCGGAATTGCTGCGGAAACAGTTGCGGTCATAACATCCCCTGTGCGGCCGCCGCGCCTTATGGCAGCAGTGAGTGTTGTATCCTCAAAATGCCGGCGTCAAACCGCCATCAAATCCTCTTCTTTGGCTTTCAGTAACTTTTCCACTTCCGCAATAAAGCGGTCGGTCAGCTTTTGCACTTCTTCTTCGCCGCGGCGCTCGTCGTCTTCGCTGATGTCTTTGTCTTTCAGCAGCTCTTTTAACGTGCTATTGGCATCGCGACGGGCGTTGCGCAATGAAACCCGGCCGTGTTCGGCGTCAGCTCGAGCCTGCTTGACCATGTGTTTACGGGTCTCTTCGGTAAGCATCGGCATGGGCAACCGAATAAGGTCACCGCTGGTAGACGGATTAAGCCCCAGGTCAGAGGTCATGATGGCCTTTTCAATTTGCGGGACCAGGTTTTTTTCCCAAGGTGACACCGTCAATGTTCGGCTGTCTTCCACATTCACCGAGGCTACCTGCCTCAACGGCGTTTCCTGGCCGTAGTAATTCACCATCACGCTGTCCAGAATGGAAGGATGCGCGCGGCCGGTTCGGATTTTGTTAAACGCTGACGTCAGAGCTTCAATGCTCTTGGTCATTTTGGTTTCAGCTTCCGTTTTGATCTCGTTAATCACTTGCCAATCCTCGATTTGTTCGTAAAACCGGACCCTGCCGGATTATTCAATCAACTATACAATCGATCAGTCAATCGACTATTCAATCGGTTATTCAATAAGAGTACCTACTTTTTCGCCTGTCACGATGCGGGTCAGAACCCCGGGGCTATTCATATCAAATACCCGCAGCGGCATGCCGTGGTCGCGGGCCAGGCAGATGGCCGTCAAGTCCATCACACCCAGTTTTTTATCCAATACTTCGTCATAAGTCAGGGAGTCGTATTTTACCGCTGTGCTGTCCAGGTAGGGGTCGGCTGAATACACGCCATCTACCTTGGTGCCCTTCAGTACCGCATCGGCTTCGATTTCAATACCGCGCAGGCAGGCCGCGGAATCGGTGGTAAAAAAGGGGTTGCCGGTACCCGCACAGAAAATAACCACGTCGCCGTCTTTCAGATCGCGCACGGCGCTGCGGCGATCGTAATGCTCCACAATACCACTCATGGGGATCGCAGACATAACACGGGTGCGGATGTTGGAACGTTCCAGGGCGTCACGCATGGCGAGGCCGTTCATTACGGTGGCCAGCATGCCCATATGGTCGCCGCTAACGCGGTCCATACCGGCCGCGCTCAGTGCTTCGCCGCGGAACAGGTTACCGCCACCAATCACCAGGCCAACCTGCACACCAATACCAATCAGCGCACCAATTTCCAGCGCCATGCGGTCCAGAACCTTGGGGTCGATACCAAAGCCAAGATCACCCATCAGGGCCTCACCGCTGAGCTTTAGCAGGATACGCTTGTATCTGGGCTGAGTTTTGGACGTTGTCGACATGAGGATCCCCTTTCTGGTCTATTGACTGCAGCGCAAAGCGGCGGCGCAATGCGGCAGGCTTGTATTTGACATAACCCTCGACAAAAAAGGGACATCTCAGATACAAGCCCGCCACGAGAGCCGGAAAACCGGCTAACGTGGCAGACTTGAACGAAGCCGTCGATCAATCAGGCAGCTTCCGAAGCTGAAATCAGCCTTTGTTGATACCGGATGCAGCAGCAACCTCGGCAGCAAAGTCGACTTCTTCCCGCTCGATGCCTTCGCCTACTTCAACGCGAAGGAAACCAACCAGCTCGCCACCGGCCGCTGCAACCAGCTGGCCCACGGTTTGCTCCGGGTTTTTAACGAACGGCTGTTCGATCAGGCTGTTTTCAGCCAAGTATTTCTTGATGCGACCGCCCATCATTTTTTCAACGATTTCAGCCGGCTTGCCTGCCATATCCGGCTGCGCCTTGATGATCGCCTTTTCTTGCTCCAGCTCTTCAGCCGGCATATCTTCAGGCTTGGCGATGCGCGGGTTTACCGCAGCAACGTGCATAGCGATATCACGGGCCAGCTCTGCGTCACCTGCGGTCAAAGCAACCACGGCAGCAATCTTGTTGGTGCTGTGAACGTAACCGCCCACAACCGCGCCTTCAATGCGCACAATGCGGCGTACGCTGATGTTCTCGCCGATTTTCTGGACCAGCGCTTCACGCTTGGCTTCCAGATCGCCCGCCATCAATACGGCAACATCGGTTTCGTTCTTTTTGAACGCAACGTCTAGCACGTCGTTGGCGAAATTGATGAAATTATCATCACGGGCAACAAAGTCGGTTTCGGAGTTCACTTCTAAAATCAGGCCCACGGTGTGGTCGTCTGAAATCTTGATCAGTGAAACGCCTTCAGCGGCGGTACGGCCGGCTTTTTTAGCAGCCTTCAGGCCAGATGATTTGCGCAGCTCTTCAATCGCGGCGTCCACACTGCCTTCCGATTCAACCAAAGCTTTTTTGCATTCCATCATGCCAAGGCCGGTGCGCTCACGCAGCTCTTTGACCATTGCAGCGGTAATAGCAGCCATGTTGGGTCCTCTTAAAATTTCCGAATTCGGTAGGAAAGCCTGCCCAGAATTTGTCCGGGCAGGCTTTGAATCTCAGAGCAAATCAAGCGTTGCTCTCAAGCCTTGTTCTCAAGCTCTACTCTGCAGCAGGCGCTGCGCTTGGGGCTTCTTCGCCAACTTCAACAAACTCGTCTGCGCCAACGTTGACCGATTCCAGGCAGGTGTCAGCAACCGCTTTCACGTAAATCTGGATAGCACGGATGGCGTCATCGTTACCCGGGATTACGTAATCAACACCGTCAGGGTTGCTGTTGGTGTCAACCACGCCAATAACAGGAATACCCAGCTTGTTGGCTTCTTTAATAGCGATACGCTCGTGGTCAACGTCTATCACGAACAAGGCATCAGGCAGGCCGCCCATGTCCTTGATACCACCAATGGAACGCTCAAGCTTGTCCATTTCGCGGGTGCGCTCAAGCGCTTCTTTCTTCGTCAGCTTGTCAAAAGTACCGTCTTTGCTCTGCGCTTGCAGTTCACGGTAGCGGTGAATCGACTGACGAATGGTTTTGTAGTTGGTCAGCATGCCGCCTAACCAGCGGTGGTTCACAAAAGGTTGACCTGAACGCTCTGCTTCTTCTTTAATGATCTTCGCAGCGGCGCGCTTGGTACCTACGAACAGAATCTTGTTCTTGTTCTCGGTCAGCTGAGCAACGAATTTAAGAGCATCGTTCATAGCCGGAACGGTCTGTTCCAGGTTGATGATGTGAATCTTGTTACGGGCGCCGAAGATGTACTTCGACATTTTTGGATTCCAGTAGCGAGTCTGGTGTCCAAAGTGAGCACCTGCTTTAAGCAGGTCACGCATATGTACTTGAGCCATTATAGTTACCTTGTAACTTCGGGTTAGACCTCCACGAATCCGATTGCACCAACCTATATGCGGTTTTTAACAACCGCAGGCACCCTGGAGCAACGTGTCGACCCGTGTGTGAATTTGCTGGATTCGTTTCCAGCGGGCGCGTTTATACCATATTTATGCCGCGCAATGCCATTAATTTTGTGCCGGAGCCGCTTGTTCTCTGAAGTTGTACCTTGTGCCCATGAGCCTTAAAATAGCAGACTGATTCACCTCTTTTAATAGGAAAGCCGATGCAGGTCACCATTAAGACCCCGGAAGACATAGCAAAAATGCGCGTAGCCGGAAGGCTGGCCGCGGAAGTTCTGGAGATGATCGACGAGCACGTCAAACCCGGCGTGACCACCGAACATCTGAACCAACTCTGCCACGACTACATTGTGAACGTGCAGCAGGCTATTCCGGCGCCGCTGAACTACAAGGGATTCCCGAAATCCATCTGCACCTCGGTGAACCACGTGGTTTGCCACGGCATTCCCACCGAGCAGAAAGTGTTGAAAGACGGCGACATCATCAATATTGATGTCACCGTTATAAAAGATGGCTACCACGGCGACACCAGTAAAATGTGGGCGGTGGGCAAACCCAAGCCCGGCACCGAGCGGTTAATCCAGATTACCCAGGAATGTATGTATCAAGGTATAGAATTGGTTAAGCCCGGAGCCCGCCTCGGCGATATCGGCCACGTAATCCAGCAGCACGCTGAAAAGCACCGGTTCTCGGTGGTTCGTGACTATTGTGGCCACGGCATTGGCCAGGTGTTTCATGAAGAGCCCCAGGTAATGCATTACGGCAAACCCGGCACAGGCCTGGAACTCAAAGAAGGAATGATCTTCACCATCGAACCGATGATCAATCAAGGCAAGTACCACACTAAACTGCTGCCAGACGAATGGACCGCCGTCACCAAAGACCGCAAGCTGTCAGCCCAGTGGGAACACACCATTCTGGTGACTGCAGACGGTCATGAAGTGTTGACCAAACGCAAAGAAGAGTCGTTCTAAGTGGCACCGGGCGAGCTGGAACACCGCATTAGCCATGACGCTTCACCGGTGTCCTCCGCCCGCACGCTGCTGCAGGAGCAACAGCAGGCAGACGCCGCCGCTTTTGAGCAAGGCGCGGATGTTCGAGCGCTGGTAAAAACGCGCTCTGACACAGTCGATACGGTCTTGCGTCATATCTGGAGTCGCTACCCGCTAGCGAGCTCCAACAACGTGGCGCTGATTGCAGTAGGCGGTTACGGCCGCGGCGAACTACACCCCTACTCGGACATTGACCTGCTAATTCTAACCCGCAAGGGTACCGACCCCGAATGGCGCGATGACCTTGGCGCGTTCATTACCCTGCTGTGGGACTTGAAGCTGGACATTGGTCACAGCGTGCGCAGCATTGACGAATGCACTGACGCAGCTCGCGGCGACATCACCATACTGACCAACCTGCTGGAAACCCGCACCATCGCCGGGCCAGACGATTTACGCGAGGAGCTGTCAGAGCTGGCATTCTCAGATGAAATAAGCACCGACCGCGAGTATTTCATTGCCAAACGCGCAGAACAGGAAGAGCGTCACACCAAATACAGCGACACCGAATACAATCTGGAACCCAATATTAAAGGCGCTCCCGGCGCGTTGCGCGACATCCAGACCATCGGCTGGATCACCAAACGCCACTTCGGTTTGCACAGCACTGCTGACCTGACCCAGTTCAGCGTGCTGACCGAAGACGAGCACCAGGTTTTGCGCACAGGTGAAACCCTGTTGTGGCGGCTTCGATACGGACTGCAGCTGTTGGCCAAGCGCAATGAAAACCGCCTGCTATTTGACTATCAGCGTGGCCTGGCCAATATGCTGGGCTATCAGGATGAGGGCGAGCGCCTGGGCGTTGAACTGATGATGCAGTCCTACTACCGCGCAGTGTTGGCTCTGGCCGAGCTGACCGACGTGATTCTGCAGCATTATGATGAGGCTATTCTGGGCAGCGGGCAGGAAGATGTTATCCAGCCTATCAACAAGCGCTTCCAGATTCGCAATCACTATATTGAAGCCATCAACAACCAGGTATTCGCCTACGCGCCCTTCGCGATTATGGAGCTGTTTGTGCTGATGGCGCAGAACCCGGCTATTCGCGGCATACGCGCCACCACCATTCGTTCACTGCGAGCCCACCGCCATTTGATTGACGACGCCTTCCGCTCGGACCTGGCGGTCACCTCACTGTTTATGGAACTGCTGCGCACGCCAGACAAGCTGGACCAGACCCTGGTGACCATGAAGAAATACAGCGTGTTAGGCCGCTATCTGCCGGAATTTGGCCGCATTATCGGTCAGATGCAACACGACCTGTTTCATATTTACACGGTAGACGCGCATACCATGGGCGTTATCCGCAACATGGTACGCCTACACAACGCCGCCAGTAGTGAAGAATACCCACTAGCATCCAGACTGATCCACCGCCTGCCAAAATTGGAAACCCTGTTTATTGCCGGGCTCTATCACGATGTAGCCAAAGGCCGCGGTGGCGATCATTCAGAGCTGGGTGCCATTGACGCCGAAGCCTTCTGCCAGCGCCACCATCTGAGCGATCGCGACACCCAATTGGCGTCCTGGTTGGTGGAAAATCATCTGCTGATGTCGATGACCGCCCAGCGCAAAGACATTTCCGACCCGGACATCATCCACGAATTCGCCCGTGCGGTGCTCAGCCAGGCACACTTGGATTATTTGTACATTCTGACCGTGTGCGACATCAGCGCCACCAATCCAAAACTTTGGAACACCTGGCGCGCATCGCTGCTAAGGCAGCTGTATGTCGAAACAGAAAGAGCTCTGCGCCGCGGCACCGACACCCGCATAGATCGTCAGGAGTGGGTCAACGCTACGCAATCCGAGGCCCGCGAAATTCTGCGTGCCCAGCATTTCAGCAATGCCCAGATTGATGACCTGTGGAACACGGTCGACGAAGACTATTTTCTTCAAGACTCCCCCATCGACATCGCCTGGCAAACCGCGGCTATTATCCGCCATGGCGATGATGCAGACCCACTGGTGCTTATCCGTGATACTCGCGGTGGTCCGACTGACGGTTATTCACAGATCATCATTTATATGAAAAACCGCACCGCTTCGTTTGCCGCCACGACTGCGGTGCTGGAACAGTTGAATCTGAACATTGTGGATGCCCGTATCAGTTCCAGCGACGGGCCTTGGTCTATCAGCTCTTATGTGGTGCTGGACGACCACGGCCAACCCCTGGGGATAGACCCGGAACGCAAAGAACGGGTAAGAAGGCGGCTGATTGAAGAACTGGACGATCCCGAGGACTACCCGGATATTATCCACCGGCGCACGCCAAGGCAGTTGAAGCATTTTGCTTTTCCTACCGAGGTACTGCTGTCTAATGACCGATTTAACCTGCGCACTGTGGTGGAAGTGGTCACCCCAGACCGCCCCGGCCTGCTGGCCCGTATAGGCCAGATTCTGCTGGAACACCGGGTACGCCTGACCACTGCTAAAATTGCCACTCTGGGCGAGCGGGTGGAAGACATATTCTTTGTAACCGACGAAAACGGTGACGCGCTGCGCGACCCCGCTGCCTGCCAGGCTTTGCAGGACGACTTGTGTAAAACTTTGGATAACATTCGATGAACCCCGATTTAGACCGACTTCACCCCTACCCGTTTGAAAAACTGGCACAGCTGAAAGCCGGCGTAACCGGGCCCGCACACCTGGCGCCCATCTCCCTCGGCATTGGTGAGCCCAAACACCCTGCCCCGGAGTTTATAAAGCAGGTAGTAGCAGACAATCTAGCCCGGCTTGGCAACTACCCCACCACAAAAGGCACCGACGAACTGCGCGAAGCCATTCGCCAATGGGCAACAAAACGCTTTGTGCTGGCACCGGGTTCGCTAACCGCAGCCCACCACATAGTGCCGGTGAACGGCACCCGCGAAGGCATTTTCTCACTGGTGCAGGCGGTGGTCGACCGTAGTAAGGCGGCCACCGTGGTCAGCCCCAATCCGTTTTATCAAGTCTATGAAGGCGCGGCTTTCCTGGCCGGTGCCACTCCGGTTTACCTGGCCTGTGACAGCAGCAATGACTTCATCCCGGATTTTAATGCGGTTGACCCGCAGGTCTGGCAGCAGTGCCAGGTTCTGTTTTTATGCTCGCCGGGCAACCCCAGCGGGTCAGTCATTCCGCGCGCGACCCTGGTCCGAGTGCTTGAATTGGCTGATGAGCACAACTTCATTGTAGCTTCCGATGAGTGCTATACCGAACTCTACCCGGATGAAGCCAACCCTCCCGAAGGCTTACTGCAAACTTGCGCCGCCATTGGCCGCAACGATTTCGCCCGCTGCGTGGTGTTTCACAGCCTGTCTAAACGCAGCAATCTGCCGGGCCTGCGCTCCGGTTTTGTTGCCGGTGATGCGCACATTCTTGAAGGCTTCTTGAAATACCGCACCTACCACGGCTGCGCCATGCCGATCCACAACCAATTGGCCAGCATTGCCGCCTGGGGCGACGAAGAACACGTAAAAGAAAACCGCCGCGCTTATCGCGCCAAGTTTGAAGCCGTAGTGCCTATTTTGCGCCAGGTGATGGATGTCGATTTTCCAGACGCCGGATTCTATTTATGGCCGCAAACTCCGGTGGGAATGAATGATGAAGTTTTCGCCCGTGAGCTTTCGGTGCAACAGAATGTACACGTGCTACCAGGGCGTTACCTGTCGCGCACGGTGGATAACTACAACCCGGGTGAAAACCGCATACGCATGGCGCTAGTGGCGCCATTGCAGGAATGCGTCGAAGCTGCAGAGCGCATCGTGGCATTTGTAAGGGCAAATTCGTGATAAAACTGTACGGCATTCGCAACTGCGACACGGTGAAAAAAGCCCGGAAATGGCTAGACGAACACCGAATTGAATACCAGTTTCATGATTTCAAAAAGGACGGATTGAGCAGCGAGCTGCTTGCCACCTGGGAGCATTCGGCCGGCTGGGAGGCCCTGCTAAACCGCCGCGGCACTACCTGGCGAAAGTTGCCAGAGAGCGTTCGTGAGGGCATCGATGCGGCTTCCGCCCATGACGTCATCCTGGACAACCCTTCTATCATCAAACGGCCCGTGGTGGAGCTTCAGGGCGCGGTGACGATCGGCTTTAATGCCGATGACTGGGCAGCGCGCTTTAAGCACTGACATTAGCCAGACATCACAAAACATAAGTCACTGATAACACGATTCACTGATAACAAACAGGAACACGCATCTAATGAGCTTTGCATTCGGTATTGGTATTGGCACACAGAACAATCAGGGCGAATGGCTGGAAGTTTTTTATCACCAGCCTTTAATGATCCCCGATAAAACGCTGCTAGACGTGGTTCGCAGCGCTCTGGACTTTCAAGGCGGCAATCAGGCCATCAGCGCCAATGCCGAGCAACTTAGCCAGCTGGCAAGCGGCCTGCGTCAAATCGGCCAGACCGATCAGGCCGCGCTAGCCGAAAAAGCCGCCCGCAGCGAACGCCCGGTCGTCGTCACTTTACTGGAAACCGACGATACCGCCAGCAGCACGCCCGAGGTTTACCTTAAGCTGCAGCTGATATCCCACCGCCTGACAAAACCCCACAGCCTGAAACTAGACGGCATATTTGGCCTGCTGCCAAATCTGGCCTGGACCAACGAAGGCGCCATTGACCTGGCCGAGCTTCCTGAGCGCCAGCTGCAAGCGCGCCTTGAAGGCCGCACTCTGGAGGTAAAGTCGGTAGATAAGTTCCCGCAGATGACCGACTACGTCGTGCCCCAGGGCGTGCGCATTGCCGACACCGCTCGGGTTCGCCTGGGCGCCTATGTGGGCGAGGGCACCACGGTCATGCACGAAGGCTTTATCAACTTCAACGCCGGCACCGAAGGCACCAGCATGATAGAAGGCCGTATTTCAGCCGGCGTGATGGTAGGCAAAGGCTCTGACCTGGGCGGCGGCTGTTCCACCATGGGCACGTTGTCTGGCGGCGGCAACATCATTATTTCAGTGGGTGAAAACTGCCTGATTGGCGCCAACGCCGGTATTGGTCTTCCCCTGGGCGACCGTTGCACTGTGGAAGCCGGCCTGTACCTGACGTCCGGCACTAAAGTGGCGCTGCTAGACGACGCAGGCAAACTGGTGGAAGTCATCAAAGCCCGCGATCTGGCCAGCAAGTCAGACCTGCTGTTCCGGCGCAACAGTGAAAACGGTGCGGTGGAATGCAAAACCAACAAGTCGGCCATTGAGCTGAACCACGAGCTGCACGCCAACAACTGATCGGGGCCTTTATGACTGCTTTACCAAATAAGGCCCTGTCACCGACCCTCGAGCTGGCGATGGATCTGATTCGCCGGCGGTCGGTGACGCCCGACGACGCCGGGTGTCAGCCGCTGATGATGTCGCGCCTTGCGCCTCTGGGCTTTGCTGAAGAAAACCTGCGCTTTGGCACCACAGACAATCTGTGGGCTCGAAAAGGTTCGGAAGGGCCAGTTCTGGCCTTCGCCGGGCACACCGACGTAGTGCCCACCGGCCCGGAGAAAAACTGGGCAAACCCCCCGTTTGAAGCGGTTATAAAAGACGGCATGCTGCACGGCCGCGGCGCCGCTGATATGAAAGGCAGCCTGGCGGCCTTTGTAACCGCCTGCGAACGCTTTGTGGGCAAGCACCCGAACCACCGCGGTTCCATTGCGTTGCTGATTACCAGCGACGAAGAAGGCCCGGCCGGCGATGGCACAGTAAAAGTGATTGAAACCCTGGAAGCCCGCAACGAGAAGATCGACTGGTGCCTGATCGGCGAGCCGTCCAGCACAGTTGAGGTGGGCGATGTGATCAAAAATGGCCGCCGCGGCTCACTGCACGGCTACCTGACGGTTCAAGGCGTGCAAGGCCACGTGGCTTATCCACACCTGGCCGAAAACCCGATACATAAAGTAGCTCCGGTGCTGCACGATCTGGCGCAGGAATTCTGGGACAACGGCAACGATTACTTTCCGCCCACCACTTTTCAAATCACCAAGGTGGAAGCCGGCACCGGCAGTAATATCATTCCTGGCGAATGCCTGGTGCACTTCAATTTCCGCTACTGTACGGAAAACACCGCCGAAAGCCTGGAAGAGAGGGTTGTAGCAGTATTAGGAAGACACTCGCTGAATTACGATCTGCAGTGGCATCTGAGTGGCCGCCCGTTCCTGACCGACAAAGGTGCGCTGGTGTCGGCGTCAACGGCGGCCATTGCCAGAGTCTGCGGCCGTGAAACCGAGCTGTCTACGTCTGGCGGCACGTCCGACGGCCGCTTTATCGCGCCGACGGGTGCTCAGGTTGTGGAACTGGGACCCATAAACGCGACCATTCATAAAGTGAATGAATGCGTCAGCACAGACGACCTGGACACCTTATCGCAGATTTACGAAGAAATTCTGGTGGAGTTATTGGCCTGAAAAGTACCTTGCCTGGCTCATACAATGGCCATGTAATGCGTGAGTGCTCTGCTGCCTCAGTAATGAGGCGGCGGGGTTTCCTCCTCTTCACTGCGAAGGTTAGAGCCAGACACTTCTTTCAACTGCCTGTGCAGTAACTGTTTGGCTTCCCACAACTGACGTAACTCCAGCTCCTGAGTCGCCATCTGCTCGCTCAGCGTGTTTATTACGTCGTCCTGAAACGCAATCCGCATTTCCAGCTCGTCAAGCCGGTGTTCCAGTCGTTTATCCGTCATGGTTTTAGTGAGTTCCTGCCGTTATCTGTTAAGATGCCGCCTTCATGCAGCCGGAAGTGTCACTTTACCCCATATCCGGTTATTTATCGTTAGCGTTATCATTCAGGAGATTTTCAATTCACATGCGTAATCCAGCCAAAGCGATCGTTGCTGCCTTATTGATCGCGATTCCCGCTCCCTTTATTCTCGGCTTTTTGCTGGCTTCCTTTACCCCGGAGCTGTTCCAGATTCTGTCCCAGTCTGAAACCAGTGCCGTGGCCAACAGTACCCCCTTCGTTCTGGGCAGCGCCCAAGGTATTGCCGCTTACGTGATTGCCGTGGTGATATTTGCCATTGCTGGTTTTATCACCGTTGCGGTCAGCGTCAAACAACCGAAAGCTGCGCCCGCTAAAGCCGCCCAGCCACGTGCACCTGCTGCGCCTCGTCGTGCACCTGCTCCGGCCCAAAAAGCCGGTAACATGCATCACGATGACGATGATGACTTCGACGACAACAGCCCAGAAGGCGACGAAGAAGGCACCGTTAAATGGTTCAACGTGAAAAAAGGCTTCGGCTTTATTGTTCGCGACAGCGGTGATGAAATCTTTGTTCACTTTCGCGCCATTCGTGGCAGCGGCCGTCGCGTTTTGCGCCAGGGACAACTGGTACGCTTCAGCGTGATTGACGCCGACAAGGGTCTGCAGGCCGATAACGTGTCAATTCTCAGCGAATAATCTACACCACGTTTTTCTTCGCTGTTAGAACAAAAAAAAGGGATGGAGCCAAAAGCTCCATCCCTTTTTTTCTATTCTTTTACTAATTCATTCTTCTACTAATTCCACTCTTAGTTCATTCCGCTCTTCTATCAATTCCATATGGCCTGATACTCACCGCGCTCATCAATTCGCCACCATCTTTCTTCAGTGGCGTCGTCGCCTTCGGCCCAATTGCCCGGGCTGCAACGTAGTTCGCCACCGATGGCGCGCCAGGCACTACGCGCACAATCCAGATCGCTGTTCCAGGGCAGCAGTGGCCCCTCAATCACCAGACACGTGAAGCGTTTGCTAAAAGCACCCGGGTAGAGCGACAACGACAACGGGTTGCCATTGTAACTGGCGTGACCTTTCACAAAGCCGGTTATGACCTCGTCATCCAGCGACACTTGGCCTAATTGATCAGACAACCAGCGCGATACCGCCCCGGCTTCAAGGTCGCGTATATAAATTTCCAAATCCTGCACCCAAACAATCTCCCAACAATTTTCGAAGTGATGACAAGGGTTCAACACCTGCATCGTTGCGCCTAATGATGAACAGTGTGAACGCCCGCTGAATTCGCTGCAAGCCAACATTTCAGCTCGGCCTGCAAATCAGCAATGCCCAGCTTTCGCAAGCTTCCGCGCGCATTACGCTGGTGCCAGTCGCCTGCTGCGACCTGTTGTTGCCAAACCAGCTTTTCCAGCGCGAAGTCCGGCTCGCCAATACTGCTCTGGCGCGCATGGGCCACCAGGCGCTGACACTCCAGAGTTTGAATTTGTGCCGCCAGAGCCGAAGCCTCGCTGCTGCCACGCAAGGCAAACAGATTCAATCGTGCAGCCGCACGTTCCAACCACATCAGTAGCTTTCCCGGGCAGCACTCAAACAGGTGACGCTGCGCGACAGCGAAATCAATCGCCACCGGCTCCAGCTCTATATTCCACTGGCGCTCTATCGCCGGCTGATGGGCCACCACAATAGCGTGGAGTTGGCCGGCGCCACAGGGCGGCAGCATCACGGTGGTCAGCGAGCGACCCAGGCACAGCTGTAGTTGATTAACATGCTGCACCGTGGCTTTCATGCGCTCATCAGCCAGCAGCAGCATAGGCCCGCCCCAGACAGCAAGCACATCACCCACCACACTGCCAGGCCGGCCCACCAGCCGCAAAAGATCCTGCGGCGCCAGGCCATCCATCACCAACAGAGGCCACCCTCCAGAGTGTTGAAGCGAGCGCAGCCTGTGCCAGGCGCCTTCGGCAACCGTCAGCACGTCTGACTCGCAGCGCAAATTCAGTCGCTTGTAATCGATACCCAACAATGGCAATACACTTTCCAGCCAACGGGTTTTACCACCGCCCCTGGGGCCTTTCACCCACAACAATGTTGCAGGGTTTGTGCTGATTTCTACCGCTACGGTATGCGCAAGCTCAATCCAGTCCACCTGCGCCATCATCGTGGGCACACCGGCAACGTTAGACGCTGCCTTCATCGTCAGCTCGTCAACGCCGGCTGGCCAGGCTGACACCCGTTCCAACACCGCAACGTAAGCTTTTTCCTGCAAGCGTTCTGTTTTATGGGTAAGGGTTTGCAGCAGCACCGGCCAGTCTAACCAGGGCGCGTCGTTCAACTCGCGCGCTCTGGCAAACCAGTGCACCAACTGGCTAGACAGCAAACCTTCCGCAGACACCCCGGTAACAATCGGCTGTTCGCACTGCACCGTGCGCGTCAACTCGTCGAGGTCGATACTGCAGGTTGTCAAAAAATGACTGAGGGTGTGGCAACTGTCGAGCAACGCCAGCAAAAAATCTTCAACGGTAATCGCCGCTCCGCCGCGTTGTAATACCAGCGCACGAGCGTTTGCCAGCGCATTCTGGCACTGCGGTGTCAGGCATCCTTGCCAATCGTCCATTCTTACTCTCCTTGTATGCCAAGCGCAGGATTCCATTCCCGCGCTGATTATCTTATCCGTTACCAGCTGCCGCTGTTTTCCATACTGGCCCAAGGCTCTTGTGGCGCAAGCGCCTCACCCTTCTGCAGCAGCTCAATAGAAATGCCATCGGGCGAGCGCACGAACGCCATATAGCCGTCCCGGGGCGGGCGATTGATGGTTACGCCGTTGGCTTGCAGGTGTTCACACAAACGATAAATGTCGTCGACGCGATAAGCCAGATGGCCAAAATTTCGGCCGCCGCTGTACTCTTCCGGGTCCCAATTATAGGTCAGCTCCAGCGACGGTGCTCGATCGGCTTTCACTCGCCCTTCGTCGTCTGGCGCAGCCAGAAACACCAGGGTAAAACGGCCTTTTTCGCTGTCTTTTCGGCTGACCTCTTTCATTCCCAGCAAGTCACAGAAAAAATGAAGGGTGTCATCCAGATTGCTCACTCGGATCATGGTGTGAAGGTATTGCATACTTTCTCCCGTTATTTTCTATTGCTTAATGCAGCAAGTCTTCTCGGTTCGGCGGCCGCCCCGCAGAACACTCGCACCTTTATTACCGAACAGTTTACGGTATTCTGGGCGAATGGATGCAAACCACGTCTTTCCTTTAATCAACAGTTACCGAACGCCGGCCATCAGGCATCTCGCATGGCTGTGCCAAACCCCGCAGCTGATGCGCTCGCCAATCACCTTTGTACCAGCACAGTATCTGCCCTCGGACTATACCGATATTCTTAAAGCCTGGGATCAGGAAACAGAAACTGCACCACCCATGCTGTTTGAACCACCACAGCGCAGATTAGGCTTCTATTTCGAGCGGCTGTATCAAGTTTTGCTGGAAGACTTGCTCGGCTGGCCCATTCTGCTAAAAAACCAGCAGATCCAATCACGCGGGCGAACCATTGGCGAACTGGATTTCGTGGTGCACAACCGGACAAACGACCGCATTGAGCACCACGAGATCGCTATCAAGTTTTATCTCGGCGTTTCAGAACTCACCGGCTCAACACTCTGGTACGGCCCCAACGCTCGCGACCGGCTGGACGTGAAAACAACCAGCCTGCTGGAACAACAGAGCCGCCGCACACAGCTACCGGAGACTCTTGCCCTGCTCGCAGAATCCCATATAACAGGCCCGCTGACTCCGCGAATATTTATGCCGGGGTATCTTTTCTATCCAGACGACCAGCCCGTGGTAACGCCGGATTATGTTCCAGCGGACCATTTGCGCGGGCGCTGGATGTACGCCCATGACGCAAGAGCCCTGAACACGTCACATTGGGCTGTACTCAACAAACCTCACTGGATTGGCAACTGGTTTCAAAGCGAACAGCCGGATATCGAACATATTATGGAAGCACTGGAACGTGTGGAAAGAAAGGTGGTTCCGCAGCTGTTCGCCATAATGCGGCCAGATCACCAAACGGGAAACTGGCTAGAAGCAGACCGGGTGTTTGTTGTGCCGGAAACCTGGCCGTGAATGGCGGCATTCTCTGGCAAGAGCTCAATATTCACGGATTCAAAAGAGTGCTTCTGACAGTAACGCCTTATATATCGGCTTCAATGCGCCGAGGCTGAAACGCTGTACACCTGGCACTGTTAATCGGTCACCATGGCTATCCACAGCCTGCTTTTCAATCAACGCCGCTGCATGAGCCGCCTCGGCCGGAATGTCGTCGCCACAGTCCGGATACAAGTATTCCGGTGCAAACAACTCCGGGTAGACTTCCCTTGCCGGCACAATGGGCACACAGCCAGCGGCCACAGCCTCAAGCACCGCCAGCCCCTGAAACTCATGTAACGCGGTTGAAAGAATCACGTCCGCGCTCCCCAGCCACTCGTAATACCCGGTGCGGCTCGATGCGTATCCAAACTGCACGAGCCGATGGGCAAACTGCTGTTGAATAGTCGTCATGGCTTCGGGGACTTTGCGGAAACTTTCACCAAGGACACACACCTGAAAACTCACCGCTCTGCGCTCAAGTTCCTGCAGAATCGCAAGCAGCCGGTCAGGACCCTTGTCGTATTCCCAGCGCGCCGCCCACACAATTCTTAGGGGCAATGCACCAGGCCCGGGTTCAAGGCCATTGCGCCATAAACGCTCGCCCGCCTCAAGACTCTGGCGTTTCGCTTCACTGAGAAACACAGGGTCATCGATGGGGACCGGCAGAACCCGGGATTTCGCGGAAATGAGTTCGAGGGTTCCCTCCGGGATACCATCGGGCAATCGCCGGAAGAGTTGCTCAACACCCTCAAGAAAGCTACGCCGGTTCCAGTCGCTGTTGAACAGCACGGTATCGGCAGCAATAGCGCTGTACAGGTTCACCATTTGAGGATCAATGCTATTGTGCTGGCCATCGGATGCCGGATAGGCAAACTGATTTTCATGCATATAAAGCAACGCTGGCGTATGGGCCAGGTTCGGATGAAAACCCCGAACTGACGCCAGATCAACCATGGACGTCACTAACAGCAGGTCCCAATGCTCCTTCAACATCGGCTCGCTCAGCCAGGTCAGCGCGTTACCTCGAATCCGCCAGCGGAAAAATCTCGGCGACAGGGCAAGCACATGCCATTCAAATTCCGGCTGGCTGAGCACCAACTGCTCTCGCCAGCGACGATGGCTGCCTGCGTCATAAGCCGAAAGCAGGAGTATTCTGGGTTGTCGAAGGGCAAGCGTTTTGGGCATGAAGGCATTCTGCCCTACTCGCGATTAGACAACCAGACACTCTGATACGGCTTCAATGTGATACTGCCCGACAGGTTTTATATGGCCATACCCGAGATCAAGTCAAACCAATGATCCGTGCCACACGGAGTGTGTATCAGGTAGGCGTCAATGTTGAATATCGCCCAAGCTAAGGAAGCCAGCGCAACAATGAGGTTACTGCAGGGCAGGAAAAGCAGAAAAGGCAAATCGCGTCCGTTGCTTTGGTCCTCATGCTCTCCCTGAACATTGATTTAAGTGTCTTCGCTAATCTGAGCAAAGATTTCGATAATGGGTCTTTGAGGGTTCGCCTGTTGCAGTTCCAGCACTCGCTTGCTCTGGCGTTTCAGCTCGTCACTGGGTTTTGCCCACTGCTCTTCAGGCAATGGTTTCGACCACTTCGACATTACTCCGGGCAGAGTCTTTTGGCTCATACGCTTGATCTTTCTGACCTCCCACTCCACCAGTCGGTTCGGAATCGTCCAGAAGGTCATGAGGTGGTAGAGGTACCAGCCGATCAGGTAGAACACTCCACGCTTGCCTTCCCGGTACTCATCGTGAAGGCGTTTGCGGGCATTGCGGAAAACGTGAACACCTTCCCAGGGTGGGTCGTCCGGGCCTTGAAGATCTAAGGGGTCCTGAATCTCTTTCAGGGTGTGGACTTCGTACTCCATGTAGGCGCGGATGGCTTCCCAGTTGCTGATGGCCTGAAGCTGGCCGTAAGTCTGAAACTCCAGAGTGTACTTCTCGTTTGTCGACGGATGGTAAAAACCAATGCCAAAACCGTACTGATGCTGTACGCCGTACTCTGTCACGCCCTGCGCTTCCGTGACCCAGGCCACGAGTTCTTCCCAGGGGACGAAAATCGGTTCTTTTTGACCTTCCGGGACAAAACACACTTCGCGGCGTTGGCGGTTGAAGCGGGTGGGGGTGATAGATTCAAGCTTCAGGTGCTCTCGGTACCAAATACCGAGGCCGAGCAAGAGGAAGAAACTACACCCCCAAACAGCAATCCCGAATCCATAATCAAACATCTCCTGAAACACTTCAACGGCAGTCGTCAGCTCTCTGCCGTGAGCGACCGCAAGGCCAGATAAAATAAGCGGGACACCAAAAGCACCAATCAAAAACAAACCAAAAGGTCCGCCCAGCGTCATCTGAAAGCCAAACACCGGCGTCACCCCGGTCCCAAAATCCAGGTAGCCATCGTTTACCTCTCCCACAGCATGGCCGTGATCTACCGGCGGTAGCCCCGTCGGCAGAGGCCTGGGCGATAAAAAGGTCAGCCGACCGCTAGGAAAGGGCTCGGAACGCCCCGCGCGGGGTGTTTGCTCTGATTGGGCATATTTCGGGTTCATCAAAAGCTGTCCATTACTATGAGTGGCTGGCGGAGTTGCCGCCAGTTGATCTCCGCTTTTGGTGCGTCTTGTATGGGAGTCAAGGGGTACCGGCTGTCAGGCGTCGCCTTCAGCATATACACAGAACTTGTGTAAGCCCCATCTGCCTGTAACGTCTCCAGTTTGACCATCAGGCTGAGCTCACTAGTGAGGATGCCATACCGGGTCTTCTCATGGGCCGGGGGTCTGAAGGTCAGTTGCAAGTGATCAATATCAACTGGCTGCTCCATGCTAGCAATGATGGCGCCGGTGCAGGGTACCCAGGTTTCCGGATGAAGTGAAAACATACCCCGCCTCCCCGGCTGGATTCGCCATGCGGTGATTGACACCCGATAGAGCGATTTGCCGTGCGAAGGTTCGATCAGGCTGTCCGGAGGTAAACGGTGGCACCTCAGCTGCAACCGAGAAGGTCCTTCATCTTCTACAGACGCCTCATTAAGGGTGACACTGTCGCCAATCCGGGCAAAGGCTTCTGCATAAGCCTCAAGCGAGCTATCGTGAACAAGCTCAGACTCTAGTGACCAAGGCGTTGTCTGTAGCCATCTATCCCGCTCACTCAGGTTGTAACGGTTGTACAGCCAGGTGCCGCCTAATTCAAAAACAGTGAACACCAGCCCTGCCACATTCAGGCGGGCAAACAAACCGGACAAGGTTCGGCCAGCAATGGCCCAGGCTTCGGCCCGGGCCATTGCCTTGCTGGCTCGGCGCACGGCCAGCGCCACACTTAAGGTACGCCCTAATCCGTAAGTATTGGTAATCGCCAAACCGCCACTACCAATCATTCCCATCACTGCGCCAGTCTGGGCTTCGGCATTGCCGGTCTGGACTGCGCTCAACCAATTTTCCCGATGTTTGCCCGCGCTGAGGGCTGCACTGAAAGCCCCCGCTCCATAGGCAAAAATGCCAAGACCAACATGCAATTTACCCATTTGGATATGCACACCAGCAACAGCACTGCGCTGCCATGCCTCCGCCAGCGCCCGAGCCCTGGTACTGTATGCGGTGTCCATCAACCCTTGAGAAGCAAGAAAGCCAGCCGCAATAGTCGCCCACGCGCTTTCATAAAGACGCTGTTTATCTTCCGGACTTTCAGACTCCGAGCCAAGTTCGCTAGCAACATTCCATAAGATCGACAGTTGAGCCACGAACACCAAAACCCCAAGCCCATCCCCCATCAGATTCACTCGATGAGCCGAGGCCAAACCCTGCCGAAAATGCCCCACCAATCGCCCCAGCTCTTGCTGATCCAGCGCCGGCAAAGCCAACGTCAGGCCGGCACGGCCGGTAACGGCTGTTTCCAGTTTCAGGCCGGTGTCGATTTCCTCAACCGGGCTAAGGGCCGCCGCTACCTGTTTACCGACTTTACGGTGCTTTTCACGGGTCGCCTTAAATTCAGCTACCAATCTCTGGGCTTTTTCGGAGCGATGGCCATGGGTTGATTTGGCAACGTCATGGTCGTTCTGAAGCTGTTTCATCTGTTGATCAAGCTGCAGCATCTTTGTGAGATTGTTCCGGAACATCGCCAACTCGCTTTGCGACGCAATGCGAAATTCCGCCTTGCCCTGGCCTATGGCGCCCAGCATGCTGCGCTTGAAAAAATACGGCAGGTCCCGGAAAAGATCATCCAGCTCTGGCAAGGTCTGGTTTCCAATCGCCTGGTACAACTTCTCGATAGCACGCCCCTTGGCAAGGGCAATCGCTGGAGCCACGGTGTCTCCCACTGCACCTGCTTTTTGTTGGATCAGCTTTGAGTAGTCGATGAAGTCCGGCAGTTTGCCATTTTCTGCGGCTTTTATTTTTTGCACCCAATTCGCCGCCCGGGTCACCACGGCGTAGCCAGCGTTGCCGACAATGGCGTAGGTTTTCGCCAGCTCACCGTCTGCCGACCGGTCGTTCTTTGGCAGCGTATGGAACAGTGGGCGACTGTATTGAGGGTGCGTGTTCAACCACTCCAACACGCCCTCGCTCGCCTCATCGGAACGGCAGATGTCTTTGCGGCAGGCGTACTCCAGATCCAGAGCTGCCTCGAGCTGCGTCTTATCTTTCGGGTCAAAATACCAGGCTGCATGATGGTAGCGATTGTCTGTCAGCAGTTGAACACGGTCATTGGTTATGGCCGTCAACAACGACTGCCAGCGAGCCAGTTTCGCTCGCTGACCTGCCATGAACTGATCCATAGCCTCGCGGTCGATCAGATCGTTGATCCCACGATGGCCGAAACCCTGCCCTTCCAGAATCGTCTTCAAATGTTCGCGGTGACTTTTCGTCAAAGCGGCAATTCCGGCAATGTGGGCGTCTACAAAATCCGGCTGCGCCCCGTTCATAGCTTGTCTCAGATACCACTCGTCCACCGCTCTCTGCATTTTGGGAACAATGCCGTAAGCGTTAGTCCGGTTGGCTGTAGCCCGAATTTCTTCGACTCTCGATTTAACCTCAGCAGGAAGCGACGTGTCGTTGGGGCCAGGTCGGCGCTCGTCTTCTTGTCTTTTCAATGCTGCTAGCAGCGCCGACTGAGTATGTGACCGATCGCTTTCCGACATAGCTTCCAGATCCTGCCGCATGGAGGCGATAGCAGGGTGATCCGAATTCGTCATCATGGAGCCCAGACCCTGTTCGTCCAGCAGGGTCATTGATTCAATCAGCGTACCAAGAAAATAGTCTCGCTCGTTGCTTCCCTTTTCTGCCCAGTTCTCAATCCATCCCACCACATCGTCCTGATGCTGTGCCAGATCCAGCATAACGCCCACGTCGTCTCGCAGAACCAGACAGAGGCAGTTAGAGGTGTCGTCTATCTTCTGCTGTTTTATCAGTTTGCCAAACCGGCTTCTGTGGTAATAGGGCTGATTTTCCCAGTGGTAGAGTTCGCTTTCTTGTGGATGGTCACCTTCGGTTAGCTCCGGAACATTGTCTTCGGCAAATTCGGCGATCCGTGCCTTCGCCTGATCCGGGGTAAGAAGGAACTCGCCGCCATTCAGTGGTGAGGCACTGGCAAGATCGACTCTCTGCAACAACGCATCACGTTCTTCCGGATCATCCAGTACTTGCGCTTTTTTTCGCGCTGTCCATTCCATCTCAGAAAAAGCGACGTACAGCGTGTGAGATGTCGGGTACTCCAGCTTGCCGCCGTTATGTCCGGTCAGTTCACCGTCTTTATGCAGATACTCGTGAAGCTCCTCTCTATTTGTATCTCCACCGGCGTCTCCACCCGCATCAGCATCCAGTACATAAATATAGCCATTTCTCAGAAGGCGATAACCCACCGGGCGGGAGCTCAGCGAGTAAGGGTAGCCTGGGTCGGTATCGACAGGTGCGACTTCCACTCTGCCGTAGCGAACAGGCAGCAAGTGAACGGACTTTAGTAATGGGCAGGAAGCAGGCTCATCGATGGGCGTGCCCGGTTGCTCCCAGCACAGCAGATCGCTGCTTTCGCGGTCATTAGTGGGGCGTTGTATCCTTGCCATGGTTCATCCTTGATCCATCGGGACTGCGGGTTCATTGGCGGCATTGCCGCCGGCCAGATGGGGCAACGCTGCAAACAGAAACTGCATCGCGTTTCGTAAGCTGCCGCACTCATTGACGAGTGCCTCATCCAGTATTTTACGAAGCGCCGGGTAGGCATCACACAATTGGGGGCCACCCAATTGCTTACGCACGGGCTCCCCGAGGCTATTCCATATCTGCAGTGCCTCTTTGCGTCGATTGAAAGCCCTGAAGGCCTTCTTCAATTCCGGTAACGTATTTTGTTTCTCGGTTTGACCGGCTTTCTTGGACGGTCGAACGGCCGGCGGCTCAACCAAATACCATTGTTCGCTGATACAGTCCGGGACAATCAGCTTGTCTACGATCCCAATGTCAGAGCCGGTCAGATTGTTCCCGATAACGGACCGAGCCAGCGCCGGGTGAGCAATGCGCATCAACTCGTCGCAACCTTGTGCCGTTTCAACACTCAGGAGCGACCGCAGCCAACGGGAAACGGTAGCGCGGTCTTGGGCAGAAACCAATAAATAGCCGTTCTCTTGCATAGGCCCTTGTTTGAGAAACCCCTGCAGCACCGGATCTTCCGGCCCGCTTAACCACACAAGCCAGGGAGACAAGTCTGACATTACCTCCCAGCGAGTTGCGGCGTACAAGCATTCGGCATTGACCGGCTGGTCGCCGGCCCATTGGTAAATGTGTTTGCCAAGCTGCGAAATAGCGACTCCATCCAGAATAAGTGCGACAACGGAATGGTCAGGCCAGGGTAAGTGGTCAAAAGGAGATTGAGAAATTGGACAGCAACCCTCGTTCATGAACCCTGCTCCTCACACAGAGGGCATGTTGCGTTGCCCTTTCTGAGCGCAGCCGCCTGAGATTCAACATTGATCGCCCGGGCGTTTTCCCGCTGCCCCACCTCTTCCAAAGCCACTTGCGCAGATGCACTGGGTTGATCGCCCTCAATCATCTCCGGCAGTCCCGGCATCAAAACACCCTGCCCGGAACCACTTCCAGGGCTCCCCCCAGAGTTAATCATGATTCCCGGCCCGCTCAGCGTTACCCCGCTGGAGTCAAGTTTCAGGAAGCTACCGCCAGCGGCCAGTGTGATTTCAATACCGGCGTCGATAACCACTTTAGAGCCTGCCTTGTGGTGAACTTCGGTACCAGCTTCGCTGAGCGTGGCGCTGCCTGATTGCTGGTGAAACGTTCCACCAATTTTCTTACTGGAGTCGGCGCCAACGGACTGGCGCTTTTCGCCGCCAACGGTGGTGTGGTCGTTGCCTTTTACGTGGCTGAACCGGTCATTTTCAACGGTCAGGTGACTGTTGTTATTGATCACTTCGGTGCGGTTGTTTTCCGTCAGTAGATTCAGGTCTTTTTGGGCATGAACATAAACCTGCTCCTCTTCTGCTTCATCTTCAAAGCGCAGTTCGTTGCTGCCTTCGCCCTTGTGGGTGCGAGTTTTCAGAGTGGTGCGGGTTTTGTGTTCTGGCAGCGCGTAAGGCGGCGTGTTGGTGGCGTGGTAAGTCCGCCCGGTGATAATGGGCTGATCCGGGTCGCCGTCCAGAAAGGAAACAATGACTTCGTTTCCGATTCTCGGTATCGCCATAAAACCGTACTGACCACCTGCCCAGCCCTGGCTCACTCGAAGCCAGGCGCTGCTGTGTTCGTTATTTTCTGAATAACGATCCCACGGGAAGCGCACCTTTACCCGGCCAAATTCATCGCAATGAATTTCCTCGCCTTCCGGGCCGGTGACGATAGCAATTTGCGGGCCGTCCATGCGCGGCCGATGTGTTGGTAAAGGCCGCCAGGTTTTGTCAGCAGGAACAGCGCTGAATGCATTGTGGTAGGTGGTCGGTTCAGAACCGGCTTCTTCTTGCAGCGCCTGGGGCTGTTTGCCGGTGTGAGTGACGGCTGTGAGCAACCAGTCCCGGTTTAAGTCAGGGCTGTTATGCTCGGTTAACGCTACTTTGGCGCCGCAAGTAAAGTCTGCGCGGTTACTTTCACCGTTGGCGGTGCTGGCGTCGTTTCTGAGGGCATCCAGTCGCGCTTCGGTAAACGGCTGGCCGCTGGCGTCGGCCTTGAATCGGCCCGGGTAATCGAAGTGTTGATAGTCTTGGCGCTGGTTGGGACTGGCCGCGCTTTGCTCGTGCATTTGCGCGTAGGCAGGGTTCTTGAAGGTGTAATCTTTCATGGCCACGGAGGCGACGCGAACGCGCTCCTCAAAGCGGAAGCGGAACACGGCAGGCTGCTTGGTGCTTCCCCCCGCTTTGCCGTTATATTCGGCGGCTTCGAGCCGGGGCGCGTCGCCGTGATGATCGGCAATGATTAGGCCGGGCTGTTCGTTTCCGTCTACGCTGCCGTGCTGGTAGCGATAATGCCAACCTTCCTCTGCACCCATTCGCTCAATAAATGCCAGATCGCTTTCCCGATGCTGTACGCAGTATTCCCGTTTCTGTGGGGTGCGTTTAAGATCAAACATAGTGTTTACAACGCCCCGCTCTTTGAGCAGCGTGCGCACGATCGTATCTGTGGTCTGAGCCTGGAATATGCGACTATTGTGCATCAGCCCTAAGCGCCACAAAGGCGGCTGAATGATCAATTCGTAGCGGGTACGGCGGTGGCCGCTGCCTCCCCGGGCAAACTCGTTGACCACACCTGTGATACGGCGAAGGGGCGCACCGTCTTGCCAGACCACCAAAACGACCGATTGCTCCAAAACACTGAAGGCATCAATGTCTGCGTTGGTACTGGCCAGCTCAAGGCGGCCGTAAAAAAGCTCACTAAGCCGCTCTGTCAGCGTGAAGCCGACAACGGAAAATAGATCAGAGGGGAGTTCGCCAACATGGGCGGTAAACTGCAGTCCGTTTGCCTGGGGCATATCTTCGATCCCTGAAGATTGAGGTCTTTTCGTGCTCATCCTGAGCCGGTTCAAGATTATAACCTTCAGATTCCGGAATGTAACCCCGCCGAATCACTGCGTCTGATGAATGGTTTAAGCGCACTGGCAGACGCGTTAAGATTTCTATTGTTGATACAGTGGTTAATAGGAAATTCAGCAGAGTTTATGCCACACGGGAGTAGAGGTTTTTATGAGTAGCAACGGTTTTCGCGTAGAGCATCGCTACCTGGAACTCCCGGAGAGTTTCTTCACCCGCGTGCAACCCAGCCCGCTTAAAGAAGCAAAAATGGTGTGTTTTAACCACGATTTGGCGCAGGAAATGGGTTTTCACAGTGACAACCCTGCCCAGTGGGAAAAAGTCGGTGGTGGCACAGAGCTGCTGGAAGGCATGGAACCGGTCGCCATGAAGTACACCGGCCACCAGTTCGGCATGTACAACCCGGACCTGGGCGACGGCCGCGGGCTATTGCTGTGGGAAACCGTCGCGCCAAACGGCCAGCGCTGGGACTGGCATCTGAAAGGTGCGGGCATGACGCCCTATTCCCGCTTTGGCGATGGCCGCGCGGTGCTGCGCTCAACCATTCGTGAATACCTGTGCAGCGAAGCCATGCACGGGCTGGGCATTCCCACCACCCGCGCCCTGTTCATGGTGAAAGCCAAAGACCCGATACGCCGCGAATCTATTGAAACCGCCGCCGCGCTCATGCGGGTAGCCCACAGCCACATCCGTTTTGGCCATTTCGAATTCGCCGCTCATCACCAAGGCCCGGATACGGTAAAAACGCTGCTAGAGCACGTAATATCGCTGTATTTTCCGGAGCTGATCACACTGCCTGAAACCGAACGCCATCAGCGCTGGCTCGAAGCTGTGGTCGGCCGCACCGCGCGGCTGATCGCCGACTGGCAAACGGTGGGCTTCTGCCACGGCGTTATGAACAGCGATAACATGTCGATTATTGGCGACACCTTCGATTACGGTCCCTACGCCTTTATGGACGACTTTGACGCGGGCTACATCTGCAATCACACCGACGAGCGCGGGCGCTACGCCTACAACCGCCAGCCGCAGATGGGCTTCGAAAACTGCCATTACCTGGCGCAAGCATTATTGCCGGTAATGGGTGAAGACGCCGTACACGAAGCCTTGAATCACTATGAAAGCGCCTACAACACTCGTTTTCTGCAGAACATGCGGGACAAACTCGGCCTGCAGCAGGTTGATGACGGCGACATGCACCTGATTATGGACACCTTTAGCATGCTGCATGAACAGAAGGTCGACTTCACCCGTTTTTTCCGCGGCCTGTCGACGCTGTATGGTCGCGGCCACGGCCCCGTGCGCGACTTGTTTACTGACCGCGCTATTGCGGATACCTGGCTTGGCCGTTACAAACAAAGGCTGGAGCAGGAAACTCAGGCTCACGATGCCCGGGAATACGCTATGGGCCGGGTGAATCCGAAATACATTTTGCGTAATTATTTGGCACAGCAGGTGATTCTGGAGGCGCAAAACGGGGATTATCAGCCGCTGGAGGAGCTGCTAACGGTACTGCAGAAACCATTTGACGAACAAACCCAGTACGAAGAACGCTACGCTGCCCTGCCCCCGGATTGGGGCAAGGGCATGAGCGTCAGCTGTTCGAGCTGAGCGTAACGTCGGGACAGATTTCAAATCTGTCCCCTTTTAAACTTAGACAGCTTTAGCAGCGATGATTTTCTTATGCCACTCAGCCGGTCCTGTTTGGTGCACGGAAGATCCGCGGGAATCCACCGCAACCGTCACCGGCATGTCTTCCACGTCGAATTCGTAAATGGCTTCCATACCCAGTTCCGGAAAGGCCACCACTTCAGCGTGCTTGATGGCCTTTGACACTAGGTAGGCAGCACCGCCCACGGCCATCAAGTACACAGCACCAAATTCGCGAATGGCGTCGATCCCCACTTGGCCACGTTCGGCTTTGCCGATCATGCCGGTCAGGCCGGTTTTTTCCAGCATGGTGTGGGTAAACTTGTCCATGCGGGTTGCCGTGGTGGGGCCTGCGGGGCCAACCACTTCTTCGCGCACCGGATCCACCGGGCCAACGTAGTAAATAAAGCGCCCTTTCATATCCACCGGCAGCTTTTCACCGTTGTTGATCATGTCCACCATTTTTTTGTGGGCGGCATCACGGCCAGTCAGCATCTTGCCCGACAGCAACACGGTTTCACCCGGCTGCCAGTCTTTTACGTCTTCCGGGGTAACGGTATTCAGGTTCACCCGGCGCACGTTCTCGCCCACTTCCCAGGTAATTTCCGGCCAGTCATCCAGGCTCGGCGGGATTTGCAGTGACGGGCCACTGCCATCCAGCACAAAGTGCGCATGGCGGGTGGCTGCGCAGTTAGGAATAATCGCCACCGGCTTGTTGGCCGCGTGGGTGGGGAAATCCTTTACTTTCACATCCAGCACTGTGGTCAGGCCACCAAGGCCCTGGGCACCAATACCCAGCTCGTTTACTTTTTCGAACAGCTCCAGGCGCAGCTCTTCAGCGCGGTTTGATGCGCCGCGGGCTTTTAGTTCATGAATATCAATAGGCTCTAACAACGCTTCTTTGGCGATTGCCATGGCTTTTTCAGCGGTACCGCCAATGCCAATACCCAGCATGCCAGGCGGGCACCAACCTGCGCCCATTTGCGGGATCATCTTCAGCACCCAGTCCACCACCGAATCTGACGGATTCAGCATGGCAAACTTAGACTTGGCTTCAGAACCACCGCCCTTGGCCGCCACGTGAATGTCTACGGTGTTGCCCGGCACAATTTTGTAATGAATGATGGCTGGCGTGTTGTCTTTTGTGTTCTCACGCTTGCCGTCCGGATCGGATAATATCGACGCCCGCAGCATGTTGTCCGGATGGGTATAAGCGCGACGCACGCCTTCGTTGATGACATCGTCCAGCGAGGTTTCAAAATCCCACTTCACGTTCATGCCAACATTCACGAACACCGTCACAATACCGGTATCCTGGCAGATCGGGCGGTGGCCTTCGGCGCACATCCGCGAGTTAATCAGAATTTGCGCCATAGCGTCTTTAGCCGCTTGGGATTCTTCTTTCTTATAAGCCTCGTACACCGCCTGAATAAAATCCTTCGGGTGATAGTAGGAAATAAACTGCAGCGCGTCGGCTACACTTTCAATCAGGTCTTCCTGGCGGATCAGGGTGGTCATAGTCGCCTCATCAACGGTCGTTATAAGAATATATTGGCAAATCAGAAGCCAAAGTTTACCAGAAATTCATCCGCGCGCGGGATGCGACTGCAGGCCAATTCGCTGCGCCTGTTGATTGCTCAAAACACCAAAATTCGTGAAGAATGCGATAAAAACCGGTTAAGATACATTGCAAACTAACAAAGAAGTATCGGGAGACACCGTGACAGACCCTATTCTGATTGAGAAAAAGAACCAGGTTTTAATCGTTCGCCTGAATCGCCCAGAGCGCAAGAACGCCCTTACCCACGCTATGTACACCAGCATGGCCGACGCAATCGATCAGGCCGAAGCCGACAAGGACATTCGCTGCATTCTGTTTACCGGCAGCAATGAGTGTTTCACCGCCGGCAACGATCTTAACGATTTCACCAAAGGCTTGCCCGGTGATTTCCGCGAAACCCCGGTGGGCCGTTTTCTGCTTGTGCTGGTTAATGCAACCAAACCGGTGGTTGTGGCGGTTAACGGGCCGGCGATAGGCATTGGCACTACCATGCTGCTGCACTGCGATATGGTGATGGCAGGCACCAACGCCGGTTTTCAAATGCCGTTTGCCAGCCTTGGCCTTTGTCCCGAAGGTGGCTCCAGCATTTTACTGCCCATGTGGATTGGCCGCGTACGGGCTGCTGAACTGCTGATGCTGGGTGGCCGCTTTAGTGCGGAAGAGGCGTTACGCCTGGGCATCATCAATCGCGTGTGCGAACCTGAAAACACCGAAGCAGTAGCCTGGGAGGCCTGTCAGAAACTGGTTGCACAGGCACCAGCGGCCATTCGCGCTACCAAAGAACTGCTAAAACGGCCAAATCGCGAAGCTCTGGAAGAAACCATGCGGGCAGAAGGCGCGCTGTTCGGTGAGCGCCTGAAGTCGCCGGAGGCAGCCGAGTCATTTCGCGCTTTTATAGAAAAGCGTAAGCCAGACTTCTCACGTTTTAGCTGAGTCTGCTAAAACAGCACTTAACCGGACACAGGTGGCAAGGCCACCTGCTTACCGGCGGCCTGCAGGTTGCGGATGAGACGCCCCAGCGTGCGAGCAATGTCTTCCGCCTGGCCTTGGTTAGCGCCTAACTGAAACAACCGCGAGCCGTCCCTTGGATCATACACCCAGCAAGTGGCCAGGCTTGGTTCGCAATCCCATTTTACCAACGGGCTAATGCCGTAAACGTCAATCTGTTGGCTTTTGCGCAGCATGGCCCCTTGCTGACGGGTAATTTGCTGAATCAGCAGGCTGCTGTTGCGTTTTTCAACCTGGTAGCGAATGTCTGCTGGTTGGTCCAACTGCACAATGGCTTTGTCTTCGCGCCAACCTGACAACTGCAAAACACTGTTCAGGTGAATCAATAACGCCTGCTCCTCGCTGTCTGCCAAATACAGTTTTTTCAGATCAGCCGGGCTTTGCCCTTCAGCGGCTTCAATGGTGGCTACTAGCGGCTGTAACGGCACTGCAGAATTATTGGTCACCACTGCCAAGGCGCGGTCTTTGCGCAGCTTCTCTATTTCAGTAATGCGCTCCAGCGACTGTTTGTAATACTGGCCCTCTTTGCCTGCGCGAGTGACATACATCTCAAGCGAGGCTTGAGCTTCGTTTAACAGATCCGACTTTTGCATCACCCGGCCACGGTAGAAATAAAAGTCCACCGGGCGCTCGCCGTCTAGCTGCTGCAAACGCCCCAGGTACTCGCTGGCGTCGTCCCAGTTTTCAGCGGCCAGTGCTTGCTCGGTCGCCAACATCAAGCGGCGAATTTCGTGCTCCGCAGGCAGCGCCACAGCACTGCCCGCGTACAAAAGGGCACACACGACTAACGCCCGGTAACCAGGAGATTTAAACGGTGTTGCTGCCATAACTGTTTTCCTCAATAGATTCGCCAGCGCCCGGCTCAGTGTTCCCTGGCGTATTGGAGACGCTCTTATTACGGCCAAGAGCGGGCTCTGAGTCAAAACCGGAATCAAGGTCGGAGTCAGTTTCAGGGTCGACTTCGGCCTGTTCGGTGACGGCCTTGGGCAGTTCTTTTTTCACCCGCACTCCCAATTCCACAAAGCGGTTGGCTTGTGAAATCAGGTTGCCGCGGCCGCGGGTCAGAGTGTTCATCGCACTGTCATAGCTGCCCTGAGCGGTGTGCAACTGGCCGCCAAGGCGTTCCATAGCTTCTACAAACACCCGTAATTTATCGTAAACTGCACTCGCTCGTTCCGCAATCAGTCGGGCGTTCTGGCTCTGGCGCTCGTAACGCCAGATATTTTCGATGGTGCGCAGAGTGGCCAGCAAGGTGGTGGGCGTCACCACAATAATCTTACGCTCGAAGGCTTCTGAAAACAGACTGTCGTCGTGCTGAAAGGCTGCTACGAAAGCCGGTTCAATGGGCATAAACAACAGCACAAAATCCGGTGAACGCAAACCGTTGAGCTGGCTGTAATCTTTATCGCTCAGGCTGCGAATGTGATTGCGCACGGCGTCCATATGCTGCTTCAGCGCCGCATCACGGGCGCTGCCTTCGTCGCTGATAACCCATTGCTGATAAGCCACTAACGACACCTTGGAATCTATCACCAGGTTGCGGTTATCCGGTAGGTGCACCACCACGTCTGGCCGCAGCAGCTGGTTATCGCTGTCGCGGTAGCTGCCCTGGGTTTCGTATTCAATGCCTTTGCGCAACCCGGACCTTTCCAGCACCCGCTCCAAAATCAACTCGCCCCAGTTACCCTGTATTTTTTTATCGCCTTTTAACGCTCGCGTTAGGTTAGAGGCTTCTTCGGTAATCTGGCGGTTAAGCTCCTGCAACGATTTTATTTCGCTGCGCAGAGCCTGGCGGTCGCGGGTTTCGGTAGTGTGTACGGTTTCGACGCGCTGTCGAAAATCATTGAGTTGATCACGAAACGGTTTTAGCAGCGTATCCATACTGCTCTGGTTCTGCTGACTGAAACGCTCGCTTTTCTGATCGAATATACGGTTCGCCAGATTCTCGAATTCCTGTTTTAGCGCATCGCGATTGTGCTCCAGAAGCGCCAGTTTCTCCGCCGCCGACTGGCGCTCATGGGCCAGCATTATCTGCTGCTCTCTTAATGCCAGTTTCAGGTCGTTGTAGTCGGCCAGCAGGCGGCGGTTATTTTGCCCGGCACGCTGCATCAATCCGGCTAATATCAGTACCAGAATAAAAATCGCCACCATCAGCGAGAGTACAAGCACGGGCTGGTCTGCAACCCATTGGCTGAAGGTTTCAAGCACTGGCGTTTACTCCTTAGGTATTATCATTGGAACAGTTCGCTGACAAGTTTAACCTATTCATTTGCCATTGTTGCTGACGGGATACACGTCGCCTTAATCATCTGTAAACAAATCGCTAACGTGAGTTGCTGTATACTCCGCCGAAACACCATCACACAGCCATTTCGTGCCGCTGACCTGTCAGTTAGGGCACTTTTTTGTCATTTTTTTTCGGAGGTAGTTCATGGGTTTAAAGGGTTTCATAGGGTCAAAACTTGGTGGCAACGTCCACTTGGCGCTGCCATTGCTGGTGATACTTACGAGCCTGGCCGGCTGTTCGGCAGATCAGTACTTTATGGTACCCAAATCCAATCTGGAAACCGTGAACACCTCGGTGCAAAACCAGCGGGCGACGCTGGTCACCATAGAGAACAACGCCAAGGTACGCTTCGAGCAAGCACTCAACGATCAAACCGCATCTACCGAAACCATTCTGCAAGCCATAAGCGCCCAAGTTAAAGCACCAGAATGCCCCCCCGTGCCGAAACAGCAGGCTTGCCCCGCGGCTACCACAGCCAAGGCCGTGGCCAGTCAGCTCAAAGGCAAACTCATTGTGGGCGAAGTTGAAAAGTTCTTCCTGGCCGCAGCCAAAACCGTTTACAACGCCCGTATCGACAGCGGCGCCGAAACGTCTTCCATTGACGCGCGAAATATTGTTCGATTCGAACGCGACGGCAGCAACTGGGTACGCTTTGATGTGCCAGTGCCCGGCAGCGAAGAGCTGCTAACCCTTGAAAAAGACATCTCGCGACGGGTAAAAATTCTCCAATCAAACGCCGACGACCCCGAACGTCGGGTGGTGGTGGAGTTGCAATTTGCCATTGGCAACCATACGCAAGTCGCCGAATTCACCCTGACCGACCGTTCGCACCTTACCCATCAGGTGCTGATTGGCCGCAACGTACTGCGCGATGTGATGTTGATTGATGTCAGCAAAGAGTTTGCAACCGAACTGCCCGAAACCATGGCCAACGGCGGGACTTTATGAGTACCCGATCGCGCACACCCTTTTACATCGCGATTTTTCTGATTATTGCTACCGGTATTTCCCTGGCGGTGTGGCGCCACATTGAACTGGGAATTCCCTGGCTGACCGGCGAACAACGGCCGGTGTGGATGGTAGAGGCGCGGGTGGATTTTGACGCCACAGGCGGCTCCGTGACGGCTGCACTGAACGTACCCAATCAGCCCCCGGGCTTTCATACCCTGAGCGAACAAGCCGCCTCGCCTGGCTACGGCTTTTCTATTCTGGAACAAGCCGGCATGCGGCGCGCCGAGTGGACCAAGCGCGATGTTACCGGTCCACAAACTCTGTATTACAAAGTCCAGTTGATCCCAGACCCAGACGTTCGCAGCTTACCCGCCAAAGTAAAACCGGTGGCGCGCACCGTGTTTTGGGAGGAACCCGAAGCCACCGCTGTGCGGGAAATACTGGAGCAGGCCAGGCAACGCTCCAGTAATCCACAAAGCATGACCCGCGAACTGATCCGGCTAATGCAGCCAGATACCGGTACCCAGAACACCACCCTTCTAATTGCTGGCGGAAATTATCTCGATCTACTGGTCGACATGCTGAACTTCTATGGCATACCCGCTCGCGCCGCCGATGGCCTGGAGCTGGAAGACGCTCGCCGGCGCCAGCCGCTGCTGGCATTCCTGCAAATTCACACCGGCGAAGAATGGCTGACCTTTGACCCCCGCACCGCTGAACAGGGCGTGCCGGAAGACCTGTTGTTGTGGCGCCAGGGCTCCGCGTCGCTGTTGGACGTGGTAGGCGGCGCCAACTCCGAGATCAGCTTCTCTATGCTGCGCCAGACCATTCCCGCCATTCAACTGGCAGCGATGCAATCTAAAGAGACCGGCCTCGGTTTTCTGAGTTTTTACGAACTGCCGATTGAAGAACAAAGCATGTTCCGCATGCTGCTGCTATTGCCTTTGGGTGCACTGGTGGTGGCCTTCATGCGCATGTTGATCGGCATTCGCACTTCCGGCACCTTCATGCCAGTACTGATTGCGGTAGCGTTTGTGCAGACCACTTTAATACCCGGGTTGGTAGCATTTTTGTCGGTGGTCGCCATTGGCCTGTTAATGCGCAGCTACCTTTCCAGCCTGAACCTGCTGCTGGTTTCACGGATCTCGGCGTTAATAATCTTGGTGATATTCATTACCGCCGGCTTGAGCGTTGTAGGTTATCAGATGGGCTTTAATACCGGCATGACGGTGACCTTCTTCCCTATGGTTATTATCGCCTGGACCATTGAGCGAATGTCGATTCTGTGGGAAGAAGAAGGCGCGCGGGAAGTCATGAGACAAGGCTCAGGCAGTCTATTTGTCGCCATTTGCGCTTTTCTGCTGATGAGTGCACCGCTGGCCGGACACCTGACCTTCAACTTCCCCGAATTGCACTTGGTTATTCTGGGCCTGATTCTGCTAATGGGTAATTACACCGGCTACAAACTCAGCGAATTGCGCCGTTTCACACCGATGAAGGTGTACGACTAATATGGGCTGGATATCACCGTTTACGCTGAACCGCCTGGGCATGCTCAACATGAACCGGCGTAATGTGGACTATATTGCGCGCTACAATGATCGTTCGGCCTACCCGCTGGTCGACAACAAGCTGAAAACCAAGCTGGTGGTGGCCGAATACGATGTGAAAACACCGCGGCTTTTGCAGGTGGTTCGTCAGCAACACGAAATTTCCCACTTCCGTGAAATGTCCGCGGATTTGGCCGGCTTTGCCATAAAGCCTGCCAAAGGGTCTGGAGGCAAAGGCATCACCGTCGTCACCGGGCGCGATGGCGACGAATTCGTCAAAGCCTCCGGCGCCCGTATTGGCGTGGATGTGCTGGAACGGCACCTGACCAATATTCTGGCGGGGCTGTATTCGCTGGCAGGCGCCTCTGACGTGGCCATTGTCGAAAACCTGGTGCAGTCCACACCGGATCTGGCGCGCTATTCGTTTCAGGGCGTACCAGACATCCGCATTATTGTGTTTAAAGGCTACCCGGTGATGGCCATGCTGCGGCTTGCCACCAAGGCTTCTGACGGCAAAGCCAACCTGCACCAGGGCGCGGTGGGCGTAGGGCTGGACATTGGCACAGGGAAAAGCCTGAACGCGGTTCAGTTTAATCGCCCCATTCTTCTGCACCCGGACACCGGCCTATCTTTGGGCAATATCCATATTGTCGCCTGGGATGAAATGCTGGAAATGGCCTCCCGTTGCTATGAGGCGACCGGGCTAGGCTATATGGGCGTAGACCTGGTGGTCGATGTGGACGAAGGCCCGCTGCTGCTGGAGCTGAATGCGCGCCCGGGCCTGGCTATTCAAATGGCCAACGGCTGCGGCCTACTGCCGCGCTTACGTGCCATTGAAAATCTGAAACGCCCCCACTTCACCCCCGGTGACCGCGCACGCTTTGCGATGGAAGAATTCCATAAGCGCTAGAACACAGTGGCATTCGTTCAAAAGCCCAGCGCGCATCTGCGCAGCCAAAAAAAAGCCGGAAAGCGTGTAAACACTTTCCGGCTTTTTACGATCTAATTCGCCGATATATTAGCGAATTAAGTCATTTCTCCGCTCTGAATCAGCAACTTGCGTTCTAGGGTCAAACCTTTCAGCAAGCCCCAGGTCATGATCAACAGGATCAGCGTAAACGGCAGGCCGGCACTGATCGAAACAGCTTGAATAGCGCCTAGTGCATCATCACCACCGCCGAATATCAACACCGCGGCAATTGCGCCTTCCATTACCACCCAGAACACACGCTGAGCCGTGGGTGCATCAGTTTTACCACCGGCGGTGATGCTGTCGATAACCAACGAACCAGAATCCGACGACGTGATAAAGAACACCAACACCAGCACAATACCAATAAAGGAGATAATACCGGTCAGCGGAAGATTCGCGAACATCTGGAAAGTCGCCAAGCTAACATCGGTCAAACCTTCATCAGCCAGTGAGCCTACGCCCTGCTGGATTTGCTCCAGCGCAGCTCCACCAAACGCGCTCATCCACACAGCCGTAATCACCGTGGGAATTAGCAGCACTGCGATGATGAATTCACGCACAGTGCGACCGCGAGAAACACGCGCGATAAACATGCCTACGAACGGAGACCAAGAGATCCACCAGGCCCAATAAAATATCGTCCAGCCTTGCATCCAAACATCATCGTCGCGGCCAAACGGATTACTAAAGGCAACCACGTTGGTGGCGTAGCTGGTGGTGGTTATCCAGAGGGTTTCCAGAATCGACATGGTCGGACCGGCAAAGATAATAAAGAACAGCAAGATACCCGCAAGGGCCATGTTGATATTACTCAGCACCTTAACGCCGCCGTCTAATCCGCGCAGCACAGATAACAGCGCCAATGCGGTGACACCCACAATAATCGCCATCTGTACATTGATACCCGAGCCCACACCAAACAGATAATTCAAACCGGCAGCGGCCTGCTGGGCGCCAAAACCCAAAGACGTTGCCAGCCCGAAAATAGTCGCAATCACCGCCAGACTATCAATGATGTGCCCGGGCCAGCCCCACACTTTGTCACGCAGCAGCGGGAAAAAGGCGGAACGAATGGTCAGCGGCATATTTTTATTGAACGAGAAAAACGCCAGTGACAAGGCCACAATGGCGTAGATCGCCCAAGGATGCAGACCCCAATGGAACATAGTGCCGCCCATGGCCAGGCCCAAAGCTTCAGGCGTGTTAGGTTCTACATTAAACGGCGTGCCAAACCAGCCCGTGTAATAGGCGACAGGCTCTGCTACCGCCCAGAACATTAGGCCAATACCCATACCTGCCGCAAACAGCATCGAAAACCAGGATAGGGTGGAAAAATCCGGTTTGGCATCCATGCCGCCCAGCCTGATTTTGCCCACGGGCATGAAGATCAGTGCTAAACAGACAACAACAAACACGTTTGCACTGAGCATAAAGAACCAGTCAAATGTGTTGATAATCTCTAGCTTGGCACCGTCGAGCAATTCTTTGGCGAGAGCCGGAAACATCAGCGTACCGACAACGAACAACACCACGATTATGGCGGTTATCGGAAACACGGGTGCATGAAGATCTAGCCCGAACGGCCGGATATTATCCTGCCCGGCTACGTAATCTGTTTGATATTCGTCTTTTACAATTTTGCCCACAATTGGCGCCTCTTTCAGTCATTAGCATTACATTCAGGCTGTCTGAGTTTGGATGTCGACCCGTAGGTGCAAAAAATAGCCTTGAAACATAACAAGCCGGCAATAATAATACTTTGAGCTCAAAACATCAAAATTCTGACGAGGAGCCTATGAACAGATTTAAAACCTTCCCTTTGCGCTACACCGCGTATGCGCTAAGCCTCGCCGGATTTCTGATATCGCTGATTGTCAGCGCGTGGATTGGCGGCGCCTATCTGATTACTCTGGCATTCGGCCTGCTTGCAGCCCTTGGCACTTATGACCTGTTACAGCGTCGCCATACGATTAGCCGCAACTACCCTATTATGGCCAATTTCCGTTACCTTTTTGAGGCCATTGGCCCGGAAATCCGTCAGTACTTCATCCAGTCCGACACCGAAGAGCGACCGTTTTCCCGCGAGCAGCGCACCATTGTGTACCAGCGTGCAAAAGACATTCTCGACAAGCGCCCGTTCGGCTCCCAGCTGAATATGTATGAGGAAGGCTTTGAGTGGATGAGCCATTCACTGGCCCCTACCCAGCTCAACACCAGTGATTTTCGCATTACCGTGGGCAAAAGCTGCGCAAAGCCTTACAGCACCAGCGTGTTCAACATATCAGCCATGAGTTTTGGCTCGCTGTCCGCGAACGCCATCCTCAGCCTGAACACCGGTGCCAGAAAAGGCCACTTCTACCACGACACCGGCGAAGGTTCTATCAGCCGCTATCACCGCCAACCAGGGGGCGACCTGGTGTGGGAGATCGGTTCCGGATACTTCGGCTGTCGCAACAAAGACGGTAGTTTTAGTGTAGAACGCTTTGCCGAAAACGCCCAACTCGATCAAGTAAAAATGATTGAACTCAAACTATCTCAAGGGGCCAAGCCAGGGCACGGCGGTATTTTGCCCGGTGCTAAAGTAACGCCGGAGATTGCCGAAGCCCGCGGCGTTGAGGTGGGTGAAGACTGCGTATCCCCTGCGGCGCATTCGGAGTTTTCGACGCCCATCGAAATGTTGGAGTTTATCGATCAGTTGCGTGAGCTGTCCGGCGGTAAGCCGGTAGGTTTTAAGCTTGCCCTGGGCCACCCATGGGAGTGGTTCGCCATTGTAAAAGCCATGCTGAAAACCGGAAGGCGGCCTGACTTTATCGTGGTAGATGGCGGCGAAGGTGGCACTGGCGCGGCGCCGCTTGAGTTTATCAACCGCCTGGGCATGCCGATGACCGAAGCTCTGCTGCTGGTGCATAATACACTGGTGGGTTGCAATCTGCGTGAAGACATCGCGATCGGCGCCGCTGGGAAAATCACCTCGGCGTTCAACATCGCCCGCACTCTGGCACTTGGCGCCGACTGGTGTAACTCAGCGCGCGGCTACATGTTCTCGCTGGGCTGCATTCAAGCCATGAACTGCCACACCGGCCGCTGTCCTAGTGGCGTTGCGGCACAAGATCCAAGGCGCGGCGAAAAAATCGATGTACCCCTGAAAAGCGAACGGGTTTACAACTTCCATAAAAACACCCTGGAAGCCCTGCAAAATCTGCTGCAAGCGGGCGGGCTGAGCCACCCCTCCGAGCTAGGCCCGGAACATATCATTCGCCGGGTATCAAAAACCGAAGTCGCCTCCTATCTGGACCTGTTTCCGTTTATCGAGCCTGGTGCGCTGCTGAAAGGCGACACCGGCCTAGCCGTATTCGACAAGTACTGGGGAGTATCCAATCCGGATAGCTTCGCCCCACCCGAATTCGTGTCCAAACTGCGGGAAACCAAATTACGTTAATGCGCGCTAAAACCCGCACATTTTCGCCGGTTGGTGTTTCTTTTTGGAATCTTCTCATGTAATATTCGCTCCCGCTAAGCCACTGAGATTCCTCTTTAAGTCTCGCTGGCCTGTGCCGCCAAAACATCGTTTTGAACAGGCAGAAATTAGCACATCGGGGCGTAGCGCAGCTTGGTAGCGCACTTGCATGGGGTGCAAGGGGTCGTAGGTTCAAATCCTACCGTCCCGACCATATATCAACGACTTAGGGCACATCTTCGGGTGTGCCCTTTTTCGTTTCTGGCTGGGTACTTGTAGGGTACACAAACCCAAAACCGCCATTTTCTTGGTGTCACTGCCTGTGACATCGAGCCGAAGCATCTCGTTTTCATCCAGGCTTTCTTCGTTTCCGTCATTGCTACTTTAGCATGCACTAAAGTCGCGACCAAAACGCGGCCCTCTTCAGCTATTGCATGCTATCCAAAGTTTACTCCCCAGATTTACCGATCCCGCATAAATTATTTACGACATTCTCGTCTAATTGCATTTTCTAGAAAGTTACACGTCCCAAACACCGGTTGCATCTCCGTAATATTAAGCTGTACCCACAAACCAAACGGTGATGAAAATGAAAATCAAACTGCAGATGTACTTCACAGATATTGAGGTGGGGAACTACTACTCAGTGTCCCGGTTCACCATCTGGCGCTGGGTTCGGGAAGGTAAATTCCCTCACCCCTTGAAACTCAGCTCCGGATCTAGCCGCTGGCACAGGTCAGACCTCGAACAGCACGACGAGAAAGTTCGGCGACAAAATGAGTTGGTGGAAGTTTAGTCACTTCAAAAAGCCAAAAACGCTCCAAGAGCTGCCAGGACTGCCGTCCACAGTTTTGAGCGGGCGCTACCATGACCTTCTCATCAACTCTCACGAAACGACAACATCAATCCGAAGGTTAATTAATAAGTGAGCTTTGAATGTACTTACTAATTAACTTATAGGAGAACTACAATGCGCGACCCCAACCGAAGGAAATGGCTGCTGGTAAAGGGTTCACATAGTGGAACTTTTGCAATCTGGTGCTGAACGGACTCTTTAACAGACATGGCACATACCTACAACTAATGTCAGAAAAACTATTATTATTTCTGACATTGTTCAAGGTGCGATCAACTCCTACCCGAAAGGAGAAAGACTCAAATATCTGCTCCGAACTCAATGGCGGAAGGTTTTACCTGAGGGTATGACCATTAACTAAATGTTCTTTCAGAACTTGCGTCGCCCACTGGCGAAATTCGGTTGCGGGTTCGGAGCCGACTCGATAGCCCACGGAAATGATGGCATCCAGATTAAACTGCTTGATACGGCGTCGAACCCGGCGATTGCCCTCCTGGTGAACTACCGACAAATCCTCGGTAGTTCAACCTTCCTCAAACTCCCCTTCTGCTTACACATTCTTCAGGTGTAAACCGACGTTATCAGTGAAGGTATCAAATAAGGAAGACATTGGTTTCAACCGGTCAAGACAACCCCTCTGCATCGTGGGTATTAATGCATTACAGGGCGGCTCCTCTTTCACAGATCTGAACCACTGAGATCAAAACAGCTACGGAACAGACCCTACGGGCAAGCTCTACTGTTAACTCACAGAAACAATTGGCGGCAACTAGGCCACTGCCGTTGTCCGCTTTCAGGACATGCTTTACCGCGTCATTTACCAACGGTGCGATAAGACAACGCTGAATTGCAGTAGTAACGCTCATAAAAAGTAGAGCATTTCATAATGGGCATTATGCGCAGTAAAAATAAAGCTTCATTCGTAGAAATAGCAGGGAATAATTCTGAACACTGGTTCGCTACAAGTTACAGCCCATGTGAACTGTTAATTTCTAAGCCGCCTACACGGCGGTTCACGAGCAATACCAGTTCCGCAGCCGTATGAATCATTTCTAAGCCGCCTACACGGCGGTTCACAGTTAACTGCAACTTGCATTGCTTGCGTTTCCTTTCTAAGCCGCCTACACGGCGGTTCACATTGGATGAGGCTGTACGGGCCGAAATTGACTTTTCTAAGCCGCCTACACGGCGGTTCACAGCTACAGCTTCCTGCCATTGGACGCCGATCTTTTCTAAGCCGCCTACACGGCGGTTCACGGCACGTCCTGCGGTTTTCCGGTTCTGATGATTTTCTAAGCCGCCTACACGGCGGTTCACGATTCTGGCGGCTATTGCGGGGCGCTCGATGTTTTCTAAGCCGCCTACACGGCGGTTCACTATCTGGCCAGCGCTGTACAGGAGTTGGGGCTTTTCTAAGCCGCCTACACGGCGGTTCACCTGGCCTGACCATAGACCTGACGCCCACCAGTTTTCTAAGCCGCCTACACGGCGGTTCACCAGGTTCTTACCCGCGCCGTTCTTAAAGAGTTTTTCTAAGCCGCCTACACGGCGGTTCACGAGTCGATGGTGATTGTATCACCGGACCCAAGTTTCTAAGCCGCCTACACGGCGGTTCACAGCGTGAGGGGCGCCTCGAGGACACAGCTTCTTTTCTAAGCCGCCTACACGGCGGTTCACGCATGGGCTCGCCGTTGCTTGCGCTCATAGAGTTTCTAAGCCGCCTACACGGCGGTTCACATTATTTGCTCGTGATAGGTGGTGCCGGGTTTTTTCTAAGCCGCCTACACGGCGGTTCACGAAGCTGGTATCTGCTGCGCGACCTGGGCGCATTTCTAAGCCGCCTACACGGCGGTTCACCTCTTTGCAAAGCAACAGCCCCATCTTCTAGCTTTCTAAGCCGCCTACACGGCGGTTCACCAGTACAAGCCGGTTCTTCTGCGCAAGGGTGCTTTCTAAGCCGCCTACACGGCGGTTCACACCCCCGCACCCGCGGCAGTGAGGGCCAGGGCTTTCTAAGCCGCCTACACGGCGGTTCACGATGCGTCAGTGCTTCAGGAGAATGAGTTTCATTTCTAAGCCGCCTACACGGCGGTTCACTCTGTGTTGGCGTCCGCTTGAATAATGTCAGTTTTCTAAGCCGCCTACACGGCGGTTCACCAGTTATAGTAGTTCGTCCACCTGCCGCCAACTTTCTAAGCCGCCTACACGGCGGTTCACTTTCTGCTCGGGGAAGAGGGCGAGTTCATCCATTTCTAAGCCGCCTACACGGCGGTTCACACTGGGGGTGTAGGTGTGTCTCCATTTGGCCATTTCTAAGCCGCCTACACGGCGGTTCACGTTACAACTGGTATGACGCCGCCGTGCCCGGCTTTCTAAGCCGCCTACACGGCGGTTCACATCTGCACGTTCAGATTCTGCATATTGCTTTCTTTCTAAGCCGCCTACACGGCGGTTCACAATCGACAGTGGGCACATCAGTGAGATCCGCTTTTCTAAGCCGCCTACACGGCGGTTCACATACAGCTTCATGCGATCAGCTGCGCAGCAGTTTTCTAAGCCGCCTACACGGCGGTTCACTCACGCGCAATCTGAATTGCAGTATCTTCCAATTTCTAAGCCGCCTACACGGCGGTTCACCGTGAGCAGTCCGCGAAGATCGAAGCGCAGACTTTCTAAGCCGCCTACACGGCGGTTCACATTTGGGCTACAAATTTGACCCTCCAGCATCTTTTCTAAGCCGCCTACACGGCGGTTCACGGACGGAGAGTCCCTTGAAGAGTTGGAGTCAATTTCTAAGCCGCCTACACGGCGGTTCACTTGCCGGCAAAGGTTTGTTTGCTCTTTTTCGTTTTCTAAGCCGCCTACACGGCGGTTCACTGCGCCGAGGAACGCCGGGCGTCATTTCGTCTTTTCTAAGCCGCCTACACGGCGGTTCACCTATTATTCTTACCGTCGCCGAGAAGCTTGCATTTCTAAGCCGCCTACACGGCGGTTCACCATGGGGCCCTTAAACAGGTACGCTTCCACGCTTTCTAAGCCGCCTACACGGCGGTTCACATTTAGAGCTAATTCTACTGACCTAAAGTATATTTCTAAGCCGCCTACACGGCGGTTCACTCACCAAAGGTCAGCTCGTAGCCGCTGGCATATTTCTAAGCCGCCTACACGGCGGTTCACTTGAAGCAAAATAGCAAAAATGTATTTTTCTCAGATAGTTAGTGTTAATTGCCGCTAAAAACCTTTTTTCAGCGCGATTTCTAAGTCGTTGTTTTGACGTAAGCGTTTAAGGCTCGAAGAAAAAGGGTTTTCTTGGAACTCCGTCACCCGAAAGGAAGATCCGGAAGCGAAAAAGGCCGTGACGTTGTGCTCAGTCCATATCCGTCCGGTTCGATGGCCCCAAGCTCGGCCGAACTGCTTTCGACTTCGACAAACAGTGAAAATCCTTTGCCATTAGATGCGCTACGCACCTGAAAATAGGGCAGGCCCCGTGAGCTAGCACTCTCCATCCTGCGCTCACGCAAGTCGCCGTCCGGTTTGCGCTCCGCATTCCGATTGCTAACACGGTAGCGGCGGTATCGAATCCAGGGCCCAGTATAGTCGTCCGGCGTTTTGGCAATCGACGAAACCTGACAGTAGTCGCGGAAGACAAAATGATCTCGGGTGCGATCAAGCAATTCCGCTAGTGCGCTCTCACTGCCAAACACCCTCAGCTTGTCCCCGATACTACACCGCTGGTCCGGCTTGCAGCTTGGCAGGGCCAGGGCGTATTGGCCCGGTGCCTGACGGAACGCACCATGCAGGACGTGCATCACCCGATTCGCGATCGCGGGCAGATTCAGATCGCTTGAGTCCGCACCAAGCAAACGAATGTCTAAGTAGTGATCTGATGTCATTAGAACCCCCTCACTTCTTTGGCGTTTTTTTCGGTGTGGTGTAAACACCGCCCCGAATGAACGCTGCGATCATAAACATGCCATCCTCAGCGGCAGGATCGAGTTCATTCAAGCGTTCAAGCAATTTGAAAGCGGACTTGGCTTTAGTGCGGTAAAACCTGAGATCGGTCAGGTTAGCGCCCATCGGTTCGACGGCGATAGGCCGAGCGCCACCGCCAGTCTCGTACCAGGTGTCGATGGTCCGAAGTGCATTCCAGAGTTTCTGATCACGAATCGCGGCTTCGCCAATGATTTTGGGCACATCTTGGTTAAAAGGCGCTTTATTCAAGACATAAAGGCTTCGGCTTGGAAGGTTGTCGTCATCGCGCGCACCCGGGATGTAGTTTTGTGATGGGTAGACTTCGATTGCTCCATGTCCCAATGTCTGGATTTTTGCAGTGACCGTGATGGGGCTACTACCTTTTCCCCGAAGCTGATCGGCGAGAATTGCCCCGAATGCCTGCTCGGCTTCGGTAAAATCAGAAAAATCCTTGAGCGAAAGTGCTAAGGCTTCAGCTTCAGCAATCAGCTTGCCTTTCCAGACTGCGGTCACGGTAATAGCTTCACCAATCAGCCGATTGCGCCAAAGCCACCGTCCGTTCATGACATTGCGGGCTATGCGATTACAGACTTCCGTAATACCTTCGCTCTGCGTTGCACGTTCCATAAACCCCAAGATGCTTTCACGAAATGCCTCAACATAGCTGGGGTTTTTTGTCTGCTCTTTATTCGGATTGATACCGGAAATCGCGTCGACCAAGTTGGTCAAGGCAAACGAAAACTCGACTACAAGTCCCGTTGAATTGGGGTCCAGTTTGGCTGAATCAATTTCCTGAAGGTTGCGTACATCTTCCGGCTCCACTGTCGTACTGATTTCTCCAGAACCCTCCTCTTTGCCGTCTGAGCCTTTGAGTGTGTTGTTCGTGCCACGGATTCCGTGACGGATCACCGTGACAGGGTGATCGGCGTATTCGCCTTTAATCAGGCTATACATGCGCGCATCGGAAATCACAATATTGCGCTTGAGGGAGAGGCTGCTGGGCAGTTCTAAAATCGGTTGCTGTTCTGTAGACATATTCGTCACCTATTGGGTTTGTTGGATGAGGCAGGTTACGTCGTCGGTCCAACGTAGGGACCAGAAAGGCACAGCGGCATTAGCAGCTCGCCGCTGGGTAGAAGACTGAAACTGGGCAAGCCCGATAAGGGGCTCTCCATATGCGTGAGCGTAGCCGAATCGGCCACCTTCTTTGTGTTCGGCTGCGGTCAAGGCCCGGTATCCGGCCACGATGGGAGTTAGCCATGGAATGTCAGCAGAGCGTTGCATCAGCAGCTCAAGCAAGGTGACGTGAGGCGCTTTATCCGGCTGCGCTAGCAGGTCGATGCGATCCACAACCCAGAACCCATTGGGCAAACGCTTACTCGCCTCTTCGATAGAGTCGAAGCGCTTGGGCTGACCAAACGTGGTGACACTGCCGCCCGCAAACCTCGCCCCGCTAAGAAATCGCTCCACTGCTGCGGTATCTAGTTCCTCGTCTTCGTCAAACGCGATGACGAGAGAGACCGACAGGTGTACTGATGCCGTTGGCTGAAGCGATAAGCTTGGCGTAGCGGCGCCACCGGCATAATCGTCTTTATCGATAAATGATGCGCCCCTTCGCTGTTGTGGAACGAAGTTGCCGTATTGGTCGTACTCCCCGAGGTGCTGGGCATCGTGATGTAGATACGCCACACCCCTCGGCGATTCCTCAGCACCTATTCCCCGAGCCAAAGCATGAGCGAAGAGAACGGCGGCGCTCACTGGGCACGCACTCAGAAAGAGCGGACACTGATATGCATTGGCTGCCTGTACGGACAGACGCGGCAGGATAAGATACTGATCACTCATAACGTCACCTGCTCAATGATGTTAGCGAGGCCGCTTATCCCGCTGCTATCTAGGCCCAACGACATTTCATCCCTCAGTCGATAATCGGCGATGCGCTGAGCCAGCGCCTGAGCGAATTCAGCTCGCCAAAGGCTGTTGCGCCGGCTGTGATCAAGAAGTCCGTGCTGGAAGAGAGGAAGCCCTGGATCTGTTAAAGATTCGCCTGGAAGTGTTTGGCGATGACGTTCAAGCAGTAGCGTACAGCGACGAGCTTGCTCAAGCACATATCGAGCGATCTCGCCGACAATGGCGGTCTCGCTTTGGCGCACACGTGATTTGCCAGACATTCGACCGCCACCGCGTTGAAGCTGTTTAGCCCGCCATTCGATATAGCTCGACACGGCTTCTTCAGGCAGCCTTATGGTCATGCCACGATAATGGAGGCTTAGGGCACGCTTGAGGTCCGGGTCTTCCTGTGGTGCCGAGAACATAAGCGGTCGCTGAAACTCGGTGATCAGGGCGCCCACGTTCTGAGGATTGGCTCCGCCCACCTGCACTGAAGCTCGCCGGAGTCGCCGCTGCGCTTTTGAATCAGTACCCGAACGCATCGAAGACTCGGTCTCTCTAAGCAACTTGGCAAGACCGGCGCTCACCAAGGGTGTGAAGGCTAGGTACCCGCGAAATTCCGTATCAATGGGTAGAAGTATTTGCCGCAGCCTTGGTTCTGCCGCCCCGGTGTTGAGTTCGAGAGATGTCCGTGTTTCGTTCTCAAGTGTTTGCAGAATACGCTCGGGACTGCTCATCACTTGCTTTTCGTCGTTTCCTTGAGCAATGCGCGCGTGTTTAAGGTGCGTGGCGATTGTCTGCGGGAACATCGAGGCATAATCGACGGCGACCGAAAACCCTTGCGCCAGCGCCCCTTCAGTGCTGACATATGGCGCTGTGTCCCGCGCTTTGTCTGCCGAAAGCCGAATCCCGCCAGACCCGGTGTTGCTATTGACGCTTTTGAAAGAGAAGTGAAGCAACTGGGAGAACGACTCCTTGTAGGTCGCCTCATCCAGCGATTCAATCTCATTGATCGTTTTTTTTGCCATTTCTCCATCCTCCTTTTCTTCGACCTTACCCCTCCTTGCAAACATAAAGAACCAAAGAAAGCTCCACAAATCGTACGTTTCATATGCTAACGTTATTAAACATTCGAAATTCATTTAAATCGGGGATGATTCGTTGGTACTCAACAGGGAAGTGAGTCATTTTATTTTGCGAAGAGCTTGGCGCTTCGGGTATGTAAAACGCGCGGACGTCCTCTCTGCCTTTAATGGACAGATCGCCGAATCCCATGCCTCGTTCCTGATGAATGCCGCCGTCGAAAAGCACAGTGAATACCTGCTCCGTGATGGTCACCGCATCCTTCCTAAAGCCGAGGCGAAGGTGCCAAAAGAGGCCAGTGAGCAGGACCTTATGGAGTCGCTTTTTGCCGGCTGCTACCGTTTTAAAGACACCGGGTTGCGTGAACGCGAGCTCCCTATCTACCGCAGTGAATGGTTCGACTTCCGTCCGCCACGCCCAGGTACGTTCTCAGAGATTGTTTCTGCGTTCGTAGAACACAGCGACCTGCATATTGATTATGTCTCGATGCGCTCTGGCGCCCAAGCGAGTTCGCGGCTGGTAAAGCCTGTGGGGCTGGAAGAGCTTGCCGGTCAATGGCGGCTTCGCGCCTATGACATTGAGGATGGAAAGCTCAAGACGTTCGTCCTCTCGCGAATCGTCTTTGCACGAGCGTTGAAAGGCCGGAGTCGAAAAAGCTCAGGACAAGGTGTCAAGGAGGAGGCAAAACGCTACTTCCCGGCGAAACTAGATGGCCGCCTTACTTCAGCCCAGTGCCAAGTGCTTGAACAGGAGCTGAAGATAAGTAACGGTTTTGTCCATCTAAAGCCTTCGCATCGCTTTGAATATCTGCGGCGCTTCGGTCACGCCCCAACAAGCGAAGATGTTATCTGGCCACCTTTAGAAGACGGAGAATAGCCGAATGCCGGGGGGAAATACCGAGAAAGACGCCATCGATCTGATACTCAGGCTCTGCGCCGAATGTGCCGGCGTCTGGCACGATACTGGGAAAAATACTAATCTTTTTCAAGACAAGCTAAGCCTGTCTGGTTTTCCAACTCGTGACCCTGTGCGACACGAATGGATGTCGCTGTCTTTTTTGGATGCGTTTATCGCACTTCGCCACAGCAAAACCGATGGCCAAGCGCCGTCCCTAGCGGACGCGCAAAATGCAGTCAACAAAGATGACTGGACGGGTAAGCTATCTGATTTCCCTTTTGAGAAGCGCACCCCCTTGGCCGGGTTGTTAGATGTAGTCCGGTTTGCAGTGGCCACGCACCATGGTCTTTTTGCGCCCAATACTAAGAGTGACAGCGACTCTTCAAACGTGGCCAGTAGCCGGGCCCATGTTCGAAAAGAAGAGATCGACCACCCTTTTGCCCAGAATCCCGGACACTACCTTTCGGCACGGAGCAATCTAAATAGCCTCGTGAGCGAGCGGATTAACACACTGCTCGATGAGCTTGAGCACATCGAAAGCTCAGTGGAAAGCACATCCCTTCAGAAAGTTGCGCTGTATGTTCGGGCTTGCCTGATTATTGCAGATCACACGGTTTCTCGCAGACACTGCCTGCACGAAGGCGAAACCGTCTATGCCAACACACTCAAATCGGATGAAGGCGGTTCACGCCAGCTCAATCAGAGCCTAAGCTATCACCTGCTTGAGGTAGGCTCGCTGGCCAAAAAAATTGCCGAGGAATTTCGCCGTCACAACTGGCCAGGTATATCAGCGGCGAGCCTGGCGCGTATTTCTGAACCTGCGCCGTCATCAAGCCGGTTCGCTTGGCAGAACACTGCTTTTGACTCCCTTCGCGCCGCGCGTCAGCGCTCTGACGCGCCTACTCTGGTTTTGGATGTTGCCGGGACTGGCGCGGGCAAGACACGTATGAACCTCAAAGCCGCCGCAGCGATAAATACTCGCTCAAAACTTAGAGTTTCAACAGTACTCAACCTGCGTGTACTGACGCTCCAAACGGGAAAGGTTTTCCAGGACGAACTCGGGCTCACCCGCGAAGAGCTGGCTTGCGTTATCGGAAGTCCTGTTGTACGTCAGCTGTTCGAGGCGACGCAAAAAGCGGACGAGAATCCCGAAGAAGTAAAGTTCGACACTGTCGGGCCTGAAGTGGCGATTCCAGATTTTCTGAGGGAATATCTTGGCCCTAGCCCCGACGATGCTCGCTTGCTTGGTGTTCCTCTGTTGGTATCCACAACAGACTTCCTGATCGCTGCGGGCGAACCGCAGAAACAGGGCCATCACGCGCTGGCTTTGCTTCGCACTATGAGTGCGGACCTCATCATCGACGAAATAGATGACTATGATCCGACTGCCTTCGTTGCAATTCTCAGGCTGGTTTACACTGCCGCCAGTCACGGCTCGAACGTGATCGCATCTTCTGCCACGTTGCCCAAGCCTGTGGTAAAGGAGCTTGCAAAAACCTTCCTAAGAGGGAGTGAACTCTACTGCCGGGAAAATGAGATAAAAGGCGTACCCTTTGTCGGGATCATCAGCAACCTGAGCGACCCACTGATAATGGAAAGGCCAACCGCCGAAGATACAGCAGAACGTTATGAGGCTTTCATGCTTGAGTCGCTCGCCATCCAGTCGGGAAGTCCGACCAAGCTGGCTCACTGCGCGACAGTGGAAACTCCGTCAATGGAAGCATTCTGCCAGGCTATCAAAACATCGATAATCGACCTAGACGCCGCTCACCGTTGGACGTATGCGGATCTTCAGAAAACCGTCAGCGTCGGCCTTGTGCGTATCGCGAACATCTCGGTGGCAATCGAAGTGGCCCGCTACCTCAGTGATCATTTTCCCGTCGATTACATCGCCTGCTACCACTCGAACGACTTTCTAATTCAGCGCCAGCGTAAGGAGCACATGCTCGACACTCTGCTGAACCGCAAACGCGGTAATGTAGAGCTGGAATCTTCAGAATATGTACAGGAGCTAGTGAAGAGCTCAAAGAGCTCGCACGTAAAGCTGATCATCGTGGCAAGCCCAGTGGAGGAAATAGGACGGGATCATGACTTTGACTGGGCCGTGATCGAGCCCTCAAGCACCCGCTCCATCGTACAAACCGCAGGACGCGTTAACCGCCACAGACTTGCTCCGGTCACTTCGCCAAACATTCATGTACTGCAATTCAATGCCCGTTATTGCCGAAATGAAGGTGAAACCAACCGCGCCGTATTCAGGCGACCGGGCAATGAACCTACTGAGCCCGGCGCGGCTTGGCGGACTCATGATCTGAATGAACTTATCGACTGGTCGTCTGCATCAATACTCGACGCTCGCCTTAGGCTTGGGCAACACGAAATGTCTCAGTTGGAAGACCAAGCTATACGCAACACTGTCGAAAGACCTAACAAAATACTTGTCGGAGAAAACTCAAAACGTGGCTCTGATTGGATGACCGGATGGTTCTACCGCAAATACCCTCTCCGCGATCAGGATCACTCAGATCTCTGGACATATCGGAGCGGAGCTTTTCATCTTTGGACGCACGGGCCAACAAAAAGCACCTGGCAGCGTCGAACTGACCTGATCTCCGAAGTGGCACCCGCGTCAAATACCTGGTTGAGCTGGAGTGCGGAGGACCTGGCGGCCTATGCCGAGAGATTCGCACTTACCCCCGATAAAGCCTTTGAGTTCAGTATCAGCAAGAATCAGAGAGGTTCGAAGCCAGTCGCACTTACGATCGACTGGAGATTTGGCTTCCGGAGATAGCGCGCTCTTTCCTCCGCCCTTGCTAATGGGAAAAGCGGAGCGAGGTCTACAGAAAATTACTAGTGCTGCAAAAAACGAACAGTAATCGGACCGTTTCTGGCCATAGATTTTGCGTGTTTTTTTGAGTGTTAAACAATCAAAAACTTGGGTCTTCTTGTCGCTTTAAAAGGGTGAATGCAAGAGGTGCCAGTAATGAGGTGCGCTCACTGATTCAACCAGCCTTTATTTGAAGTGGCGATCCAAAATTTCCGGCTCCAAGAAGACTACCCACATAATTTGAACGACATTACCCGTCACAATAGAGTACACCCCAAGGTTACTTTTCAGTGTTACATGTTAAAGTGTCACTATAGGGTTACTAATTGAGGTTAGTGACAGTATCATCACCATAGTCACCCTAATGTGACAATTGAGCGGAAAACTATGTCTCGTATCGGATATGCGCGTGTTAGCAGTGCCAGCCAGGATCTCGACATTCAAATCGATAAGTTGGCCGCGGCAGGTTGTGAGGTTATTCGGTCTGAAACCGGATCAGGCGCTTCGCGGGACGGGAGAATCGAGCTGAATACCGTACTGGAGTTTCTACGCAAGGATGATGAGCTTGTTGTACACCGGCTAGACCGTCTTGGTCGCTCTACGCGCGATGTGCTGAACCTGGTCCACGAGTTGGACACCAGAGGTGCTTCGTTACGAGTTCTTGAACCGGATATCACAACCAAAGGTGAAATGGGTCGTATGGTGATCACTGTTCTTGGCATGGTTGCGGACATGGAGCTGAAGTTTATTAAGGACCGGCAACGCGCCGGAATTGAGGTAGCGAAGACTAAAGGCACCTATAAAGGTCGCCAAAAAAATGTTGATGACGCCGAGATTCAAAAGCGTGTCGAAAATGGAGAAACCAAGGCTCAGATTGCCAGAGATTTGGGAGTCTCACGAATGACCGTTTATCGGGCTCTCAACAAATAGAGTTTTGTTTGGCTCAATCGCGGCCATCTGCGGTCAAATTTGACCGCTCCGCACCCCGCCTGAAGCTGCCAATTCGCCAGTCACCGAATTCTGTGTGCGCGCACACAACTGGAGATGGCGTTGTCTATAAAGGGTAGATTTTTCATTAAATGATCCTAATCAAGCCAAAACGGTCACCGGTGAACGTTTTGATTTTTTGGCTATAATTCATTGATAAAAAAGGGAAATTAGACCATTTTAGGTTAAATTTTAACCACCCTAAAAGCTGGTGGACGACCATCGTAGTCATAATTTTCCGGATGGACAGGGGGAATCCGGGATTTGTGTGCGCGCACACAACCTGAGATAGCATCGTCTGACCAGGGTGACGGCCAAATTTGACCGCTACTGGCGACACTTACCCTTCACGGTCAGTTTTTACAGGCACAAGCTTTCTTAAAGTAACTTTTTCGTCGCTACAGGCAGTGTGCCGACTGCCAAGCTGCCCTACCGTTTTCTAGTCGTAGATTTTTAGACGCAATTGTTTATCAAAAAACCACAAGAAAAGTTAGTTTTTGAGAGTGCAAAATTAGCGCTCAGAAAACGACCGTTTATCGGGCTCTCAACAAATAGAGTTTTGTTTGGCTCAATCGCGGCCATCTGCGGTCAAATTTGACCGCTACAGGCTTTCATAAAGTCACTTTTTTAGTCGCTACAGATAGTGTGTCGACGACCAAGCCGCCGAGCTGAAAGAGCGAATCAATGCCGGTACCGAGAAGCTGGACGCTGCCCGGGCTGGACAGCAGGAAGCCGAACGAGCTGCCGCCGTTGCAGCGTCAGAAGTGAAAGCCGAAACGCGCCGAACCGATCAGGCCGAAAAACGGGAAATCGCCACGGCTGCCAGTCTGCAAAGCCAGATAGACGAGCTGAAAAAAGAGGTTGCCAGTGTTCGGGAAGAAGCGAAAACGGCCCGTCTGGCCACGGCTGGCGAGGCTGAAAAATGGCGCGAAACTGTGGCTCTGGAGCACAAGCGAAACGCGGAATTACAGAGCGAACGCGACAATCTAGCCGAACGCCTGGCGGCGCTGGAAGCTACAGAAAAGGGGCCACACCGGCTGTAACCCCTTCGGTTAGTGGCCTCAGGCCACAGTCGCCTCCTTGTCCTCCAGCGTCAGCTCCACGTGGAAGTGCGCCGGACCGGTCAGGTTGACCAAGGCGTCGAGGCCAAACTTGTTGATGCGGCCGTTCAGCAGGTCGTTCAGGCGGGGCTGGGTGATACCCAGGCGCTGCGCCGCCTCTTTCTGAGTGACGTTCCACTCCTTCACGCGCCTGGTGATCTGAATCATCAGCTCGGAGCGCAGGCGCATGTTCAGGGCTTCTTCAGGGGTGTCTTCAATCGCATCCCACACACTTTCGAATCGTTCGTTTGCCATGTCTGTCACCTGGTTAGGTTCCATGTAGTTCTGTTGGGTCTTTCGTTGCTGTCTTGGTTTCTAGTCTGGGATCTCGCTGTAACGTTTCTTGCCGATCTCGATGTCTTGCTTGTCGGTCTTCTGGCTTTTCTTCTGGAAGCAATGAAGCACGTAGATCGCATTACCGCGGTTAGCGACGTAGAAGACCCGAAAAGCGCCATCGTCCTCGCGGATCTTGATCTCCACTACACCGCGCCCCACGGATGGCATAGGCCGGTAGTGAGTCGGGTCCTCACCAGTCTGGGTCCTGTCCAGCTGGTAGCCCGCTTCTCGGCGCGCCTCGCCAGGGAAGTCTCGCAGGCTGGCCAGCGCATCCCCGAGGAACTCCAGGGGCTTCTTTCCTCTCGACATCGGCAGCTCCTGAGATCGTCTACCCCGAATAGTATATCAGTATTGATATAAAACAAGAGCGCTGAAACATAATTGATGCAGCCGAATGTGGGTCTATGTCAGAAGTGTTTTTAGTAACCGTGTAGGGGTCAGTTCACGAAACGGAAAAAATTGTACGCTAAGCCTTTGGCATCAATGATATCGATACTATTTTTTACAATTCATAAAGTTGCGCAGTAATTAGTCGACGACTAGCCCTTGCTAAATAATTTTCATTTCAGCATGAGTTGTGCTTTAAAAACTCAATTCTGCAACTACACTCATTGGGCGAACAGAGCGAGAAATCTGCCGTTAATTCTAATAGCGGGTACGCGAATGAATATCAGCTCTTTGAAGAATATTATGAGACAGATAAGATCATTACGTTTGATCTTTGCAGCTTTATTGTTTGCCACATCACTACCGACTCTCGCGGCGGCCACGACTATAGAGTTGGTGAATGATAGCAATTCAGATGAAACATTAATCAGATCGAATACGTCTGGAATTGTGACACCTCCAGCGCCAGATCCGTTATTTGCGAACGATACCAGAGTTGTTGTATCAGAAACCCCCGGCACTGTTGATGCAGGTGCTTTCACTTATCAAAGCTGCAGATTTAACTGGTCGGTAATTAAAGTCGGATCTCTATACCAGTTCTCAGATGGAGCTGAGCCTACGTCGGATTGTGAATCACAAGTAATTCTACAAAACTTTATTACTGGTGAGTATTCTGTACGATTTACAGTAGAATAAATTTTTTTAAACTGATCTGACTAGGATTAATTCACTGTGTAACGTAGATATACATTGCACAGCGAATTATTTATAAGATATTGTCTTTTCGGCTATTTATTTAGTAAAGTTGGGTACGTATAGCTCTCTGGTGGCGTTTATAGAATCATCCAACCTATTCTCGTAACCACTAAACCAAGACTGTTTTCGTATATCCCCCGCGTTCAGGATTTGACCCTCTGTAATACTTTTTGATCCAAACTTCTCTGCTGCATCCATAGCTTCATATAATAACATTATAAGAGGACTATCTGACATAAAATCCTCTGGTATCTCTCCGTTTTTGATTGACGCACTTTCATATGCTTTCTGAACGCCCGCGCGCTGGTGCGCATATTCAAAAGAGGTCCCTTTTTCCTCATTGCCTACAGCATCTAAAAATTCTATCCCAGCTTTGAACTTAGACGCCATATTCCCAACAAAAGGGTCGGAAAACTGATCCTTTTCGCTCGTCGGACCGCTGTAAAGTCCCATGGCAAGCCCCTGTTGTTGATTCATTTTATTACGAGCTATGGCCTGCTCATCTTTTGTGAACATTTCGCCTTGATTACTTGCAACAGCATAGAGTGCTCGCCTATCGAGCTCACCCAGTAACGAATTTCTGCTTTCTGCAGGTGCGTTATTTGGCGGATATGACTTTCCAATCGACTCCAGGCGCACATAATTATTATCCATGCTAGCGCGTGCATCTATCGCAACCTGGCTAAAATCTTTTCCAGCAGAAAATGTATCACGACCAGGCTCTTTGACACCTAATGCAATATTAGCAGCTGTAAATCCGTCATAAGTCGGCATAAACTGTTCGTAATAGCTAGGGGATTGACCGCCCCTGGACGCCTCTAGTGCTTTTCTGCCAGCATCTGAAATAGTAACGTCGTTATTACTATTTTCAGGATCAGCACTGTCCTTGATGGGTTTCTCTTCGATTCCAGATCCCGTTTTTTCCAAACTAGCGTATTTATTTTGCACTCCAAGTGGCTGGCTGCTTATGGTAGATATCACAACAATGCCTCCACTAAATACCTATACGTGATTTGAACGAACCTTTGCATCAAGGTATGCACCCATTTTTTAAGCGTGGTGGACAATGGCACGCTTCTGCGTGCTTTGAAAGCCAAAATTGGTTCACATCTCACAGATAACCATTCGAGAAAAACGCTGTTGGTTTGCCAATTGCAGTATGTGATTGACGCCCATACTCTAACCCCTTCGGAATACTCCCTATTCTTGTTATCGGGACTTACCGGAATAACTTTAGCTAATCGGTCAGCCTATCCAGCGGATTGCATCCGGCGTTTTGATCATTACCTAGTATAGTAGCTCCCCAGGCTCCCATAGACAAAGTTCCTGAAGCGCGAATAGATGTAGCGGCCCGCAAACATCGAGGCGAACCCACATTATTTGAGAATAGAGCACTCGGCTAGATCAGCAACCCAGCCTCCCGTATCTGCTCCATTTGCTCATGTGCCCGTGTCGCCTCCATATCCCTGGCTAGGAATCGCCTGATTTCGTCTAGCCACGGTGGCAAAGCGCTTGCCTAAAGGATTTCAAAAGATAAACAATTGAAACAAATCGTTACACAGTTTCAGTCAAGACTTATTATTCTTTAGACGGTAGCGCTAACGAGAGTGCGTTAATTGATAAAAGGAGAACACCGTGCAGAAAAATAGAACCATTTCCTTTGCCTGGGTCGTGGCTTGCGCCATTGCCTCACCGTCGCTTCTGGCAGCGACACCTGTTCCGCTTTCACCAGCTCCAGCAGCTCTGTCCAAGGTCGAAACGACCTCAAGCACCGAGGGCATGACCGCAAATTCCCAACCAGAGAAAACTACTACCACTTTGAAGCCGTACCGGTTCGACCGGTTGAGCCCGCAGAGCGCCAGTCTAGTGTTAGTGGCCCAGCGGTGGCCGCTCCCCAAGCGCAAGCGAAAGTAACAACCAACGCCATCACTCCGCTCTGTACCACCCTCAACACGGGTACCGCTTACACATTAGATGGCACTACAACCGGCGGCTCTTATTGCTACCACTTTGAAATCACGCAGCGCTCCAAAACCCAAGTATTCCTGACCGGGCAGAATGCCAATACGGACTTCGCCCTGACGCTGATCAAACATGAGGCAGACGATACGCTGACATCACTGGGGACATCGGACCAACCGGGCAATGCCGATGAAGGGCTCTTGGCTCTCACTGAACCGGGTGACTACTATTGGTCTATGGACGCCAATGCCTCGGATGGCTCTGCCTTCCAATTTGGGGCAGTGGTGAACACGGCTGTGGATGCCAACGAACTCAATGACGCGGCAAGTCTATCAACACCGATTCCTGATGACCGAACGCCGATGGTTGGGAGTATGGACAGTACCCAGGATATCGACTATTTCAATTTCGTGGCAGAAAATGGGCAGGATCTGCAGATCCAGTTGATCGACACGTATGGCCAGAACGAGTGGGTCATTGAGTACTTCACTGGCACCCTCTGGAACACTCTTGACGCGAATATGCTCTATAATTTTGGGGGGCTACCAGCGCCCTTCACCCTTAATGTTCGAATCTCCCCTAACCCGGCGGTCGCCGTGAATCCGGCGCACGATTATGAGCTGATGGTGGGAGCGCGCGTCACTGCTTCCGATAGCGTCGATGTCGGAAGCGATGAAAATTTAGTTCGTATGAGTGCTTCCCCTTTTATGACTGACCAAGTGCATAATGAGTTGGATTGGTCCATACGAGTGCTGGATTCCAGTGGCAACCCTGTTGAGGGGGCAGAGGTGACCTATTATTATTATACTGATGTGATTCCAGTGACAGGCGACACAGCGATCAGCAATTCGAGCGGTATCGCCGGTAACACCATCTCGATGCCTGATTGCACTGGTACTCGTTCCACCACGGACTATTCGGGTGGCTATACGTGGCTTTCAGAGTTCAATTATGGGGAGTGGTCGATTCGGGTGAAAGATACAGATCCCGATGAAGTCGGAGTCGGAGGCGAGAACTATCCAACCGTGACCTTGGGGCACGTCTGCGACCAAACCATTCAGTAAGTACCTGAGGCCCAGGCACTGCTTGGGCCTCGTTTCCTTTCTACAGCGTAATCAGTCCAAAATCCGCAGGCTTGGCATATCCAACGGAGGCGTTAGCACTGATCTGGTCCATTAAAGCGCGCCCGCCAGCGGCAAAGTGACTTTTGTAATCAGTAGGATCTATCGTTTTCATATCATAGCTCCCGCCTGGCTCATGCACTTGCAGGTAGGAACGAAGATCAACAATGTCCCCAAAATTCTCCTGGGATACGTCGAATCGACCGATACCGTTACTCACACCGGCCGGTCCCCGATTTAGCTCCAGCGCGCGAATCATCGTAGAAGCCACTTGGTTGGCCTGATATTCGACATCGGCTACCGAGAACGCCTCCTTAAGGGCCGTGCGCTCTTCAGTTGATAGGGCATCACTGCCTTCCGAGAAGTTCAATGAACCGTTTGACACCGAAAACCCCCAATCCTTTTCTTGCAGATCGGGTGATAGAGACTCCATTGCCGTATCAAAGCTACGCTTGAGGCCAGCTGACGCCGTGGCGACACCAGTGGACAACGTCTGCATCATCTCAATCATCCTGGCATCGGCCGCTTCGTTACTTTCTTGCGGCATCTTGTATATTTTATCAATAACAAAGCCACCGGTATCCAGAGGGTTCTCTTTCGCTCCATGGTAAACCACCGATGGCACCTCGCTGGCCTTAAAGTCCGCAGCAATCGGCGTTTCGCGGACGATTCTTGCAGAACCATTTGAATACACGCCCTGCTGGTTTGCCGATTGCGATATGTGATTTACATCCATCCTTTTATCTCCTTCGAAAGACTCTTTCTGTTATCGGAACTTCCCGGAAAAACTTTAGTGAATCAATCGTCCAAATGATCCGGCAGATCCGGCAGTATGCAAGTGGCATTTCGATCCCAGCCTAGTTCGTGTCCAGAGTCTTCGCAAAAAAATCCTCCGAGTTTAATGTGCAGCCTGCCGGTATTCGCTGTCAGTTTGAGCTGTACCCTAACCGGGCGTCAGGCATTGAATGACACATAGAGGGTTGGCAGACAAACGTGAAAAATTCCCAAAAAAAAGCTGTAAAAGGCTGAAATTAATAGCTTATATCCCCTTTTTTTAAAAATGATTAATCAATCTCTGATGTAACATTCCGACAACGATGGTTTTGCGTGGTCCGCCAATCATACAAGCCACGCATGTTGCCTCTAAAACCCGGTAATTAATCGGCTTTTTAGAGAAATTAGTTAGCACCGTACCAAATCGCCGTCTTTTTTGCCCAAACATGGCCCAAACTAGATTCCACCGTCGTAAGAGGCTGCGTAACCCGCCTGCTCCCGTACAAAACCAGCTCTTATCGGAATACATTCCAATACGCAGGTAATAGTGTCGTTAACTGATTGTAATACAAATGCCACTAACGTCGTCTATGCTGGCAGTGATTGTAAGAATTGTGCAGTTTGCGAACAATTAAGCCTCAATCAAGGAGAAAGATCATGAAGGAGCTTAAAGAGGGATTCCTTTTCGCAACAGTGGCCGTATTTGCCATTACTTCTGCGAATGTTATTGCTTCAGAAGCGACGACAGAACGCAAGGTGCTAATTGATGATCGTTACGGCGGTCAGCACCAAATCACGCAGAAAGTTTATGACCAGGGGGCCGGATTCTATACGTTTGTCAGGGACGGAAGGCCTGAGAAATTGATAGAAATCCACGGGGACATTTGCCAATCAGTAGGTGGTGTGGATGTCTTTGAGGAAGGCACAATCATGGCGTCTGATGCTGTTCAAGACGTGGCGATTTGCAAAATTACTGACCCAAAGGTTATGGCCAAAATAGCGAGAGAGAATCCCGAAAACAGGGTTTCTGCTGGGAAGCCCACCGGACACGACACGAAGACAGCAATCGCACCGAGGTGGTTATATTGGCCTCCCGCTTTGAGTCTCATCCCGCCCAATCGAGATGTTGCGGTGAATATCAACTTCCGACTCAGTGGATACGTCGAATACTACACAGACGACGGCGGATTTTATAGCAACTCGATGCAGGGCGGTCAGTGCAATATTTCAAGGTCCGGAATTGTTGGCAGTGATGTCAAAGGTACGCTTTATATAAATGTGCTATGTGTGGCGCGTAATTCTGGCACCTGGCCAGTTTATCTGACGTCCAGTATTCCAGGGCTCACGGTCCAGGCTATTGGAGAAATACGGGCACAATAGGAAGTGCGCAAAAAGCAATTATGACAGGGACGGGAAACTGTCCCTGTGTTAGATGAAAAGAGGCCTTAAATGTGTTGATAAAAAAGATACCCATATTGATCGCGGCCGTGGCATTCCTAGGAATTCCAGGCACGTCTTTGGGATCGAATACCGTTCTCGTGGAAAACACCATCTATGATGAAAGTGGAAGGTCCATCACCGTCACGATGTCGGTGCAAAAAAATAGTGACGGTACCTACACGATTGTCAACATTGTTCCGGAACAAGAGGCCAAGGTATTTTTTAATCGCGCATGCGAGGAAGAATATGGCCCTAATGTCCGGTGGGCGGGTGTTGACCAGGACGAGGTAAAAATCTCAAGTCCTGACAGCTATACCTATAGCTGTCACAGCCAGGGGTAGGAACTTGAGACCAGTAACAGTGTGACCTCTTTTTCGGAATCTGTAGGTTTATAGAGACTTTCCTGCAAAAAATACGTGGATTGTTGCTGCAGTAGCCTTGCACTTGGCCTAAGAAAGACAGCCTGGAGGGATGTCAAGACAACGAGAAGTCTTCCCTCTTCCCGTTGGCATGGCTGTCAGGCGAGTGATGACAAGGTTCGTCAGCAAGCTGTAGGTCCTGTGAGCGCACTAAGGGGCTGCTTCGTCAGAATCGTTGCCAGCGCTTAAACGAGCCAACAGGTCAGTCTTCACGCTAAGCTCTGTTTCAAGCAGCTGCACCTTTCCTTTGAGCTGATCGCTAACGCGCTGCTGTTTCTCAAAGGCGGCTTTTCGCTGGCGCAACACCACCGCTTGCTGCTCTAATCGCACCGTTTTATCCGCCAAGCGTCGGTTTTCGCGCTCCCGCTCATTCAGTTGCTGACTCAACTGATCCGAATGCTTTCGAACTTCGGTCACCTCCGTGAACAGCCGGGTGATCTCCCGGGTGGCCTGGGTCTGTTCGTCGCGCTTAACGGCTAAAGCTTGTTGCAGATGGCGCTGCTCTTCCTGGACTTGCTGAATCAGCTGCTCATGCCGCCGCTGATCCTGCTCACGCTGTTCTTTCACAGAGCTGCGATAGTGCTCCAGCGCCTGGCGGGCATGTTCGTGCTTTTCTTCCAACGAGTCCACCTGGCGCTGCTTGTCCTGAACCTGTTCGGTCAGACCCTCAATGCGTTGCGCTTGGGCGCGGCCGTCGCCCTGCAAATTCGAGAGGGTGTCACGCAGCGCAGCGACCTCGGCGTGTAATTTATCCCGCTCCTGCACCAAAGCGTCATTTTGCTTCTGTTGTTGTTCGCCCTCAACTGTCTGCGCCGCCAATGCTTCCCGCAGACTGACCGCCTCAGTGTCATGGCGTTGCTCGGCCTGCTCAATCGTCTCCTGCGCGTCTCGTCGCAATTGTCGAGTCAACTGACTCACAAGTTCTGTTACGTGCGTACTCAAGAGCGCCTCGTCGTCCAAGCGGGTGCTTTCTCGCGCCTCAATCGCTTTAAGGTGGCTGCTGATGGTGGTCTTCGAGCCCGTATTGCCCAACTCGGCCCGTATGGCGTCGATGGAGGGGTGAACGCTGCGAGCCAGGAGGCGTTTGCGAGCGTCCTCGACCAGGGGTTGGGTGATGCCGCCTCGGGCCATGATCGTCTCCTCGTATTTATTTCGTACTGTATTACGTATTATGTAATTACGTACTATATACAGTTGAAATTAATTTGAAAGTATCACTGATCTGATATTTGATAATCCAGGGTTATCCATTGTGATGCTCATTTCGATGACTATACTGATCAAAGCCCGGTACGATATGGCGTTGGTCAACTACCCGGGACCGAGGCCATACGCCCACTATGAAGGAGCCCCGAAGTGCACCAACAAGCCGACCCACTTAATCAGGTGTTTGCCTTTCAGGCGTTTGATTTTCGGAACCGGTTTCCCGACCCATTAACGAACTTCCGTGCTGCTCTGGAATGCCTGCAAAGCGAAGACGCCTATATGCCGGATGTTGACGCACAGATCAGGGCCCACCTCAAAGACGGCCGCTCGATTGCCATTCCAAAAAGTTCTTTCTGGGTGGAGCAAAAGCAGTTTGCGTCATCGGCCGAGGCAGAAGCCTGGGTACTGGCTCGTCAGAAAATGGCTACCACGGGATCTCCGCTGGATAGGCTCGCCGGTTCACTGATCGCCAACCTCAACGTTCCAGTTGAAAAGCAAGTGTGCGATGCGATGGCTAAGACGTTCACAACGATGGTTTCAAAGGCCGACAATGAGGCCATGTGCGAGTCGGCAGAGAGTTGGTCAAGGGAAGCGATACGGGCATTACCGAAGCCGGAAGACATCGGTGCGCCCAATGACGATTGAACGTTACGTTCGCGCCGCCACGCGGGACAATACCCGGCGCAGCTATCGGTCGGCGGTCGAGCATTTTGAGGTGGCCTGGGGCGGATATCTGCCAGCAACAGCCGACAGCGTGGCTCGCTATCTGGCCGACCATGCCGAACGTCTTTCTGCCGCCACGCTGAAGCAGCGCCTGGCGGCGCTGGCACGCTGGCATCGGGACCAGGGTTTTCCGGATCCGACGAAAGCCCCTTTAGTACGCACGGTTCTGAAAGGCATTCGCGAGGAGCATCCGTACCGGCAAAAACAAGCAAAGCCGCTGGCCATCACCTAGCTCCAGCAATTGGATCAGTGGCTGGCAGGACGGATCGCAGAGGCGCGGCAGCACGATGCTCGGCGTCTCGGCGTCTGGTTGCGCAACCGAGCCATGGTCTTGCTTGGGTTCTGGCGAGCCTTTCGCAGTGACGAACTCTGCCGGCTGACCATTGAAGATGTTGCACTGACACCCGGTGCCGGCATGGCCTTGCACTTGCGGCGGAGCAAGGGAGATCGGCAGGCAGCCGGGCGAACATTTAAGGTGCCCGCCCTGAGACAATGCTGTCCTGTCGAAGCCTGTCAGGACTGGCTGGACTTCCTGAACCAGCCTATTGGTCCACTGTTCAGGGCGATTGACCGCTGGGGGCACATTTCCGGCGTTTCATTGCACCCGAACAGCATCGTGCCGCTGCTGCGCCAGCTACTGTCAGACGCGGACATTGAGGCCGCACAAGCGTTCAGCAGCCATTCGCTGCGACGCGGTTTTGCCACTTGGGCCAGTGCTTCCGGGTGGGAAATCAAAGCGCTGATGGAATATGTCGGTTGGCAGGATGCCCAGACGGCCTTGCGATACATTGAAACCAAGTCACCGTTCGAGCAGGCTCTGATGCAAATTCCAATTGAGGTCGCCTCTGCTGTCGGTCAGCCGCGCCTTGCTGCGAGCGCATCCGAACCGCGCCACCGGGCATTGACCGTTCAGCTAACACTAGAGCCGCAGCGTCCTCGCAACCAGAAACACCACCAGGCCCGCACGGTGATCGAAACTCACTGCCTGAAACCGTTCGAGGTGAAACACCAAGACAATGGAAACTACCACATCCAGGTTCCTGCAACATCGGATGACCAGCTGGACGAAATGATGGACGATTTGATTGATGAGATACACCGTATTGCGTCCGACAAAGCCTGCTGGGTGGAGACACTGATCACCGACCCGGCCACTGGGCAGGCATGGGAATGAGTCGGTCATGAGTGCCATTCAGGACACAGCCTACCCACGATTTCGGACGGATATTCCGCAACACGAACTTGATGCGGTTTACACGCCCACACCCAACGAGCAACGCTGGGCTCGTCGATATGCCAAGCAACTTCAACACCGCTTCTTTTTACTGTTGCATCTGAAGGCCTATCAGAAACAAGGTTTCTTCTGCGTAACGGTTGATTTGCCGTCCGATTTGAGTGGCTACATAGCTCAGCGCCTCGGCCTTCGCAAACGGCCGACCAAGATCCAGCAGAGGCAGTATGATCAATCCAGCGCCCGAGATCGCCACATCAATTGGATTCGGACCTACGTCGGCAGCCGAGTCCTGGACGATGACGACCGCATCTGGCTCGCAGACCAAGCCATAAACGCAGCCGAGTCCCGGGAGGTGTTGGCCGATATCATCAATATTCTTCTGGAGGAGTTGGTGCGTCACCGTTTCGAGATTCCCGGCTTTACGGTGCTATTGCGACTCGCCAAGGATGCCCGGGCCACCGTCAATGACCGTTGTTACCGATCTATCGTCAGCGAACTCGCCGACGAAGCAAAAGCACTGATCAATGCCTTGCTGATATCACCGCCGGGGATCGAGATCAGTGGCTGGCAACGTCTGAAGCGGGAAATTCGTAAGCCCACAAACAAGGAAATCCGGTCTTACCTGCAACACCTCAGGTGGCTGAAGGCCATGGTCGAGCAATTGCCAGAAGTCAAATCTATCCCGGTGACCAAGCGGCGACAGTTCGCCCAAGAAGCGCGAGCACTTGATGTGGCCAAAATGGCTCGAATCACAGCGCGTAAACGCTATGCCCTGGCGGTGATCCTGATCCGGCAACAATATGCCCAGTCGCTGGATGACACCGCCGAGCTCTTGATCAAGATGATGAGACAACTTGAAACCACCGCCCAGCAAAATCTCCTGACCTATCAAATGGAACAGACCCAGCGCACAGATCGACTGGTGTCCTGTTTTAAAGATGTGTTGACCGCAATGGAGGCCGAGCCAAATCCCTGGCAATCACTTCAGGCCATTGTCGGAGACAAACGGCAGGAGTGGCTGGACGAATGCGAGGAGCATCTGGCCTATGCGGGCAACAACTATCTGCCTTTTATGTTGCGACCGTTTCGCTCCAAACGTAGCCTGCTGTACAACTGCTTGGAGATACTCACGTTTCAAAGCACCTCCAGCGATACGTTGTCGATTGAACTGATCGAGTTGCTCCGAAAGACCCGTTCGCTGAAAGCCGAAACACTGGATTTGCGTATCCATGCCCCGGATCTGGTAGAAAGCATTCGGCAGACCAAGTGGACGCTTGAGAAATGGCGCCGTCTGATTTTCGCGCGACCGGACAGCCTGACGGTTCACCGTAAATATTTTGAAATGGCCGTTTTGAACCTGGTGAAACAGGAACTGAAGTCGGCCGATCTGGCGGTCGTTCACGGGGATCGTTTCGATGACCATCGGGACCAACTGGTGAGTTGGTCGGCATACGAGCAAGAAATTGACCAGTACGGGCTGGAAGTGGAGCTTCCTATCGAACCGAAGGCTCTCATCCGCCATCTCAAGGATCAGTTGACTCAGGTAAGCCGCTCAGTGGATGCTGCGTTCCCGGACAACACACACGCCGCAATCGAAGACGGTCGCATCGTAATCAAACGCAACCAGAAGCAGGGGCTACCGACCAATTGGCAGGCCCTGGATGACGACATCACGCGGCGGCTTGGCACCCGCAGCATTGTGGACGTGCTGGTCGATGCGGAGCGGTGGCTTGGGTTACACCGTGAATTCGGGCCGCTGTCAGGCTACGAGGGACGCGTCGAAAATCCCCGACTACGGTTCATCGCCACGCTCTTCTGTTACGGCTGCAATCTGGGGCCCTCCCAGACAGCCGACTCCATCAAGCAACTTAACCGTCGACAGGTGGCCTGGCTCAATCTCAATCATGTGACTGAAGACAGGCTTGATCGTGCCGTCGTTAAAGTTATCAACGCATACAAGAAATACGAATTGCCCGGCTACTGGGGCACAGGTCGACGGGCTGCCGCCGACGGCACTAAATGGAACCTCTACGAACAGAACCTCCTCAGCGAATACCACATCCGCTATGGCGGGTACGGCGGCATCGGTTACTACCACGTCTCAGACACCTACATCGCACTCTTCAGTCACTTCATTCCGTGCGGGGTTCGCGAGGCTGTGTACATCCTCGACGGACTACTTGAGAATCGGAGCGATATCCAGCCGGATACCTTGCACGGTGATACGCAAGCGCAAAGCTATCCCGTTTTCGGGCTGGCCTATCTACTGGGGATCAAGCTGATGCCGCGTATCCGGAACATAAAGGATCTGAACTTCTACCGGCCAGACCGGCGGTTCCGTTATGCCCATATCGAAGAGCTGTTCAATGGTCATATAGACTGGGCGCGGATTGAACGGCACCTCCCGGATATGTTGCGCGTGGCCGTGTCCATCAAGCTCGGAAAAATTACCCCATCAACGATCCTGAGACGGCTGGGAACCTACAGCCGCAAGAACAAGCTGTATTTCGCCTTCCGTGAGCTGGGCAAGGTCGTGCGGACTGGCTTCCTGTTGAACTACATCGACGACGTGGAGTTGCGTCAGACCATCCACGCCGCAACCAACAAGAACGAGCAGTTTAACGGGTTTGCGAAATGGAGCTTCTTTGGTGGTGAGGGCATCATTGCGACCAACCTCCGGCATGAGCAGCAAAAAGTGGTGAAGTACAACCACCTGGTGGCGAACATGCTGATCTTACACAACGTCGAAGCCCTCAGCCGGGTGTTGCGCGAAATGGCAGCGGAAGGGATCGTCATTACCGAAGATGTACTGAAAGCGCTATCGCCGTACCGAACCCGCCATATCAATCGTTTCGGAGATTACACGTTGGACTTTAGACGCCCGGTAGGACATCAGTTATTTGATTTAAAACTTGCTGAGATCGCCCCTCAAGGGAAGTCCAAGGGTCTGGCGAGCTCCGAAGATGAATCGGGATAAAAACCGTGATCAAAAAACTTATATTTCATTAGGTTGGGAGCGCTTTTGAGGAATTTTTTACGTTTGTCTGCCAACCCTCACATACGTCAGAATAGGGTGGTATCTAGAAATAGTTGACGTTTGTTGCGAGGGGTCTTAGCGTACGATTTCTTCCGTTTCGTGAGTTGGCCCCATAGAGGCCGCTGCCGGTGACGCGGAGGCGCAGACGGATCTGGCGTTGTTGTTTCTCGACGCAGACAAACCGGATCTCGGCCTGCATTGGCTGACTTTGGCCGCTGATCAGGGACACCCGGACGCCATGCACCATTTGTCCAAACTTTATATCCAGGGCAGCGGCACCCCCCAAAACGACAGCCTTGGGTTGATGTGGCTGGCGAAGGCGGCGGCTTTGGGGCACGTGATCGCCGGTGAGCAAGTCACGGCCCTGACTCGGTTTAGAAAGGCATAGCCTGTTCCAGGAATGCTTCAACTCTGGTGCACCGTCACGGCCCGAAACCCCACCGCCTGGCACGCTGAAAAGGCGGCATCGAGGCTGTTAAAGATCCGCACCACCTCCATGCCCTGGCGTTTGCGGTTCAGGTCCAGGGCCACGGTGGCGCCGTTGCGCCGGCGAAACTGACAACACCATCTTGGAGCCGGCCCGGGCTCCAGGGGCGCGGGCACGATGTCGGCGGCCATGAGGGTGCCGGCCTCAAACAACAGGCGGAGCTGGTCGAGTCTCATAATGGGGTTTTGCTCCTGCAAATCTGGTATTTGAACCGGTGAGGGTAGCGCGAAAGGCGGGGTTTGTCGGGGCAGGACTATCCAGGTGCGATGCTCGGTTTACCATAAGACCTGTTGTCGGCAGTAGACGCGGAGCGGTTAAGGCTACTTTGTTTGTTTTTTGACCGATTCAGTGTGTCTACCGGAGCGGCTGGGAAAGACCTACGAACAATACCTTTAGTCACAGGCTTTTCCCCAAATTTTGGGGATAACTTTAAGCCGAATTACGCTTCACTGTGTTCTTGGAGCCATAAGTTGGCCGCTTTATGGTCACATAGTGAATCAATTGTGGCCACTCCGATTACCTGATTATTCGTCCTACCGCCATTTGGAGGCAGATCGGTGATCAGTTCGGCAGAATTGGTGATATTGAAACCATATCTTGGCCGCTTTCTGATAAAAGCGGTCCTTTTAAAGACGATCGAAAGGGCTAATTGTCCCAGTTCTGCGATCGCCAATAATGTGCGTGTAAATCTCAGTGGTGCGAATCTCACTGTGGATGAAAATATCCTGAACTGTCTATGAAGTGCTTTCGGCACAGAAGTCATTCCGTACCCTTCCAATAGATCGTCATCATGCAATGCCTTCACTCGGGGCGCTTTTTGCAAGTGGGGGGTCTCGTTAAACCCGGAGCCTCCAGGCGCGTCTGTCCCAGAAAAAATCTCAGAATTTTGTTTTCATTGCTTTATTTTCTGAGGCAGGTTTACATAGGTGGTGTTGTCAAGGCGCAACTATCCCGAGGCGCGTTTTCGTGCGTGAAAAGAGGACGGTTTGCGGATAGCCGAAAATCGTAGCTGATTGATAGATTTGAATAATTCCTTCTGGGACTGGCTCTCAATTCTTCGCGAGCGATTGCGGTATAGTCGAAATTCAAACTAATAAGCTGTTATGTGTCACGAGGTAGTCATGAGTAACGCCACAGTGTCAGGTCGTCAAACAACAAACACATTCGCTTACATGTTCGTAGGAGCCAAAGCGATGTTGAATCAGGCAGAGCGAGACCAAAACGGCCAACTATACAATCTAGTAAGCTGCCTCATCTATTGTGCGTTTACTATCGAGGCTTACCTTAATCATCTTGGCCAGTTAAAACACAATGATTGGGATAGAAAAGAAAGATCTTTGTCAAAACTTAAAAAGTTCAAGACCCTCTGTGTCGGAACATGTCAACCTCATATGGACAGCTCTTTAAAACGTTAACATCTATTTGCCCGCTCCAGCGCCTTTCGTGCTGCTGGTAACGTTGGGAAGTTCACAGCGCTACTTGTCTCACCCCCTATCGCCTCCGAAGTGATGGGGTTGATGTGGACAACTTCCGGCGGTAACGCGGCTTTTGGTTTCCCTTGGCAGAAGCGTTCCGGATGGTCTCTATAATACCGGTCCAGCGTTGCTTGCCGCACTTGGCCCACGGTTTGATAGTTGCCGGTGTAGACCTGAGTCGGCGTAAAGCCGGCCAGCCCGCTGTGGTGGTGTTCATGGTTGTACCAGCAAAAATAATCCGCTGCCCATAACCGTGCATATTCCAGGCTGTCAAAGCGTCCGGGAAAGTCAGGTTGCGTTTTGAGTGTTTTAAACTGGCTTTCACTGAATGGATTGTCATTACTGACTCTGGGGCGGCTGTGGCTGCAGACCACGCCCACATCGGCCATCAGGTCGAGAAAGCTCTGGGCGATCATAGGCGATCCACGGTCCTGGTGCAGGGTGACCCCGCGGTTGGTCAGCCCATATCGTGTCAGTGTTTGTTCCATGAGCTGCTGCGCCAGTTGACTGTTCTCTTTGCGGGAGATCATCCAAGCCACGACATAGCGGCTGAACAGGTCCATAACCACATACAGGTTCAGGTAGTTACCCCGGCGTGTAGTCGCCAATTTCGTAATATCCCACGTCCAAACTTCGTTTGGCCGTGTCGCGGTCAGGCGCGGTATAGCATGCGACTGAGGCGCACGTTGATTCCGGCGATCACCGGTCTGATTGGCTTGTCGCAGCACGCGATACAGTGTGCTGAGCGAGGCCAGGCACTCACCACGTTCCAGCAGCGTGTGATAGACCTGATACGGCGTTTGATCACAGAACTCGGGTTCGTTCATCCGCTCAAGTATCTGCACACGCTCCGAGGTTAAGAGCGCTCTGGGCTGCGGCGTCGTTTTACGAGAGCGCCTGACTGGGTCTGGTGCTGTGCTCTGACGTCGTCGCCACGCGTAAACGGTGCTCCGGTTCAGTCCCAAAGCATCACAGGCAGAGCGGAACGGAATGTGCGCCGGGCGCGCCTCAAGGACGGTCATGATGGATCGCTCCCATTGTTCGACAGATCGAGCATCGACAAGGCTTTTTTTTGGAGATCCACACAGTCTTCAGTCACCCGCAACCGGTGCTGCGTTTTGGTCAGCTCTTTCTCTAGCTGCTCAATGCGCTTCTGGTCCGGTGTTTTTGACGCTTTAGGCCCCGGCGCAGACTTGGATAAAGCAGCCTCGCCACCGACTTCCAACTGCTTACGCCAATCACGCAACTGGTTGCTATAGAGGTTTTCACGGCGTAATAAAGGGCCGAGTTCACCGTAGGCGCATTGATCCGCTTCGGCCAGTATTCTCAGCTTGTACTTTGTGGAAAATCGGCGACGGGTCCGCTTCTCCAACTGACTGTCTGGCAAGATGTGATTATCGGGTATCTGTGACTCAGGTTTTGGCATTGCTTACACTCCTCAATCCGCGCCCTGAAATCTATGTTAACTCATAGACCGGGTGTATGGACTGAGGTTGACACACAGGGGTGTCGAGGCTGATATCGAGCCAGATTTTAACCAGCGCCCATATTCAACATTACGCGATTTGTTCGCTTTCAGAGATAGAATGGCCCACGGGAAAACGACCACCGAATCCGTAAGAAAAGAAGTAGATCTACCGGATGACTCTTTTCGCCTCACGACTGAGAGTGAGTGGAAGGAGTTTTCAACAATAGAGAATGCTCGGCGGGCCATAGAAGATACGGAAAAGTTAGTAAAAGAGCTCCACGAAAAAAGTGGGCAAAATGGAAACCCGATGAACTGCCTTGGAGGCGGCTTTTTTGGGGTTCAGAGGCAAAATGCCACATAACCATTGCGGGAAAGGGACGCTCCTGCTGCTGACGCTATGTGTATTTATACAGGCTGCATGTTTGAACAGTTTTTGGCCAGGGTGTAGGGTGATTTTGTGTACAAAATTCATAAACCAATCGGTCAGGGTAACCCTGGAATGCTCGCACCCTTGAGGAGGGTTCAAGATGGCTGTTAAGCACACACCAACAGGTGAAGTTCATAGCGGTAACAAAGGCGGTAAAACTGGTTGCGGTTTCGATACCCGTGACAACCCCAGCCACTGGATTTCATCGCATGAAAGGATCACGTGCGGCAAAAACGGCTGCAAAAACTGATTCTTACATGGTTTGCTTCCGTTTCAGTTGGCTTGAGATCAAGTCAAACGCGGGCAAACCACATAACCAGTCAATTAAGTACGTTCCGGCCTGAGGCCTCCACCGGACGCTCCTGCCGGGATGCTGCTAAACAAAAGCGTTATATGTTAAGGAGCAACAGAGCTTGTATCCAGAGGAATCTGTAACCCGCCGCGATCTAAAAATAATCGGCTTTCTGGTTTTGGTTGCGTTCTTGATACTGATCGCTGCGTTGCTGGTCCCGCTCCGACCGCCGAGTGAATCTCTTGGAGGTTGGTTTCAGAGAAGTGGGTCTGTAATGACTGTTCTATGTTTAGCTCTGGATCTCAAGGTTTTCTCAATTCACGGGAGGTTGTTGCCCTGGTTACGTCAGTTTGGGATTCGGTGCTTTTAAAGAAAAATATCTACCAATTTACAATGGCTTAACTATTATCCTACTGGTGCTCACGGCGGTCGGTATAGTAATTTGGGGCTACGGCGATCTACTTGTCTGCATATAGTCAGTAGTTGTAGTTCATTCCGGGCCTAGCGGCCCTACACCGGACGCCCATTTCGCTGCGCTGTATGGGCGCCGCTAAACAAAAGCGTTAGTTTTTAAGGAGGCGACATTGGCAAAGCCGATTGCATTTGGAACTTATCAATTCAAAACCAAAAAAAATGCAACTGAGGAGGCACGCCGTAGAATCAACCAATACGAGGCTGGCGACCGTCTCCAGCTCGAAGATGAGCTTTTCTTTACCTCATTATTCACCCTACACTCCGAGTATGCGGAAAAGAAAGGCCCAGGTATCGACTACATACAGGTAGAAAGGGATTTTCACCAGAATCGCTGTTTATACATTTACAGAGTGGACGGCACAAGCACCGATTGCAGTTGGGTTCACTGTATACAACCAGCTTCGCATAAAACAATCGTGTCGATGGCTTTTCGTAGAGCTGTGAAAGATATTGTTATGAGGTACAAGACTGCTAAGTTAGTTGATGTGGATGTTTGCCCAATTCTCGGAATAAAGTTAACATATGATAACAGCCATGCCTCCTATTTTACGCCCTCATTCGATGAGCTCTTAAGTGAATTTTTAAACCAGGGCCAGATAGATATAGAGTCAGTCAAACTAACGAACCCGGAGCCTAATGATCTTGATCAGAGAGGAATACTGACTGATCCTGAATTGCTTGAGAGATGGATTACTTACCACATAAATAATGCTCATTTGCAACTGCTTAGCGCCGAAGCAAACTTGCGTAGATTAAAAAGCTAATAATTACACGCGTAGCGACGTCCTTTTCATTGCGCCTTCGGCTCCATCAAAAAGACGTCTATGCTAAAACCGTCAGGTTGGTGGAGAGTCTATGAAGTCGCGAGCGAGATCCATGCTCGATAAGTCAATTGCAGCAATGCTTTCTGCAATTGAAATTTACAACAAACCTGACTTCAATTATCGTGAGGAAACCTTTTCGGTTTTGTGCGTCAATGCTTGGGAGCTTTTGTTCAAGGCGAAGGTACTTCAGCTCGCGCGGAACCAAGTCACGAATCTGTATGTATGGGAACATCGCCAGCTAAAATCGGGTAGAAAATCTAAAAAGAAATACATAAGGAATAACAGGGCTGGGAATCCCATGTCTGTGAGTCTCTTTGAAGCCCACAGAATAATAATTGAAGACTATGGCGTGAAGGTAAATAAAGCTGTAAAAACCAACATCACCGCCTTAGCAGAAATTCGAGATAACTCAATACACTTCATCAATGACGACCTATCTTTGGCAATCAAGGTTCAAGAGATCGGCACAGCGTCGCTTCAGAATTACCTGCATTTGGTTCAGGAATGGTTTGGTCCAGTCTTGGACAAATACAACTTCTATTTGATGCCAATGGCATTTTTTAGAGGCTTTGATTCGGTGAATGGTGAAACTCTAAACGCCTCCGAGAAGAACCTGCTCCAGTACATAAATGGAATTGAAAAAGAATATGATAACGATGCGCCGTCTGACTACAATCTATCACTTCGAATTGACGTAAATTTCAAGAAAGTAAAAAGCGGTTCAGGTATTCCGATCCAGCTTACGAATGATGTGAAGGCTCCGGTAGTTCGCCTCGCAGAAGAAGAGATAATGGACAAATATCCTTGGGACTACGATGTACTAACCACTCGACTTCAAAAGCGGTACTCGGATTTCAAAGCCAACGGAAGATATCACAGCATACGAAAATCTCTTGAGGACAACGAAAAATATTGCCGTAGACGACTCTATAATCCGTCGAACCCAAAGAGCGGAAGCAAGGTGTTTTTTAATTCGAATATCCTAAAAGAATTTGATGAACAGTACACTAAGAACAGCTAACCAGACCATTTACCGGATGCCAAAGAACGGCCCAGTTTGGACCGGAAAAATGGACCGCTTTGAGAACAAAGCCTCGGCGACTGCACCGGCCTCTAACAACAGACTTTCCGAATTTTTGCGTACCTTTCCTACTGTAATCGAGCTATCTACCGTTCGTCTCAAAACGGGCAGCGTGGTGAAAAGCGGGCCATACTTTGAGTAGACTCCGCTTGCTCAGGAGGGTGGCCAACATGTCATTATCAGAGTTCGTATTTACGCGAGAACCTTGGAACAAAGGAAAGCTTATAGGTCAGAAACTCCCGCTGAAACCTGAAGAGGTCTGGTCGATACGAGTGAGACTGGACATGGCGCACAAGGTGCGAGATCTCACCCTTTTTAACTTGGCTATTGATAGCAAATTGCGTGGATGTGACCTGGTAAAGCTAATGGTTAGCGATATCGCGCGCGGCACAGAAATAGTGTCTAGAGCGAAAATTGTTCAGCAAAAAACCAAACGACCTGTCTCTTTCGAAATAACAGCCAAAACGCGGGACGCTCTCGCGGCGTGGATCAAACTGAAAAATCTCTGTTCCCTCGACTATCTTTTCCCCAGCAGCTACCGACGCAAAGATCATATCAATACGAGGCACTACGGGCGTTTGGTGAAAAAGTGGGTTTGCAGTATTGGGTTGGACAGCACGGCTTACGGAACTCATTCGATGAGACGCACCAAGGTCGCGCTAATCTATCGTCAGACCAAGAATCTCAGAGCGGTTCAGATACTATTAGGACACAGAAGCCTTGAAAGCACTGTGCGATATCTGGGCGTCGAGATTGATGATGCTCTTGAGCTTTCTGAGCACATCGAAATTTGAAGCTGCTCAAAACGAAGCGGAGTCAGAACATGACGGAGAATTGCGAAGGGCGAGTCGATTGAATAATGCCAAACGACTGATAAAAGCGGTCCTTTTAGAGCGATGGAAACGGCTAACTAGTCTAGCTCTGAGACCTCTTGACAGTGGGGACGTAAATTAACCGACATTAATAAGCAGCAAATGCTTCAGTGATTGGGGGCAGGTCAAAGGTCGACAGAAATAATTTGTTCAGGCCGCTCTCTGGCGGCAACAAACCAGTCTTATCGCTGCTTCATGAATAATAAAGCCGGCTCTACGGCCGTCTTTATCGTTGGAAGTTGCGACTGTTCACTAGCAACTGGTGTTCCCGAAGCCATCGGTGTAGCAGTTCACGCTCTCTCCCCCGATAGTGCCGGTCGTGTTTCCGAATTCATCGGTATAAAGATTTACTGAGTCGCCGCCCATTGTTCCCGTTGTATTCCCAAACTGATCGGAATACGTGTTGATGCTCTCGTTTCCAATCGACCCGGACGTGTTGCCGAAATCATCTTTGTAGGTATCATACGATCTTTCTCCGACAGTTCCGGACGTGTTTCCGAAGTCGTCCGTGTAGGTGTTTACTCCGCCACCAGAGCAGTTTCCAAAACCATCGCAATAAGTGCTTTGCGCCGATACTGAGCTTGCAAACATCAGGACCAAAAAGCCTAAAACTCCAACCTTCATCATTCTAAATTCTCCCTCGTTCAATTTGCTCACAGCCAGTCTGGCTGAATGTGCTTTTCCTTTCAACGATGTGAGGGGTTCTCAGCTGTTTCGACCGTCTTGCTGCAATGGGATGTCTGGGGTGGTTTGTGGTGCAAGAGGGATGAGTGTTAGTGAAACCATAAAATGGCCGCTTCGCAATCGTAATCCAGGTCAGGTCGAGTCCTAAAGCGAACATTGGGCTGCTGACCTGACCCCAATCCACGCAGCCGCAGGCAACAAAGATGTTCGATGTTCATAAACCTGTAAACCAAGCTGTGTAACTTCCGCCCCCATTGCAGAAACACTTTGTGTCTTAATGGATCTGTAAGTCACTCTCTTACGGAGCTATCTGAGATTTCAGGCCCGCGTCAGTGAGCGCCTCAGCAATGCCGCGAGCCATCTGGCGATAGCCCCTGGCGTTGGGGTGAATACGGTCTGCCCGAAGGCCCTCGTCAGAAAGCACCTCAGAGAAAATATCGTCGATCACCAGGATGAGCTCTTCTTCGGCCAATTCCTCATAGATGGGCGAGTCTGAGAGGCTGCCCACACTGGCGCCGAACACCGAGAACTCTGGTACCGCTACCAGCACAGGCACGGCTCCGGACCGGCGAACGGCGGTAACAATTTCTCGAAGATGCTCCTTTACCTGACTGGCAGACTGCCGCCGCAGAAAATCATTACCGCCCAGTTCCACAATCACCAAGTCTGGCTCATGTTTCTGAAGCGATCCCGCGATGCGTCCACGGGCTTCACTGGCGGTGTCACCCGGCACGCCGGCATTGACGACCTTCCAGCCGGTTGACCTTGACAGCAGTGAGGGGAAGTCTTCGCCCTTTCCGGCTCCGGTGCCGTGGGTAACGCTGTCCCCGAATGCCAGTACCACCGAGCCATGCGCCAGAGGTTGATAGCGAGGCGGCGAATCGCCGCAGGCGGTGAGTAGAAGCGACAGCACGAGGAGCATCAATAAACGCAATCGCGGTGCCCCTCCCGCCATGGCATGATGGGTAGTCATAGGTAAACTCCCGTCCGGGTCATATCTGCTTTACGATAGGCTGGCGCCTGAACGGACGCAACTGCTGATTCCCGCATAAGGAATCTCAACCCGATGCTCCCAACAGTTACTCCATGCCGGAAATAACCCAGCGCCTATCAGTGTTGCTATCCAGGAAAACTGGATAAAACCACGACGGCCAATTTTGGTATCACTACCATCGGCCATCTCAGGGTGACGTAAGCCGGAACTCTTGGCCGCTGCTCTTTTCATGTTTTCCGATCATGTCAGCCTTCCATGGTTTATTGGGTTGCGATTAACCCGATGTTTTCTGGGTGGGCTATTAGCCCGTTATTGTTAATTCAACACAACCACATACTGCACTCACCGAATCCTTGGATGTCCGAATTCCGGACACTCATTACCTAACAGTTGCGAACCACTCTCCAAGGCGTAAAATCCTAACAACTAGCTCCGAGGACAGCCTTGGGCACCGATCAAATGTCCTATTTCCGGACAACGAAGCCCTATCAGCCTTGTGCCCAAAATCGGTGCTAATCGGTCAAAATACTGATAAATAGGGATTTTTTATTGCACCGGGATTTGGATTAAGTATTTGATTTTCCAGATTTAGGACGATTAAACCCTCTTACAAACGCACTGTAGCGGTGCTCTCCGAAGGCAGTGGTCACAGGTTCGAATCCTGTCGGGCGCGCCATATTTTTAAAAAGGCCTTACGCGAAAGCGTAGGGCCTTTTTAATTTCCTGTGCCCAATTTGTGTCCATGGTGTGTCCATGAATTTGAAATGTATTTTCATGCCACTATAATTTTGACCACTGCACTGCTTTGGCACAAAGCAATTAGGACACAGAAAAATGCTACCCATTTGCTCACGTTGAGTGCCCATTATGACAACTAAGCTAGCCCTTGCTTGCTTAACTATCACCGCTAAACCAAAGCCACCATTTGGGCCTAGCCACATATTAAACGCGTAATACCATTCACCTAATTACGCAAAAAAGACAGATCTGTCATTTTGCCCGGACACGCCCGAATTGCGCGAAGGTGCTGCTCAGATATTCCGCAAAAGTATAAGCCACTACCGGCAACTGGCGATTCCGCAGAGAGGCCAGCACCAGATTGGCGGAGGGAAAACCGCGATCCTGTATTTTCCGGCTGACAAGTTCGCCGGCCTCGGGCGTGACGCCAATTTCTATCTGAAAGGTCAACGCCTGCTCATAGCGCAGATAACCCAACAGGAACTCGAAGCTGTTGCTTCTCATCACCGGCTTGAGCTTGATGGATCGGCGGGCGAGGAAAGCGTCCAGCAACTGCCGCCCGGCAATATCCGAGTCGGGAAGGACCAACGGATAGTCCAGGCATTGCCGTAACTTGACAGGGCCATCTTGAGCCGCAAGCGGATGATCACGATGCATGACTAGACACAGCGGCTGCGCCAGTTCATCCAGGCGCATGATATCCGTTTCGGGGTCGAGGTGAAAAATCAGGGCCAGGTCCGACTCGAAAGTGCGCAGTGACTCCAGCGCCTGGCTGTGATCAGCCACTTGAACCTGAAATTCAACCAGAGGATGTTTCTTCCTGAAGCCGGCAATCCGCTCCGGCAAAAAGGCTGCAGCGGCTGCCTGGCTCGCCACGATACGCACGCAACCACGGCGCAGGCCCTGCAGGTCTTCGATCTCGGAACGCACCTGTTCCAGGTGTGCCGCACGGCTGCGGATGTACTGAACAAACAATTCCCCGGCAGCCGTCAACCGCATCCCTCGAGGCTGACGTTCGAACAGCGGAGTTCCCAGCTCGGCTTCCAGGTCCTGAATACGGCGATTCACTGCTGAGGGCGCCACGTGCAGCCTCTCGGCTGCCTGGCGGATCGAGCCCACACGGGCAACTTCGTCTAGGTACTGCAAGAAACGGAGATGATTCAAGGCTGATTCCTTTGCGAAGGCGGCGGCTTTGAGAGCCCGTCATAGCGATTTTACCGGTGTCAAGCCGCTGCTGTGGACAAGCAACGTCCTTGGAGTTTATGCAACATTTGCGGGCAGACTGCTCTCTGCTGGTGCGATCCAGACCCCGGTTCCGCAAGCCCGCCCCGCCGGCCATCGAACTTGCCACCGTCACCTGTGCGCCGAGTTTCCCCTTTGCTATAGAGGGAGAATGCGCTCCGGCCATGGCGACAAGACTGATTGTTGCCGGTACGGCAACACAATGCTCGCAATAAAGCGGCTATTCAGACACGCAAATGGCATGCCGACTGCTTTGAAAGTGGTGTGTGAAGATTAGGAGCTGGCATAAACAACAAAAGCACTGGCGTGAATATATAAGGATGCCTGCAGTACGTCCTCACCCGACCAAGATGCTCGTGCCAGTCATTTTCTTGTTGAATCGCATCACTGCTTTGTTGCCACGGCCGCTGAGCTTCAACTTTCGCTCGTAACACACCCGAAGGAATCTCGATCATGGCTATATTTTCGAATCAATCACGTATCCGGAAACATCTTGTTACCGCCACACTAAGCTTGGGGCTGGCGTTCGTTGGCTCCTCCCCGGCCCTCGCCGACACCGATATCGATTTGGTATTGAACTGGAAGTACGAAGGTGCCCAGGCCTGGTTTTTTCTTGCAGAGGAAAAGGGCTACTTCAAGGAGCGAGGACTGAATGTCACCATCGACCAGGGCTCAGGTTCTGCCGCCTCCATCCCCAAAGTCGCCTCGGGCAGCTATGACGCTGGTTTCGGCGATACCAATGCCCTGATCCAATTAGCCGCCACTCAGCCCGAGCTTGCCCCTGTGGGCGTGTACATGATCTACAATACGCCCCCGTTCGTGATCGCGGTCAAGGCTGACAGCCCCATTACCAAGCCCACAGACCTTGAAGGCAAAACGGTTGGCGCGCCGGCCAATGATGCGGCCCTCAAACTGTTCCCGGCCTTTGCTGAGCTGGCGGGCATTGATCAGTCAAAGGTAACAATCAACAACATGTCCCCCAGCCTTCGTGAGCAGCTGTTGATGCGCGGCGAAATAGAGGCTGCCCTCGGTTACATCACCACCATAACTTTCAGCGCCAAGGGCATGGGTCTGGACCCCAAGAAAGAACTGCGGTTCATCCGCTACGGCGATCACGGCATGGACCTGTACTCAAATGCCGTTTTCTTCTCACAAGACTTCATCAAAAACAACCCGGAAGCCGTGCGTGGCTTCGTGGCCGCGCTGAATCAAGCCATCCAAGATGCCATTGCCAATCCCGAAGAAGCCATTGATGCCTTAATGAAGCGCGAGCCCTTGCTCGACCGCGAACGGGAAATGGACAAGATGCTCACCACCATGCGCAACGACATGAGCCACCCAGAAATAGCCAAGGTTGGCCTGGGCAACGTGGATGATGCACGCCTGAAAAAGAACATCGACACAGTGGTCTCTGCCAATAATTTGGGCAATACCCCAACCATTAAGCAAATTTTTGACCGCAGCTTCCTACCCCCGCGCGACGCGCGCCCCAGCAAGCTCTGAGCCTGCTCGGGTTCCTGACATGCGCCCGGGTCAGAACCCGAAACAGACAGAGAAACAGACAGAGAAACAGCATGACAACAATCAAAATTACGACAGGCGGTTTTGAATTTCTTGCCGAAGCACATCCCAATGCGCCCGAAACCCTGGCAGCCTTTCTGCAGCTCCTGCCCTATCGGCAGAAGTTCATTCACGTACGCTGGAGCGGCGAGGGTTGCTGGGTGCCACTGGGCGACTATCAACTCACCAGCGCAGGCACGCCGATCGGCTTCGAAAATCACACCAGCCACCCTTCGGCCGGGGACATTCTGTTTTACCCCGGAGGCTACAGCGAAACCGAAATCATCGTGGCCTACGGCGCCTGTTGCTTCTCCAGCAAACTCGGCCAGCTCGCTGGCAATCACTTCCTCACCATCACCCAAGGCAGTGAGAATTTGCGCGCGCTAGGCCTAAAAACCCTGTGGGACGGTGCTCAGGATGTCACTTTCGAGCTGGGCTGACCGTTACCGACGCTCGTTCAGAAGCAGCCCTGCTTCTGAACAACCCTAGGTCTGAAAAGGTAACGAGACTATGAAAACACGTGTAACTCGCCTGGCCACTAGCGCTCCCGATGATGTGACGGCGCTTGCCAGAGCCATCGATCGCCGCCAGATAGACCCCGCCCGGGTGATCGCTGTACTGGGCAAGACCGAGGGTAATGGCTGTGTCAACGACTTTACCCGGGCCTTCGCCTCGGGCACGCTGCGATCCTTTTTCGCCCGCCAGCTGGCGCTGACAGAGGCTCAGGTTGGCGAGCGCATCGCCTTTGTAATGTCCGGTGGCACCGAAGGCGGCCTCAGCCCCCATTTGCTGGTATTTGAGGCCAACAGCAGCCAACCCGCCCATACCGGCAGCATTCCCGGCCTTGCCGCCGGCGTCGCCTTCACCCGCGACTTCAGGCCGGAAGAAATCGGCCGCAGTACCCAGGCATCCCTGACTCTAGAGGCGGTTCTGCAGGCCATGGCCAGCGCCGGTATCCAACGTATCGAGGATGTGCATTATGTGCAGATCAAATGCCCGCTGCTGACGGCTGCCCGCATCAACGATGCCGCCGCACGGGGCCACATCGTGGTTTGCCATGACACTTACGAATCCATGGGTTACTCCCGTGGTGCTTCGGCCCTTGGCGTGGCCGCCGCACTCGGAGAGTTACCCGATGGTGCGGTCCGGGATGAGCAGATCTGCCGCGACTGGTCGCTGTATTCCACACGGGCCAGCACCTCTGCCGGCATAGAACTGCTGCGCAATGAGGTTCTGGTACTGGGCAATGCCCCCGGCTGGGACCCCGAATACCGTATCGGCCATGCCGTAATGGAAGATGCCTTGGATGTCCTGGCGGTCGACCGGGCCATGGCCAGTACGCCGGAGGGAGAGGCCCTGGAGCTGACGTCCGCCCGACTCGTAGGTTTGCTGGTTAAGGCCGAACCCTCCGCCTGCGGCAGCATACGCGGCAGCCGTCATGTCATGAGTGATGACAGCGACATCAACGCATCACGTCACGCACGGGCACTGGTGGGCGGGGTGCTCGCCGGCCGGCTGGGCGACACCCGGCTGTTTGTGTCCGGTGGCGCAGAGCACCAAGGTCCTAACGGCGGCGGCCCCCTAGCACTGATCGTTCGTAACGGATAAGGTCGCGCAGGGGGCGACTCAACAGCAGCCCGCACGTTCGTGATAATACTGGGTAACCGCGCTCTCTATTTCCGGCCAAGAGGCACAGAAATCGGAGCGCTCGGACAACGCTCGACGAAATCGGTCACGCAGCTCTTCCTGCACTTGATCAAGATCCAGACTGACCAGTTTTCCGCGTTGCACGATGGTCTTGCCGGCGACCACTACTTCGTCCAGATGTGTCTTGTTAGCCCTGGCGAATAGGAGATCCTGCGGGTCGACCCGCAGGATGCCATCGCGATCCAAATGATCCAGATCCAGTGTTATCCAGTCAGCCGGCTCTCCTTGGGCAATACTGCCGGTTCCGGCCAGACCCAGCGAAGCACGTCCGTGAGCAGTGGCAGCGCGCAACATCTGCCCGCGATAGGTTGGATCGCCAAATCCCGGTGCGGCGTGCAAAAGCGCTCCCAGGCGCAGCTCTCGCAACGCGTCGTCATCTTCGTCAAGGGCGCAACCATCGAGCCCGAGGGCTACCCGACAGCCGCTATCCAACATTCTTCTCAAAGGTGCAATGCCAGAATGAAGATGCAGATTCGAGCTGGTATTGACCGCAATGGTGGCGCCGGATTCGGCGATCAGTGCCAGTTCGTCCGGTCGCGCCCAGACGCAGTGTGCCAGTGTCAGCCTCGGGGAAAGCAGGCCGATGTCATGCAGATAACGCACCACCCCACCAGGGTATAAGCGATCGGCATACTCGCGCTGATAACGTGTCTCCAGCAAATGCATATGAACCCGCCGGCCGGTGGATGCCGAGACCTCGGCAATACCCGCTAACATTTCATCGGAGCACCATTGGACGCCCGTAGGACCGTACTGAACATTCACGTTACCGCCGCCCAGTTTTGTCGCAATGTCATCCACCAGCGCCAGTTGTTCACGCCAGGATTGCGAAGGCGTTCTGAAATAGCGCCCCAGCACCTCTCTTGCCTGGGGCGGAAGGGCCTTTACCACAGGCGTTTCATCGCCATAAACCACCGGGTTGCGGTCCCGCAGGGCCACCGCGAACGCCAGCCTCACGCCCACATCGGTTGCTGCACGGGCAACCGCCTCGACTTCTTCGGCCAGCGGTGTCAGGCCTTGAGGCCGGGTGCAATGGATCATTACCGCCGCACAACCACCCTCGGCCGCTCGGCCCAAAGCGGCGACGGCAGCAAGATATGGATCGACTGACGGAATGGCGGCCAGACGCAGCAACCAGGTTTCCAGAGGCTTGCCGCCTGCGCCAAAAGACGTTGTGGACAACGGCCTACCGTGGTCGTGGGCGTTGGCGAATGCCGGCATCAATAAACGCCGCGGCCCTGATTCGCTCGCAACATCGCTTGTGACGGACTGAATGAAGCCGTCCACCACCTGCACACGAGTTGCGCCATGGGTTATAAAATCTGACCCCAAAAGGGCATCGGAAACTGTGATGGCCTGTGTTTGCATGGCGCCTTTCCTTTATTCGCTGATTTGAATCGGGCCGGCAAAAAACCGGCCTGATCCTGCCCGTGACCCTTGCTTAAAGTTCGCGTTTATCTCGTTGCGGCAAAAAGTCGGCTGAGAACACCTCATCGACGGTTGGCGTTCTTTTCAGATCATAGAGTTTAACGATGGTGTCAATGGACCGGCCAAGACGCTCAGGGTCGACCGCCCCGATGCCGATCTTGCTAGACTCGTCAGAAACAATCAGGTTGTCCATGGCAAACTGCAGGCGTTTGGCCTCGGCGTCAGCGTCCAGAAAACCTTCCACGCTCACCAGTACCTTCATGGCGGCCGCTGGATCTGCGCGCACTTCGTGGAACGCCCGGTTTATGGCACGAACAAGCCCTGCAACGGCTTCGGGCTTTTCCTTTATTAGCTCAAGCGAGACCATGACGCCGTTAGAATAGATCTCTACCCCATAATCACCAAAGCGGTACCAGGTAAAGTCTTCTTCGGGATCCAGCCCCTGAGATACCAAATTCATGTAGCTGGTGACGTTGAATACCAGTGAACCGTCGACCGTGCCATTGTTTAACAACTGTTCCTGAAGGCTAGAGGCAACATTAGTGATTTCGATGGTGTCGACGTCGATTCCCGCAGCGTTAGCCATGACGGGGAAAAGTACGGTGGCAGCACTTCCTGCGGGACCACCCAGATTAGCCCCTTCGAGGTCCTTGATGGACTTTATGGGACCATCAGACCGGGTCAGCACGGCAAATGGTGGCTGATTGTAGACCTGATAGACCATGACAGGGTTTTTGCCCTCATGAATGGCTGCATTCTGGATAATAGCGTTCATGTCGCCAAAGCCGGCATCATAGGCGCCTGACATGATGCGACTGACAGTCGCGGCGGACCCCTCGCCCTGATCGACTTGCACATCCAACCCCTCTTCCTCGAAATAACCGAGCTCGTCGGCCAGGTAATACCAGGCATGCACGCCCTGTATTCGCCAGTCCAGCGTAAAATTAATTTTCGTCAGATCCGCAGCGGCGCTAAACGACATCAGCATGGTTGCGGCTGCAACAACTTTTATGGCGAGGTGATGAAATTTCATGGTGTAGCTCCTCATGGCTTCAGAATGATGATTAAGCAGTTGGAAGATCAGACTTGCGCGTAGCCCAGCCCGTCACTTGCCGCTCAATCAGGGTAAAAATCACGTAAAGAATCACGCCCAGAAAAGCCAGCAAAAACAGTCCGGCGAATACCAGTGGAACATCAAACGTAGAGGTAGCAATCATCATGACGTTGCCAATGCCGCGATTTGAGGCAATGGTCTCGGCCAGCACGGTACCGACGAAAGCCAAGGTTATGGCCACTTTCAGCGATGCAAAAAAATACGGCATGGTTCGCGGCAAACCCACGTTCCAGAGAATCTCGCGGCGTTTGGCACCAAGCGCCTTCAGCACGTCTTCAAGTTCCGGTTCAGTCGTTGCAAGGCCCGTAGCCACATTAACAACAACCGGAAAGATGCATATCACAAAAGAAGTCAACACAGCCGGTAGCGTGCCGCTGCCGAACCAAAGCACGAAAATGGGAACAACCGCCACCTTGGGAATCGAAGAGAAGCCGACAAGCAACGGGTACACCGTATCGTAGGCCATGCGCGAAGAGCCGACGATGACGCCGATCAGCAACCCAGAGCTGACGCCGAGTGCAAATCCGGCCAGTGTGGTACCAAGCGTTTGCATCATATGGGGCATCAATGCCGGAAACCGATCAATCAGCGTTGCCATGATCTGGCTTGGCCGAGGCAGCACGATTTCCGAAATAGAAAAGACGACACAAAAAACTTCCCAGACCAGGAAGAACCCAATAATGAGCGCGCCGGAAGCAAGCTTCTGACGAAACTGAGCAGAAATTTCCATCAGCTTTTCTCCTTTGGCAGATCCAGTCGTGTGTGGGTTATCAACTGCCGCATTTGCTGGGTGAGGCTAACGAACTCCTGCGAAAACGTCATATCGATGGTGCGTGGTCGTGGCAGTTGGACTTCACGATCATCCAGAATCCGGCCAGGGCGCGGACTCATGACACAGATCCGCGTTCCCAGATAGGCGGCTTCGCGCAGGTCATGGGTCACTAGCAGAACGGTCGGCTTGGTCTCCTGCCAAAGGCTCTGCAGCGTGTCCCAAAGTTCTTCACGGGTGAACTGATCCAGGGCGCCGAAGGGTTCATCTAGAAGCAGCATCGCCGGGTCATGGATCAGCGCACGACAGAGAGATGCACGCTGCAGCATGCCGCCGGATAATTCCCAGGGTTGCTTGTCGCCAAAACCGGCCAGCCCGACCTTCTCCAGCAGGGATTCCGCCCGGTCCCGGAACTCACCGTTGCGCTCTTTTTGATAGCGGTCGCGGAAGGGTGGAACGATTTTCAACGGCAGCATTACGTTCTTGCGCACACTTAGCCAGGGCAACAGCGTAGGGTTCTGGAACGCCATTCCCACGCCGATCCTTTTTGCCCCGACCTCGCGGCCGCCGACATGTACATGCCCGTGGGTTGCGGGAAGCAACCCACTGACAAGCTTCAAAATTGTCGATTTACCGCAGCCGGATGGGCCGACCAGGGCGACGAATTCGCCCTGCTCAATAGTCATGGAGGTAGGCGCAAGCGCCTGAATTGTCTTTTTGCCACTTCCATAAACAACCTCCGCGTTCTCCAGCTTGACGGCTTCGATTTTCGGCACCTCGTGGTGCTCTTGCTCCCAGGCTGCTTTGGCAAAGGTGAGTGGCGATGTATTCATAACTCATTGCGTCCTTTTGCAGGCGCCTTTGCAAGTTCAGCGGCAAGGGTTTTGTCAGCATTGGTCACGCGGGCAGGAGGCATTTTCTGCAACGGCTTGACCGTTCTGCCGTGACCCCGTGCTTCGGTGACAAGCTGGCGATCACGCATCACGAACCGACCACGCACCAGCGTGTGAATCGGCAAGCCGGTTACCTCCCAGCCGTTATAGGGAGAAATACGGGCGCTGGTCGAGTGCAGTTCTGACTCCCGAATAGTCGTCTTTCGGGCCATATCGACAATGGCGATGTCGGCGTCGGAGCCGGGGATCAGAGCGCCCTTGCGTGGGTAAAGTCCCCAGGCGCGGGCCGGGGATACGGCCGTCAACCGCACATAATCATGGATGCTGATCTGGCCATTGTTCACCGAGGTCAGCATGAGGGGCATCTGCGTTTCCACACCGGGGAAACCACAATCGGCCTTCCAGATGTTGTCGTTACACTTTTCTTCCGGCGTATGAGGTGCATGATCGGTGGCAATCATGTCCACCGTACCGTCGCGAATGCCGTCCCAGATTGCCGCCGAATCCGTGGCTTCACGAACCGGCGGATTAACCCGGATGAGGCTTCCGAGCCGGTCGTAGTCATCGGTGTTCAGTAACAGGTAGTGGGGACAGGTTTCGCAGGTGATGTCCACACCGCGCTGCTTGGCCTCGCGCAGAGGCCGCAACTCATCGGCGGAGGAGACGTGCAGAACATGGACGCGAGTGCCGGTCCATTCGGAAAGTATGGCAGCCCGAGACACTGCCTCAATGGCAACCACTGCGGGCCGCGCGGCGATGTGCGCTAGCGGATCATTGCGCCCCGCGGCCCGCAGCCGCTCGTAACGCCAGGCCATGACCGAAGCCGTCTCCGCATGAAGGGACACGCGCAGCCCGGTGGGCGCCACGCGCTCGAAGGCTTCGAGCATGGCGCCAGTGGACGGTGCCGGCAGGTTACCGAAGGTATTACCCATGAAGCACTTGAAACCGATGATGCCGTCTTCGGCCAGGTCCTGCAGCTCGTCGATATTTTCTGCCCCAAGCAGCCCGTAGATACCAAAATCCACATAGGCCTGTTGGTCCGCTAGAGCCAGCTTTTGCTGCAATGCCTCCAGCGTGCCAGTGGGCGGATTGGTGTTGGGCATATCAAACACCGTAGTAACGCCGCCCATTGCGGCAGCTGCAGTGCCAGTCTCCCAAGTTTCCTTGTGGGTGTAGCCAGGGTCGCGAAAGTGCACGTGAACGTCGATGGCACCGGGCAACAAATACATGCCATCGGCATTCAGTGTTTCCTTGGCAGCAGGCATGGACTCTTCGTCGCCAATAGCGACGATGACGCCGTCTCGTATGGCCAGGGCCGCACGGATTGTGGTTTCGTGAGTAACAATCGTGCCGCCGGTAATCACCAGATCGGCCGTGACTGCAGAGGTCATAAGAGTTCCTGTCATAAGAGTTCCTGTCATAAGAGTTCCCGTCATAAGAGTTTTCGTTAGAGTGAGGCCCAGCCACCGTCCACTGGCAGATCAACGCCCGTTATCTGGCGCGAGCAATCGCTGGCGAGAAAGAGGCAAGCGTTGGCAACGTCATTCGCCGTGGAGACCCGGCGCAACGCATAATCCTCACTGTGTCGTCGCGCCGCTTCCTCCTCGCTGATGCCCAGCCGCCCGGCCATTTCCAGGCAGACTTTTGTGCGAAAACGCGGGCCATCCACCATGCCGGGTGCAACAATATTCACGTTGATGTTGTGTGGACCTGCCTCCAGAGCGAAGCTCTTGGTCATTCCCCGCAGGCCCCATTTGGAGGCGGAATAAGCCATGCGTCCCGACTTACCGCGCATGCCGAAGGTGCCACCGATGTTCACGATCTTGCCTTCTTGCTGCTCGATCATTCCCGGCAGGACAGCCCGGATCGTGTTAAAGCACCCGGTCATATTCAGGCGCACGATTTCGTCAAACTCTTCGGCCGTGGTCTCTGCGCCGGTCTTACCGATGGGACCAGAGCCCCCGGCCACATTGACCAGCACATGGACGATTCCAAAAACCTCGCAGGCAGCGCTCACTGCTGCAACACACTGGGCTGAATCGGTGATGTCACAGGGGATCAGAAGCACCTCTGTTGATTGCGCCCGCAAGCTTTCCGCAAGGGCGGCCACGGCGTCGATATCCCGGGCGAGCAGCGCCAGCCGGCAGCCCTCCCCGGCGAAAGCCCGAGTGATGGACTCGCCCATGCCCTTGGCCGGCCCGGTAATCAGCACCACCTTGTTTTTCAACTCAAGACGCATTCTTTGTTCCTCAGTAAAATTCAGACAATGTCAGTCAAAACTGGAGCGCTTGACCGACTGCCACGCCAGAGCAGGCGTTGATCGTTCATGGGCTCAGTCTCCGTGTGTTTCCGGGGCGTTGCTTATGCCGGAAGGTTGGATAAAATCGGAGGCACACAGAGTGAAGCCGTAAATCTGGCGAATAAGTTCATGTGCAGCCTGAGTCGAAGCTAGCGGCGCGGGTGATGCCGCTGCGTCTTCGATCAACAGCACGTCGTAGCCAAGAAAGGTGGCGTCCTGCATGCTTGCCAGCACGCAGCGTTCTGTATTGATACCGGCAAAGAACAAGGTGCTGATGTCCAGCCGACGCAGGATGGCGTCCAGCTCGTTGTGCCAAAAGCCACTGAAACGGTTTTTGTGAACAATGATGTCACCCTCTTCCGGCGCCAGTTCCGCGATTGCCTGGCCACCCCAGCTCCCCGCCACCAATGCCGGCCCCAGTCCTCCGGGTGGCGTTTCGCCGTAGCCGGTGCGAGCGCCAAAACGCGTTGCCAAACGCAAATTTCCCAGTGGCATTTCCAGACAGTCCGGGCGCACGCCCCAGTGCAGGTGAATAACCGGCATAGCCTGGTGACGGGCAGACGTCATTACCGCTCTTAAAACCGGAATCAGTGCTCTTGCATAGGCAACATCGGTGCCACTCAGGGAGAACCAGCCCCTGGGGTGGCAAAAATCGTTCTGCATATCCACCACAACCAGCGCGGAGCGGGACAAGTCAACCTGTACCGGGACCGGTTCAGCCTGGAACTGCATTGGTCGCACCAAGCCGCGCAAGTGCACCAGGTTGGCACAGGAAACCGAATGCGCACTGGAGTGAATCGAACAAGAGTCTGCGTGTTGCCGGGGCTTCATAAACTGTCTCCTGAATGCTTATCATGGAGACTACGCCGGACCAATGATGCGTGCTATTGCTATTTTATAGGTATAGTGTTCGAAAAAACGCAACACAGGAAACGAGCATGAAACACCTTCGCCTGTTCGAGTACATCGATGCCGTCGTACGCGCCGGGTCGATCAGACGCGCCGCCGAGAGCCTCCACATCACGCCTTCGGCGCTTGACCGGCGGGTTCAGCAAGTCGAGGAAGAGTTGGACGTCGCAATTTTCGAGCGTCACGCCAAGGGAATGCGCCTGACTGCGGCAGGGGAGATTTTTCTTGGTTACGTGCGGCGCAATCTGGCGGACGTCGACCGTGTGCGCTCGGAAATCGAGGGGCTGAAGGGGTTGCGGCGGGGACGGGTGGAGATCGTTGCAAGCCAGGCCCTGGCTACCCGTTTCCTGCCGGCACAGATCAATCGATTTCGCGAACGCTTCCCAGCCGTTTCATTTGGCGTCCATATTGTCAGCAGGCAGCAGTCGGTAGCCGCATTGGTTGCCTATGAGGCCGATCTGGCCCTTGTGGTACTTCCCAAACTGAGTTCAGACATACTTCCGCTGGTGATGGTGGCAGAACCGGTGATGGCTATTATGAGTCGGCAGCACCCCCTGGCTGGCAAACCTGAGCTCAGATTTAGTGAATGTCTAGATTATCCACTGGTGCTGCCCAGCCCAGAGCTGGGCGTGCGAGAGTTGCTGGATACGGTGCTATTGCGACGCTGTAATAACGTGCAGGTCATGGCAGAAACCGACTCCTTCGAGCTGATGCGTGGACTGCTTGCGGATGCTCAGAGTATCGGTTTTCAGGTGAAAATCGGTGCTGCGTCGGACGACGAGCATAGCAACCTAGTGTCCACGCCGATTAGTCGGCGTGACCTACCCTCCGCTCCGCTGGTCTGTGCTCAGTTACGAGGCAGAACCTTATCCGTGGCGGCGGCTAAATTTGCGGATCAGGTAAGTGTCGCGCTTAACGCCACCGCACCCATCGGCTAGTGGAATTACATTGGCGCGACAAAGCCCGTCAGGCCAGCACCGTTAAAGCCACTTGGGTACGATGACTGGTTGGAAATTGCGCAGGCCATCCAGCAACTGCCGGGGATCGGATTCCAGCACCATGGACTGACGATGAGACGGTGGAAGGAAGGCCTCTTTGATCATCTGGTCGATAAAGGCCATGAAAGGCTCGAAGAAACCGTTAATATTAAGCAGGCCCACAGGCTTGTCCAGTTCGCCTAACTGGTTAAGCGTCCAGGCTTCCATGAATTCCTCCATGGTTCCAATACCACCGGGCAGTGCGATGAAGGCATCCGCGAGCTCTGCCATGCGCTCCTTGCGCGTCCGCATGGTCGGTACAATCTCGCTGTCCGTCAGGTTGGGATGTATATGCCCCTTGGCCTGCAAGCGTTCCGTTATGACCCCATGGGCGCGGCCGCCCCGGCTAAGCACTGCATCAGCCAGAACCCCCATGAGGCCCTTGTGCGTGCCCCCGTAAACCAGTGTGACGCCGTTTTCCACCAGCGTCGCGCCAAGCGCCTCTGCCTGCTCGGCATAGACAGAACTGGCCCCCATGTTGGAGCCACAGAAAACGGCAATGCTGCGAATATTTCGCATGTGTGAGGAGCTCCTTTCAGTATCGGCTCTAAGATTTAGGACGACGGGTTACGGGCAAGATCCTGATCATGTCTGGCCTTGGCCGACATCAACTTCATTTTATATCCTAACTGATCGACTGTTTTTTTTGAATACATGACAAAGGCACAGATAAACTCGACTTTCGAACACTCAAATCCCAACACTTGCGAACCGACCAGCAAGACGTAACCTATCCAAATACATGGTTGAGGGCACCGATAAAAAGTCCGATTCCCGGACACCCAATTTCCATTAGCCTTGTGCGTAAATCGGTCAAAATACTGATAAATATGGATTTTTATAGCATGAAAGTTTGGAGTAAGTGTTTGATTTTCCAGATTTAGGTCGATTAAACCCTCTTAAAAACGCACTGTAGCGGCCCCCCAAAAAAAGGCAGTGACCCCAAGTTCGAATTCTGTCGGACGCGCCTTATTTTTCAAGGCCTTACGTGAAAGCGTCGGGCCTTTTTATTTGGCTGTGCCCAAATTGTTTCCACGGTGTTAAATCGCTTTTTCTTGGCGTGGTAATTTTGACCTTTGTCCTGTTTCGGCACAGGACGATTCGGACACACACTGCCTACTACCCAATCGCATTCCTCATATCCTGCTGCATCGATGATTTAAACGCCGCATCGCTGGCGATCAGGCGATATTGTAGTGGTCAACTAATACCGGACAGTATTTTAGTTTTTCGTTACGCGACCACCGGTGGCATTCCGTCATTGGTTGCATGGGAGCGCTCCCAGTTGCAGTAGCCCATCAAGTAATCGCCAATGTCCCCTTCCCTGCGTCAGAAATCCAGGAAAACCTCAGACCCCACGCTTGGAAACCCGCTTCCCTAGAGATCCTCAGCAGGCACCAGGGACAATTGGTACCCCAATGGCTCTACCGCTTTTTTAACAGACTCCAGAAGAACCCGGGGATCGTCACGCTCTATATTCATTAGGGTGGTCTTCGACAGACCACACAATCGAGCGTAGTCTTCGAGCGTGACACCGACAAAGCGCTGGCGGATCTCACGCACCGCGGCCCCCACCGAGACCTTGCCCTGCTTCATGCGTTGCTCAAGCTCGGCCTGGGCCACTTCGCGCTTATGTTCTTCAACCTTTGGTGGCATTCTAGGCATCGTCGCCTCCCCCCTCATTCTTCAGGGTTTTCAGGAACCGCGCCGGGCGCTCAAAGACAATGTTCTTGTGCTCCAAGACCCGCTCGGGTGCACCCAGGTCCACAACCTTCTTTCTCAGGTCCGCCAGCTTTTCCAGCTCGGCGATAAATCGGGCCCGGGTGGTGTCCGGATCCTCGGCAAAGTCCTGTATGACCTTGTGGTAGTTAGGCTCATAGACCGAATACTGGTAATCCTTCGGCCAGACCGTCGTTCGCGCAATGCCCTCCTTGTCCAGCACCATGGGTGCCAGGTCGTAGGCCGGGGACAGGCTAATTCGGCCGTCACGTTTGATCAGAGCCGTGTTCCGCCCGTGGTTGTCACTGTTGCCGATTGTGTAGTTGATGACATCGCGCACCAGATACTCACAGAGGGTTTCATCAAACTCCGGTGGGAAAGTGATCGCCTCGCGCAGGCGCGCCAGAACGTCAGTGTGCTTCATCTGAGCCCCATCACCAATCATCTTGTTGAGGCTGTACATGGACTCGACCCCGTACCGCCGAACTCCGTCCGAAGTTACCTCCCGATCGAATCGCGGAAGCCACAGTGCCGGTACCTTGCCTTCAACCACATGGGCACCCCGGATAGTATTGTGGCCCAATTGGTTTAAAGCCCGGTAGAAGATTCCTTCTGCTCGCAGAATGTCCTGATCCTCTGCCGTCATGCGACCTCGGGGAAACTTCACCAGCCAGTGATTGGCGATTTCGGGTTCCGGGAGGGTCCCCTCAAGGTAGAAGCCTCCCCCATCACGAGCCTCGACGACTAGCAGCTTTGGCGCATCACCGCCCGCGCCGGTGGCGCCACCGATGACCACACCCAGTTGATTGGCGTACTCCAGCAGATAGTCATCCCGATCGCTGATTTCTCCCTGGGTGAACGAAACCACTTTGGTGTCTTTTACCTGAGACTCGAAAGCCTCCGCGGCCTCCTTGATACGCAGATTGCCGATCGGTGCGATGCACCCCTCGCTGAGCAATTTGAAGTCAACGGATGGTCCCGGATCCCCGGTAACGTCCCAATGACGGAGCAGATACCGTCGCCCGGCACCCTGAGGGATAATGTCCCGGAGTACCGGAGCAAGGGCCTCCCGTGGGTATCCTTTCATCAGGTGTCCTGGGACGTTGTGACCGATGGCCCGCTCGTCCTTGAATGACAAGCCCTCCTTCGCAGTGGTGACCACATTCACATACTGGCCGTTGTAGGTAAACGCCATGACACCAGTGAGGCCTGCTTTGGGGTTCGGAAGCCGGACGGTACCGGCGTCGTGCCACTTGTGGTCCCAGTAGACCTGTACGGTCAGGATCTTTTGTTCGCTCTGCATCGCTATGCCTAAATACCATTGTAGTGGACTTTAGCGTGGCCATTAACTGACTTAAATACCAGTATGGTGATATATAATGCCACAAAGCCGACGTCTAAAGTCTACCAGAATGGTATATAGATCCAAGTCTAAGACAGTTCGTGGAATAAACGTCGCGCGACAAAGACTGGCTCGCTGGCATAGACGCTGCTGCCACCCAGGAGCCCCAGTGTGCCGGCTCTTCGGTTAACGAATCGAAACGATTGAAAGGGACCAACGACCTCAACTTTGTCCGAATTCCGGACACTAATTACCTAACAGTTGCGAACCACTCTCCAAGGCGTAAAATCCTAACAACTAGCTCCGAGGACTACCATGGGCACCGATCAAATGTCCTGTTTTCGGACAATGAAACCCTATCACTCTTGTGCCCAAAATCGGTGCCAATCGGTCAAAATACTGATAAATAGGGATTTTTTATTGCACTGGGATTTGGAGTAAGTATTTGATTTTCCAGATTTAGGACGATTAAACCCTCTTACAAACGCACTGTAGCGGTGCTCTCCGAAGGCAGTGGTCACAGGTTCGAATCCTGTCTTCCTTAGTTGAGACCGCTAAAGCTAACAGTCTGGAGCCCTCGAAGTATATCCAGCATGTGCTGGATCGCATTGCCGAGGCAGATTCACTGGAAAAGCTAGAAGCGCTGCTGCCGTGGAACGTCGACCTGGAACGGGCTTCAAAAAAAGTGCCGCAGATCGGCTGAGGACAAGTGGGTCGATTTAACGGCGCTTACTAAGAAACTAGCAAACACCTGTCCTTTAGGACAGTAACAACCATATAAGCCCTTTGATAGTTTCTAGTTACTCCATAAGCTAGGTAGGGCGCATCGGCATGTTTATATCAGAAAATACAACGAAAGTAATATCGTATAGCGATATAAGCGAGCGTACCCTAAAAAAGCTTTGTCAAATGAGGCGCGATCAATTCATAGATAGGCTAAAGTGGAATATAGAAAGCTACAAAGGCGGGGATGTAGAGGCAGATCAGTTTGACGCTGCGGGAACTTACTACCTAATACTGGAATATGGAGATTGCTTAGTAGGAAGCGTAAGGCTGAGACCTTCATATATTCCGAATATGACTAATACTTATTTCGGTGAATTAACTGATGGCTGCAAGATAAACAGGTTTACTACTTGGGAAGCAAGTAGGTTTAACATCGAAATTGAAAGCGATAAGGAAAGTAACGTTAGTAACAGAGGAAGCTTTATAAGCGAAAGAACAGTTCTTCTGTTTCTAGCTATGATAGAATACGGGCTCGAAAATAGGATTGAAGGGTACGAGATAATAGTAGACCCGTTGATGAAAAGAATCCTTTCCTTAACTGGCTGGAAAGGGATGTACCTAGCATCAGGAAAAGGAAGCTTCAGCGAAGATATACACTACGGACTTCTACCTTGTTCGGTTAAAGTCCGCTCAGCAATAGCGGGGAAATACTATAGCTACAGGACTAAAGTGAGTTAGCTAGAAGCTGGAGGGTAGCAGGTTCAAGGAAATTGCTTTTGATATCAGATGCTTTGCATTCATAGTGTCCAGCTTGACCATCATGTTGTTTATGTGAAACTTGATCGTCCTTTCAGTGATACCCATAATCATTCCAGCCTCACTGTAGGTTTTTCCATGAGAAACCCAATATAAGCATTCTTTCTCCCTGGTGCTCAAGTAGAGTTTCTGTGACAGAGATGCGTGGCTAGAAAAGTGATCATGTGCAATGGCAGATAACAACCTTAACGCAGTGCTATTGCTAATGATCCTCTCCTCGAAACCCGAGTCATTCGAATCTGACGTAAAGTGAACTGAGCCAAAACCTGAGCCTGGATCATGAATAGGTATAGAAAATCCTTTTTCAATACCATAGTCATGAGCAAGTTCAAAAATTAACGAACTTCCTCTAGATTCAGTTGGTATTTGTTCCCAGAAAAAAGGAAGCGATGTATTAGAAGAGGTCAGCAGTACCGGATCTGATCTAAAGAATCTCTCGCTCTTGTATTTGTCGACCCAACCTTTGTCGTAGTTTCCAGAAATAAATACTTCTGTGACTCTACCTGGAAACAACGGAGTGTACACATATGAATAGCGATCAACACCGCAATGGAAAAGAACCTCTTCAAAACACTTCTCAAAGTCGTCAGAGGAGGCGAGCCCATTTATTTTATCCTCAATATAGCGCAACATAAAAGCTCCCTCTTACCTGAATCCGTGACTTTGCACGGCCTAAATACCTTTGAAAGCCTTTAGTAGCAAGGCTTTCAAAGGTATAATTGCACCTAAAATCTATTCACCCAGTCGGTGCATCGGCCCATGCCTACCTTCACTCTCCAACAATCCGAAACCGAAGTCTATACACCCCACGGCGGACTCGCTCTGGTGGGACATTGCCTTAACCAGCATACCTCGTTGACGAAAACGGCCCGTACGGTCGTCAAACGTCACGGCATCCCGAACATCGATCTCCTGCGGACTTATCTGGGGCTGATCTGCGTGGGCAAAAGCGACTTCGCGGCGGCTGAAACGGTGCGCCCGGATCCCTTCTTCAAGTCGGCCACGGGGATCAAGCAATCACCGTCCTCGGCCCGGTTGCGGCAACGTTTTGATGAAGATGCCGTGCAGCTGACGCCCCTGCTGAACGACGCCAGCGCTGAGTTTTTAGAAACCATCAAGGCCCCGGTTACCCCGCTGGCGATGGGGCATGTAGCGCTGGACATGGATGTGTTTCCCATGGACAACAGCCAGACCCACAAGGAGGGTGTCAGTTACACCTACAAAGGCTATGACGGCTATGCACCGATCGCGGCCTACCTGGGCCAGGAAGGCTGGTGCATGGGCTGCGAACTGCGCCCCGGCAGCCAACATGCCAACAAGGGCTTTGTGGACACCCTGAAGCGTATCCTGCCACGGGCCCGTGAACTGACGACCGCGCCCCTTCTTTTGCGTCTGGACAGCGCTCATGACGCCCGTGAGAACCGGAACTTTCTGCGTGGACAGGAACACGTCGATTTTCTGATCAAATGGAACCCCCGCAAACAGGATCCTTTGATGTGGGCGGACAAGGCCCAATCACAAAAAGCCTGGACGTTGGATCGTCACGGCAAGATGGAAGCCGTCCTGTCTGAGGAACTGCCGGACGAGCCTGGGGTTCGCCGAATCGTCAAGGTGATGGTCCGCACCAGTGACCCCCAGGGTCAACTGTATCTGGAGCCGGAAGTCAGCCTGGAAGGCTGGGTCACCTCCCTGCCTGCCAGCGTGGCAGAGGAGCAGCAGGCCATGGACCTGTACCGCGATCATGCCACCAGCGAACAATTCCACAGTGAGTTCAAGACCGATCTGGATCTGGAGCGTTTACCCTCGGGCAAGTTCGACACCAATAACCTGGTGATGGCTTTTGCAACACTGGGTTACAACCTGCTGCGCTGGATGGGACTGAGGCTCACCGGCCCGGAGGCTCCGATACGACACCCGGCCAAACGCCGCCGTCTGAGAACGGTCATGCAGGAGCTGATGTCTATGGCCTGCCGCCTGATCCACAGGGGCCGCCAGTGGTTGCTGCGTTTTGGTCGACACTGCCCGGGCTTTGGTGTTTGTCGGGACCTCTACCGAGACCTTACCGCGTCCGGATAGACCCATTGACCCACTCCGTTACCCGTTATCACCCCGCCATCTCGCGTGGGGCGGGCTGCTCTTGCCTGAATACCGGAACCTGATCGAAAATTAATCAATTCGTCGCCGTTATCAGCGGCAAGATCACGGATTTACCTCAAAGACGGCTCCTCTGGCACGAGTCGCTTCAAAAAACGGTTTGGTCTGGATAAATCAGGGCCCTGCCGGCTATATTGGGAACAAAGTCACTGATTCAAGTCTTAGATATTGTAGTTCAGTATAAAGGGTTCTTTATACTCGAACGGGTCGACGGTCGTTTAAATGTACCGCTGGTAGGCAGCACCTCAAACCACCATTTATGTGCACATACTTTTCTCCCAGGACGCTTCCTGGCCATAGCTTAAAAAGATACATACCCCGCGTTACGAACGCTACTGTGATTCAACATAAAAACCCCTTCAAAGAGACCCAGCAAATTTAGGTTCACAGTTTGGACCAAAATTCGAGTTCTTAACCACTATTCTGCCAGCAGGCCATCGCCTGGCAGGCGAAAATGCTTGTGGCAACTCAGTCGAGGAGCCTCAACATCCCAAGATCAAGCGCATAAAGTATGTGAGGGGCGTCACAGAACTCGACGACTATCAACCATTTTGCTAATTAGGATCAGGTTCCCCTTCCGAGGCAGAGATTCAAGCGGCCTGGTGCTGGCGGAGTTTATTCAGGACAAGATCGAGTCCCATGGAAGAGCAAACCTGGATACGAAATAAAACAGCGCTGCCTGTACCTAAGTACAGTTATTAAAACGAAGCCAGGTAGGTATAAGTCGTGGTGATACCTCTTGTCGTCAGCATCGCATTAATGGCAGGAAAAATATTGGGACCGAAAATAATTGCGCTAGAGGGTAAAACTATGAACGTAGCCGAGACTGATAATGTAGCTTCTAATCTTAATGATTTCTTTGAAGGACTTAGCACGCACCCAGTTTTCAATAACGACTATTTTCAGTACATAAAGGAAAACGAGTGGAACCCACAGACCTACGAGCTTTACCGAGCAAATTTCTTTTACCGTACTGAACTGACGGTTAAGGGGATTGCGCATGTCTGTGCTAGGTCTGCAGCAGTGAATGACATGGACACGCTAATCCTCTTCGCTTACATCCTCAGTGAGGAGACAGCCCTGTGTGTCAACCTCAGTCCATACACCCGGTCTATGAGTTAACATAGATTTCAGGGCGCGGATTGAGGAGTGTAAGCAATGCCAAAACCTGAGTCACAGATACCCGATAATCACATCTTGCCAGACAGTCAGTTGGAGAAGCGGACCCGTCGCCGATTTTCCACAAAGTACAAGCTGAGAATACTGGCCGAAGCGGATCAATGCGCCTACGGTGAACTCGGCCCTTTATTACGCCGTGAAAACCTCTATAGCAACCAGTTGCGTGATTGGCGTAAGCAGTTGGAAGTCGGTGGCGAGGCTGCTTTATCCAAGTCTGCGCCGGGGCCTAAAGCGTCAAAAACACCGGACCAGAAGCGCATTGAGCAGCTAGAGAAAGAGCTGACCAAAACGCAGCACCGGTTGCGGGTGACTGAAGACTGTGTGGATCTCCAAAAAAAAGCCTTGTCGATGCTCGATCTGTCGAACAATGGGAGCGATCCATCATGACCGTCCTTGAGGCGCGCCCGGCGCACATTCCGTTCCGCTCTGCCTGTGATGCTTTGGGACTGAACCGGAGCACCGTTTACGCGTGGCGACGACGTCAGAGCACAGCACCAGACCCAGTCAGGCGCTCTCGTAAAACGACGCCGCAGCCCAGAGCGCTCTTAACCTCGGAGCGTGTGCAGATACTTGAGCGGATGAACGAACCCGAGTTCTGTGATCAAACGCCGTATCAGGTCTATCACACGCTGCTGGAACGTGGTGAGTGCCTGGCCTCGCTCAGCACACTGTATCGCGTGCTGCGACAAGCCAATCAGACCGGTGATCGCCGGAATCAACGTGCGCCTCAGTCGCATGCTATACCGCGCCTGACCGCGACACGGCCAAACGAAGTTTGGACGTGGGATATTACGAAATTGGCGACTACACGCCGGGGTAACTACCTGAACCTGTATGTGGTTATGGACCTGTTCAGCCGCTATGTCGTGGCTTGGATGATCTCCCGCAAAGAGAACAGTCAACTGGCGCAGCAGCTCATGGAACAAACACTGACACGATATGGGCTGACCAACCGCGGGGTCACCCTGCACCAGGACCGTGGATCGCCTATGATCGCCCAGAGCTTTCTCGACCTGATGGCCGATGTGGGCGTGGTCTGCAGCCACAGCCGCCCCAGAGTCAGTAATGACAATCCATTCAGTGAAAGCCAGTTTAAAACACTCAAAACGCAACCTGACTTTCCCGGACGCTTTGACAGCCTGGAATATGCACGGTTATGGGCAGCGGATTATTTTTGCTGGTACAACCATGAACACCACCACAGCGGGCTGGCCGGCTTTACGCCGACTCAGGTCTACACCGGCAACTATCAAACCGTGGGCCAAGTGCGGCAAGCAACGCTGGACCGGTATTATAGAGACCATCCGGAACGCTTCTGCCAAGGGAAACCAAAAGCCGCGTTACCGCCGGAAGTTGTCCACATCAACCCCATCACTTCGGAGGCGATAGGGGGTGAGACAAGTAGCGCTGTGAACTTCCCAACGTTACCAGCAGCACGAAAGGCGCTGGAGCGGGCAAATAGATGTTAACGTTTTAAAGAGCTGTCCATATGAGGTTGACATGTTCCGACAGGGTTCGGGAATAAAGCCCACTGCCATGAGTTCTTTATGGAAAACGCACTCAATATTTACGGAGAGACTGAGTTTTCGCTCGCCCCAACCAAAGTTCAAGAAGCGAAATACAGCGAGTACATTATCCCCGAGACCGTTGCATACCGTGAACGTATCCAGGAGCTTATAAGCGACAGTTATCCTCGTATGCTGGGTGTGGCCATGGCATTGGAGACCCATGCTGATATCATGCTTACCAACTTTAGGGATGCATTCCGAAAGAACAGAAAAAAACTACCAGAGGACGTTTATCAAAACAAAGTAGAAGTTTACTTCAACAGCCATGTTGAAAGTGGCGTTGAGGAAAGGCATGCGGAAGACGCGCGTATGTGCGTAATAAACAACTGTAAGACACGTGAAGATTACAACGAAATAAAGCATGGAGCCTTGGGCGCAATCGAGGTTCAGCAAGAAATGTGGGATGCTATGTATCAGAAATGCTTGGTTCTTGCCTGAAATTAATCTTGAGCTTGATAAGGATAAAACATGAGCAACAATTCTGTTTCAGAAAGGGCGAAGTATCTCAGAGAATCGATAACACACGGTACAAAGGCCAAAATTGCTGAACTAAACAAGCAACCAGGTTTTAACAACGAAGTGATCGATCTTAGTATTGGTTCTCTGGATGAGAAGACTAGTAACAAGATAGATGAAGCTGTAATTGATTTTATCAAGAAAGAGCCAAGCACTATCCATGATTTTTGTCCAGTATCTGGCTTCCATTTTCTACGAAATGCTGTATCTGAGAGAGTTAAGAGATTAAGAGACGTTTATTACTCTCCAGACGATGAAATTATGATAACGCCAGGTGGAATCAAAGGCGCAATAAGCGTAGTTTTTCATACAGTCCTCAATCCTAATGACGAAGTAGTGGTACCCCTGCCTAATTGGCCTCACTATTTTGATATGGTTGAGCTTCACGGTGCGCGGGTGAGGGGCGTTTATACGGACCACTTTCGAGCCAAAGGAATCACCGCTGAAGATCTTGAAGACGCGATAACACCACGAACAAAGATAGTTATTCTGGGTGACTGCGTCAATCCCTCAGGTAAGATCTACTCAATCTCGGAACTGGAAAGCCTTGCAGAAGTAATAGCAAAACATAATGTAGAGAGAGAGAACAATGGTTCCTCTCCGATCCACGTCCTTTACGATTGTCCGTATGAATCCCATATTTTGTACCAAAGGCCCGCAACTATATCTTCAGTAGTGATTGACCTTAAGTGCGGCCGAAAGTACTCCATGCGCGATTGTACTTCGATTGTTACTGGGCCAGGCAAAACTTATGGTATGCACGGCGACCGAATTGGATACATATGCTCGGCTAAAAGTTTGATTAGACACATGGAAAAGGTCCAAGTTAACTTAAATTCCTTCGCTTCTACCTATGGCCAAATCGCTACTTATGCCGCCATGCAGCCCGATATGGACAAAGTTGCCTCTGAGCGCGCGAGGAGGGCTCGACGAAACCTGTCATTCTTTCTTGATAGACTAAACCAAATCCCTGGGCTAGTCGCGCCGGTACCTGAAGGCGGATATTTCGCGTTTCTCGATCTGACTTCGCTGAAAGAAGAGATTCAAGCTAAGGGTTACTCTCGCGCAGATGATTTCCTCCTGAACGAAGCCAGAGTAGCGACAATTAGCGGTGCACATTTTGCAGAAAACGTGCCAGACATGGACTATTACGTGAGAGTGAATTGCGGTCGTTCTCGAGGTGTACTAAAAGACGCGTCGTGCAGAATATTGAGGTCGGTTGATGATCTGTTAGCTTTAGCTGGTTAATTAGGTCGACATACACCGTGAAGATAATCTGGATGGAGAACCATGTCTCATGAACGCCAGCCTGGAAATAAACTTCGGTATTATCGGGACCGGTTTCTCTGGCACAGCAACCCTGGTTCATTTAGTCGATAACCTTATCGCCACACGTGCTGAGTTGACGGGAGTCATAATATTTACTGTAGAGCCAAGATCTGTGAACGGACCAGGGTTAGCCTATAGCATGAATGAAACCTTAGACAACCATCTTTGCAATAACCAAGCATGCAAAATGGCAGTCAAAGATAATGACTTTGTTAGTTGGCTTGCATCAAACAGAAAGCGAATTGTCGAAAAATATGGGAGTCTTATCAACGTGACTCATCCGCATACTGATCTAAGCCATTGGTGTCCTGACCCCGATGCTTTCTATCCTCGTCGGCTGTTTGGAATTTATTTAAATGAGAGGTTCCATGACGCTGTAAATCTTGCAGAACAGCACGGCATCAGGGTTTGCAGCTTCAACCATAGTTGCGCGATCGATGGGTATGAACAACGCAATAAGTTTACAATAATTCTTAAGAATCTTTGTACAGGCGAACTAACGAAGATAAGTAACCTCGATAAGGTATTATTATCAACAGGGCACTGGACGCCAAGCTCGCCGCAGGAAAGCGAGTCGCAGAAAGAAGACACGCTTAGCATCCCTCCTTATCCGGCCAGCGCTATTAATCGTAGGATCGAAGCTCTAACTAGCGTGAAAAGAGTAATTAACGTATACGTTAAAGGCATGGGGCCCAGTGCGATTGATTCTATCCTTACTGCAGCATCACAAGGCTACTTTACGTATTCTGAAGAAGGTCACGTTGTAGCATACATTTCTAAACCATCTGGTCCCCAAGTCAATATTACAGCCGTTAGTCGTTCAGGTTTTTTCCCGGCCGCTCGGGGGGGTGTAGTAGCTCATGACTTTCAGTATCTCATCACCGAAAGCTACGAAGAGCTGATGAGTAACAATCCTGATAATAAAGACCTTGCTTCTTTCCTGGACCAAATCGACCAAGAAATTAGGACAGCTTCTCAAGGGGGGGCTTCCCTCCGACACGTTGTAGATCCGCCGTTCCAGAGCGCCCGAGAAAAGCTTAACTACGATGCAGATCTGCCCATACTAAATGATGTAATACACTCGGTGATCCTTAAGGCTAGGCGTCTAAAATTTTATCGTCATCTTAATTCGAAGGATAAACGTATATATGACCAAAGATTTGACTCTCACTTTATTCGAACAGCTGTGCCTATACCGCAGCTAAACGCAGAAAAGCTTCTTGCTCTCTTTAATGCTGGTGTTTTAAAAACTAGTGCTTTGGGGACGCATGGCTCGAGCAATAGTGACCTAAGCGAACTCGGTAGCCCTATTACGACGTCTGGAGGCGGTTGTTCTGATTCTGAATACGATTTAGTCATCAATGCTTTCGGTCAGGATTTCATTCTTAGCAGACACCCTTCAACTTTTATAAAAGCGCTTCTAAAAAGGGGAGAAATCCTCCCACATCTTGAAGTTGGATATGAGCCAGGAGGTATTGCTCTAGATGGTTTTGACACATATCGGGCGTTGAGTTGCTCCCAACAAAATTCTGGTCTGTCAGATACTGATGGTAAATATGTGTCTCAGCACATTTATTCTTTAGGCGTAATAACACGTTTCTGGCAGAACGAGAGAAACTTCGCCGACGCGATCATCGAAGCCTCGTCGTGGATATCAAAAGAGTGGGCCCAGTATCTCTCTGATAGATTGCAGACTAGCTCTCCGCGTTTAATTAGCGCAAAGACAGTGAGGACAGCATCATGGAAATGAAAGAGTTTTACTACCAAAAAGGTATTCGCGTTAGTGTTTTTAACCTGGATCATAAGTCCGTTCCTTTTCACAAACATGACAGAGTCTCTGACATCATGTATTGCTCAAAAGGTAGCATTGTTATTGAGCTCCCCGACCTCCAACGAAGAGTGAAGGTACAGCGGGGCGGGATCTTTCAGATTCCAATCGGGACGCTCCATAGGTTTAGCAATGGCGAAAGTGCCGGTAAGGAAAGTCGCTACGCGCTTATGCAGCTTGGCGATTTCAATATTCAGTTTAAGAGGAACCATGCCGAGCTTCAGTCAGAGTTAAACCAATTTCCGATTGATACCTCCTCCTGTTCTGTAGTGTTTATCGAAAACAGAAAGCCTGACATCGTCCGACTGGCCGATGAGTTTGAGGAAAATAAACCTGAAATGCTCTCAGATGAGGAGACTAGGGATGTTGTTATGGCACTCAGGTCTTTTGCGATGAATGGCAAAGAAACTCCTTATCCTCTTGTTGACGCTCTGGTCTAGCATATGGATCTTAACGTTGATGTCCTCTTCATCATATTGACTGCCTTTTTTGTTGCAGGTTTTACAAAGGGCGTGGTCGGTCTTGGTCTGCCTCCTCTTGTACTCGGGATCGTTACGGCTTCTATTGGCATCAATTCGGCTATGGCCGTCGTGGCCTTGCCGGCGTTGGTCACGAACTTGGTTCAAGCTGTGTATGGCGCTCAGCTAAAGCCTATTCTGAAGACCCATTCAATTTTTTTTTTGCGGCAACCGCGAGCGTTTTTTTGGGGAGTTGGATGTCGACATTTGTGGACAGCGAGGTTCCTTCACTAATTCTCGCTACTGTACTTTTGTTTTACTCATTCCTCGGTCTGATGAGAGTTCCTATCACCATCAGTAAAGATCATGGTCGAGTAGTGAGCATTGGCATGGGCATCTGCAACGGTATTCTCACAGGGGTTACTGGATCTTCCGCTGTCCCAGGAGTTTTTTATCTTCAGTCAATTTTTCAGAGCAGGGATATGCTCATACAGGCTATGGGGATATTATTCTCGCTCTCGTCGATTGCGTTAGCGGCCACTCTTTACTGGCGAGGTTTTCTGACATTGGAGATTGGCTTGTTGTCGGTTTTATCTCTTTTTCCTGCCTTTGTTGGAATGGCTTTGGGTTCTGCTGTTCGTAAAAAGATACCTTCTTCAGTCTTTCTGCATCTTTTTTATTTCGCACTTTTTTCTCTTGGCAGCTACATATTATATTCTAACCTGAACGTTATTATTCGAAAGGTCATTTAATATGTCGAAGGTTCGAATTGCTTTACTAGATGAGATCGAGCGTCGTGGCGTTGATAATGACTATTCAGCCGTTCACCGTGCCGATAAGTATCTTAATATTACGCGCGATACGGGCGAGTTTCTTTTTTTGTTCGTTCAGGCTACAGGAGCTTTAAGAGTCTTGGAGTTTGGCACCTCAAACGGGTTTTCAACAAGCTGGCTCGCTTTGGCTTTACCCGATGATGGCAGGATTGTCACTGTCGACAACAGGCTTGTTAGGCATGACGAAGCTAAGGAGAATTTCTGCTCTTTAGGGATCTCTGACAAGATTGATATGGTCCACCAGGACTTTGCTGATTACCTTAAATGCTCTGAGGACTACTTTGATCTGATTTTCCTAGATGGTGATCGTAGCCTTTATCTTTCCGTTGTTGATGATCTCCTTCGGCGCCTTCCTCCTGGTGGAGTCATCATTTGTGACAACGCAGTCTCTCATGAAGCAGAGCTTAGGAGCTTTATGCACTATTTTGATAATTTGGAGGGCTTTTCGACGGTTCTACTTCCTCTGGGAAAAGGAGAGTATGTCGTACATAGATCGGCTTAGCCTTTCGTGTTGCTACTAACCTGCCAATCAGTTTGTACCGATACTGATCCTAACCTGGAAGTTATCGTTCTGCCGGTTCCGGAACATGTCAACCTCATATGGACAGCTCTTTAAAACGTTAACATCTATTTGCCCGCTCCAGCGCCTTTCGTGCTGCTGGTAACGTTGGGAAGTTCACAGCGCTACTTGTCTCACCCCCTATCGCCTCCGAAGTGATGGGGTTGATGTGGACAACTTCCGGCGGTAACGCGGCTTTTGGTTTCCCTTGGCAGAAGCGTTCCGGATGGTCTCTATAATACCGGTCCAGCGTTGCTTGCCGCACTTGGCCCACGGTTTGATAGTTGCCGGTGTAGACCTGAGTCGGCGTAAAGCCGGCCAGCCCGCTGTGGTGGTGTTCATGGTTGTACCAGCAAAAATAATCCGCTGCCCATAACCGTGCATATTCCAGGCTGTCAAAGCGTCCGGGAAAGTCAGGTTGCGTTTTGAGTGTTTTAAACTGGCTTTCACTGAATGGATTGTCATTACTGACTCTGGGGCGGCTGTGGCTGCAGACCACGCCCACATCGGCCATCAGGTCGAGAAAGCTCTGGGCGATCATAGGCGATCCACGGTCCTGGTGCAGGGTGACCCCGCGGTTGGTCAGCCCATATCGTGTCAGTGTTTGTTCCATGAGCTGCTGCGCCAGTTGACTGTTCTCTTTGCGGGAGATCATCCAAGCCACGACATAGCGGCTGAACAGGTCCATAACCACATACAGGTTCAGGTAGTTACCCCGGCGTGTAGTCGCCAATTTCGTAATATCCCACGTCCAAACTTCGTTTGGCCGTGTCGCGGTCAGGCGCGGTATAGCATGCGACTGAGGCGCACGTTGATTCCGGCGATCACCGGTCTGATTGGCTTGTCGCAGCACGCGATACAGTGTGCTGAGCGAGGCCAGGCACTCACCACGTTCCAGCAGCGTGTGATAGACCTGATACGGCGTTTGATCACAGAACTCGGGTTCGTTCATCCGCTCAAGTATCTGCACACGCTCCGAGGTTAAGAGCGCTCTGGGCTGCGGCGTCGTTTTACGAGAGCGCCTGACTGGGTCTGGTGCTGTGCTCTGACGTCGTCGCCACGCGTAAACGGTGCTCCGGTTCAGTCCCAAAGCATCACAGGCAGAGCGGAACGGAATGTGCGCCGGGCGCGCCTCAAGGACGGTCATGATGGATCGCTCCCATTGTTCGACAGATCGAGCATCGACAAGGCTTTTTTTTGGAGATCCACACAGTCTTCAGTCACCCGCAACCGGTGCTGCGTTTTGGTCAGCTCTTTCTCTAGCTGCTCAATGCGCTTCTGGTCCGGTGTTTTTGACGCTTTAGGCCCCGGCGCAGACTTGGATAAAGCAGCCTCGCCACCGACTTCCAACTGCTTACGCCAATCACGCAACTGGTTGCTATAGAGGTTTTCACGGCGTAATAAAGGGCCGAGTTCACCGTAGGCGCATTGATCCGCTTCGGCCAGTATTCTCAGCTTGTACTTTGTGGAAAATCGGCGACGGGTCCGCTTCTCCAACTGACTGTCTGGCAAGATGTGATTATCGGGTATCTGTGACTCAGGTTTTGGCATTGCTTACACTCCTCAATCCGCGCCCTGAAATCTATGTTAACTCATAGACCGGGTGTATGGACTGAGGTTGACACACAGGGGTTCCTTCTGTTTCTCCTTCTGTCGTACCAAGCAAAAAGGTTCGGGATCGTCAGCCATCACTCATACTGCGAGATGATAAATTCTCTGAGTTTACTGCGCGCGTTCGATGCGTGGTGTGCAGATCAGGGGCTCTCGCAGCGTGCGGGAGAGATAAGGGTCGCACTAGCCAGGCACTTTAATGCCTATCGAACACCAGAAGCGCTTGTGCTGGAACCGCTTTTCAAGACGGTGCCGGATGAATTTAATGTTCGTGGTCGATGGGTAACCCCACTGGTGATTGAGCAGAAGTCAGCAGAGGGCATAGTAGCCGAATGCCCATCGTAATGGGTGGGACATGGTGAAGGCCTGAACTCGAAAATCAATGAGGAGCCTGTGCAGCTCAATGATTCCATATCCGACCGGACCTAGGAACATTGGCGCAAAATCAGAAGCCATCATTGGGGCAAGCAGGAGGTAATTGGCCGACTTGCTCTAAACGTTTTCGAGAAACGCCCTGTGCGGTCCCGCATGCAGGGTGTTGTGGGGGCTGGGGGTTAGATACCCCTGGCTACCCGATTATGCATGACGACAGATTGAAAACAGGTAAGCAATTCCATCTTCAACCCTATTTTTTATCGATAGCAACTTTGTGATGCCGAATTTCCCGGATGACCCATGAGTGCCATCATTGAAAACACGAAAGAGGCTGAGCACATTTTTGACATCCTCATCCACAAAATTGACAGCTTCCTCTGTGAGTATTCCGGAACGCCCCAGCAAATACTTAATTTTCTCTTTGCGCGTTGGTTGACCTTGAGGAGTCTTATCGCAATCCGGTGCTTTTTCCATCACTTTTTCATCTGGAGCGTTGATGTCTAAAATTTGGACAAAAACTTCTCGGGCACTTGTGCAGAAATGTCGAGCCGCATCCGGGTTTTCTGGATTCAAAGAGAATAAGGCTCCCTTCCAGCGATTGCTCAACTCGGGCGACAACTCTTGCAGCATGTCGTCGATCTCAGTGCGAAGGAGATCGGATTGCTGCCCTTCGCTATCCTCAACGTCAGATTCAAGTGTGTTTGAAAGAGCTAAGCTATTCGCATTTTCTTGCTCTGATCTGTCTAAGAAGTCATAGCCAAAGTTGGAATGTTCAAAATCATTCTCTCTAGCATCTAAACGCTCATAATAAGTATTGAGCGTCATGGCGGAAGTTCTAACTATCTGGTATTGAGACGAGTTAGACGACCTCATTTTTCGGAGTTCGGAATCGATCTTTAGTCGATTGGCCCTGACCCTCGCATTGTGTTTTCTTACTTCGCTATTGTATCTATTAACTGCCTGCTTAACTTTCTGATTATGCTGCCTGACCTCACGGTTATACTTGGCTATAGCCTGTTTCTGTTTATTCTGTGCCTGCCTGAGCTTGCTGCTCATTTGCGCGGAACTTATTCTTCTCGGCATGCAAGCCTCCTACTCATTTTCTGCATAACGCCGCCAGCATGCGCGGCTTTGTAGTGGGGGCGAAGCCGCAACGAAAAAGGCGTCGCCGTGCCTGGCCTTGTTATCACTGCGTCAGGCATTCTCGGCAAACTGAGGCAAACCATCCGTAATCTCGAACCACGGTGCCTTACTGCCCACGAATACATGGCGACTTGCGCGCACGCCTGGATCGTTGTCGAGGGTACCCAAAGGAAGCGCGTAGACCTCTGGCATTGCATTGAACTTCGTATGAATGCTCGACCCGCAGTTTGAACAAAAAACCTTGAACTCTCCTGGCGATGACTCGTAGTTCTTGAGCAGTTCTTGGCCTTGGATGGTCCGCCAGTCAATAGCTTGTACCTTTGCACATGTTCGGAACGCCGCCGCATGGAGCTTGCGGCACATAGAGCAATGGCAGTTATAGACATCGCTTAAACCGCCATTCACCTCGTATTTGACACCACCGCAGAGGCAGCTGCCTGATAGGATCATTGATTTACCTCCCTGTGTGATAACACCTAAGCATTTAATGGTCGTGCGCAGCATGACCTTTAAATGTCTGTTGGACTAAGCCGCCAACTCCGCAGCTATCGAACGATGCTTAAGGATAAAGTAATTTGGAGGCGAAGCCTGAACGGTACATCTGGGGCCCGGTACGAAGCAATGTCGGCGGGTTTTGGTCTCATTCGATCCTTCATGAGGCGGTTCCTTGTTGTGACTACCCTCAGACTACCTCTCAGGTACCCGTTTTTCCAGCGTTCGCCCGCAGAAACGCCCAGCTCCTTTAGAATGGCTGTTTTCCAAGCACCGAACCAGGCGGAGATGGGTTACCCCGTTAGGATCACCGCTGGTCTAAATCGTGGAACCTGGCGAACCATGCGAACCACACCGCTGTCACAGAGAAGACACGGCCAGCATCGTTGAGACGCCGGGTTCTCCAGTGTCGCTTCTGGTTTGGGCGGCTGCGATAAACAGTGCCGGATAACCGCCAGTTTGCGGCGTCGAGTGCAGTTGCTCAGGTAGCCAAAATGACGAATTCGCATGAAGCCCTTCGGCAGGATGTGCATCAGGAACCGCCGCACGAACTCCTGTCCCTCCAGCCATTGGATTTTGATCCGTGAGTCATCACGGTAATCCTTATAGCGGAAGGCGATTCGGTCATCCTCCATCGTCAACAAACGCCCATTACTGATGGCGATTCGGTGAGTGTAGCGAGCCAGATAATCCACTACGCTCTCGGCCTGGTTCAGGCAGTGTCGGGTGTAAACCACCCACTCGTGTTGCATCAGGCCGTCGAGCACACCGTCAATCTCACCGCTGCGGGTCACCCGGTGCAGTTCGCCTGCGTTCACCGACGCTCTTAGCAACGACACCCTTCGTCCTCGAAAACACCGGGATAAGGCCCGTACCGGGAACAGGTAGTGGCTTTTGGCTTTGTGCCAATCACCGGTGCCAGTCAACACTCCGCCGGGGATCAGACAATGCACGTGCACATGACGGCTCAGGTTCTGTCCCCAGGTGTGGAGTACCGCCGTCATGCCCAGTTCGCCGCCGAGGTGCCGGGTGTTGCGCCCAAACTGTTTAAGCGTGTCCCAGACGGCGGCGAACAGACAGCGATAGATCACGTCGGGATGGAGCTGAACCCAGCCGTTCAAGGTGTGAGGTAGCGTAAACACCAAATGGAAGTAAGGCACCGGCAGTAACAGGGAGCGCTGACGTGCGCTCCATTGTTCCGTCGCATGGCCCTGGCATTGCGGACAATGGCGATCCCGGCATCCTTAGTAGCAGATGGAGCGGGCCTGGCAATGATCACAACGCATGTCCATACCGCCCATGCGGGCGGTTCGGCAGTCTGTTAGGCGGGCGCAGACTTTACGACGGTGACTGTCCAGTGTCTGACCCGGAAGAAATCGTGCCAGTATGCTTTGAACGCTCAGTGTGCCCGCCATCACGCACCTCCGAGACTTGCGATCAGGTCTGCGGGACCTCCGTTTTGGGGTGTAACGCCGGGCAACCAGTGCAGATACCGTTGAGTACTGCGCAGATCACTATGCCCCAAGAGCCGTTGCAGCTCATGAACGGGCAACCCCCGCTCCAGCTGGTGCGCGGCGTAGGCATGGCGCAAGGCATGAATACCACCGCATTTTTCAATACCGCTGGTTGTCTTGGCTGTGTGGTAGACCTTCTGAGGCGTGGTGATGTGAAGGTGTCTGTCTGGCAGTAAATCGCTGGGAAATAACCAGAGCATGGGATGGCGAATCTGCCAATAGCGACGGAGCGCCTGGAGTAACCCGGGAGCCAAGGGCACCATCCGGTCTTTGGCGCCCTTGCCCTGCTCAATCCGCAACAGATGGCGTTTCACCATCAATGTCTTTCACTTTCAACGCGACCGCTTCGCTGACGCGCAAACCGCATCCATAGGTAACGGATAACAGGGCTTGGTGCTTGGGGCTAAGAACAGCGGCCAAAAGGCGCGCGACTTCCTGGCGTGTCAGTAATTCTGGAATACGCTGAGGTCGCTTGGGCAGCACCAGGGTTACATCGAAGTGCGCCCAGTGCAGCACCTTCAGATACAGAAACCGGATGCCATGAAGGTAAACACGGCAACTGGCCGGTGACAGGGAACGCTCCTGCACCAGATAGTTGAAAAAGACTTGTAAGTCTTCAACCTTCAGCTGGTCGGGCGATCGCCTGTTCGGCGACAATTAGGATGACCGGACAGGATAGTTGACGCCGAACAATCGCCGATAATAACGGGCCAGCGCGGTGACGACGTAAAGATAACTGTGCTGGGTTCGGGGGGAAAAGCCATGCTGGCACATGGCCTGGATCATGGTCTGACGTAAGGGTGTCATGACGGACTCTCCTCTTCTGAATAGCCCACTCGGGCTACTCAAAAGTATCCGTCAAGACTCCCAATCTTGCAGGAAATGATCGGGCGTAGTCGCTACCGCGAAGCGGTTTAGTTCAACACCCGATATCGAGCAGTTCGCTGCGCAGGTTTCCTGGAGCATTCTTCACGGTGACATGGCCCTAGACACTTATGGTTCAGCGGATAAAGCAATTAACACCGCTGTAGGCCTCTTTCGGAACAACAAATGGGGTGAGCCACGAGGTATGAGGGACGTACACCAAGACTGGGCCGCTTCACCTGATTTGGCCATTCATGCGTTTTAGTTTAGGCTCGCTCCTATCAACCTTCAGTTCAGCAAAAATCCTGCTCAACCGTAAACTTATGTGCGCGGCCAAATAGTTTACTTTTCCTTTTTTTTACGGCAAAAAACGCCGAAAATCCTAGATAAATTAAACTCTTGAATCTAAGATAGTTTGGAAATTACCATTATCACGGCGGTAATTGCCGTATTTTAAGGGTTTTCCAAACTATGCTCAATAAAAAGGCTCGCGAACAGCTCAAATATTTGCTGCCACCCTCCATGTTGGCGACTAAATCGTGGTTGATCGATCAGGGTCTAAACCTGCATTTTTTAGACAACGCCATACGCAGTCGCACTCTGATCCCTCTCGCGTCTGGCCTATACACACTCTACGAGAAATCTATTAGCTGGCAGGGCGTCGTTGCATCGCTTCAGCGGATGTCAGAAAAGCCCATTCACGTGGGCGGTTTAACGGCGCTGGATTTCGCCGGATTAACACATTTTTTGTCAACGAGCGCAGAAGTGCGGGTTCAGCTCTACTCCCAGCACCCCCTACCAGGATGGGTCAGTAGAATTCCAGTTGCTGCTCAATTTGAGCGTCATGGCACTCTCACATTATGGTCCGAGCGCACAATGGAGGACTCGCGGTTTCTTCGCGAATTGAACTGGCAAGATGGACTACCTTCTGTCGCATACTCCTGTCCGGAGAAAGCCATGCTTGAAGTGCTTACCGAAGTGCCTTCAAAGGTCAGTTTCGAACACGCAGCAGCACTGATGCAGGGGCTTTCCAATCTGTCACCGAAAAAAATCGATTCCCTCCTGAGAGACTGTCTTCACATTAAGGTTAAACGATTATTTCTTTGGTTAGCTGAGCGGCAAGGCCATGCTTGGTTTAAGCATCTCAAGCCAAGCGAATATGACTTAGGATCAGGTAAGCGATTGATAGCCAAACGCGGCAAGCTCAATACTCGGTGGGCCATCACTGTTCCCAAAGAAATGCACGAGGACACTATGCATGGATAAGCGAAGTCAGTACTACAGTCAGGTCCAGCTTTTGCTGCAGCTCATTCCTCACATCGCTAAATATCCATGTTTTGCCCTCAAAGGTGGAACAGCGATCAACCTTTTTATCCGCGACTTCCCTCGTCTATCAGTAGACATTGATCTAGTATTTCTTCCCATGATAGAACGCGAGGCTGCGCTGGATACGATTCGGAAAAGTCTTTCTGAATTAGCTCAATCGATCCGCTCCGATCTTCATGATGCTCGCGTCGTTGAATCGTTCAGAGACAAACAGGACGCGCTACGACTTACAGTCAGCAAGGGTAACTCCCTGGTCAAAGTTGAACTCTCTCCAGTGCTGCGTGGAACAGTCTACGAACCAATGGTCATGTCTGTTTGTGACGGCGTAGAAGAAGAATTTGGATTCGCAGAAATGCAAGTAGTTCACTTCTCAGATCTGTACGCAGGAAAAATTTGCGCCGCTCTGGATCGTCAGCATCCCAGAGATTTATTCGACGTGAAATGGCTCTTAGACAACGAAGGGATCAACGACAGCCTGAGGAAAGCTTTATTGGTCTATATGATCAGCCACAACCGACCAATCGCCGAATTGTTGCACCCGCGCTCCAAGGACATCTCTGACCTGTATGAGAGTGAGTTTCGGAGCATGACGCAAGACGACGTGCCATTAAAAGAGCTAGTGGCTACTCGGGAACGCCTTGTTGATATTGTTAATTCATCACTAACAGAATCAGAACGACGATTTCTGATCACATTCAAGCAGCGCTCTCCTGATTGGTCACTGCTCGGTCTCGAAGGCGTTGAACGACTACCCGCGGTGCGCTGGAAGCTGCATAACCTCTCAAAAATGAGCGCCGCTAATCATACTCAAGCCCTGCAGACATTAAAGCGCATTTTGAAGGCTTAAACCACACTGTCTCATAGAACTGGAAGCTGACGCCCTTGACCCCTTCATTTTGAGGGTCTCGGGGCATTCGCAAAAGAAGGATAAATAATACTAATTACTCCATACTACGAATTATGCTATTGCCCCGGCCAAGAAAAAAAATAGCCAGAGCTAAAAAACAAAATTAACCTGCATCAAAGCACAAAGGGTGCCAGCTAGTTTCGCCCATGCGTCACCGCCAACAACTGCTCGCCTCATCTACCCTTGCTCCTCTGAAACAATGTTGTAGTCTGAACTGGAGCCCAATCCCACCCAGGAGAACTACATGTGCAACATTCAAGCCCTGATGCAAGAGATTCGAGATCTCGCTCAAGAAGTAGAAGAATTTCATGAAGTGGAGATTTCGTTGCTTATCAGAACGCATCAAGGAGAAAAGTCTCAATTCATCCGGCTGCAAACTGAAAAAGAAGACACTAATAAATTAAGCGAAGATGATCTTTTCCAATCCAGTGGACCTAAATGGTTTTAATATATTAACTCTGCAGTATTTTTTCTGCAGAGAATTTATCAAACACCGACAGAACTCTTATATTTTTCGTTTATACATCTATCTTCTTGGTCAAAACGCTAAATGTAGTAAAATAGTAAGCATGAAAAACAGAAATACATTATTTAAAACAATGTAATAAACATGCCGACTAGCTCAGGAATATAGATATCATGAATTCAATTAATGAAGTGCTGAACAACTCTCCAATAACCATTGACCTGGAATCATTAGACTGGCTGCCTCATCAACGAGTTTGTGAAATCCTTGGAAAAGGGTCTCACTGGGCCAAGGGTAAAATTCGGGAAGGGAAATGGAAAGCAGGTGAACAATTCGTTCGTGACCCTGATGGTCAAATTTGGGTTTCAATAAAAGGTGTAAAGACATGGCTACTAGGGAATTTCCCGCAGGCATCCGTCCCCACGGATCAGGTATTAAAATTCGATTTACTTGGGAAGGGAAGCGGTACGAGCCGGTCTGGCCGCGGAAACCAACCAAAACAAACATCAGGCAGGCAGCCCGTCTACGAACTGAGCTCACGAGCAAAGCCCAGTTCCAAACACTAACATGGAAAGAACTTGCGGAACATTTTCCGCAGTTCGACCAGCCTGAATATGTTAACAGTAATGTACCACTATTTAGCGAGTACGCTCAAATATATCTAAGTACCGCCTCTGTTTCTGACAATACTCTAGACACATATAGGAAAGCACTAATGAAATACTGGCAACCTCTATATGCAACTCGGCCAATTGATTCATTTACCGTATCTTAATTAAAGCAAGATGTTGCAGAAATCGAATGAAAATCTATGAAAACCCGAAACAATGTTTTGATACCATTACGGCAGGTTTTTGAGATGGCAGTTGATGACGAAGTGATTGACCGCAATCCAGCAGAAAAAATTAAAAACATGAAACATCAGAAAGCGGAAGTTGATCCTTTTTCCCCTCAAGAGGCTCAAAAGATCATTGAATACTTATACGCCAACAATGAAGGGTCGGAACTAATCTATGCTACCTATGTACAGTTTGCGTTCTGGACGGGAATGCGGACTTCCGAAATGCTGGCTCTAACTTGGAATGATATTGACTGGAATCGCGGTGCAGTAAAGGTGAGCAAAACCCGTATCCGAGGCCAACTAAACCATCAAACAAAAACTAATAGAGCTCGGGAGGTTTTGTTGAATGACAGAGCCAAAGAGGCACTTTATGAAGCAAAAAAATTAACCTATCAATTTGGTGAGCAGGTTTTTCGAAGCCCAAGAACGACTAAGGCATGGCTTACGGACAAACCACCCAGGGTGGTCTTCACAGCAGCTCTAAAGGCGCTGGGCATAAGACACCGAAGAACCTACAACACGCGCCATACGTACGCTACCCAATCCCTGATGGCAGGAATGACTCCCGCATTTGTGGCGAACCAACTTGGCCACAGCGTTATCGTTCTGCTAACAACTTATGCGAAGTGGTTACATGGCGAGGAAAGTAATCGAGAAATGGATAAATTGAAGGTGGTTTTCGAAACAATTTGAATTACCCTCGCTATTTGTTCATTTTCTGCCCGTTTACCGCCATTTTGGCGGAATTCGGGCGTACTGACCTTACCTCAGACAATATTTTTCACCTGTTAGCAGATTGCTGAACGCGGCCGGCAAGTGCAGCCGGTTACTGTTTTTGGCCAAGCCGCGATACTTGGCAATGAACCAAAAGATGTTTTTGCGTTTCCTGTGCTCATCCCGCTTTTGAATTCCAAAATAACCAACATCACCGAATACACGCCGCTCCCCACCGTGGAGAAGGTTCCCGCCGGTACGATGTCGTAGGTGTTGGTGGCGTCAACAATGCTGCCTTCGCGCAGCATCAGGCCGTTTGTCTCCAAGTGCTTGCTTACCTCTTTGAACAACCCTTTGCCCAAACCCTGGCGCTCCAGAAAATGCCGGAACTTGAGAATAGTAATTTCATCCGGCAATCTGTTCAGTTGCACACTCGCAAGGTGCCGCATAGATTCAATCTCGTATGGGGCGTCTTCCATGGCAAGGTCATTTCTTCTCCAACTGCTTCCAAGGAGTCATTTTGTCCATCCGTTCCAGAAAGATCTCGCAACAAGTCTTGCGCTGTTTGATCTGGTATTCAGCTTCGTAGAAGGTGATCTGACTCTTAGTAGTGCTGAACCCTGTCAGATTGCCGATGGTTATATTATCGCTGATTCTGGGGACTTATTCAGAGGTTCCCCGATGTCCCAAAATTTGTCCCAATCAGACCTCAGCATCGCACCCCCTCGCACGTAACCGTTTGATTTACCGTGCGAGAAAGCGTATAAAATAACTTCAAATCCTACCGTCCCGACCATATTTCAACGAAAAAAGGCATATCTTCGGATATGCCTTTTTTCGTTTCTGCTTGGGTACTTATAGGGTACACAAACCAAAAACCTTCATCTGCTTCATGTCACTACCTGTGACATCGGGCCCAAGCACCTCGTTTTTCATCCGAGCTTTTTCGCTTCCGTTAGAAAACATCTTAACGTGCGTTGATGACACCATTGCCAAAACGAACTCGTTAAACACGGCGGGCATTTGTTTCTCATCAAATGACTTTGATACCAGTTAATCGTCTTTGCAATATCTGAAAATGCCACCTGATGGTACAAGTTTTCAACCTATGATATTGGTGCGCTAAATGCCGCAAGTCGCTCAAACATCTTCCGGCCGCAAAAAAGAGAGGCCTCCACTGGACCCGCTTACACTCGCCGCGGAGCGTAAGCGATAGTACCCCACGCAAACTAATATATTAAAATAGAATATATAAACAATATAGTATTCTTTTTTGTTCTATGAAGCCGCAAGTATAATCCTTCTTTTATTATGATTTAAGGTGCTCTTCATGGAGTGGCAAGGCTGGTTCTCTTTGACGTTGACGATTGGGGCTCTGGGCGTTTTGACGTTTACACGAATTAGCCCGCACCTGGTAATGATGACAGTTCTGACCATTCTCAGTGCTCTCGGTGTACTGTCTGTCAGCGAAGCCTTGGCTGGTTTTTCCAATTCAGGTTTGATTACGGTGGCTGCGATGTTTGTCATCGCGGCTGGCATACACAGCTCCGGCGGCATCGATCTTCTTGTAAAAAAAGTATTGGGGCAGCCTACATCGGTTCGATCCGCACTGGGCCGCATTTTCGCCCCTGTGATTGTGCTAAGCGCTTTTATGAACAATACGCCCGTGGTGGCCACGATGATTCCAGCCATCCATGCCTGGTCGCGCAAGATCCGAATTCCGCCATCCAAACTCATGATCCCCTTGAGTTATACCGCCATCCTGGGAGGAACCCTGACCCTGATAGGTACAAGCACCAATCTTGTGGTCAATGGTCAATACCAAGCCCTTACTGGTGAAGCAGGTTTTTCGCTGTTTTCGATCACAGCCGTTGGTGCTCCAGTTGCAGCGGCTGGACTGGTTTTTATCTGGTTGTTTTTGCCTAAGTGGCTGCCAGATCGCAGCGATAAGCAGGCTTTTGCCAATCTGCGGGAATTTACACTGGAGGTCACGGTAGACATGCATGGGCCTTTAGTCGGCAAAACTGTTGCACAAGCCGGCCTTCGAAATCTCGAACGCGTTTACTTGGTGGAAGTTGAGCGTCTGGGCACTATTGTGACGGCAGTACCCTCAGAGGAAATTCTGCATGGTGGTGATCGTCTTGTTTTTGCCGGTGATACCCAAGCGATCTCGGATTTGCTGCGAATCAATGGGATTATTGCTTCGCCCGAAAACGGGCATTCAGGCACATTGAACAAAGATCGCGCAGAGCGTCGGTTGGTGGAGGCCGTTGTTTCGCCTCATTGCGCGGCACTGGGAAGGAACATCCGCGATGCGAAGTTTCGGGACCGGTATGGTGCTGTTGTGTTGGCGGTGGCCCGCAACGGCGAACGCGTTAAAGGCAATCTGGGCACCATTCGCCTGAAAGCCGGCGATACCCTGCTGCTGGAGGCGAGGCCAGCCTTTGTCACGCGGCAGCGCCATAACAAGGACTTCCTGCTGATCAATGACCTAGATGCAGAAACACCACGGCATGAGCGTGCCTGGCTGTCCTGGGCGATCTTGGTAGGTGTCGTTGCTGCCGCAGGATTTGGTTTTATCAGTATGTTGAATGCCGCATTGATCGGCGCAGGGCTGATGATCATCACGGGTTGCTGCTCGGTCAGTCAGGCTGAAAAGAGTCTGGACTTGACCGTGATCATTACCATTGCTGCGGCCTTCGCCTTGGGCGCGGCGTTACAAAAAACCGGAGTAGCGCAATTTATTGCCAGTAGCATCATCGAGTTGAGCAGCGGTATTCCTTGGTTGATGTTGGTCCTCACCTATGTTGCTGTTTCCCTGTTGACAGAAACAATCACCAACAATGCTGCTGCCGTACTGATGTTGCCCATTGTCCTGGAAATGTCAGAGAAGGCGGGGCTCAATAATGAGCCCTTTGTGTTCGCTATTATGATGGCCGCTTCGGCAAGCTTTGCGACACCACTTGGCTATCAAACCAACCTGATGGTCTACGGCCCAGGTGGTTATCGTTTTAGTGATTTTTTAAAAGTGGGACTACCGATGAATGTGTTTATCGGGGCAGTGACTGTGTCAGTATTAATCATTGGCTGGCCACTAACTCAGAGCTAGATTGTTGAGGTAACAACCGAAGTCTTCGGCCACACATGAGTACAGCCAGAGATTTCCCTGCGGAGTCCCATATCTCACCATTTTGGCCGCCCCTTCCTTGACGTCTATTTTGCAACGCTGCCCTTGGTCGACCATCAGACCTAAATCGGGCTTGCCATAGATGACTTCCTGAAGCACCATCGTCTTTTGCTTGAACCAATATGCAAAACGAACCTGTTCTTTTTTATTGCGCATCAAACTGACGTAAACTGCATTTTATAGATTATAGGTGTTAGCGGGAGAGACTGTGTCGCACAGCTGTGTGACCGGCGCCGAAGGAGCAACTGCCCCGGAAACTCTCAGGCAAAAGGGACCGTTTACACGACAACTTTCCGAAGAGCTGCTGATGACTGCGTCACTCGGCACACCGAAGGAGCAAGCGGCCGGTTTCACTGAAACGGCTCGTGAATCTCTCAGGTCCAGAGACGGAAGGGGTGCTTCTACCATTTTGTGTAGACAGCCAACCCTGGGCGTTCTCTGGAGATTGTTATGAAGCATATTGCAGTTATTGGCGGTGGCATCACCGGTATCACCACTGCTTACTCTCTGGCCAAGCGCGGCTTCGACGTTACCGTCTACGAAAAGCATCGTTATGCGGCTATGGAAACGTCTTTCGCGAATGGCGGTCAATTGTCGGCGTCTAATGCCGAAGTCTGGAACAACTGGCAAACCATAATCAAAGGCATGAAATGGATGTTCCACAGTGATGCGCCGCTGCTGGTTAATCCCAAGCCTTCCTGGCACAAACTGAGCTGGTTTGCCGAGTTCATGGCGGCCATTCCCCAGTACGAAAAAAACACCACCGAAACCGCCCGCATGGCGATCGCTGCCCGTGAGCATCTGTTTTCATGGGCAAAAGAAGAAGGTATTGATTTCGACTTGAAGGAACAGGGCATACTGCACATCTATCGCGACAAGGCCGGCTTTGACCACGCAGCAAACGTGTCGAAATTGCTGGCAGCAGGAGGTCTGGAGCGCCGGGCGGTCACCCCCGATGAAATGAAGGCCATCGAACCCACTCTGGCTGGCACTTATTACGGTGGTTTTTTCACTGAAAGCGATTCAACCGGTGATATTCACAAATTCACAAGCGGCCTGGCGGAGGCCATTCAGCGTCGCGGCGTCAAAACGTGTTACGGCCACACCGTTACCGAACTGAGTGCGGATCAATCCCATGCCTGGGTAACATCTTTTGATGGCGAACAACAAATTCGTAACACCTTCGATGGTGTAGTGGTCTGTGCAGGCGTTGGCAGCAGGGAACTGGCTGCGAAACTGGGAGACCGCGTCAACATTTATCCGGTGAAAGGCTACTCCATCACGGTTGAGCTGGACGACGAAGCGTCACGACAAGCGGCGCCGACTGTCAGCTTGCTAGACGATGCCACCAAGCTGGTCACCAGCCGGTTGGGTGATGACCGTTTCCGCATTGCAGGCACGGCGGAATTCAACGGCTACAATCGCAACATCCGGGATGACCGTATTCGCCCACTCACCCGCTGGGTGGAGCAATGTTTCCCCGGGGTCAGTACCCGACGGGTTGTGCCCTGGGCAGGGCTGCGCCCCATGCTTCCCACCATGATGCCGCGAGTCGGCCCGGGTCGCCTGCCAACGGTGTTCTACAATACTGGACATGGCCACTTGGGCTGGACGCTGTCGCCCATTACTGCCGAGATGCTGGCAGAAGCCGTTGAAACGGCGCCTGCTTACCAGTAACACTGAAACAGCATTCGATCCCGGGCGGTTTTTCAGTCTTGCTATGAAGCGATGTACAGGACAATCACCTCACCCAGGTCACGCCCACATAACGCACTTTTTAAATTGACGTAGACGTGCGAATTCGTCTACCGACTCGGTAGGCGAAGCCTCATGCCCCATCAAAAGTATTGTCAATACAACAGTTGTCCTATTCTCGTCTCTGATTTATGATATGTTATAACATTATTTATTCTTATCAGAAGCAGCGGAGATTTATGAAAAATACTGGCAAAAAACTGCCCGTCACCGTTCTATCGGGCTTTCTTGGTGCTGGCAAAACCACGGTTTTGAGCCACCTGCTGAATAATCGGGAGGGCCGTCGGGTGGCAGTGATTGTCAACGACATGAGCGAAATCAACATTGACGCCAGTGCCGTGAAAAACGAGGGGCAATTGAACCGCAGCGAGGAAAAGCTTATTGAAATGAGCAATGGCTGCATCTGTTGCACCTTGCGTGAAGACTTGTTGGTGGAGGTATGCAAGCTAGCTGATGTCGCGCGGTTGGACACCATGGTGACGGTTGTGGATGCGTTGAATTTCCTGGGGGATTATGACGAAGCCAAATACTTGCAGGAAACCGGTGAACACCTGGGTGAAGAGGATGAGCGCAACGTTGCCGATTTACTGGTGGATCAAGTGGAATTTGCCGACGTTATCCTGAGATGAACTGCTGGCCGGGCCGACTCAGTGGCAACACCTGGCTGATCCATTTCCAATCTGGGAGGCCAAGGTATGACGGCAAAGGCATCAGCAGTCATCGAACAATAATATCCGCGGCAAACACGCCTAATGTTGAAGAAGTCCTACTCCATCTGGCGGCCTATCCTCACCTGCAAAAAGATATCGGCTTTTTGGTTGATATGTTTGGCTGCCTGTTTGAACTCAACATGATTGGCCTTCGCATTGCGACGCTGACCCATGCCATGAGCCCGAGGTTCCATGTTGATCGAATACCTTGTGCCTGAGATTACCACCTATCTGGGCACAGGCACTGATTGGCTCCACCATCAAAGTGTCAATCGCAGCAAGCTTGGCGCGGGTATGGTTCATCGTTCGCCTTCTATGAATCCCGACGAACGTCGATTGCTGCTCTCCTTTGACTTTCTTTCGCCCGCTAATCCATGAACATTGATGCTATTTATTAACCCGAAACACCAAATTCGCCGTTACCGGCACGGCAGCGGCTATAGAGGTTAGGCCTGCTATTTCACGAAGTGCTTCTACGCCATCACCCAAACCGAAATCTTCGGCTTTAACGAGTAACGGTTGCTTCGTACTTACGGCAATGCCGCCATTCGCGAGTTTAACGACCTGCAAACGGGTGTCGTAATCTATGGTTTTGCCATGCAGAGACAGCGTCAGCTTGACATCTTCATTGGCGATTGTGCCCTCCGCCATTTTTTCAAACCCGGCGACATCTACCTGGGCCGTGATATTGGCCATGGGCGTGTTTTTAGTATCAAACAGCATTTCATGCATACGTTCGTTGCGGATGGGGATCTGTGTTTCAACACTGGCCAGGTGGACGCCTAGATTCACCTTGCCGTTATCAGCCACTTTACCTTCCAACTCTGCAAAGCGATGGGTTTCCGCTGTGGTCCCGTTTTTGATCGATACGAAATGCAGTGAAGACTGATCCGGGTCGAGAGTCCAATCGGCTGCCACGTTCAGCGACATGAAACTGAATCCGGCCGCTAACAGAATAGGTAAAGCGCTTTTTTTCAACATGATTCCATCCTTGTTGGTAGTTACTGCCATTTTAGTCCAGATTCTTTGAATCTGCTTATTTACCGCCCACTCCCATCCTGCCCAAGCACCCGCAACGCAAGGCTTGCGTGCTGCGAGCGGGCATCCTGAATGTCCAGCGTCCAGAACCCGGCGGAAGGAAAGCGCAGTGTATCCCGTGGTGACTCCAGGGTAACCAGTTGCTGACCGTTCAACACCACACTCACCGGGTATTCGGCCCCGGTCAGGCGCGGGCGTATGGCGTCTCGGCCCGGCGGAAAGGCCAGCTCCAGGCCGTCGCCGGGGAACACCACTTTCATGCTTTGCTGGCGCAAGGCGTCGGGTTTTATGGACGGGCCAGAGGCCAGTGATAAGGGTGGCCGCTCAGGGCCCAGGGAATCCAGTATTGCCAACGCAATCGGCGCTGCGGTTTGCAGACCGGTGTGGCTGGGCAATTCGGCGTTATCCGGGCTGCCAACCCACACTGCAATCACGTGATCACGGGTATACACCACCGACAGGGCATCGCTACCGCGGGGACCTGTGCCGGTTTTCAGGGCAAAATTATTCAGGGTAGACGTGCGCGCGCGGTTTTCCGGTAACGCCACCCGCCGCAAATGATAAGTTGTGCGGGCTGCACTGCGGTCATTCATTGGCCGCGTTACGGCTTCGGCGCTTTTTAGCCAGTGCGCTTTTGTGCTGTGCTGACCCTGGGCTAATCCGGTGTACAAACCCGCCAAATCTTGCAAGGTAAGACCAATACCGCCAACCGCAATGGGCAGGCCAATATCGCCGTAAAGAGTGGCGCCACGGGCGCGAAGTTCAGACTCAAAGGCCGCGGGCGACAAACGTTGCAGGGCTTCCACCGCTGCGCGGTTATGGGAACGGGTGAGCGCATCGCCAAAGGTCTGCTGGCCTTTTTCGCTGTGATCAAAGTTGTCCGGTGTGTAGCCGCCAAAATCGGTGTGCTGGTCGGTGTAAACCTCTTCGAATCGCAGTACACCAGCGGTTTCGGCGTAGGCGTAAATCAGCGGTTTCAGGGCCGACCCTGGCGAACGCGCTTGCACGCTGAAGTCGACGGCGCCGCTGGCTCGGGCGTTGAAATAGTCCTGCGAACCTAGGTGCGCGACCATTGCGCCGTTGGTATCCAACACCAGCGCTGACACATTGACGCCAGAGGGCAAAGCCCAGTTCGCGCTCATGGCGCTCAGGTTACGCTGGGTGGTGCGGTTCAAGGTTGTGGCATTCAAGCCAGACAAGCCCTTCGCCATGGCCCGGTCTGCCAAGTGGTGGTCTAACTGGGCGAAACTCACGGAATTGCCCGGCAGCGGGCTTAATGTGGCGTTGGTGTATTCGGCAAGGGTTAACAGGCCGCTTTCAAAGCCTTTTCGCAGCACTCGGTCCCGAGCCGCACGGGCTATTTTTGGGAAGCGATCTGGCCGATGTTTCGCCGGGCGCTGGGGCAGCGCTACCAGCAACGCGGCTTCGGCGTGGGTCAGTGCCACCGGCGATTTGTCGAACCAATAGCGGCTGGCCATTTCGATGCCTTCCACGTTTGCACCGAAAGGGGCCAGCGTGAGGTAGGCGTCAAGAATTTCCTGCTTTGAATAATGAGCTTCCAGCCACAGCGCACCCATTGCCTGGCGCACTTTGCCCGCCAGCGTACGCCGATGAGGCCGCAATAGACGGCTAACCTGCATCGAAATGGTCGACGCACCCGATACCACTCTTCCGTGTCTCACGTTGTTGATGGTCGCCCGCACAATGGCCAGCGGGTCTACACCCGGATGCTGGTAAAAGCGCCGGTCTTCGTAGGCCAGCAGTAGATTGATATACGTCTGGCTGACCTCCCCTTGCGGTTGCAACCGGTAACTGTTGCCCAGCAAACGCACGTGCAACCATTCGCCCTGATTGTCCGCCAGCACCAGGCTTTGTTGGTCCAGACGCTCCATAGGCAACGCTGCCCACTGCACCAGCGGCTGAGCCAGCAAACCCGCAACAATGAATGTCGCGGCGAACAGGTTTAACCAGCGGCTTTTTAGAGTGCGGTCAAAACTAGTTCGCCGTAACATGAATGCGAACACCCTCGGTGGAGGCATTCAACGATGGGTTCAGCATATTTTCCATGTAGGCCGCCGGCATACGGTAGTTTCCGGGCGTAACGGCGCGCCACACCGACACGGATTCCAAGCGGTCGTTGTTGCCAAACCGATAACGCGGCGTAATCACTTGGGTAAAGCGGTCGTCCAGGTAGAGCGAGTGCGCGCTATCTTTTGGCTGCCAGGAAAGACCCAGCAGTTCGAATAAGGTTTCTACGCTTATGCCGCCAAGATTTGGATTCTCGATCTCAAGCCCGCCAGCGGCTTTTTGCTCAATCAGCCATTCACCATCCGCCCGCTCACGGATTATTTTTCCGGCCACGGTGCTCACCAGAAGCTCACCCTGTTGCAGTTCAATAACGCCGTCTTTAAGGCTAGCCTCACGGGCGCTCATATCAGTACCAACTATGGCGAACCCTTGAGTCAGGCTGACATCGGCGGGTTTGCCTTCGGTGTCACCCTGCAGCAGTTTCGCAATGGATGATGGCAGGTTTTTAGCCGCGCGATTGCCCGTTGCCACCAGGGTCAGGTGCAGTACTTCGTCGGAATGATTGGTCAGCGTAAGCCCTTTGTTCGCTTCGCTCAGATCCAACTCATTTACCGAGCGGTTCAGCGACCAGGCGCCGTCTTTTGGTGTTGCACTGATGTAAGCAGCTTCTGTGGCCAGGTAAGCCCAGGCTTTTTCCTGAGTGTTCAACCACGGGTCACTGTTAACCGCTGTTGTCATAGCAGCCAGCGCGCTTTCCGCCTTGTCTGATTCAGCGTCGGCGCTGTAACGGGCCAGTGCTGCTCGGTGGCGAACCGGCGTGGCGTAGGTGGAATAACGGTAGCTTTCGCTATCCACCCGAGCGGCAATAGCGAAAGCCTGCTCGGCCCTGGGTTTGTCGCCCAGCAGGCTAAACGCCATGGCCAGCTGGGACGCGCTGGTCATAGTCAGCCCTTCAGTCTGGCTCAGCAAATATCGCATTTCGCCCACATCCGCGTTGCCTTGGCGAGCGCCTAGCAGCAGCGCATAAATCTTTACCTCGGTGTTGTTGGAGCGCATCAACCGCGGCAAATTGGGCGCCATATCCATCAGCATTTGCTGGCGCAGGCGATCAAGACTTCGGGCTTCGTCGGCCTCAAATACGCCTTCGGGCAACGGATGCAGCAGAAATTCATAGGCGTACAAGCTGAGCCATTCTTCCGATTCACCACCGTCACTCCACATACTGAACATGCCAGAGGAGCGTTGCAGATCGGCTATGCGTCGGTAGCTTTTGCCCAGGCGCTGCCGCGCTTCGGTGAAATTGCCGCGCTCGGCCAAGGTCTGAGCCATCACAATCAGTGGAAAGGCCCGGGACACCGTTTGTTCCAGGCAGCCGTAAGGGTAGCGGGACAAACCCGCAGCCAGAGACGTGCGGTCCGGCAACGGAAAGCGGCTGACTGACAGGCTGGCGCGGCCGTCATCGAGCGCTGTCAACAAATCCAGTGGTGCCTCGGTTGTGGCGCCAGGCGCTACTTCCCGGGTTTCGGTCAGGGTAATCAACGAGCCGCCAGGGCGCGCCAGCAGTGGCCACTGGTAGGTTTGTTCGTGGCCGTCTGCCAATGTAACGCGCAGGCCAATACTGCCCTGCCCGTTGGCGGTTACCTTTACCGGTACGGATACTTCACGGGTCTGGCCGGAGGCACTCCACTCCACGCGTGTGCGGGATTGGTCTAATTCGAACGGACCCGTCACCGACCATTCTAAAACCGCTGTTTGCGCCTCGCCTTCGGTCAGCGTCAGCGCGGCTCCGGCTTGAAAACGATCACCACGAGTAACGGTGCGCGGCACCGATGAATTCACCGCTACCCGCTCGCGCACAATCAGTTCATCGCTGAACTGTATGGATCTCCGGCTATCCGAACCGGTCACGTCCAAGCGCAGGCGGCCGTTAATCTGGCCAATCTCAAGCACAATCTCGGCTTTGCCATTCCTCACTTTCACCACATCGGTTTGCAGGGCAATGGTCTCGAAAAAGGTTTTGCGACTGGGCTGCTCAGCGGCGGCTTCGTCGCCCCCCACCACCAGATTGGTGCCGCCAATGTCATCACTCAGACGCGACACCAATCCATAAGGGTCGAACAGATCTGCACTGAATGCGCGCTTGCGGGTGAACCAGTCAAACGCAGCGGCCTGGGGGTGATTGGTCAAATTCAGAATGCCAATATCCACCGCTGAAACAACCAGGCTGGCGCCATCGGCTGCATCCGGCACATTCACCGTCAAGCTTACGGTCTGGTTAGGGCGTACAAATTCGGGTAAATCCATAGACGCCTGGCGGCGAAAACGCGCAGGCTCGATGGACAGATGGGCCACGCCGACCGCACGGGCAGCGCCCGCCGAGCCTGCAGGCGCCTGGCGATAGGCTTTCACCAACACATAGGCCTGACTGGCACCGGCCGGAGCTTTTACGTCCACGCTGGCTTTGCGATCGGCCAGTACAACCTGATGAACGCTGAGAACGCTATCGGTCACCAGCATGATTTCTGCGGTGCCGTTAAACGGTGCGTCTATAGACACGGTCACCGTATCGCCGGCGTTAGGTTTTGGATCAGACACCGCAACGTCCAGTACGTCGGGCACCGCTGCGCTGGCGCCAGAGGTGCTCCACCAGCCTACTTGCAGGCGAGTCTGGGTGGGTTGGCCGGTTTCCGGTAACAGCTCCAGTTTGTAACGGCCGTTACTCAAGGCCGGCAAGGTTAGAGTCGCCTGGCCAAGGTTGCTGGCTACGTTCACCTCAACCGTGCCGCTGGCGCGAACGCCCTGTTCGTAATATTCGATGCGGTAATCCCAGCCTTCGCCGCTGCGAGTCCAGTAATAGTCCCACTCTTCCTCAATCAGCCGCCAGCGTACGGTTTCCGAGTTAGCCTGGCCGCTGCGAGCATCCACGCTGGTTAGCAAAAATTCGGGTGTACTGCCGCTGCCATACCCGCTCTGGGCGTCAGCGGGTTTTACACCTATCCAGCTGGGTTGGGTGGCCACAAACACCGATTCGTTTTGGCGGGTTACTCGACCGGATACTTCTTCCAGCTCCACGGCGACCGTTACGCGCTGGGGCAGTTCGCTATCGGCGATGGATTCAAACGCACTAGCGCTGAATTCGAAATCCGCCAGGCCTGCCTCCGAGGTTTGCAGGGTTTGCGAGTCCAGCAGAGCTTGCTGCTGATGGTTCTCGTCTAGCCCACCAAATTCAAAGCCGTCGAATGCGTCGAAGGGGTGGCGCGTAGGGTTGGCTCGTAGCTGGGCAGAAATGGGCCTATCGGCACCTGGCGCACCAAACAGGAACAGGCTTTCGGTTGAAAAGGCCAGCGATTGATCAATAGCCGCGAACGCCGGTAACCCGGTGATGTTCACTTCCATGGTTTCCGGTACAAAATCTTCCACTTGAAAGTGGGTGCTGGCCAATTGAGTATCACCCAACAGCAATTGCGTGCGGTATCGACCCTTATAGGCCGTGGCACCCAGCGTTATTCTGGTGCTGAGCAGCCCGTTCTTGTCGCTGGTAACAGGCTGGCTGATCAACACTTTGGAGTCCGGGCGGATGATTTTGAGGGTGAGATTCTGACCGGCCATGGGCGCCAGATCATTCGCACGGGCGATGGCGCTGAAATACACGCTTTCACCACCGCGATACACGCCGCGCTCGGTGCGCAAATAGCCATCGCCCAACACCGCCGTATCAGCGCCGTCCACCGGCAATTGCGCAAGCGACAACGGCGATTCATTGAGGGACAGATAGCTCAGCGCGCGATTGTTTTCATTGATCAACAAGGCGGGCGCCGAGCCGTTCTGCCCGCGCATCAGCGCGTTGGGAATGCGGGCATAGCCGTCCGCTCGAATCGCGAAGCTGCCCAGAGATTCGGAGTTTTTAGCCAGCAGTTCGATGCTACCGCGGGCAATCAGTTTGCCGCTGTCGAAATCCCGCATCGACACCAGGGTTTCGCTATCGGCCACCAGCGCAGAAAGCGCATAGCGGGAATGCAATACCACCACTTGCTGATCGTCGTAGCGGCGATAAAGAGTGAACTCACAGTCTGCATCGCTGCAGGGTGACACTCGGGCCAAATACGCAGCACCAGCGGGTAGGTCCGCTTTACTCAAATCAATATTCAGGCTGGCTTCGCCATAAAGATTCGGTTGCAGCATAATCACTTCCTGGTGCAACAGCTTGCTTTCGTTATTGTCGAAATACCCTTTTTCGCTAAGCTGCTCCGATTCCAGCAACCGACGGGCAACCGCTGGCAAAAGGGCCTGCACGGTAACCTGAACCCGCTGGTGGCCTACCGCCTGCACCTGCAAAGACGGCGCACGGCCGGCAGGTACTAACACCACTCCGCTGCCATTGGTAATGGTTATGCTATTTCTCAGCGTGGGCGTGGTTACTTCAAAGGTCTGCGCCTGTGCCAGCGAGCCCGTGCTGAGTGGCAGCCCTTTGCGGAACCTGATCGTGTAGGCCGTAACGGGCTCAAGCCCGGTGATCAGCAGCTGCTTTTCGCGGGTGAGCACGCCGAAAGGCACAGAAGAGCCACTTTGGGCATCTTCTACCTGAATATAGGGCCGCAGGTCTGCGCTCAAATCGGGTTGAGTCAGCAGTGGAAAGCGTATTTCGGCGCGGCCACGGGCCTGGGCGTACTCATCCACCATCGGCTTGCCTGCCAGCTTTTTTTGGGCGGACGAAAACTGCGTTGTGTCTTCACAGCCTGAATCAGAGCAAGGGGCTTGCTGGTCTTGGGCTGACAAAGACGCGGCCGAACACAGGCAAAGCAGAACCACAAACCATAAATAACGCATAGCAAGATCCTGTTCCATCAGAGGACTAATACCTGCAATGATGGACGAACACTCCGAAGCTAGCCATGGTGACCAACGTATTCGCAGAATAATTCACTCAAACGCCACATTTCGCCATATTTCAAAGGCATTTGTTCACAGGCATCTGTTTACAAGCGCTTAATTTTAACGGGCATCTATTGAAGGGCATCAAAATGACATCAGAAAAATGGATTACAATTTCCTCTGCTGATAAAGACACATTTTCCGGCTACCTGGCATTGCCACCGGCCGGAACAGGCCCTGGCCTGGTGCTAATTCAGGAAATCTGGGGAGTAAACGATCACATCCGTGCCGTTGCCGAGCAATATGCCCTGGACGGCTTTGTGGTGTTGGCACCGGATGTGTTTTGGCGCCAGCAAACCCGAACCAATCTGGACTATACCGAAGCAGGCACCGCCGAAGCGTTTGCTTTGATGAACGGCACAGACTTCACCCAGGCGGCAGAAGACGTTGTGACAGCCGTTGAATATCTGCGTGAATTACCGCAGGTGTCTGGCAAGGTAGGCGTGCTAGGTTACTGCATGGGCGGGCAGCTGGCCTATCGGGCGGCCGCCAGCGGCAAGCCCGATGCAGCCGTCAGCTATTACGGCGGAGGCATTCACAACAACCTGGACTTGGCCGGGCAGATAAGCCAACCCATATTGTTTCATTATGCTGGACTGGATGGACTAATACCGGCCAGCGCCGTTGATCAGGTACGCAAGGCTTTTGACGGCCAGCAACATGCCAGCATTCACAACTACGAAGGAGTGGATCACGGCTTCAACTGCTGGGGGCGACCGGCTTACAATCAACGTGCGGCGGCGTTGGCCCACGGCCGCACGTTGATGTTTCTGGCTCAGCACCTGGCGGGCTGAGACTAGCCTGGCTGCAAACCGTTGAGGATGGCGCCAATGAATTCGTCCATCATCGGGCGGTTGCTGTTCACGCTTTCGCTAATCGCCTCTTGCTGGTCGTCCAGCATTCTTTGCACCAGATCATTTAGCGTGGTGGTATCAAAGCCCTTGTCAATGCCACCCTGCCCCAGCTCGCGAACATCCTGAGCCAACCCGGCCAACGGCCTCAGCTGGCTGGCCAGTGACGGCTGGCCAGAGGTGGACTCATAGGCCGTGGTTGATACCGTGCGACTGGAAGACAGATTCAAGCTGAAGCTGGCCAGTTCTTCGCCGCCCAGGTTCAAGCCCCGCGCGGATTCAAACGCGCCCTGAACATCGCCGCGGAAAAACTGCCCGGCAACGCCCTGCGCCTGTTCCAGCAGGCCGGCAATGGCTTCGCGTTCGCCGCTGTCCAGGTCACCTTCCACACTGAAAGAATAGCGCCCGGCAGACGCACTAACCGCGGCCAGTGAACGCGATTCTCCGCTTGCGCTGGATTCTGAACGGCTTTGAACTGCGGAATAACGGCTCTCTTCCATCAGAATAGACACTTTGTCGCCATCGGCGGTGGTTACGTCAAAGCGAAAAGCGCCGCGGGAAGCAGATTCAACCTGCATACCGCTTCTGCTAACGGGTGCCCCGCCATCGGCGACCGCCGGCTGGCCCAAAAAGCGCTCTGCGAGTTTGTCCAGGCCGTTCTGAATGCGGTTGAAGCCGTCATCAATCTCGCTGGCCAGCTTAGGATTCATCAACCCCAAGGCTTCAATTTGCTCACGGGCTTCGCCGTAGCCTTTTTCGATACCAGAACGGGCCTGTTCCATCAGATTAGCCAGGCGTTCCGGATCGGCTCCGGCAGCCGCTTCCTGCTCTAGCCGCAGCTGAATAAAGCCCAGCACCGTGCCCGCCACGTCGGCGGCAGACGGCGGCTGAAAACCTCCGCCAAAACTGCGTACCGCAGCGGCGCCCGGCCCTTCAAGCTTGCCCAGGCTTTGCTCCATCTGCTGCTGCAGGCGCGAGCGCAGAACGTTAATGGCATCTTCTGGCGTGCGAATAACCTGGCGCTGGGGCTTGCCAGCAGACTCTGTGGATTTGGCTCCATCACCGGCCTGACCGGGCAGGTCAATGCGTTGCGCCTGCGACTCGTTGGCGACCCGTGATTGAGACGGCGACTGTGATGATGCCGGCGACGGTGAACCGTATAAAGGAGAAACCATGGCAACAAACCTCGTTCAAGCGTTTGGGCTGCAGTTAACAATCAGCCAAATCAGTTACAACGGGTATCGGCGCGCGGCGCTCAAACTTTAACCGGTTTATTTTTTTACCCAGCCGCCATCCATTTCGATGTATTGCCCGGCCGGAGTTTTCTCAACCGCTTTCTGACCAGCCACAGCTTCCACTTTCGACACTGCAATGCCGTTCTTCTGGGCAATGCCTGCGTACGCATCGCGGCGGGCGTCATTGATGGCCTGTGCAATATCGCGGGCGCGGGCGTCAGACGTCACAGGAGCCAGGTAACCCGACGGCGTTTCACCTACCAAACCCTGGCTTTTTGCAGAATCCAGAGCATTTTTGGCTTCGTCAAGGCTCATGGCAAACGCCGGAATGCTCAGGCTCAGCGTTAGCAGCAAGGCAGCGACGCGCTGGTAAATAGTCATATTCAACTCCTTGATTATCAAGTGCGTACACTCTTTATTATCAGGTACGCACATTCTAGATTATTTGGTACGTGCGCCCGTTATCGTCGGGGGTTTGTAACAGGATTGCGAACTCAGAACAGGCCTTTTTCACTGAACAGCTCGTCCACATCCTTATCGACCTTCACGTATATTTCGTGCTGAATTTTCACGTTCAGGTTGACCGTAATCGGCTCTTCAGGTGCCTGCACCCGCACCGTGGGTGTGCAACCAGACACCACGGTGGCCAGCAACAAGCCCGCAAGCAGCGCCGTTAGCGGACGAAAAACATTCAAACCAACGTACGTCATAATAATATGCTCCTGTATTACCAATTACTTTATCAGATCTTCTGCGGGTTCGCGCTCGCGCTTTTTAAGCAGTTTTTTCACCCGCTCGGCCACCGCATCTGTTACCCGGCCGCTAAGTTGCAAACTGGTCAGCAGGGCGGGAATATTTTCTTCAAGATTAATATTCAACACCACAGCACGACCATCACCCACCTCCGGGCTGTTGCCTTGCAAATGCAGCCCCAGCATCAAAGTGCCGTTTTCGTCGTAATCAATATCGCTGCTGAGAGCCGAATAACGAAAGTTTTCCAAGGCTTTTGACACTAATTCCATGGTTTCGTTTTTTTGCCCCAGGGCGCGCAGCCGTTCCGCACTCAATTGCAGCTGGCCACCTGGCTCCAGCGCACCCAAGCGGCCACGTTTCACCCGCACACCCGTGGCTGGGTATATCAGCAGCGGAATGGTACCGCTGAGTATCCCGGTGCCGGCCAGGCCTTCTGCCGGGTACACCCGTAACAACTGCGCCAGATTTAAGCGGTCCAATTCCAGCGGCACGGTGAACGGAGCTGAGGAAATATCCCAACTGCCCGACGCGATGTTCAACGCCCCACCCAAGGCGCCTGCGTTGGCCTGGGTTAAGGTCAGCTGCCCCGCCATTGGCCGTCGTGCTGGCGCACGGTAATCCCCGGCCAGGACGATAGGCCCTAATGGAATGCCGGGATTGACCTCGTCCAAGGTCAGCTGCGATGTCGACACCTGAAATTGGTCAGACTTCAACGTGGCTTCAACGGTGCCGTTCATGTTGCGCCATGCGGTGCGATCCCAGGTACCACCGACGTCCAGAAACACCAGTTTGCCATCGACAACCAACGGTTGGCCGGGCAGCAGCTGTGCGTTCACGTTGGCACTTATAGTGCCGCCGCTGGCGTCAAGCAGCTCCGGCCAAGCCACAAGCACCCGCCCCAGGCCGTCAATTTCCCGTTTACCACTCACCCGCATTTGCGCGTTGACAACAATGGCCTGTGCGGCCGCGTTGCCATAAGGAACTTTAAGATTGATATTGGCGGAGGCACCGCTGTTCGCTTTGGCTATTCCCGACAATTGAAGACCGTTCATATCGGCTGTCGTTTTGCCGTTAAATTGCCAGCGTTGCGTCAGCAACTGAGGATATTTTATCTGCTTGGCGCTTATGTTCAACGGCCCGCTGAAGGTCAGTTTCTCCAACGTCATCGGGGCCGTTTTGAAGCCTGCCGTCAGGTTGTTGCCGGCCAGTGCCAATTGCGGATTTTGTAGCTCCAGCGCCTCGGCATCATCGCCGCCCAAGGATTTAATCTGAGCGGCGGAAACCCGGGACGATTGGGCGAAGGTCAGATTCGCCTCTGTCGATGTCAGTTCACCGCTCATCAACAGATCCAGTTCGGGCTTATCAATACGCCACTGGCCAACATCCAACCGGGCCAAGTCTGCTGTAAGCCGGGTTTGGGCCAGCTGCACCTGCCAGGGTGCCGAAGTAGAAATCGCCAAGTGGGCATCAACGTTAATGTCGGCCGCGCCGTGGCTGCGCAGAGCGACCTGCAAAGGAAGGGTCGCATTCGTTGCGTTTTTGTTCGCACCCGTTTTGTTTGCACCAGGCAGCGCAGATGCCGTTCCAGGTAAAGCAGAGGCCGGGCGTACAGACAGCTCTAGCTGTTGCGGACGCAACTGCACAGGCAATGTCGCGGCCCAATGCGCTGGCTGCGTTAGTGCCAGGTCTGCGCTTAGGGTTTGTGGTTGCCAGTTGCCTTGGTTAAGCGCCAACGCCAGAGCCAAATCACCCTTTATACTGCCCAGGCCCGGCACCGGCCAGGGCTGCGGCACCCGGGCTTCGGCATTGACCGTGCCTGTCGCCTTCGCGAAAAAGCGCTGTCGTGGCCCCTGCAAATCCCAACGGACGTTCACCGAGCCCTGCTCTGGCTTGGCAAAACTCGCCTCCTGGGGCAATGGAGTCCAGCTCTGAACCCAGGCAATCAGCCACTCCGCGTTGGGCAGTTCCGGCACGGCGAGGGACCCTTGCCAGTGCACTTCTGTGTTCGACCCAAGCGGGCGGTAACGGGTTTCCAGGATCAGATTGCGCTTATTGTCGATATCGACGGTTGCGGACATCTGCAATCCCTGCTCACCGGGCGCAGCATTATCCCCGCCACTCAACGCACTTCCTTCCGTCGAAGCGGGCTTGTTAATAATAGAAGCGAGCGTGGCAACAAATTCAACCCGATGCCCTTGGTGCTCTAGCGACAAACTCGCGTTTATCGGTAAACCATTGCCTGTTTCTTGCGCGCTTTGCTGAATATCCAAGGCACCCTGTAAAGGGCAGCGGCCGCTGGCACAAGGAAGAATGGCCTGAAACTGCTGAACATGAACGCGCGAGGGCAGCCACGGGGTTCGTTGAAGAGGTAGCTGCGGCGGCATTTGTTCAAATACGGAAAAAGCGGGTTTGGCAGAAGGGGCATCAACCGTTGACTCAGGCTCGATGGCCATAATCTCGAGCTCCAGTTGCTGCGCGGTCACAGTATTCAAATGCGGCAACCAGTTTTGCCACTGCCACTTACGGCCGTCTCCCCAGTGCCAGCCCAGAGTAATATCGCGAGCGTCTATTGTAAGACGGCGTTCAGGACCCAGCTGAATAGCCTTCAGTTCGGCGACCGACACGCTGTGCAAGCCCAACCGGGTACCCTGCCACTGAACATGCTCAATGTTGTTCTGTGCCAGCATCGCTTCCCAGCGGTGCTTCACCCAAAAAGCACCTGCCAACAAAGCCAGCAACACAATCAATAGCAGAATAATCGCCCGCGAACGGGTTTTGTGTTTGCGCCCAGCGTTCATGCGGAGCCCTTCCCTCGTTTGTCCATCACAGTATGTCAATGCGGCCCCGCGCCAGGCGCACCCGCTTTTTACGCTCGAGCTCTTTTAACAGGCGGCTGACTACCTCCCGCGCGGTGCCCAGTTCAATGGCCAGATCCTGATGGGTTATCAACAGCGGGCTGCGTTCAGCCCGCGCTTGCAGCCACTCGTTCAGGCGTTCGTCCATACGGCGAAAAGCCACCTCTTCGACCAAGAGCATCAGGTCGTCCAGGCGGCGACCGTAAGATTCCATAATACCCTGGCGAAAACCGTCAGACTGCTCCATTAAACAGTCAAACAACGCCCGCGACACCATAATCACCTCGGCTTCGTCTTCTACACTGGCTTCTGCACGGTAGCCAAATCCGGTCATTAGACAGCCAATAGACAGGGTGCAGATATCGTTCGCGCCCATGCGGTAAAGTACAATGCTGTTGCCGGAAGCGCCGGTCATCTGCACTTTCACCACGCCACTGAGCACCAGTGGCAAGCCATGGCAGCGCTCGCCGGGATTGAACAGAACCTGGCCAGCCGGAAATGTCATCACTTGGGTCTGCTCTACAAACTGCTGCCGTAGCGGGGGCGCTAAAGTATGCAGAATACTGTGTTGCGACATAAATCCGTCCTGGGTTTTGGGCGTCCCTCGTAATGCGGGCCTAAAAGACAGCTCGGTAGAAGCGTTTTGCGCATCGATCTGTATTGCCGAACATGGCCTTTTCCGCGCCTGAAAACCATCTTCCTTACAATAACCCGCATCGGACAAGCAATGCTTCACCCGGATCACCTAAAAAGACGCCGCGCTGAAGGCGATTAGGTGCTGTCTGCGGAAATCACTCAAGGTTTAATGTCGTCGTTTTTAACCACTTTGTCTTCTTTTCCTACCCCTGCTTTAGTTTTTTCGCCTGTTTATGTCAAATTCCCCAGTTATTCCGACGCTATCTCGTTAGCTGAGATAATCTTGTCAACATGTGGTAAAAGTGGGTTGTGGGCGAATATCCGTCCACTAAAACCAATCACTCTACTAGCCCGATTGACCATGACCAACGACAACAATCAAACGAAAGCCCGACCCTTCACTTCCAGCACAACCTTGGCGAAAGCCTCCCTGCTTTTGCGCACAGTGGCGAAAATCTTCCCGACCGGAGGCACCTTGTCCCGCATTGCCCGGGAAGTGGGAATGAACACGGCCACAGCACATCGCCTGCTGACGGCGCTAGCCCATGAAGGGTTACTCACTTTTGACCCTTACGCCAAAACCTATCATGTCGGCTTTGAGCTGTTGCAAATTGCCGAGTCCGCACAAGCGGTGGCACCGGACCTAAAGTTACGTCACCACCTGCGACCCTTGCTGGCCAGTATTGCGCGGCGCACCGAAGAATCCACCTACCTTTCCATACACGCCAACCGCGATTCCGTGTGCATCGACCTGGTCGAAGGCACGTATCCCATCAGTGCCAATACCCTCGTGGCAGGCTCGCGCAGACCTCTTGGCGTAGGTGCGGGCGCAATGGCGTTGCTGGCCGCTTTGCCTCTGAAAGAAGGTAACCAGATGGTGATAAAGAACCAGGAACGCTATGAGCGCTACTCCGGTATTAACTCAGCCGAGGTAGGGCAAGGCTTGAGCGAGTGCCGCCGATTGGGCTTTGCGTTCAACAGCGGACGTATCGTGCCGGAAGTCGCGGCGCTTGGGGTGGCTTTCAGAGTTCCGGATAGCGAGCATCGTGTCGCTATCAGTGTTGCGTCCGTGGTGTCTCGTATGCACGCCGAGCGCCGGCAACTCGTTATCGACGTCATTCGAGATGAGATTCGTCAGTGGATCTCGCAGACGGCGGATCATCGAACTTTGAAAGGAAGCGGTGTTGGGAACAGTTCCCACCATTCGTTTTAGTAAGCCCTATATTCCGCTGTGCAAACTTAAAATCCGTTTCGTAGTTTTTGATTTTACCAACTATTATACTGCTGTATAATTTAAAATATTGTTTTCTATGAATAAAATAGAATTACTTAAATAATTGTGCGTAATTTTACTTATTTTTTACAATAAATTTTCTCAATATGCGATAAATTAATTCATCAATTTAAGAAAATTATTGACTAGAGTTAGTGCTACAGTCTATTTTCTGCTCTGCACTGCCTGCCTCACCGTTTTTTCGCTGTGGCGTTGCATCCAATGTCGGGCTGGCAGAAAGAGTTCACGGCCATAAAACAATAATGTAAGGAACCCTCAATGATTCATTCCCTTGCTCTGCGCCGCCCGTTGCTAACCGCAACCGCCGCGACTGTGTTCACCACCATGATGACCCTCGGCGCGACCGCGGTCAGCGCCGAAACCGCGCTGCCTGACACCATGACCTGGTCGTCATATGACGTTGGATCGGCAGGTTATGCCGAAGCCTCCGCCATCGCCGATGCGTTTGGTAAGAAATACGGCACCCGTATACGCATTCAACCATCAGGTTCTGCCATTGGTCGCCTGCAGCCATTGATCAGCGAACGTGCCGACTTCAGCTTCCTGGCCACCGAAACGTTTTTCGCGGCTGAAGGTATCCACGACTTCTCCACCCGCCGTTGGGGCCCTCAGGATCTTCGTGCTGTTGCTGGTCGACCGTCGTCGTTCGGTATTTTCACCGCCGCCGATGCCAATATTAAAACCCTGAAAGACTTGAAAGGTAAGCGCTTTGCCTACGTTGCAGGCAACCCGTCGATCAACGTCAAGTGCGATGCATTCCTGGCCTTTGCCGGTCTGACCCGGGACGACGTGGAAGCCATCATGTTTCCCACTTACGGCAACACCATGAGCGCACTGGCCCGCAATGAAGCGGATGCTTCCTGCACCACCACCACGCCGAGTCATGTCTACGAACTGGCCGAATCGCCCCGTGGTATTCGTTGGCTGGAAGTGCCAGCTGAAGACAAGGAAGGCTGGGCGCGCCTGAAAGCAGTAGCACCGTTCTTCCAGCCCTACACGGAGACAATTGGTGCGGGCATCAGCGAAGAAAACCCGGTGGATATCCTGGCTTACCGTTACCCGGTGCTGACCGTTCGTGCGGACACGGATCCTGAGCTTGTCTATACCTTCATCAAGGCACTGGATGAGACCTACGACATGTATAAGGACGCCACTGCGGTTATGCCCCGCTGGCGCCTGTCCGAAGCTGGCACCCCGGCTATCGATGTACCTTTCCACGCCGGCGCCATCCGTTACCTGAAAGAAAAAGGTATCTGGACCGAGGAGCACCAGGCCTGGAACGATCAGCGTACCGAACGCTTGAACGCACTGCGGGATGCTTGGCCGAAGGCCTTGGCCGAAGCGGAAGGCAAAAGCGACGAAGAGTTCGCGGTTATCTGGGAAAAGCATCGTATGGACACGTTGAGTTCCCTGTGATTTTTAACTGAGCAAGCGCCAACCGGGAGTGCTCCGCAGGCTTCCGGTCTGGCCCCTTTTCCCAGAGTGTCCTCTATATGAAAGCCTTATCGGACGTCCCCGCCGAACCTGCCAATACGCCTGAATCTCCTTCTAGCCGTCTCCAGGGCGTTGCCTACTGGTGCGCTATGGGTCTGGGTGCACTGGGTTTGCTGATGGCGATTAACCAAACGTTTAACCTGAAAATTCTGGGTTTCCAGCCGCTGGGCAACGCCTATCTCTATTATCTGATCGGTGTTTTTCTTGCAGCTGCCTTCCTGTGTTTTCCGGCCTGGTCGGGAGCTCGTCATCGGGTGCCCTGGTACGACTGGCCACTGGCGCTGGCGGCTCTGGGTTCTTGTGGTTACTTGGGCTACCACGGTTTGATCATGATCCAGCTGGGCTGGGATTATATGGCGCCAATCGAGGCGACTGCCGCTTCTGCGGTATTGCTGGTACTGGTGCTGGAAGGTGTTCGTCGTTGTGGTGGCTGGCCGCTGCTTGCGGTGGCGTTGCTATTCGGCACCTACCCACTTTACGCCGGCTCCATGCCCGGTTTTCTGTGGGGCAATGAATATGGCCTGGCCGAAACCATTCGTGCGCACGTTATGGGTGTCGAGAGCATTATTGGTATACCGATGCAGGTGGTGGCACAACTGGTTATCGGTTTTGTGGTGTTTGGTGCTGCGCTGACTATTACCGGCGGGGGCGAGTTTTTCATGCGCTTTTCCACCGCCCTCATGGGTCGCAGTCGCGGCGGCCCGGCCAAAGTGTCCGTGTTATCCAGTGGCATTCTTGGCAGCCTGTCAGGGAGCGTAATCTCTAACATCCTGACCACCGGCCCGATCACCATTCCCACCATGAAGAAGACTGGCTACCCCGCCCATTACGCGGCTGCGATCGAGGCTTGCGCCTCTACCGGTGGCACGCTGATGCCGCCGATTATGGGAGCGGTCGCTTTTATCATGGCGTCGTTTCTGGGGGTGCCTTACTCGGAGATCATCATTGCCGCTTTCCTACCGGCGCTGCTGTTCTATCTGGCGCTGATTTTCCAGGTTGATATCTACGCCGCCAAGCGGGGCCTCAAAGGCATGCCCGAAGCAGACATACCTAGCATGAAAGAGACCCTAAAAGACGGTTGGCCGTACCTGTTCAGCCTGGTCATGCTCATCTACATGTTGCTGTTCATGCGGTTGGAGGCCTATGCGCCTTACTACGCCACGGTAGTGCTGTTAGGCATCTCAATGTTCAAGCGCCGGCACCGACTCAATCGCAAGCGCGCGCTGGCATTTATCCTGGATCTGACCACCAGTGTTTCAAACCTGGTGGCTATTCTGGCCGGTATTGGCCTGGTGGTAGGCGGCTTGTCTTACACGGGAGTGGCCGGTGCTTTCTCCCGCGAGTTGCTGCTCTACGCCGATGGCAGTATTCCGTTGATGCTGGCGGCCGGTGCAGTGACCAGTTTTGTGCTGGGCATGGGGATGACCGTCAGTGCATGCTATATCTTCCTCTCCATCCTGCTGGCGCCCGCGCTGGTCAATGCCGGTCTAAATCCGCTGGCGAGCCATCTGTTCATTCTATATTGGGGCATGATGTCGTACATCACTCCGCCGGTAGCCCTGGCGGCGATTACCGCTGCCGGCGTTGCCGGTGCTAACGCCAGCAAAACCGGGCTGTACGCCATGCGGCTTGGGGGCATTCTGTTCATCCTGCCGTTCTTATTCGTGCTTAACCCGTCGCTGATTCTTCAAGGCCCCTTGGGTAATATTCTGACCTCTGTGGTGACGGCCGTAACCGCGATCTGGCTGATGGCCTCTGCTATGGAGGGGTACCTTTACCGGGTAGGAGTTCTGGCCTGGCCCCTGCGAATACTGGTCATGATCTCCGGTGTCGTGCTGATCTACCCCGACATCGTGACGGATGTTATTGGCTTTAGTTTGACCGGCCTAATCTACGCGTGGCACCGATGGGTGCGGCAGCCTGTATCCCTCAAACCCAGTTAACCGCAACCAATGCAATGGTGAACAAACGTGATTAACAAAATCTGTGAATCCCTTCGGGCCGCGGTTGCCGATATCGAAGACGGCAGTGTTGTGATGATCGGCGGCTTCGGCAATTCCGGTATTCCAATGCAGCTGATCGAAGCACTTCGCCTGCACGGTGCCCGTGAGCTGACCATTATCTCCAACAATGCCGGCACCGCTGAAGAAGGCATTGCGTCGTTATTGCGTGACCGCTTGGTGCGTAAGATGGTGTGTTCGTTCCCACGCTCGTCTGGCTCGATCTGGTTTGAGCGCCTTTACGAAAAGGGTGAAATTGAGCTGGAGCTGGTACCACAGGGCACCCTCGCGGAGCGCATCCGCGCCGCCGGTGCTGGCTTGGGCGGGGTTTATACACCCACCGGTTATGGCACCCGGCTCGCCGACGGTAAAGAAACAAAGGTGATCAATGGCAAGGGCTATGTGCTGGAAACCGCCATGCCTGCCGATGTGGCACTGATCAAGGCGCACCGGGGAGATGCTTGGGGCAATTTGATCTACAACACCGCCGGTCGTAACTTCAATCCCATAATGGCGACGGCCGCCCGAATCACTATTGCGGAAGTTAACGCCGTGGTTGAGGTCGGTGAGCTTGACCCAGAACACGTGGTGACGCCGGGCATATTTGTTGATCGCGTAGTGGTTCAGGAGGTACAGCAACATGCTGCGGCTTAGTACGAATGAGATGGCGAGTCGGGTGGCCCAAGACATTCCGGATGGCGCCTATGTGAATCTTGGCATTGGCATGCCAACCTCGGTTTCCAACTATGTATCTGATGATAAACAGGTTATTTATCAAAGTGAAAATGGTATTCTCGGCGTGGGGCCGGCTCCAGAGCCTGATAAAATTGATCCGGATCTGATCAATGCCGGCAAGCAGTATGTGACCCTGCTCAAGGGCGGCTGCTACTTCGACAACGCCGAATCCTTCGCGATGATGCGCGGCGGCCATCTGGACATTGCGGTACTGGGTGCGTTTCAGGTTTCGGCGACCGGCGATCTCGCCAATTGGGCCACCAACGACGACAAGTTTCCACCCGCTGTTGGCGGCGCCATGGATCTGGCGGTGGGTGCAAAACAGTTGTTCGTGCTGATGCGCCACACCACAAAGACCGACGAGCCCAAGATTCTGGAACAGTGTGAGTACCCACTGACCGGAGCAGGCGTGGTCAAGCGCATCTACACCGATCTCGCGGTTATTGATGTCACCGACGAGGGTTTGCGGGTGCGGGAATTGTATGGTGACAATACCCTGGCTGAGGTTCAGGCATTGACCGCAGCGACGTTGCTACCGCCGTTATAGAAAGTTAGCACCGTTATAGAGAAATAACACCACTAGTAGGGAGATACCTCTTGGTCACTGCTGCACTGCCGGATGGACAGATGTCATGCCCCGTTTGAGCTCATGAGCCGGGACACCGCCGCATCCCTGCTGACCCTGCGTTCCGCGCTTACCTACCTGGCTTTGGGTGCTGGAGTGCTGTCATTTTTGCCGGGACTCGGGGTTTTGGGTGCGATCGCGATCATCAGCGCCATTATCCTGGGCTGGCGGGACCTTCGATTGGTAGCGCGGTTGCTGTTCGGTCTGCTCACGGTGATGACGATCATTGCGATCACGATTGAGCCGAGTGCGTTGATAGGCGCCGCCACCAGCATGACCCGCCTGACGGCGCTCATCATAACGGTGATGCTGCTGTCTTCCATGCTGGGTAAATCGGCTGACCTTGGGCTGATTTCCAAGAGCCTGTTTGCGGGCTCGCCGCTGGCCCGCTACTACAGCGTAACCTTCGGCACCGCCTTTCTGTCGATGCCGCTGAATTTCGGCTCGGTCGGCGTGGTCGCCACCATGATCCAGAGTGAAAAAGACCAGCAAGGCGACTCTGCCATCACTCGCAATGCTTCGCGCGGTGTACTGCGCGGTTTTGGCGCATCGCCGATTTTCTCACCGCTATCGATCTCCATTGTCCTCACCGTGACCTTTGTACCAGCCCTGCACAGCTTGCAGATTATTGCGATCAGCCTGCCACTGGCCGTGGGTTATCTGCTAATAGGGGCCCTGTTTCTTGAACCCGAATCAGCAGAATACCAGCCTGTCGAAGCACCAGAGCCGGGCACAAGACTGGCCCGCATGATGCCCTGGCTGAGATTTGCCGCCGTTATTGGGGCGATTTGCGGGGCCACATTCGCCTTCAGTGGCTACTTTAACCTCAGCTATTCGCGAGCGGTGACGCTGAGTTGCCTCGGTGCGGTAGTGATCGGACTGGCGCATCGGCGCTTACAGGGCAGCAAAATTACCCTGCCGTCGATGGCACCGATGAGCAATGAACTGGTGATAGTTGGAGGCTCAGCCTTTCTCGGAGTACTGATCAGCACCTTTGCTATTCAATGGCTGGGTGCAGGGTTCAACCTGCCGGGCTGGGCCTACCCCGTCGTCGCATTCGTGGTTCCGTCGGTGTTTTTTCTGGGTGGTATGATTGGGTTTAACCCGATTGTTATCGGCACCCTGACTGGCGGTGTGCTCGGGCCCATCTGGCCCGTGAGCGCGGTTCTTGGGTTGGGTATCGCCATGGTCTCTGGCTGGGGCCTTACTACTGCGGGTACGCCGTACTCGGCCAACTCGCTGCTGCTGGAGCGATTGACCGGTTACAGTGCCCAAGTAGCCTCTTTGCGCTGGAACATGGCGTTGTCGATATGCTGCCTTTTGTTTACTGGCGCGCTGGCTGCCGCCATTACCCTGATGAAGACTGGAGGTTGATCCGACGGTAGCGCTTAACCGGTCTTTTTACTGTGACATTATCACTGACTCACAAAGACGGCAGGTCTAAAGTTCATAGGGTCGCATTATTCCAACACAAGGAGATCAGACAATGACCGTTGATATGAGATTTGCGGATCGAATCATTCGTACACTCATCGGCATTGTATTGCTCCAACACAAGGAGATCAGACTATGAGCGTTAATATGGGATCTGCAGATAGAATCATTCGCGCACTCATCGGCATTGTGCTACTAGCACTGGTATTTGTCGGCCCGCAAACGCCTTGGGGCTGGATTGGTGTTGTACCCTTGGCCACCGCGCTGATCGGTAACTGCCCGGCCTATTCACTGCTCGGCATCAAAACCTGCAAAACGCAGTAAACACATGGGGACAGATTTCAAATCTGCCCCCTACCTCCTACACCACATCCACTCGCAACTGCTCCAGCACAAACGCTTCCATTGCCTGGGCTGCCGGCGCCAAGGTGCGGTTGGCGGATTTCACCACGCCAATGCGGCGCACCACGTCCGGATTGTGCAGCGGGATAAAACACAAGCTGGCGCTCTGCTCGGGGAACGCCAGCCGCGGCAGGGTGGTCACGCCGGCTCCGGCTTCAAGCATCGCCAGCAAAGAAATCATATTCGATATATAAAAGGCGCTGTTCTCCACCAACTCGGCCGCCGCGGTGTTCATCAACAACCGCGAGGTGCCATTACCAATCAGCTTTTCGCCGCGTAGGCGCTGCCAGTCCAATGTTGTGTCCTGGGCCAGGGCGTGGTCACGGCGACACACCACGCCAATTTTGTCCTCGAACAAATGGCTATAGTGCAGCTCTTCACTGTTTTGCCACAGACTGGTAATTCCCAGGTCCACCTCGCCGTTAGCCACCATCTGGCACACATAATGGGCGTTCTCGTCGTGCAGGCTAATATTCACATCGGGAAAGCGGGTAATAAAGCGCGCCAGAAACGACGGCATGATTCGGCTGGCCACCGACGGCACCGTAGCAATGTGAATGTGCCCCTCACGGCCATCGGCGTGAGCGGCCACGTCCCGTGCCATGCGGTCGTGCTGGTTCACCAGATCGCGAAATCTTGGCAGGCAGTATTCACCAAACGGCGTCAGACGCACCTTGCTGCCCCGTTCCAGCAAATTCTGCCCCAACTTTTGCTCAAGCTCCCGCACCGCCATCGACAACGCCGGCTGGGTACGGTGCAAGCGCCGTGACGCAGCGTGAAAACTGCCCTCCTCCACCACCGCAATCACGTAGCGCAACTGCTGTATTTTAAGCTCGGGCGGCATACCGGTTTCCTCAGCAATTCGATAAAGATTTCTTATCAAACAATGTTATTTATTGATTATTCTTATTATGGCACCGGCAGTAGTATAGGTACAAAGACAAAAGGAGAACTTCATGAGCACGTCCCACCCACTTTATATTAATGGCCAATGGGTCACCGGCGCCAAGCGCATCACCAACTCCAGCCCGTCTGACCTTACCGATGTGATCGGCGAGTACGACCAAGCCAACGCCGAACAAACCCAACAGGCCATTAGCGCCGCCCGAAAGGGTTTTGCGCAATGGAGTAAAAGCGGGTTGGAACAGCGCTACAAAGCCCTGATGGCCATTGGCGACGAGTTGATTGCGCGCCAGCAGGAACTGGGTGAATTACTATCGCGGGAAGAAGGTAAACCCCTAGCTGAAGGCAAAGGCGAAGTGTACCGCTCCGGTCAGTTTTTCCATTACTACGCCGCCGAAGTGCTGCGGCAGATTGACGAGCGTGCAGACTCCGTGCGGCCGGGCGTAGAAATTGACGTTCGCCGCGAGCCGTTGGGCGTGGTGGGCATTATCAGCCCGTGGAACTTCCCCATGGCCACCGCCGTGTGGAAAATTGCACCGGCTCTGGCGTTTGGTAACGCCGTCGTCTTTAAGCCCGCCAACCTGGTACCCGCCAGCGCCTGGGCGCTGACTGAAATCATCAGCCGCCAGGAATTTCCGGCAGGCACGTTTAACCTGGTGATGGGTTCCGGCGGCGAAACCGGTGAAGCCCTGATCAACAGCCCGCAGATTCAGGCCCTGACCTTTACCGGCTCCCTGGAAGTAGGTCGCCGCATAGCGTCTGCCACCGTCGCCAATCTGGTGAAGTGCCAGTTGGAAATGGGTTCTAAAAACGCATTGATCGTGGTTGACGATGCCGACGTAGATCTGGCTGTAGAAGCCGCCTTTAACGGCTCTTATTCCGGCAGCGGTCAAAAGTGCACCGCCTCTTCACGCCTAATTGTGACCGATGCCGTTCACGACGAGTTTGTCAGCAAGTTGATCGCCCGCCTGGAAAAAGCCACTGTTGGTCACGCCCTGCACGAAGGCGTTCAGATTGGCCCCATTGCTGACAAACGCCAGCTAGATTCCAACATGGCGTGGATTGAACGCGCCCAGGCCGACGGCGCTACCCTGGCCTTTGGCGGCAACCGCGTTGACATGGCAACCGAAGGCTATTACATGGAGCCCGCGCTGTTCACCAACACCACCAACGACATGGCTATTAACCGCGACGAAGTGTTCGGCCCTATCGCCTGCGTTATCCGCGTGGCGGATTATGAAGCCGCGCTGGACACTCTGAACGACACCCAATACGGCCTGACCGCGGGCATTATCACCAACTCTCTGAAGCTGGCATCAGATTTCAAAGCCCGTGCCGAAACCGGTTGTGTGATGGTGAACCTGCCCACTGCGGGCACCGACTATCACGTGCCTTTTGGTGGACGTAAGAACTCCAGCTTTGGCCCCCGCGAACAAGGCCAGTACGCGCGCGAGTTCTACACCGTGGTAAAAACCTGCTACGTGCGGGCATAACGAGGGCCATGTCATGCTGACCATAGACGGACTGCAATACTCCAACTGGTCCCGTGAGATATTCGAGCAAATGCGCGCCGGCGGTGTTACCGCCGTGCACGCCACCTTGGTATACCACGAGAACACACGCGAAACCCTGACCCGGTTTGGCGAGTGGAACCGGCGTTTTGAACAACACGCCGATTTAATCATGCCAGTCTATGAGCCGGCAGACATTGAACGTGCTCGCGCCAGCAACCGCATCGGCGTTTTCTTCGGTGCGCAAAACTGCTCGCCGATTGAAGACGACATCGACATGATTGCGGTCATGCGCCGTATGGGCCTGATGATCATGCAGCTGACGTACAACAACCAAAGCCTGTTGGCGACCGGTTGCTACGAGGCTGAAGACAACGGCATCACCCGCTTTGGGCGCCAAGCCATCGCGGAAATGAACCGTACCGGCATGATCATCGACATGTCCCACAGCTCGGAAAAATCCACGCTGGACGCCATTGAATTGTCGACTCGGCCGGTGATTATTTCCCACGCCAACCCCTCGTCGTTCCATGCGGCCAAACGTAATAAGTCAGACAAGGTTCTGAAAGCTATCGCCGACAGCGGCGGCCTGCTGGGTTTTTCGGTGTATCCGTTCCACTTGAAAGACGGGCCGGACTGCACACTGGAAAGCTTCTGCGGCATGGTGGCCGATACCGCCGAACTGATGGGCATCGACCATATTGGGCTGGGCACGGATTTGTGCCAAGGCCAACCGCAATCAGTACTGGACTGGATGCGCAACGGACGCTGGTCCAAGGAAATGGATTTTGGCGAAGGCAACAAAGGCAACGCCGGCTGGCCGCGGCCATTAACATGGTTTCAGGACAATCGCGATTTTCCTGCCATTATTGATGGATTGCAAAAAAAAGGATTCAGCGACATTGACGTGCAAAAAATCATGGGCCTGAATTGGCTTAAACAACTTGAAGACGGCACCACGCCGGCGTCTTGAAGGCTGTTGAATAAAAAACCGGCAAACGCAACACCAACCATTGGACCAGCAACAAACCAGGGTGTCTCAACAAAAAAGGTAAGCATTATGAAAAATAACAAAATCAAGGCAGGCGGTGATTACTCACTTGCTCAGCTGGGCGACCCGGTATTGCTGACGCTCAGCGTTGGCTTTATTGTGCTGTTTGTCGGGTTTTCATTGTTTGACCTTAAAGCAGTAGCAGATCTGATTGGCAGCGGATTTGCCTGGACCGCCAAGATCTTCGGCACGTATTTCCAAATGCTGTTGCTGGCCACCTTCTTTATTGCCATCGGCGTTGCTTGCAGCCCGGCCGGCCGTGCCAAAATCGGCAATCTTGACCGCCCGGAAATGAGCACCTTCCGCTGGCTGTCCATTATTATGTGTACCCTGCTGGCCGGTGGCGGCGTGTTCTTCGCCGCAGGCGAGCCCATTTATCACTTTGTGGTGACCCCTCCGGCATTTACCTCCGAGCCAGGCACGGCAGCCGCCGTCTCCAACGCCATGGCACAATCCTTTATGCACTGGGGCTTTCTGGCTTGGGCCGTGCTGGGCACCCTGTCTGCCATTGTTCTGGCCCACGCTCACTATGTTAAAGGCAAGCCGCTACAGCCCAGAACGCTGCTATACCCAGTGTTTGGCGAGCGGATTATGAGCGGCTGGCTGGGCAGCGTGGTCGACGCCTGTTGCGTTATTGCAGTGGTTGCCGGCACTGTTGGCCCGATAGGTTTTCTGGCCACCCAAATGAGCTTTGGCCTGAGTGAACTGTTTGGCCTGAGCGACGGTCTGGGCACTCAAATGGCCATTCTGGCGCTACTGGCGGCTATTTACGTAACCTCTGCCGTCACCGGCATTCATCGCGGCATCCAGATTCTAAGCCGCCTGAACGTGTTCCTGGCGCTGGCCGTTGCCGCCATTATCTTTATCTTTGGCCCCACCCTGTTTCTGACCAACACCTACTTCCAGAGCATGGGCCAGTACATGTCGTCGTTCATGGAAATGGCAACCATGACCGCCGAAACCGCACCGGCCTGGTGGATGCAGTGGTGGACTGTGTTCTTCTTTGCGTGGTTTATCGGCTACGCCCCGTTGATGGCGATTTTTGTAGCGCGCATATCCCGCGGCCGCAGCATTCGCGAAATGATCATGGCGGTGGCCGTTATGGCCCCCATCGCCACCACCATTTGGTTCACATTGCTGGGCGGCTCGGGCATCTATTATCAGATGACCGGTGTGATTGACCTAGCCGACGCCCTTAACAACTTCCGCTTTGACATTGCCACGTTGACCGTAGCTCAGGCGTTGCCCGGCGGTAGCTTTATGGCTCTGGCCGTTCTGATTTTGACCACCATATTCGTGGCCACCACCGGCGACTCCATGAGCTATGCCATCGCCGTGGTCAGCTCGGGCCACGATGAACCCAACACCTTTGTGCGCGCATTCTGGGGTTTGGCTATGGCCGGTATGGCCGCCGTTCTGCTGTATATGGGCGCAGGCCAAATCAGCGTGCTGCAACAGTTTATTGTGATAACCGCTATTCCTGTGTCGCTGGTTCTGCTGCCATCACTTTGGCTGGGCCCGAAAGCCGCCTACACTATGGCTCGCGAGCAGAATCTGATTCCGCAACTGCCTGGTGCAACCTCGGCGAAAGGCTCGGTAACACTGGAAGAACACTCAAAGGTGAAATCATGAGCTGGGCCGATACCCTTTCAACCACCGATAACCTGCGTCCCGCCAATCAGGTCATGCAGCTAGACCGGCTGGGCAGTATGTTCGCCAGCCGCCTGAGCTTTGCGCGCTCGCTGGTGCGCAAGATGATCAAGGAGCGCTGGCAGGTCAGCAACACCGTATTTGACCTGAACGACCAGGGCCACGGCACCGCTATTTACCGCATCACCACGCCTCAGGGGCTTTACCACTGCGTGATTTTCTGCCGCGAGTTGCGCGCAGATCAGCGCTCTGACCGGGTAATTGCCGAAGCCTGGGACGTTACCTTTGCGATCGTTGAAGGCGATGTGGAAGCGGAGTTGCTGCAGCACATGGCCGACAACGTGCCACTGCAGGAAGCTGGCCGCCTGTCTTCCAGGGTTCTGGTGCTGTCGCGGGCCAACAAGAGCCTGCGCAACTTCAGCCATTTTGTGGCCGCGCTGGCCGTCGGCGAACAGCCCGACCCAGCAGCGCTGACGGCGGTGGGCTATCTGTACCGCACCACCGCGGTGTACGGCAATGGCAAATTCGGCATTGCCGACTTTGCCCGGTTGGAACGTAACACGGATTTCAACCGGCCATTTTCTGCGCAAATGCTGGCTGTGTATGTGCTACGCCAGTTCTCCATTGAACAGCTGAACCACCTGGCAAGGGTGCAAGCGCCAGATACCGCCGTCGAGCTCGCCCCGGAACTGCAACGCTATCTGGGCATTGGCAACTCAACCGGCCTGGGTATGGCGCCGTTTTTGATCAATCACCCGCAGCTTATCCAGCAATGGATCTACGGCCGCGAGCGCGCCCTGGCTTGCGCGCGCCTGCAGCCTGCCAGCGACAAATGCCGCAACAAGCTGCTGGCGCTGATGCTTCGCGCCCACCGCTATTTGCAGCAAACCGTTACCGAAGACCAGGCCCAAACTCTGCGCAACCGGAACATTGTGCAGTCGGTACAGGAAGTGATCGATTGGCTGGAGCGCACCCCTGCGCACCCGGCGCTGTATCGCGAACTGACCGACTGGGCCGACGAGCACAGCTCGGTTGAAGCACAGGAACTGATCAACACACTACTGATAGAGATGTATCCGGAACTGGTAGACAGCCTGGACGACGAACTGGGCTGCCATGAAACCATGGATTTGCAGCCCGATATGAAAGCGCGAAAACTGAAAGAGCTGATCGAGCAGAGCTTTGATTGGGCGCTGACCTACAACGAAGAAAGCGCAGAAGACAACTACTGGTTCTGGTACCGCTCGGCGGAAAAGGAAGAACCACGGCTGGGCATTCGTGCCGAGGAATCTGGCGCCGAAAAAGAAACTGCGCTGGCCATAGGCCCGCGTATCAGCCGCTGCTATACCCTGCTGGCGGAGTTTGTACAGAATAACCCCAATGCCATGGTGGTCGAGTTTTTGATGGCACACCCGAAGCAGAAAGAAATTGTGCGGCGTATCCAGACCATGGCACCTACGCCCTACGGCGAAATTCGCGCTAACTTATGGCACCGCGATATGAAACCCATGCACCTGCTGCGCACGAAACTGTCATTTTTTGGCGCAGGCCGGTTTGATCCAAAATCCGACCGCTGGGTTCGCATCACCTTGTTCCAGGGCGCGCCCTTGGGCGTTGAACTGACAAACCCTGCGCTGTCGCTGGACCAGCTTGACGACTGGAGCTTTCCCTTACAGCCAGAACGGCAGCCCGGAAAGCAGGCAGGAGCCCAATGAAAGTATCCTTTAACGAATTGCAGGGTTTGTCGCGCAAGGCGTTTAGTGGCGTCGGTTTTGACGATGGCGACGCCAGCGACGCCGCCGACATGGTGGTGTGGATGGAAGCCCACGGCCTGAACGGCATTCAATCCCTGAAGCGCAGCCTGGCGTTCATACTGGAAGAAGATCAGTCACATTCGCCAGAAATTATCTACCAGGATGCCGACCTGTGCGTGGTTGACGCCCACAACCGCACGGCTCTGAACAACGCCAGCCTGGCCATCGAACTGGGTTACGCCAAATGCCGCGCGCGCGGATTGTCGGTAACAAAAATACGTCACTGCCACAACCGCATGCTGATTGTGGGCTATCTGTCGCGGGTGGCACGGCGCAACATGAGCGTTACCGCGTTCTGGCGCGACTCCCACCAGCCTTTGACGGAGATATTGGTCAGTTTCAAAGCCGGCGAAGAAGCGCCGGAAATTTGTATGTACAGCCTGGACGACATACCGGACGACACAGAACCCAATGACGGTATTACCTTGGTGATGGTCAACCACGTCAACCTGATGCCTGACTTCAAGGCCGATCAAACCTTGAACAATCTGCTGCATCAGGACAAACACAGCATGCACAACTGGCAGGAACATGCCCTCGCCGAAGGCATAGAGGTAGAACCTGAAATGTGGAACAGGTTAAAAGAATTGGCGACAAGAATTTTAGTGGAATCATCAGACGATTCACGCCAGGGCGCCGGAGCCGGCACCAGCGATAATGATTAAATTGATTCGTTAACCGATACGCACTTAGTCAACATTCAACTATTTAACATTCACGGCTTAGGAGCCCAAAATGAACCCATATCCCGTGAACACTAACTTGCCCGCCTCTAAATCACCTCTGGCATGGGCCACCGTTGGCAACGGCATTTTATTCACCGCGCAAATCCCGATTGATGCCGAAGGCAAAGTAGTAGATGGCGGCATAGAGCCCCAGATCAAACAGACTCTAGCCAATCTGAAACACACCCTGGAAAGCGCCGGCACCGACGTTGCCAACCTTACGCAAGTGCTTATCTACGTGACCGACCGCGATGACCTTGCTGCCGTAAACCGCGAATACGCTACGTTTGTCGCCGAGCCGTTTCCCAACCGCGCGGCCATTATCGTGTCCGGTTTCGCCCGTGCAGAAATGCTGGTGGAAATTGTAGCTTATGCAGTGGTGCCATAGGCGGGCTTCTAAAGCCCCGCGCCTGCCAGCGCAGGGCTCATGTTAAACCGGTGGTTGGGCCTGCAATGCCGCCGGTAAACGGCTAGCGCCCCAACTGCCATGAATCCGTTCAATCACTCGCTGAAGTTCTTCCTGGTTTACATCCGCTAATGCGCCCCGCTCCAGAGGGTCGAAGTGGAAGATATACAGCCGCGACGCAAACTCCTCGAACGGCAACGAAGCTTCACCAAAACGTTCACCCTGCCCGGATGTGCTCACCAGCACGCCGTTGCCCCAGTCTTGCCCGCTATCGTTATTGGGGTTGTAGAAATACGCACGCATGTGGGCTTCCGGGTCCAACGCCACGCGTAAAATGGTGATGGCGTGCCAGCCAATAAAGCGCCCGGCTCTGTCGGTTACCGCTATACCTGCTGGCTGGGGGTGAATCAACGGCTGATTGCCGTTGTAATAGGGGTGATAACTGGCGTAAAAATGCCGTAAAAACTCGTCCAGTTTGTCCAGATTTCCGGTGGCTACATCTACGTTAATGGCAAAGCCACGGCCGGCAGACCAGCCGTGGAACTCAGGGTTCACCCAGCGATGAGGGTCGCCCTCGCGGCCAATGCACAAGCGCCCCATTTCCACGTAGATGCGATCCAGATGGGGCACCACCACCAGCGACACCGGGTCCAGATCAAACGTTAGCTCGGCGGCAAGCCCGGCGGCACTGCGCGCCGACGACACCGGCACACCTTCAAAGTGCATAACAATTTCGTTATCCCGCGCGGCCCAGGTCACCATCTGCAATAGATAATCCGGGTCGTTATAGGCCCACATAGACAATGCCCGCGCCGACTGGCAAGTCGGGTTGTTACCCTGGCCCACGCCCAAAGGCTGGCCCAGCATGTTCAACACACCCTGAATCAACCAGGCATTGGCCTGGGGCTGATAGCCATAGGCCAGCTGCAGTCGTTCACGGGCCTCGGGGCTTAGCGATAGCTTGGCCTGTCGCCAGAGCGCAGGCGCAACCGGCGGCTGGTAAAGAATTCCACGCTCCAATAGCAACGCCAAGCCATAAAGGCCCTGGGCGGTCTCAGCGAAGATGCCTTCGGCAATCAGCGTGTGCACCAATTCCCGGTAACACAACAAACAGTCGCGGCCGGTACTGGAAAGCCCCAAAGCCGCGCTCAGCAGCGCATCCTGACCTTCATCCATAATAAAGCGTACAAAGCTGGCGTGATACGGCGACACAAGACCCGTATCGTGCATAGAGCGGGCAAAGCCGGTGGCTTCATTTTGCAGATTTTGCGCGTCCATCGCCTGCAGGCGCTGTTCGTAAACCACTATTCCCGGGTCTTCACTGCACGCCCGCGTGGGGCCATACAGGCTACTAATCAAACGTTCAGCACCGCCGCCGGCTGCACCCAAATCCACATTCGGGTCTGCGCGACAAATGGCAATCTGGGTGATCATCTTGCGAACACCCGACACGCGGATGGGCCGCTGCTGCAAGATGCGCCAGATTTCCTCAATCAGATTTTCAATCACATGCTCGTAGCCGATATTCTGGGCTACATATTGCACCACGGCTTCGCTGATTAACGACAGCTCACCCTGCTCGCGTTCGGCTTCGCCGGTCATCCCAAACAGAAGGCCAAGATTAATCGCCAACACCTGAATCAGATAGTGCCTGGCCTGATCGGCAGACACCGACGGGTGCAAATAGAATTCGCGCACCACCGCCAGCAATCGCAATTCACTGAGCGCCTCAATCACAACCGTATCGGCGTTTTTGCTTTGCAGCGAATAAGTGGTCAAGGCCGGCACCAAAAGACCGGGTTCGGCCCAATCCGTGCCCTCAAAAACGCCTGCCTGTTCAATGCGCTGAATTCGCGCCTCGACGGCCTCACAGCCACCCGGCTGAAGCAACACCCGGCGGGCGCTACCAAATACCCTGGGCAATTTGCCGAACTTCGCCAAAGATTCGCTTTGTTCCAGCGCCCGAATAGCATCGTCCAGCTTGGCAACCAGTTTGTCGAGACTCACAGTCACAACCGTACTGCCCAATTGATAATCGTTCAAAGCCAGTTCCTCAGGGCCGTACTACCGGCCCGGTGATGCATCGTGAAACGGTCGATGGGGTAAACACCAAAGCAGCCGGCATAGCCTTTTGCATCCACCACTTCATTCGGAAAAATAGGGTCGTTGATTCTTCGGTGGTTTTTGAATCAGGCAACAGTATAAAGCCCTAATACACATTAAACCCGTAAGCAGCCTACAAAAGCTCAAATACTTTGAGGGGTCAGGCGCGGCCCACGCGATCTCTATATCCCTCCGCCGATGCATGAAAACCGTAAATCATTCGCTGAAGCCTCACAAAAACATCACGAAAAAACAGCAAAAGCATTGATGCCTTCCAGTAGACCGGTCGTATACTGGCTCCCACAAAGGAGATTATCCATGCACAATTTTGATTTTCACAATCCCACCCGCATCGTTTTCGGTGACGGAAAAATTGCCGAGCTAGACGCTCTGGTTCCTAGAAACGCCCGCGTGATGATTCTTTTTGGCGGCGAAAGCGCACGCAGCACCGGAACTCTGGGCGAGGTGACCGCAGCCCTGGGCGAGCGCGACATTCACGAATTTTCAGGCATTGAGCCCAACCCCAGCTTCGAAACCCTGATGCGTGCGGTTACCCGAGTGCGCGATGAAAAGATTGATTTTCTGCTTGCGGTAGGTGGCGGATCCGTTATTGACGGCACAAAATTTGTTGCAGCTGCCGCGCTGTTTGAAGGCGATGAGTGGGACATCTTGCTGCAAGACGGCAACAACGTAGATAAAGCCTTGCCGTTTGGCGCGGTGCTGACCCTGCCAGCCACCGGTTCGGAAATGAACAAAGGCGCAGTGGTTACCCGCAAGTCTCTGAAAACAAAGCTGCCATTTCACAGCCAGCACGTGTTCCCGAAGTTCTCGATTCTAGACCCGACAAAAACCTTCACTCTGCCGCCGCGGCAGGTCGCCAACGGTGTGGTTGATGCCTTTGTACACGTGATGGAACAATATTTGACCTACCCCGCCCAGGCGCCGGTGCAAGATCGTTTTTCCGAAGGCTTGCTGCAAACGCTGGTCGAGATTGGTCCCCAATGCCTGGCCGAACCTGAAAACTACCAGGTACGCGCCAGCCTGATGTGGACCGCCACCCTGGCTCTGAATGGATTGATTGGCAGCGGTGTGCCGCAAGACTGGGCCACACACATGCTGGGCCACGAACTCACCGCACTGCATAATCTGGACCACGCTCAAACCCTGGCCATTGTGTTGCCATCCATGCTGAGGGAACGCAAAGCAGCGAAGCAGGACAAACTGGTGCAATACGCCGAACGGGTCTGGAACATTACTGAGGGCAGCGCGGAACAAAAAGCCGACGCCGCTATCGACAAAACCCAGGCCTTCTTCGAGTCCATGGGCGTAAAAACCCACCTGGTTGATTACCAGCTGGGCGAAGAACACATTGATGAGCTCATCGATAGCCTGAAGAAAAACGGCATGACCAAATTGGGTGAAAACGGCGACGTAACACCCGATATGTGCCGCCGCGTATTGCAGCGGTCACTTCGTTAAACGGTAAAAACCTTCGGGTTTTTGATCAGATATCGATTTTCATTGCGTCTCAACTCTGGGCCATATTCTTGCTACGGTTCACCTGCAGAGCCGCAATGATAATTCCTATCGAGGCCACGCCAATAATGATCGCCGCCAGCGCGTTCACATCCGGGCTTACTCCCAGACGGACTTTAGAGAAAATCACCATCGGCAGGGTCGAAGCGCCTGGGCCGGAAACAAAACTGGCAACCACCAGATCGTCCAGGCTGAGGGTAAAGGCCAGCAGCCAGCCTGACATCAGCGCCGGAGCAATCACCGGCAGTGTTACATCAAAGAACACTCGCACCGGGTGCGCTCCAAGGTCCAGCGCTGCCTCTTCGATCGACAGATCCATATCCACCAGCCGCGACTGTATAATCACAGCCGCATAGGCTGCGCCAAAGGTCGAGTGCGCGATAATAATCGTCATAATCCCACGTTCGCCAGGCCAGCCAAGAACGCTCTCCATCGCAACGAACATCAGCAGCAACGCCAGCCCGATAATAACTTCGGGCATAACCAGTGGCGCAGTAATCATCATGCTCAGCAGCGTCTTGCTGCGAAAGCGCCGGAACCGGACCAACACGAAAGAGGCCACCGTACCAATCACCACAGACAGAGTCGCGCTGGCCAGGGCAACACGCAGGCTGACCCAGGCCGCATCCAGAATTTGCGGATCTCGGAACAGCTCGCCATACCATTTGGTCGAAAATCCGCCCCAAACGGTCACCAGCCGGCTTTCGTTAAAGCTGAAAATCACCAGTGACAGGATGGGAGCGTAAAGGAACACGAAACCCAGAACGCCGAAGATCATGAGAGACCGTGACTTACGTTTCATCGGGTTTCTCCTTCGCTGGCTGACTGCGCCCAGCGCAGCAACATAATGGGAATCACCAGAACAAACAGCATCACAATGGCCACCGATGAGGCAACGGGCCAATCCCGGTTAGAGAAAAACTCGTTCCACAACACCTGACCGATCATCAGCGTATCCGGCCCGCCAAGAAGCGCCGGGATAACAAACTCGCCGACGGCGGGAATGAACACCAGCATGCAGCCCGCGATAATCCCGCTCAGCGACAGCGGCACGGTGACGGTCAGGAACGTAGTGACCGGGAGCGCGCCCAAATCGGAAGATGCCTCAAGATAAGCTTCGTCCAGTTTCACTAAATTGGCGTAAAGCGGCAGGATCATGAACGGCAGATAGGTATAAACGATGCCAACATAGACAGCAAAATCGGTCTGTAACATCACTAGCGGCTCGTCGATAATGCCAACACTCATCAGCAGATTGTTGATAACCCCATTGCCTTTGAGAAACCCGATCCACGCGTAAACCCTCAATAGAAACGACGTCCAGAAGGGCAGTACAACCAGCATCAACAGCAGGTTGCGCTGATCCGGAGGCGAGCGCGCAATCAGGTAGGCCATCGGATACCCGATCAACAGGGCAATGAGTGTCGCGACGCCGGCAATCTTGACCGACCCCAGATAAGCCGCAAGGTAAAGAGGGTCTTCCAATAGAAACAGATAGTTATTGAAGTTCAGATTAACCCTGAAAAACCCGTCAATCCACTCCACGATCGGCAGATAGGGCGGCCGGGCAATTGCGGCCTCAGAAAACGAAATTTTCGCGACTACCAGGAATGGAATCAGAAAAAAAACCAGAAGCCAAACGGTCGGGATGGCAATAACCAAAATTCGTCCCTTGAGCCCCAGCCGGCCCAGAAGCGCCCCGATCTTCGATCCCAGCGGCAGGCTATTCATGACGTCACCACGATCCCGGCGTTGCCAGCCCAGCCCAGGTTCACCCGGTCACCGTAATTCAGCGAACTCTCTTCAGACCGAAAAAGGTTCGATTGGTTAACGCGCACGCGTTTACCGCTGTTCAGGCGTATCTGGTAAACCGACGAATCGCCCAGATAGGCAATTTCATCGATGATACCGCTTAGCTTGTTGCGCAAGTCACCCAGATCATCTTTGCTGATCTGCATTTTTTCCGGTCGCACCGCAACGGCGACCTTTTGGCCAATAACACCGCTGATGCTGTGGGGTACGTAAATTCCCAAACCGGCTTCGGGACAGGCCACAACAACGTGGCTCTCGCCGTCTTCGGCAATACGGCCCTCAAAGATATTCACCGAACCAATAAAATCTGCAACGAATCGGTTCTGCGGATACTCGTATATCTCGCGAGGGGTCCCAACCTGGACGATCTTGCCTGCGGTCATAACACCGATCCGGCTGGACAACGTCATCGCCTCTTGCTGATCGTGAGTGACAACAACAAAGGTCACGCCCAGACTTTCCTGAATCTTGATCAGTTCAAATTGGGTCTCTTCGCGAAGTTTCTTGTCCAGCGCACCCATCGGTTCGTCCAGCAGCAGCAGCTTGGGTTTTTTCACCAGCGCGCGCGCGAGCGCAACCCGCTGGCGTTGGCCGCCGGACAGTTGATGTGGCTTACGGGCGGCAAAAGCATCCATCTGCACCAGCGACAGCATGTCTGTCACGCGAGTGGCAATCTCTGCCCTGGGCAAGCCGTCTCGTTTCAGCCCGTATGCGATGTTCTTTTCCACGGTCATGTGCGGAAACAACGCGTAGGACTGAAACATCATGTTGGTGGGTCGTTTATAAGGCGGGATGCCGGCCTGGTCCTGACCGTCGATGATGATCTGGCCGGAGGTAAGGTCCTCAAACCCCGACAGCATCCGCAACAAAGTGGACTTGCCGCAACCCGATCCACCCAGAAGGCAGAAAATCTCACCCTTGTAGATTTCCAGCGACACGTTATTAACGGACGTGAACTCACCGAATTTCTTGGTCACATTTTTAATTTGTAAAAAAGGCACCGCGTTTGGATCGGTCCAGGGTTTTAGGCCTGCAACTGCATTGGCTTCGGACATGATTACTCCCCATTTCCCCAAAAGAAACGATTCTGGAAAACAACTGCCGCGCGGATCGGATCCGCGCAGCAGTGAACAGGCTTACATGCCAGTCTTGATGGTGGTCCAGGCGCGGGTCAGCGTTCGGTCATAGCGCGCCGTGTGCGGCTTGGAAACGAACATCTTCTTCTTAATGTCCTGAGGGGGGTAAATGCCAGGATCATTAGCCACGTCTGAGTTCACAAATTCCGTCGCAGCGGTATTCGGATTTCCGAAGTAGACATAGTTGGTAATGTCTGCGGCAACTTTTGGTTCGAGGATATAGTCAATAAATTTTAATGCGTTTTCGGGATTGGGTGCATCGTCCGGGATTGCCAGCATGTCGAAACCGATCACTGCGCCCTCTCTCGGAATCGTGTAAGCAACATTAATTCCCTGCCCTGCCTCGGCGGCACGGTCACGGGCTTGCAGAATGTCGCCGGAATAGCCGATGGTCACGCAGATATCACCGTTGGCCAGATCGTTAATATACTGCGACGAATGGAAGTAGCGGATGTGAGGGCGAACGCCCATCATCAGTTCGCTGCCCTTCTCCAGATCGGCTTTATCTTCGGAGTGCGGATCGAGTCCCAGGTAATTCAGCGCCGACGACATAACTTCGGTCGGGGAATCCATCACCACAACGCCGCAATCGGCCAGTTTTGCGACGGTGTCCGGGTCGAACATCATGTCCCAGCTGCCGATCTTATCGGCGCCAATGCGTTCTTTGATCATATCGACGTTGTAGCCGATCCCTACGGAGAACATCATGTAGGGAACGCCATAAGTGTTGCCCGGGTCATTGACCTCAATGATTTTGAGAATATCGGGGTCAAGATTGCCGTAGTTTTTCAGTTTGTCTTTGTCGATCTTCGCGTACAGGCCAGCCTTCGCCTGGCGAGCAAGAAACTCGATAGACGGCACCACCACATCGTAGCCGCTGGAGCCCGTCAGCATCTTGGCTTCCAGCACTTCGTTGCTGTCGAACACGTCGTAATTAATCGTGATGCCGGTTCTCGCCTCGAAATTTTCAATCGTGTCGGGAGCCACATAATCAGACCAGTGATATACGTTCAGTTCACCCTCGGCACAGGCTGCGCCAGTGACCAGTGCCAGCGCGCTACAGATCAGTGTTTTTTTTATCATGATGTTCTCCTGAGTATTTTTTATTATTTACTTTTTTACCGTGTCAGATGCCGATTTTGTCGCGTACCCCGTACCACCAGGAACCTATCACCGAATAGGGAACGCGGAACATGCGCCCGCCGGGGAACGGATACCAAGGCACCTTGGCAAACACGTCGAACCGGGTCAGGTCGCCGTGGATTGCCTCGGCCAGGATGCGCCCGAAGGTGTGCGACCCGGTAACGCCATGGCCGCTGTAGCCGTGGGCGAAATAGGTGTTCCCGCCGATGCGGCCCATCTGGGGGACGCGGCTGAACGAGAGGGCGAAATTACCGCTCCACGCGTAGTCGATCTTAACCCCCTTAAGCTGTGGGAACACCTTGTCCATGTTGCGCTGCAACTTGGCTTTGATGTCACTGGGATCTGCGCCACCGTAAACCGTGCCGCCACCGAACAACATGCGGTTATCGCCGGACAAACGATAGTAATCGAGGATGTAGCGGATATCCTCGACGCAGGCATCCGTCGGTATCAATTCCCGCGCACGCGCCTCGCCCAAAGGCTCGGTTGCCATCACCTGCGTTGACACCGGCATCACTCGCGACGTAAGCGCTGGCACCACGTGGCCAAGGTAAGCATTACCGCACAGAACCAGCGTCTTGCAGGTCATCGTGCCTTTGGCCGTTTTGACGACTGGCTGAGCCGCCGCGTGATCAACCTCAATCACCGGCGACATCTCATAGATGATGCCACCGTTCTGCTCAAATGCCGCTGCCTCGCCCAAGGCCAGATTCAACGGGTGCATATGACCGCCCGAATAATCGATCAGCCCGCCCACGTAGAGGTCGGAATTCACATGCTCGCGCAGTTGGTTCTTGTCCAGCATCTCCTGATTCTTGAGGCCATAGCTCGCCCAAAGCTTCATCCGTTGTTCCAGCTCGCCCATATGAGCGCTGGTCAAACCCGTAAAGATGTTCTTTTCTTTCAGATCGCATTTGATGTCGTAGGTGCTGATCCGCTCGCGGATAATCTCACCACCTTCCTGCACCAGACCGGCAACGAATGTGGCCGTGTCTTGCCCGTAGCGCTTCTTGATCGTTTGCAGACTGGCGTTCAGCCCGTTGACGATCTGCCCCCCATTGCGCCCCGAGGCGCCCCATCCAACCCGCGCACCCTCAATAATGGCGACCTTGTAGCCTTTTTCTGCAAGATAAAGCCCCGTCGAGAGCCCGGTGTATCCGGCGCCGACGATGCAGACATCTATTTGATGATCACCGGTCAGTTCCGGCCGCTCCGGCGCGACATTAGCCGAGGCGGCGTAATAGCTTGAGGTGTGGCTGCCGTCGCCGGCATAGGAGTAATTCTGCGAGTTCATCACACGATCTCCAGGTAACTGTCATATTCAAACTTGGTCACGTAGCGGGCAAATTTACGCAATTCCTGCGTCTTGCACTCGACCAACATGGTTTGCAGCCGTTTAGAGAAGATGGTCGGCACATCGGCACCCTTGCGAAAGGCGTCAATGGCGGTTGCCCAGTCCAGCGGCAGATTGTCGAGGTTCATTGAATACGCGTTCCCGGTAATGGGTGCCGCCGGCCGCATGTCGTTCTCGATGCCAAGCAGCGCCCCGCCCAGAATGCTGGTCAGCACCAGATAGGGGTTGGCATCGGCGCCAGCAACGCGATGCTCTATCCGCCGCGCTATTGACTCACCGCCGGGAATACGGATGGCCGCGGTTCGGTTCTCATAGCCCCAAGAGACGCTTGTCGGCGCGTGAGCGCCAGGCAGAAGACGGCGATAGGAGTTTTCGTGCGGCGCAAATGTCAGCGTGTTTTGCTGCATCGTGGCCAACAGGCCGGCCACCGCGTTCAACAACAGTGGCGTGCCTTCTTCGCCGCCGTTGTCGAATACGTTTATCCCGTTTTCATCGATCAATGAAAAATGCGTGTGAAAACCGCTACCAGACAGGTCGCCATAAGGTTTTGCCATGAAGGTAGCTGCAAGCCCGTGCTTGCGGGCAATGCCGCGCACGAGCCGCTTGAACAGCACGGCATCGTCGGCGGCGCGCAGAGGGTCCGCAACGTGGCGCATGTTGATCTCGAACTGGCCCGCCCCGTTTTCCGAGATCGCAGCATCTGCAGGAATGCCCTGCAATTCGCAAGCATCGTAAACGTCGTTCAGAAATTCATCGAAATGCTGCAATTCGTCCAGCGACATCGCGCCGTCGGATTCCAGACGTTTGCCGGTGACCGGGGATCGCGGCGCCTGCGGATAATCTTCTGAGGGATCAACCAGATAGAATTCCAGCTCGGTCGCCACCACAGGCGTCAGTCCGCGCTCCTTGTATTGCTCGGCCACGCGCGCCAGAGCCCTGCGCGGGTCGCCCGGAAACGGTTCGCCATCTTCTTGCCGCATCCACAGCATCGCCAGGGCCGTCGGGCGACTGGTCCAGGTGACCGGCATCAATTGACGGCCAGTAAAATCGCACAAGCCATCGGAGTCACCCGTCTCGAAAACCAGCTCACTGTTTTCGACATCCTCGCCCCAGATGTCCATGCCGACAATCGACAACGGCATCCGTAGCCCGCCTTTTATCACCTTGGACAACTGATCAACCGGAACGCGCTTGCCTCGCATCGTGCCGTTCAGATCACAAACGCAGGCAAAAATAGAATCAATTTCTGGATGCTGTTCTAGCCAGGCTTCGGCTTTATTATCAGACATGGGTCACCTTTCGATACCGTTTTTTGAATTGTGATATCATTGTGTTAATATTTATATCATTCCTTTAATTGTGTCAACCTTTTTAGGTAATATAGTCCAGACCAACACACTCCAGGACGGCATGATGACCAGCAACGGCGAACTCAACATCCCTGATATTCCGGCAATATCCGGAACGACGACACAAGAATATGCCTATGAGCGCCTCCGCAACGCAATCATGCTGGGGGCGATCGAGCCCGGCACGTCACTGACAATACGCGGGTTAGCCGAACGACTGAATCTCAGCCCGACCCCGATCCGCGAGGCTGTGCGGCGGCTCAGCTCGCAACATGCCATACAGATCAAAGATAACCGGCGCATGGCGGTGCCTTTAATGACCCCCAACCGCTTTGAAGAACTGGTCGCACTCCGCATTGCGGTTGAGGTCCACACAGCCCAGCGCGCGCTGCCCTACATGTCAGATTTCATCATCGAAAAGCTGACGGCACTGGATGACAGGATGGACGAACTCATTTTTGACAGAGATCTCGATCAACTGACGCTGCTGAACCAGGCCTTCCATCGCACTCTTTACACAGTTAACCCTGCCCAAACCTCAATGCCCATCATTGAAAGCATCTGGTTGCAGCTTGGCCCCTTCCAGCGCCAGGTCCTCACACGAGTTACCGAATATTACGAGATTGATCGTCACAAAGAGATTCTTACCGCCCTGACGACTCGCGACGCAACCGCCCTGATAGATGCTATTACCAATGACATCAAAGACGGCGTACTGAAGTCAGGCCGAAACCTTCTGGCCCTGATAGACGCCGCATGAGGGAAGAATATCCGACCTGACGCGCCGTCGGGCACAGGTCGTTTATGGCCACAATTGATTCAGAAGTGGCGCTTTGGCCAGAAAATTTAGGTTCGTAGCAAAAAGGCAGCCATCCGATCTGCAACCGCCACCGAATCGGTAGAGGCAGCCGGCGCGGTCAACTGCTCAAGAGCCTTATCCGCATTCGATTCAGGTACTGACTGACCGCGCAAATGGTGCACCAGCCGCGTTTCAAAGCCCACATCAAACTCTGGATGTGCCTGCACTGACAAAATCCGGTTGTCGTACTGCAAAGCCGCGAATGGGCAGAATTCGGACTGGGCCAGAACAGTGGCTTTCTCAGGTTTAACCAACACCTGGTCCTGATGCATTGCACTGAGCGTAAACCCATCCATTCCGGGGTCGAACCCCTTGGCATCGGGGGTTAACTCGTAACGGTGCAGCCCCACCCCCCAACCCTGGGAATACTTGCCAACGGAGCCGCCAAACGCCTCGGCGATTATCTGATGGCCGAAGCAGATACCGATCATCGGTAAATCTGCGTCATAAACTTCAAGAATCAAAGATTTCAGGCGCCGCATCCAGGGAAGGTCCTGATACACGTTAGCCTTTGAACCGGTTACCAGCCAGGCGTCACACTCGGTGGCCGACGCGGGAAAGTGGTCATCGCGCACGTCAAAAGTGGCATAGTCAAAACTATGACCGCCCTGTGTGAACATGCGCTTAACCATGTCGGCGTAAGAACCGAATTCGGTCAGCAGTGCGTCCGGCGTGATGCCGGCGGCCAGAATACCAATCTTTAAACTCATCAGGGTTCTCCGGTAATGCAGAGCCTGCTGATCACCAGAACCGCGGAGATTTCCGCTGGAACCAATGCGCTGTCAGGCAGTTGTGCTCAAGGTAGATAATACGTGTGGGGTATCATAGCCGCCCTGGCTCTCAAAAGGCGCCTTTATCGCAAAAGGCCCGGGCGTCAGGGCCAACCGACGCGAATCAACGGCTGATCGTCACCTTCGCCGCCCAAGTGGCCCACTTCGCGAAGCAGCTCATCGCCGTCGGCCAGACCTAACTGCAGCACATTACGGAAATTATGCGTAATGCGGATGGCGTACCCCAAGTCATGCATCAACGAGCTGGCTTGGCGGTTGTTCAGTCGCGCACCGCGCACATCGCTGAAAATGTGGTGGCGGAAGTCGTCATCAAATTTTTCTGCCTGGCTGTCTATCCAGTTCAGGCGATTAAGGCGCACGTCATCCGGCAGCGCCCGCACACTCACCTCACGCACCTGGCGCAGCACCCATAAAAGATGGCGTCGCAGCTCCAGATAATGCTCCTGGGCCACTGAAGGCTCATCACGCAGGTAACGCCCCAGGTTCTTCTGCAACGCTTTGGCGTCTTTTACCGCGTCCACCAACTGCAGCGCCACCATATGGCAGGTCATCCAGAATTGATGGTGCCCATCATCCTTGGGTGCATCCAGCCGGCTCATAAAACCCAGCAGCTCGGAATACACCACCTTTATATGGCGCTGGTAAAGCTCTTCGGTGTCTAGACCCTCGTTGTCTGCGGGCCGCGCATTGAGCTTGGCGTCGTCTACCTCGCGGCCAATCAGCTGCTCGATGGGCTGGTACAGGGCGTGACAAATCACCTCTAGGCTCAAACGGCCCAGGTGCTGCAACTCCTGCACCACCGCCCGCGACGCGGTATCCACTGACGCCAGCGCCGCTTCGTCCAGGTAGCGAGCATGGCTTTCCGGCAATTCCCGCTGCTCCGCCGTCGCACGCGGGCCGGTTTGCGAATTGGGAATCAACACCGCCGGCTCCTTGCGGTCTGGCAAAAAACGCCGCAAGCCTTTTTCCAGTTGGGCCTGAAAGGGCCAGAACAGCAACACACCAATAACGTTAAACAGAGTCTGGAACATAGCCAGCTGCAGCAGGGTGTTGTCGCCTGCCCCTAACAGCCACATCAGATTTTCGGACAGCCAGCGCAGCGGTTCCAGCAGCAGCAACGTAACACCGCCGGCAATCACGTTGAACAACACGTGCACCAGAGCCAGCCGCTGGCCGCTGCGATTACCGCCCAGCCAACCCACAATAGCGGTGGTTACACTGCTGCCAACGTTGCCACCAATGGCGATCGCCATGCCCTGCCAGAGCTCAATTTGCCCCGCCGCCAGCGCCGCCAACACTAGCATTAAAGTGGCATGACTGGACTGCAAAACAGCGGTTAAAACCAGGCCTGCTGCCACAAAATACAACTGGAAAACAAAGGTTTTATCCACCTGCCCGGCCAAATCCAGAAAACTGCCGAATTCGCCAAACCCGTTTTTAATCTGGTCAATACCCAGAAAAATAAAAGCAATGCCCAGAACAATTCGCCCTGCCGCTTTGCCCTTAGGGCTGCTAAAGCCCGCCAACACGCCAAACACCAAAAGCGGCAACGCAAGCGGGCTCAAACTGAAATCCTGACCCGCCGCCGCCAGCAGCCAAATACCACCACTGGTGCCCAGATTAATACCCAGCAAAATAGAAATACCGCCGGCCAAATGAATCAGCCCGGTACTGATAAAAGCAATGGTCAGCAACGACATCAAGGTAGTGGACTGCAGAATCATAGTGCCGCCCACACCAAACATCAGCCCCTTGAATCGCGTAGCCGTGCTCTGCTCCATCAGCTGCTCAAGGCGACCACCGGCTAAATCTTTCAAGCCTTCTTCCAGACATTGCATGCCGAATAAGAACAGAGCCAGGCCCGCACAAAGCTTTAGCCAACCGTCGCTGTACCAGAAACTCACCGACAAAATAACCAGCGCCAATAGCGGCAAAACCAGTAGCTTCATTTTGGGCATGGCAAACCCGGCTCCCAGATGAGATTGTTACTACTGTTATATTAGCTTGGCGCGCACCCAACTCAACCAGCCATTCACCCGAGGCACCCAAATGATCAAAAAGAATCTGTTTGTTCTCGCTATAGCAGCAGTGCCACTTTCAGTTGCTGCTGACATCACCCAAGCCACCCTCTACCCCTCCCATGGCGACCTAACCTGGCAAGAAACCCAAACGGTGATGCAGGGAAATGGCGTTATTACCATTAACCGCTTGCCCGTCAGCCTGCAGGACCAAAGTGTGCGCGTATCTCTGGGCGGAGTCGCCGGTGCGCAAATTCAACAGATTGAGATTGGCCGCATTGAGCAAGCCGGGTACATATCGGAACAAACCCAGCGGTTGCGTAACGAGCTGACCCAAGTGCAAGAACAACTTCAGGCGCAAGAAGACGCGATTCAAGCCTGGAACCAGCAAGTCACCCTGATGACCAAAGCCGCCGAGAACCCGCACGAACTGTCGGCCACCGAATTGAGCGACATGGCTGCCGCCTTGAAGCAGACAACATTGGCAGCACTGGCAGAAATTCGCGGCATACGCACCAAAATGCGTGACGACATAGCCCTGAAAGATCGCCTGGAACGGGAACTGTCACAAGCGCAGCAAAACGCCCGGGCCAGCAAAACAGCACAGATTCACTACCGCGCCCCTGCCGGTGGCGACCTGACCATCACACTGGAATTCCAAACCAACGAAGCGCGCTGGCGCAGCGAATACAATGCCCAACTAAGCTCCCAAGTAGCAGGCCAAAAAAGCAGCGACCAAAACAACGGCGAATTGACGCTGCAACATCTGGCCGTTGTACAGCAGACCACCGGTGATGACTGGAGCAACGTCGAGTTGCAACTCTCAACCGCCAATGCCCGGCGTGGAACCAACATGCCGCCCCTGGATTCCTGGGTGGTTAGCCCGGCACAGCCTGATTTTCTGGTGCGCCAGATGAAATCCGCCGCTCCCATGCTCGACAGCAGCGCCATGGCCGAGGTTCAGGCAGACTTCGGCGCCAGCGTAGAACGCCAAAGCACCTTTACCCAAAGCTACCGTTTGGCGCAGCCTGTCAGCATTCCAAACGGCGGCAACGGCCAGCGCCTCACCGTAGCCGAGCACACATTAGCGGTCGAAACAGCGGTATGGACAGCACCGGCGTATGACCCAACAGGCTATATACACGCCACGGGGATATTCACCGCTGACGCCCCCATACCCGCCGGCCCCGTGCAGCTGTTCCGCGATGGCCAAAGTGTAGGCAGCACCTACCTGCCTGAAATGACCAGCGGCGAAGAACTGCGCCTAGGCTTCGGCGTGGATGAAGCCATACGGGTTGCCGTCGTCAACGAAATTGAGCGTACCGGCGAAGAAGGCATCTGGAAAAGCGAACAGGTACAACGCCGGCAAAACCGCTTTGAAATCACCAACCATCACAATGAAGCCGTGAACCTACGGATTTTTGACCGCATGCCCGTATCGCAAATCGACATCCTTACCGTAAAGCCGCTGCAAATCAGCGAGCCAGTGGAACGCAACGTGGACGACAAAAAAGGCGTATTGGCGTGGAACCGCACTGTACCGGCTGGCGAAACAGTCAGCGTGCAATCCGGATTTGAAGTACGCGTACCAGAGGGCAAACAACTGCCCGATTTATAAACCGGAAAATGGCTGACGACTACCCTGGGTTCTGGTCAATCACTCTGCACCAACCCCATCTGCCAAAAGTCGATTTCAAGGCGGGTAGCGTCACTGAATATTCGCGTAAGCTGATCAAACCTGGCGGGGGAGACTTCGGCCAACCGCTCGTTCAGCCAGCGTATCTCTGAATCCATGGCCTGCTGGAACCCGGCGCTTTCGTACATGGCAATCCAGGCATCGTATGGATTGCTATCGCCCCGAAGGGTTTCTGCCCGGCTGTTCAGCCAGTTGGCGATTTCACCGTAACCCACCATGCAGGGCGAAAGCGCCACGTGCAGATCCAACAGATCACCGCGGTTGCCGGTATCAAGTACATAACGAGTGTAAGCCAGGGTCGCCCGGGCTTCCGGCAGGTCAGCCAGTTCCTGCTCTGAAATGCCCCACTTCTTGCAGTAGCGGATGTGTAAATCCAGCTCGATGTCTACAATCGCTTTCAACCCTTCTTTCGCCTGTTTAAGGTCAGACAAAGTTGGGCTTTTGTATACCGCCAGGCCATAGGCACGGGCGAACTGAATCAGAAAAAGATAATCCTGCTTCAGGTAATGCTGAAAGGCCTCTGGCGCAAGCGATGCATCGCCCAGCTGCTGCACAAAGCTGTGTTTGATGTAGGCGCGCCATTCGTCATGGCAGCTGTTTTTTAGATCTTCAAATTGGTAGGGCATTTTGTTTCCTGTTTAATTTGCCTATACGAGCCGCCAGCAGTCAGCTCGTCGTGCAGTTTGCTGTCGCTCGGAGGCTGTAGCACTACACCGTGACCGAAACGCCAGTGTTTCCCAGGAAACCTCGGGGCGCTTCAGTTGGTCATCATTGCGCCCTGCTGGCAGCGCAACCGGAATCAGCGCCCGATGCTTGGCAAATGCCTCCAGCTCTTCCCGGCTAACATCGTAAAAAACACGCTCACCATCGCCAGAGCCGTGCCGAAGCGTAACCACCAGCATTCCTCCCGGCGCTAACAACTCAGCCAGAATTCGAAACGCACGTTCACGGACCGTTGGCGGGATATGCATCCAAACCGCAGAGACCAGATTCAGGTTAAAGCGATAACTCAGCTTTCGAACCTGATTAAGGTCTGGCAACTGATCGTCTATCCACTGAATGCTTTTGTCTTTGGTGGCACTCTGGCCAAGCTCCCGTAAACCAGCCGCGGGCTCCACCGCGACCACATCCCAACCGCGATCTGCCAGAGCCAAAGCATCTCGACCGCTGCCGGCGCCGACGTCCAGCGCGAGGCCGGTTATGCCCTCCAGCTGGGGCAACCAGTCGCGGTGTACCTGATCAAAAATCAGGGACTGGTATTGAGTGAAGAACTTTTGGGCATTCTTATTGCGGGGAGCGTACGTCATGCCACCGCCAGCTTTGCCGCCTGTTGCCACATAAAGTTTGGCATCGGCGTGCGGAGTTTCCAAGTGATACTCATGGGCTGTGAGCCGGTGTGGGACACGTAACCAAGCTCACCGTAATTCACAAAACCCATCGTGCGACCGTATTCATCTTTCGCCTGTTCTCTCACAAACAGAAAGAGCCGCTTGTCGATGTTACTATGGTGAATATAGCCCCGCCCTCGCCCTCGGTCTGGCCGCGCGCTGTTTTGTGACTGCCAGTGAAATAGACGCTCATTGATGGCGTAGTCGTGATACATGGTGGTCGGGGAAAATTGTTTTTCGTTTTTATCTAAGGTGACAAATAAAAGCTCGATATTCTGGTTTTGAATCACGAAAACGCCCTCTCTGGACGGCGGCTGTTTCTCGAATGTTGTCGCACCAAACCCAACCAGAATTTGCTCCCGGGAATAGCGCGCGTGTAAACGCAGTGGCACTTCCGGCAATTCAGGCATAGCTGGTTGCTCATGCTTCGTCTGCGCCAATTTCCAATCGAGAACGTCAACTAGCTCCCGATCTAGCCCCAACTTGCTGAGTTCAACAAGGCTATGTGCCAGCGACTCAAACTCCAGCTCTGGCCCAGTTTTTTGCCAGAAATCATAATGGCACATAAGCACTCGACGACGATCGGCCTCGTCCCAGCTAAAGCCAGCCCGACACAACATTTTCAAGAACAGCAAGTACTGATGATCGTCGCATGTCAAAATTCGGCTATAGATTCCTTTTTTCGCCAGTTTGAACGGCGAGTCATCAGCAACTTCCTCGCCTTTGGCTTTGCTAACCAGCTCGGACCAGCTACCGCGCTTATAAAGCTCATTCAAGTCGATGTGAGGATGGTGCGTTATAAAATTCTTCAGGGTTAGTGTCTGAGTTGAGTGCTGGGGGAACTGGCGAATCAGAGACACCAAACGTTTCATGGTCAGAGTGGCTTGGCGTATGTTGCTTAGCACCATTTCTTGTGTCTTCTTAGTCAGCTCAATCCGACAACCCAATGGCGCATGAGGAAAACCTTGTCTCAATTCCTCAGTGATAGAACGCTCAGACTTACCCACCAGCGCCCTGAATTTATTAGCAAAATCATACTCAGGCCGGGAGTTACCCACGAAATCCAGAACCGTACAGCACTCTTTGCCCTCAGAAAGGCGAAGACCGCGGCCAAGCTGCTGCAAGAAAATGGTCAAACTTTCCGTTGGGCGCAGGAATAACAGGGTGTCCACTTCCGGAATGTCGATACCTTCGTTGAAGATATCGACCACACACAACACGTTGATCTGCCCTGAGCGGATGGCTTGCTGCTTTTGCTGCCGCTCATGGCTGTTGTCGCTGGTCAGCACATCAGCCATGATGCCATTCAGCAGGCACTGCTGAACCATGAAGTTTGCGTGGTCACGGCTCACACAGAAGGCCAAGGCTTTCATACTTGTTATGTCTGTTACGATTTCCCGCAAACTGTGCAGTATTTTGTTCACACGACTGTGATTGTGGGTGTACAGGTTGGTGAGCTGCGCCACATCGTAGCGCCCCCGGCTCCATGGAATCGTGCGAAGGTCGGTATCGTCATCAATTCCAAAGTACTGAAAAGGGCAAAGATGACGACGGTTGATCGCCTCCGGCAACCGCAGCTCAGCCGCTATGACACCCCCAAAATCGCACAGAATATCGTCACCGTCATGCCGCTCCGGTGTCGCGGTCAGCCCTAAAAGTATCGAAGGTGTAAAGTGTTCCAGGGCCACGCGGTAACTTGATGCGGCGATATGGTGCACCTCATCGATCACAATGTAGTCGTAGTAATCCTCAGTCAGTTTCAGCTGGTCCAACTGGTTGTTTAAAGTTTGAATGGATACGAACAACTGGCGGTAATGATCGGGCAACTGCCCGCCAACCCAGAGCTCTCCGAAGGCGCTGTTTCTCAATACACCCCGGTAAGCTTCACGGGCCTGTCGCAGGATTTCTTCCCGGTGGGCCACAAACAGAAAATTCGCATTCGGTTTTGCTTTCACAAATCGCTGGAAATCAAACGCCGAGATCAGCGTCTTTCCGGTACCTGTGGCCGCCACCACGAGGTTTCGAAAACGCTGGTGTACGTCTCTTTCAACAGACAGCTGCTCCAAGATATCCTTCTGATGTGGAAACGGCGTGATCTCGAAAAAATGGGATACGCTGAGTTCACCCAGTCCTTTTTGCTGTTTCAGTGCGCGCTTGAGCTTTTCGGCACTCTCAGCCTGCCCATCAAATCGCTCAAATTCGTCCGACGCCCAGTAAGTTTCGAAGGTGCTGAGAGATTTTTTGATGATGTGCGGAATTTCCTGAGACGTGATCTTCAGGTTCCACTCAAGGCCATTAGTAAGCGCTGAACGGGATAAGTTTGATGAACCAATGTAACCGGTATGAAAGCCTGTACTCCGGAGGAACAAGTAGCTTTTGGCGTGTAACCTTTCACGTTCGGTGTTGTAGCTCAGCTTCACTTCAGTGTTTGGCAGGCTCGCCAGATACTCAACGGCTTTTGCATCCGTTGCTCCCATGTAAGAGGTGGTGATGATTTTCAGCTCACGGCCACTGGCTGCGAACGCTTCCAGCTCTTTTCTGAAAATACGAATCCCAGCCCACTTAATAAACGATACCAGCCAGTAAATTCTGTCTGCTGACAGTATCTCGCGCTTAAGTTCGGATTCCAGCGATAGGCCTGCGTTGCTACCCGAGAACAGCTCACTCTGGGTTAGCCCGGTGAGAGGAAAAATATCTTCGACGTATTGCTTGAGGTTCGAAGCAACCGGGTTTTCCAATTCATACAGAGCGGTCAGAATCTTCCCCTGGCTATCAAGGAGGTTCTCTTCCAAAAAACCATTGTCCTGAATCTGCCCTTTCAGCCACACCAATAACTGGTTGGAAAGCTCGATTTGCGCCTGCAACCTGTCATCGCCCGAGGGTACCGAGTCAATGGCAAATTCAAGGACATTAGACAGAAAGCGTGACAGCCACACAGAGGCCTCTGCGCTATTTAACTGTCGCTCTCCAACGTAGAACTTTTCACGATTCAAGCGGCTTTGGATGAGCTTTGTGATTAGCTGTTCATAGATTCCGGTTTGCTGTATCAATTGCATTCCCTGTTGATGACGCCAAAAGCGCTTTGGGGTTATCCATCGTGACTGCAAGAATTAGTCGCGCTCAGCCCGGTGGCGATGTTTTAGTTGTTGATGGTATCTCTTAACTCCCAAGATGGTTCGCCGGGCCTCAAAAAACAAAATTCTCTTTTTTCAAGCGTGCCCCCAAACCAATACCCACACAACTTCCCACCTTCCCCACCAGCCACGCTGTAATCCAAACAAGCAATGTGCTCCGTCAGCGGCGCAGGCTCACCCCTAAGCCAATAGTGCCCCACAAATACGGGCTTTTCGCTGTCGAAGCTTGGGAAGCGGGTTTTATTTACCAAGTCATGGGTATCTTTTCAATTTCCGAATCGGGCACTATCGCCAACTCGCGCAGCGTAAAACAGTCAGTTAGCCACCATTTCGCTCGCACCTCGATGCGCTTCTCTTTGTTTTCGCTTGCATCGCGGATTTTGTAAAAGAAATGGCGTCCGTCAGGTAGGGCGAACTCGAGGCCTTTCAGCAGGTGTTCTATGCTGTCGTAAGCTTCGCTGCCTTTGCGGCCGCTGGCTTCCGAGGCATGCGCCAATAGCCGATTATCGTCATCGGTAAACTGATCGATCATGCTCACGTACTTTGGGTGCCAGCAGGCGTGAACGGCGCGTAGCTCAGGCAGATCAAGGTAAACGGGCAGAGTTTTAAACCATTCGATCATGCTGTTGTGCAGTTCACTGCCCTCGCCCACCTGCTCCAGAAAGGCTTTGTGCTGGTTCCAGTTTTTATCGGTGCGGCGGCGCAGGTATTGTTCGGGGTTTTGTGGGTCGGGCGTAGCCCAGGCAACTGCGTCGTACTCGTGGTTACCCATTACCGCCAAAGCGTTTCCGCTTTCGACCATAGTGCGGGCAATGTGCACGGTTTCTATCTGAACGGGGACGCGGTCGACAAAGTCACCCAGGAAGATCACTTTGCGTTCGGGATGCTGCCAGATGCCGTCGATTACCTGGTAGTCCATTTTTGCCAACAGGGCTTTCAACTCGCTGGCATAACCGTGAATATTCCCAATCAGGTCATACATTGAAGCATCATCTTTGTCCGTTAATTCCGGGCTTCACGAAAGACCAATACTGATTGATGTCGCACCAGATGCCAAGCTTGCCGTCAGTTTCATAGGCATGTTCCCAAACCATACACTGAGCGTGACTGAATAGTGTTCTGAGGAACAATCGTCAAAGAGCGAGCGGTGACGCCTATCGGTTACGGCCAGTTGCCGAGCCGGGTAGGTTAAATCGCACTGATATTTGCACAGTATGGCTATAATCTTAAGCCGTAGAAATCTGGGTCCGGATACCTGCCAAAAAAAGGAACGCCCTGCCGATGTCCTACCCCATCGAACAAAAACTCGTTATTGCGGTGGCGTCCAGCGCCCTGTTTGATTTGTCCAATTCCGACCGTGTGTTTCGCGAACAAGGTGAAAAAGCCTACCGGAAGTATCAGGAGGCTCATTTAACTAAGCCGTTGCGAAAAGGCGTTGCCTTTCCGTTTGTAAAACGTTTTTTGAGTGTGAACCAGAAATTTCCAGCGCAGTGCCCGGTGGAAGTGGTCTTGCTTTCGCGAAACTCGGTCATTACCGGCAAGCGGGTATTTCATTCTATTCGCCACCACGGCCTGGACATTAGCCGCGCAGCCTTTCTGGAGGGCAAATCGCCCTATGCCTACATTCCAGCGTTCAATGCCTCGCTGTTTCTATCGGCCAATGCCAGCGATGTGTCGCAGGCGATAGACTACGGCCACCCGGCTGGCACGGTTTTACCCAGCAAAGTGGTGGATGATGAAGGTGATCCAGAACTGCGCATAGCGTTTGATTTTGATGGAGTAATTGCGGATGACGCTTCGAAACGGGTATTGAGGATCGCCATCGTGACCGCCCGCAATGCGCCCTCCCATGAACGCGTGATCACAACCTTGGAACACTGGGGCGTGGATGCCAACGAGGTTTTCTTCTTGGGTGGAATGAAAAAAGATCGGATTCTGAAGGTGCTAAAGCCCCACATGTTTTTTGATGACCAACGATCGCACTTGCAATCCGATGCGGGAGATATTCCGATGGTTCATATTCCGTTTGGGGTCGCGAATGTTCATGCAATTACACAGTCAAAATAAGGCCCCAAATGGCATTTCGATTTCGTAGAACAGTCTCAATTTTCCCGGGAGTTCGCATCAATCTTGGCAAGCGGGGGGTCAGCGTTTCTGCCGGTGTGCGTGGTGCCAATGTTACTTTGGGGCGGAACGGGCTTTATGGCAATGTGGGCATTCCCGGTTCCGGGATGTCTTATCGAAAAAGGCTTCTTAAGCTGAATAAAGCCGGTGACGAAGCTAGAAGTACCGGCTCCGCAGCGCCATCGCTTGCGGCCCCAGCCGAGGCGGAGGAGATTGCACACATACAGCTGAATACAAAAAAGGGCGACATTGCCATTCTGGATGCCGATGGTAACCATCTTGGCGATGCAGCGCTTGAGGTTGCAAAAACACACGCCCGGCAACATCTGGAAGACACGCTGCAGCAGCAGGTGAACATCCATAACCGAATAATGGCAACAATCAGCAGCATTCACTGGGACACTCCGGCGCCTGATCATTTCCCCACACTGGTGGCCGAGCCTTTTGACGCGCCCGAGCCAGAAGCGCCGGCGTTACGGACACTGGATTGGCTAGCCTACCTTTGCCCTGCCCGGCGCAGAGCCTTTGCAGGCTCAAATGAACGCAAAGGCCAGCTTTACCAAAACCAGCACGAGCAGTGGACTCAAGAAAAGTTAGCGCTTGAGCAACGTGAATTTGCCCGAGCTACTGAGCGGGGTATTGGCGTTTCGGTAAAAGAGCTTTCTGACACGGCCTCCCGAAAACTCTACATGGCTCACGTGCATGGCATGGGTATTCGGTTGGTTGGTGAGTGTTTTGCGTGCGCGCCGTCTGTTGAGGAAGTGATTCTGTCAGCCTTTACGCAGGTAGTCAGGGCCGACACTGGCCAAACCGAAGACAGGTATATCTACAGCGTGAAAGTGCACCGTAACGCTTGGGCCCGTATTCACTTTGGTAATCTGCAAGCTGTGGATCCGGTTGCCGCTTTGGCAGCCTTCGAGTTGCGGCGAGATATGACAAAAACCGGCATTTTCACTGCTATCAAGCCTTGGTGATGTGATCAACGTCAGCGCCAAAGGGCGCCGGCTTTTACTGTGCTCATGCGAATGGCGAAGGCGCCGCCTTGAACTCCGCATAAAGCTCTGGATGATCCTCTCGGAGCTGCGACAGGCTGGCTTGTGTGCCGTCTGGTAACATCTTAAGTAAGTCCTTCTGCTCTGCCGCTGTCAGATGTTCACGAAGGAATGGAAAGAGCTTCTCACGCTCGACCTTTAAGTACGCGTTATGTGCATCAAGATAGGTTTTGAGGTCGTCAATAAAGCGATCCATGGGCACCACGTGATCCATAAGGATCATATCGAGCGTCTCGGAAAGCAGGTTCAGGCGCTTACGCAAAGCTTGGTAATCCTCGCCCATTCGACGGCTTAATGCCTCGGCTTCTGGCGCCTTGGCCAGCAGGTGTTCGCTGTACAGACGCTCTAAAGGCATGATGAAGCCTTCCATGTATTCGAGGATGTAGTCCACAACCTCACGTATCAGATGAAAGTCTGGGCGCTCGCCCTGCGTCAGGTTTTTGTGCCTGATCAAGAGTACGTGCAGCAACCGAGCCATGTTGGCGTGATCGCGACGCAATTGATTAAGACTGGCCATGATAAAGTCTCCTCTTCTGGTGCATAGCGGCTATCCCCCATTATTGGCGGGTAAGATTCAAAAATAGACATCAGGCCACCGTGGCCAGTTCCTGTTCAGGAGTAATTCTTTCGGGATCCATATTGGATTGTTAGTTATTGTAATACCAGAGCCAGCGGGCGGCGTAAATCTGAACTTTTTCTTTGCTGCTGAACAAGGTGCTTATTGGGGAACGATTTTTGAGTATTTGGCACAACCCAGTAAGCCAACCAAACCACTTTCCTGATAGAATTGGCAGCTCAAAAAGCAGGCAGCATCAAGCAGGAAGTGAGTATTACAGTGCCGTTAGAAAACACAGAAAAATTCGTTCAAGCCTCTATCACTTACTCCGACGTTAGACCTCTCAACGCTGCTCCAAAACCAGTAGCCCCTTTACGAACTCTGCAAATACGCAACCGCCCACCGTTACAATCAGAGTTACCTCGTCACTACACTTAGCTAACAAAAATAATTCCCGAAGCCTTCCTATACGCTTGGTCCGATTTTAAGAGATCGCACTTGGATGAAACTCCGACCTGAAGCCATTGGCGAAGATATTCACCACGGAACGGGGAGTCAAAACATCTACTGTTATCAGACGGTTGTCTCGTTCTGAAGCAGTGTATCCTTCAAAGCTCCATTTCAGTATTTCCCCATCGCATACTGCATGACTATCCCCGCCTACTTGAAACATCGCACCATGGGGAAGATCAGCCAGCAGGCAGCGCCACGTCACCTTCTGGCCGCCCTCAATACGTTCCTGATGCATCGCTTCGTCCATTTGAGGAGCCCGTACCTTAGAGCCAACATC